>JBBPIH010000013.1:29473-126353 GCA_038040455.1 Acidobacteriota bacterium
ATGCTTGCCCGTTAGGTTGAAGGTGAAGCTCCATCGGCTGAAGCCCGATGGTATCGACCGGACTTGCTGAACGGCTCAAAAGTGGTTGCTTATTCACTCGGGTCTTCCACCCGCGCGCAACTAACCAACCAAGATTGAAGCGGCTGGCCATGTTCAAACCAGGTCCGGTTTCGTGTATTATGTGGCCGCTATGAAACCATCAAAGCTCGCCCTTATCGCCATCGCCCTGGTTTTCCTGGCTGCATCGGCCGCCGCCGCCGCCGATCGCCGAACTACGCGTGTGTACGTCACCAACTCCAAAGGCGACGACGTCACCGTCATCGATCCCGCGACGATGAAAGTCGTCGGCTCGATCAAAGTCGGCGCAAACCCCCACGGCGTGATCGCCTCACCCGATCGCCGCACGCTATACATCAGCGTAGAAGGGACCGACGAATTGGTGGCGGTGGACATCGCGACCAATCAGATTAAGTGGCGTGTGAAGGTGGGGCGCACGCCGAATGAAGTGTCGATCACCCGGGATGGCCGTAAGGTCTTCGTGCCGCTGCGCAACGATGCAGCGATCGACGTAGTGGATACAACCACGATGAAGGTGATCGACCGGATGAAGGCGCCCGCGTGGCCGCACAACACGTACGTCTCGGCCGACGGGCGGCGCCTCTATCTTGGCTCAATGGCGGGCTCGCGAATCACGATATACGACACAGCTACGCACAAGCAGATCAATGAGATCGCGCCGGGTGACTGGGTCCGCCCAATAGCGCTTCGCAGAGACGAAAAGCTCGCGTATGTCGCGCTGTCCAAGTTGCACGGATTCGTGGTGGTCGACCTGAAAGAAGGAAAGACGATTCGCCGAGTGGAGCTGCCCGCGTTGCCCCCGGGAACTGTAATACCGCCGTACGACACTCTCACGCATGGGCTCGCGCTCACACCCGACGAGCGCGAGTTGTACGTGACAAGCATGGCAGGCAAGGCGATTTACGCCTTTTCAGTGCCGGATCTGAAACAGCTCGCGAAAATCGATGTGGGCCGTGTCCCGAACTGGATCACCATCACTTCGGATGGCCGTCAGGTGTGGGTGAGCAATCAGCTCGACGACACCGTTTCGGCGATCGACGCGCGCACCAAGAAGGTTGTCGCAACGATTCCTGTCGGACATGAGCCCAAACGGCTCCTGGCTGTCGACATCGACGAGTCGAAGCAGTCGAGCCGAGGAGCGTACTATCCGCCGCCGGGCGACGGTTGGGAGCACAAGCGCCCTGAAGAAGTCGGCATGGATAGCGCCAAGCTTGAAGACGCGATGCAGTTCGCGCGCGCAAGCGAAACGACGGTCTTCGGCAAGGACCCGCTCGAGTACATAACCAGGAGAGTGGCCTCCGAGCGCTCGGGTGAAATCGTTGGTCCGACCAAAGAGCGTGCGCCCATCAACGTCGTGGTCCTGAGACACGGCTACATCGTCGCGGAGTTCGGGGACACGCGGCGAGTCGATATGTCGTTCAGCGTGGCCAAGAGCTTCGTGTCGACGACCGTGGGGCTGGCCTTCGATCGGGGCTTGATCAAGAGCATCAGCGATGCCGTGGGGAAGTACGTCAAGGATGGCGGGTACGACAGCACGCACAACTCGGCTATCACCTGGCACGAGTCGCTTCAGCAGACCAGCGAATGGGAGGGCACACTGTGGGACAAGCCCGATACCTTTGACCGGAGGCGCGGGCGCGACCGCCAGCTTCAAGAGCATGGTAGCTTCTGGGAATACAACGACGTGCGCGTCAACCGAGTGGCGCTGTCGTCTCTGCGAGTCTGGAAGCGGCCGCTTCCGACGGTGCTCAAGGAAATGATCATGGATCCTATCGGCGCTTCCGACGGCTGGCAATGGAATGGCTACCGCAACTCGGACGTTGTGATCGACGGCAAAACCATAAAGTCGGTGAGCGGTGGCGGTCACTGGGGCGGAGGAATGTGGATCAGCTCTCGCGACCTGGCGCGGTTTGGATATCTGTTCCTTCGCGGCGGAAAGTGGAAGGACCGGCAGTTGATTTCAGAGAAGTGGATTGCGATGGCCACTACGCCGTGTGAGTTGAAGCAGGACTACGGGTACATGTGGTGGCTGAACACAGGCGAGAAGATGTACTCCGGCGTGCCGGCTCGCAGCTTCGCGGCTCTCGGCGCCGGCACCAACATCTCTTTCGTGGATCCGGTTCACGATCTCGTTGTAGTAGTGCGATGGGTTGATGATAAGAAGCTTCCCGAGATCCTTCGCAGGATAGTGGCCAGCGTCGAGTCAGCAAACTCGACTCCGCTTCAAGGTCTCTCTGAACGCGACTAGCGAACGCGAATCATTCGGATATCACTATCGTCAACTCAGACTCATCTCTGCTCTCTCATCGAGCACGGACTGTTGATCGCTGACGTTCAGAGTTCAAGCTTTAGCTTGCCTGCTCTCGAACGAGCAACTTAAAGGTTGAACTCTGAAAGGTTCCAGCAGAATCTTCTTGACTCTATACTTAGGTACAAGGTTGATAATACCATTTTACCCGAAAGAGGTTTCGAATGAGGATCGGCTCAGTAGCGGCGCAAGCGGAAGTCAATGTTCAAACCGTTCGTCTTTATGAGCGGCTCGGGCTGCTCAAGAAACCGGGGCGCCGCGCATCGGGTTACCGCGACTATAGCGAAGACGCGGTGATGTCGATTCGGTTCGTAAAGCAAGCCAAGGGACTGGGATTCACTCTCACCGAGATAAAATCGCTGCTTGATATGCGGGACGACGGTGCTCACACGATTGCTGAGATGCGGGCGCTCGCCGAGGCCAGACTCAATGCGATAGACGAGAAGATCCGCCAGCTTCAATCGATGCGCGAGGCGATTCATCATGGCCTGAGCCGCTGCGATTGCGCCGAGCAGTTCCCCGCGTGCGTGTTTATTAAGCTGTTTGATCGAAATGAACCGAAAACGTAAGGAGAACGCTATGCACAACTGGATTACAGCCGTAAGAATCGCCCTGCTGGCGGCGGTCGGCGTAACGCTGCTGGTACCGGCTTTGGCTTCTGCGCAACAGAAACAGACCGGCAAAGGACGGCCCGCGCAACAGGGTAAGACGGAGAGCAAGTCAATGACCGATCCACCAATCGCTTGCAATCTTCTCGGGTTGACTTCGGCAGAACGATTACGACAACAAGAGCTGCACAAGCAACTGTTCTCGAAAGCCGAGAGCGTTCGCGAGTTGTCCAACGGCTACGCTGTAGGACTGCCGGGGACAAAAGAGAACATTCTCGCGATTGCTGAGTTCATTGGTCTCGAGCGAGTGTGTTGTTCGTTCTTTCGTTTCGAGCTTGAGGTCGGCCGGCAAGACGAGCCTGTTTGGCTTAGCATCACCGGGGGAGAGGGCGTGAAGGAGTTCTTGAGAACTGCATTCAAGCTCAAGTGAGAGAGGTCAATCTGCAGCTTCAGGAGAGGGGCTCTTTGGTGCAGCGCTCCGTTCATCGTCAGAAGTCTGAGCCCAGCCAAAGAGTCTTGATATGAGCGGCAATAGCCGGTGTCCTGTGATGACCCTCGCGAAGAAAAGTTCGTGTTCTTTTTCGACGCCGGCCATCACCAGCAGATCGGCTTCGAACTCTCTCAAGCCCAGCGCGCCTGCGTGCGAAGCGGCCACCTCGTACTCAATGACGTTCCCGCTCTCGAGTCTTCCCGCGAAATACATCGGCAGAAACCAGCCTGTCACGTGACAAGCAAAGCCGATGGTTCGCCCGATTAGCCATAACTTAGCTTCGAGGAATTTCGGGGGCGCGGCGCCCAGGCTCGCGAGCATCTCACCGACGCGCTTGCGATGGCTCCATTCTTCGCGCTCGATCTTCTGAATTGCCGCCCGCTCGTCTGGGTTCTTAGCAGACTTCCAGTGACCGCGATATGCGAACCCGGCGGCAAGCTCGCCTGAATATGCGCCTTGAAGAATTTGAATGAGGTGATGGCGGTGACCTTCGTGATCCATTCTGCCTCCGACGCAAAGCGTAACCGGAGAATCTGTTCGGCGCGAATCATAAACACTTTTGGTTGCCAGGGTCGAGCGCCGAACCGATAATGGCCAGACAAGATTCTGTCCGGCTCAAGCGCAGCATCTTGTCGACGGATAAAGAAAGCGCGGCAAACGGTTAATAGAATAGCGGGACAGCAATTAACGAAGGAGATTTACAGATGTCGAAACTCTGGCTCGGCGTGAGGTTGAGATCAAGCCTGGGGAAACTGATTACGGTCGCGGCTATTCTCTGTTGTTTGGCGGCGATCTCAACGGCGCGCGCACCCAATACGAACGCACAGGACCCCAAGACCGAGATGGGGACCTTTTATTTGTGCTTGCTTGTCAAACCGCAGAACTGGACCGGCCAGTGGCCTGAACAACAGGTTGTGCAAGCCCATTTCAAACACGTGCAAAATCTCATGGCCAGCGGCAAGGCGGCTATCGCTGGTCGTTTCACTGACGACACTCGAATCGCAGGAGTGTTCGTGCTCAACGCTTCGTCTCTGGAGGAGGCGCGAGCGCTCGAGGAAGCGGATCCCCTGGTGAAAGCAGCAGGCTTTTCGGTTGAAGTACTGAAGTGGTGGGCCGCAAAGGGAATCATGAAGCCGCCCGAGCAGCCACTAAAGATGACGACTTACTATTTTGCTTTCCTACGCCGCGGCCCGAAATGGACTGCCCAGCGGACACCCGAAACAGACAAGCTACAAGCGGATCACATGGCACACATCAACAGCATGGCGCGCTCAGGCAAGCTGGTGATTGCCGGTCCCTTCGAGAACGCTGGCGACTACGCCGGTGTGTTTGTGTTCAAGGTTAACTCTATTGAGGAGGCCAAAGCGCTGGCTGAAAGCGACCCGGCAGTCAAGGCGGGGAGATTAGTGATCGACGTTCATCCCTGGCTCGTGCCTCAGGGTTCGTTGCCTTAGCAGGTTTGCGGAAGACAACCACCCCTCGCCACCAAGACACCAGGGCACTAAGCATCACGAAGCGCGCTAGTTTCGTACTCGGTGATTTGGTGCGGCTTTGGGGCTTCGAGTCTTCGTGGCACAATCGGTTCTTCGCCAGCCCGCTAGACACGATATCCAACTTCACATCAAGTTCATCGGATCGACTTCAACGGAGATTGAGCGCGGGTTGTGACCGGCGACCGTTACTCGGTCCATCGCGCAGTCCAACGCTTCGCGGGCACGGGCACGGCTCTGAGCTTTGATCAAGACTTGAAACCGGTACTCGCCTCTGATTCGTGATATCGCCGCAGGCGCTGGCCCAAGCACTCGCAGGCCTGAACCCTTAGCCGCTTCGCGCAGCTCGCGGGCGAAGTCCATCGCCGTGTTGTTCGCGCGATCATAATCCTTGTCGTGGATTAATACGTTGATCAACGCAGAGAACGGCGGGTAGTGCATCATGCGGCGAAAAACAATCTCGCGGCGGTAAAACTCTTCGTAGTTTTGATCTCGCGCGCACACCAGCGAATAGTGCTCGGGATGATAGGTCTGAATTATCACTCGGCCGGGCCGGTCGCCTCTGCCAGCGCGGCCTGCTACTTGAGTGAGCAACTGAAACGTTCTTTCGGCTGCCCGAAAATCCGGTAGCCCGAGTCCTGCGTCAACCGAGACGACCCCTACCAAGGTCACGTTGTGAAAGTCGTGACCCTTGGCGATCATCTGCGTGCCTACCAGCAAGTCGATCCCGCCGCCCGCGAACTCCATTATGATCTGCTCGAAGCTGCCGCGCCTTCGTGTCGTATCCCGATCGAGCCTCGCAATGTTCATCTCGGGAAACATCTCTTGGAGTTGCGCTTCGAGCTGCTCCGTTCCCAGACCGACGTAGTGGATGTATTCGCCTTCGCACGCATCGCACACGCGCGGCACCGGCCTGATGTAGTTGCAATAGTGACACTGCAAGCTCGAGTTGTACCGGTGATAGGTCAGCGTCACATCGCAATTTGGACAGTGAATCGCAAGCCCGCACGACCGGCATAGAAGAAACGAAGAGAAGCCGCGCCGGTTCAACAGGATCATCGACTGCTCGCCTCTCGCGAACGTTTCGGCGATCGCCGTCTTCAACTCATCGGATAATGTTTGAGCTTTGCCGTGGCGTTTGAAGACTTCGCGCATATCGACGGTTTTGACTTCAGCGAGCGCGCGATCTCCATAGCGAGTTTGAAGCCGAAGGTAGGTGTACTTGCCCGCGTGAGCGTTGTGGAACGACTCGAGCGAAGGCGTTGCGGAACCCAGCACGACGACGGCTCCGGCTTGCGAGGCTCGCATAATCGCGGTGTCGCGGCCATGGTAGCGCGGCGTCTCGTCCTGTTTGTAAGAGCCGTCGTGCTCTTCGTCGACTATGACGACGCCAAGCTTTTCGAGCGGGGCAAACACCGCCGAGCGAGTTCCGATGACCACCCGCGCGTCGCCGTCTTTGATTCGCCGCCACTCATCCGTGCGCTCGCCCTCAGCGAGGCTCGAGTGAAGAATGGCAACAGCTTCACCGAAGTGCGCTCTCAGTCGTCGAGAGAAGATCGGGGTCAGTGAAATCTCAGGCACAAGCATGAGCGCCGTCAGTCCCCGGTTGACGGCTTCACGCATTGCGCGGATGTAGATTTCGGTCTTGCCGCTTCCAGTAACCCCGTGCAAAAGGAAGGTCGAGTACTGACGGTCATCGATCTTGGCCACTACCTGATCGAGAGCGTGTTGCTGCTCTCCGGTGAGCGTGACAGCGGCGTCCGCCTCTTGAGTGATGTGAGCGAGCGGGTCGCGGCGGACTTCGCGCGCGAACACTTCAACCACGCCACGCTTCTCGAGCGTGCGAACGACGGAGGACGACACGTCGGCAGTTTCGAGCAGTTCGCTGAAAGGTATGCCCTCGCTTTCAGCAGTTAGCACTTCGATGACGCGTAGCTGTTTTTCGTTGAGGGGTTTCTCTTGTTGGGGGATGGTGGTTGGGGCTTGGGGGTTGGCAGCAGTACGCCTACCCGATGCGTTGTCTTTTGCCGTGCCGCCTGGGCCCCAACCCCCAGCCCCCAACCCCTGGGCAGTCAATCGCACGACGTTTTGAAGCTTCGGCTTCATGCGCGTCTCGGCGATCCGCTGGGAAACGCTGATGAGCCCGTCGCGCGCAAGCTGGCGCATGAGCGCGGCCGCGCGCGGCTTCGGCAACTCGCGCTCGAGCTGCCGTGATGGAAGAAAGCCTTCTTCGGCGACAAGCTCGAGCGCCCGCTGCTTCGACGACGAGTGACGTGCATCTCGACCGTCAGCAAGCGCGGTGCGGCCGGCTTCGGTAAGGGACAGCACTTGCTCGCTGATGGAGGTTGCGCCTGCGGGCAAGGCGGCTCTCAGGCACTCGCCCCACGGCGCGAAGTAGTAATCAGAAACCCAGTGAGTCAGCTCCAGTATTTCGCGCGTGATTATGGGTGATTCATCGAGGAGTTCTTCGACGTCCTTGATGTCTGATTCGTCGACATCGCTTTGCATGCTTTCGTGGAGATCGACGATAAAGGCGGTGAGAAACTTTTTCCCGAACGGCACCAGCACGCGAGAGCCCACGCTTGCTCGCGACGCCATATCACCCGGCAGTCGATAAGTGAATGTTTGTCTGACGTAGACTGGAACTGCCGCTTCGGCGAACATCTAGCAGATTATTGCACGAAGCGGCGACCTGGAACACGGACTGAACCGATGCCCACGAACCTGGTCCGCGAGGATCCGTCGCTGTTTGATTTAAAATGGGACTTCGGCTGCGCCGCTCGCTCTGTCGATGGGCTCCGCCCTCCGAGGAAGGCAAACCCTGGATGTGTGCTAATCCGAGTTTTTGCCGGAGCGCCGAGTCGTTGTTATAGTTGATGACCATGAATCAAGCTCAACCGCAGGTTCGATCTCTGACCGAAGTAGTCCGCAAGACTACAATCATCGAAGCTCCCCGTCTCTCTAAGCGACTGAGTATCAAGCTAACAATCGCGACCGAGACCTTTCAGCACACGGGCAGCTTCAAGTTTCGCGCCGCCTACAATCTCGCTTCGAAAGTACGCGAGCGTAAGATCATCACTGCTTCATCCGGAAACTTCGGGCAGGCAATGGCCTATGCGTGTTCGATTCTGGGCAAGTCCTGCGTAATCGTTATGCCATCGACGTCGGCTCAAGTGAAGATTGACGCGGTGCGCGAGTACGGCGGCGTGGTTGACTTGATCGACGTGAAAGAGAAGAGCCGTGCGGGGCGAGTGGCCGAACTTGGCAGCGACAATCCAGATGCCTACCTCGCGAGCGCTTATGACGATCCGCTGGTCATCGAAGGCAACGCAAGTCTGGGGGCCGAGCTTGCAGCATTGAGCCCCGGGTTTGATTTCGTTGTAGCTCCAGTAGGAGGCGGAGGGCTTACTTCGGGAATCATCAACGGGCTTGGCGCGGGAGGCAGTAGCGCAAAGGTCGTTGGCGCTGAACCGCTGATGGCTAATGACGCGGCGCGTTCGCTTCGGGCGGGGCACATCGTTGTGAACGAGACCGAGCCTCAGACGATCGCCGACGGCGCGCGCACGGTGAGCGTCGGTCTTCACAATTGGGCTGTGCTAAAAGACGGATTGGCAACGATCGTCGAAGTGCCCGAAGCGAACATCAAGGAAGGGGTGCGGCTGCTGTTTGGGCTTGCGAACCTGAAGTCGGAGCCGACTGGGGCGCTTGCAATCGGGGCGCTGCTCACAGAGCCGGATTTCTTTCGCGATAGCCGAGTGTGTTGCGTGATAAGCGGCGGCAACGTTGACTCTGAGGTGTACCGGGCGATTCTGGCGAGTTAGACTTTTTTGGGCAAGACCGGCGGCCCGCAGCGTCGAAACCCTTCAAAAATTGCGACGTCGCTTGAAGAGGTACAAAAGGGAACGGGGCTGACCTGTGGCAAGATGGTCAGCCCCGTCAATTCAGCCACATGGATCCATGTGTTTGACCTGTTCAAGCGAGGTTGCTCGCTTAGATCAAACGACCGCCAAAAGAACGGCTTCAGAAGATTCGGCGTTTCTCGGTTCGATTCTTGTACAGCCAGAGACCCGTAGCGGCAGCCGCGCCGACAGCCGCTCCGATCACCGCTCCCTTCTTTCCTTTGACTACACCGCCGGTCACGGCTCCAGCACCGGCGCCGATCCCGATGACCGTAGCGGCTCCGCCCGGGCCTGACATCCATCTGTGCTTCTGGTGGTAGTTCAGAATGCCCGGACCGTCGAACAGCGCGATTCGGCTATCGCCTATGCGGACTCCATTCCTGTCGCGCCTTATTATTCCTCTGTAGTCATCTCTGTTCTGGGCCAGCGCTGCCACCGGCATCGCCAGCCCGAAGAGGGAGAGCATTAGCAAGAGACTAGCTAGTTTCTTTCGCATTTACTTTCCTCCGGAGTTTGTTGAGCGGTTCGTGTAAATGAGCCGCCGCGGTGCGGCTCAGCGTTGGGAGGATGCGCGAAGCAAGAGCGAGGTTGCCCGGTCAGCCCAAAAGGGTCTTGTGCGCGGGAAAAGAAGCACATTCTTGCCATCGGTAACGGTTGAAATTGAAACTCCATCGGCTAAAGCACGATGGTATCCTTGAGTCGCAAGTCGCCTGTTAGGCTAAAGCTGAACCTCCATCGGCTAAAGCACGATGGTATCCGACGCACTTTTGGCACAGTCTCGGCAGTGGGTGGGATTGGCGCCGCTTGCATCAGGCCTGTTTGTTTAGGAGACGCCTTAGCTCTTCTGCGCGCGCGCCCAAGCTCGGACCTGACGCAGCCACGCTGTGCTTTTCAGCTCTTTGCTATCCTCAAGGAATTGAGTAGCGACCTCGGCGTTGAGAGCGGGGAAGGCCATACTGTTGGGAGTTTCGAGGTAACGTCCCGTCTCGAGTCGAAAGATGGTCAGGGTTGTCCCGTCGAAGCGCCACACTTCTGGTATGCCCACAGCGGCGAAAATGGGGAGCCGGTTGAGCGAGTCGCTCGTGATGTCTACCTCGATTGTGAGATCGGGCGGCGGATCAACCTTGAGGTCGATTTTTTCCTTTCCGGTCACGGCGTCTGCATGTTGGATGTAGAAACAGGAGTCGGGTTCGAACCCTTTCTGCAAATCTTTCCGTTTGCAAGTCATCGAGCCGAGTCGGCGCAGGTCAATCTCCATCTCCTCAGCTAGCACCTCAACGAGAAGTGCCAGGGTTCGGTTGCGCTCTTCGTGACGGGACGATACGACCATGATCTGGAGCACCCCCTCATCGTAAGTGAAGCGCGTGCCGCTTCTCTCTCCGTGTTCAGCGATCAGACGCTCGTAGGTGTCCCAGGTCACTCTGTCGAGAATCACCAGTCTTTCGGGCTGGCTTACAACTGTTGCCATGATATAGCTCCTTACTCACTTTGCTTCATTCTAAGGCATACGAAACTCGCTCGCGCGGCTACGGTCAAACCGATTGTTGGACCGACTGTCTTGCCAAGTAGTAATTAGCGCTTAGTATTCAATCATTACTTGCTCTTGATGCCATAACCATACAACTCAGGCTTCAAGAAATCTCTTTCCTTCTTCAGTTAGTTTTAGCTTCAGCATATCTATTGGCTGGTCAGGCGTTTCTGCTGTGAAAGGCTCAGAAGTTAGATAGCCTGATTTCACAGCCTCGTCAAAAACCTCATTCGCAAAGGACCATACCGGCGGGCCATTTGTATTGAAGATGATAAATCCTTCTACCCTTTGCGCTGCTCCGCCTTCTCTGACCGCGATGAGTAATTTGTACATTTCATTCTTATCAATCTGGGTCATGGTTTGTCGTTACCTTCGTATTGTTTTCAATATTAGCAATTGCTTCTTTCTCTACCAACTATAGATTAGTTCTACCTCACTTTTTTCCCTAACGCTAGGGCACCGACTGATTGTTTGACGGCCCAACTATCTGTTTCGCCACAAGGCCCCGAGATAATCCCGGTTCATGCGCGAAATGAAATCGAGGCTGATTTCTTTCGGGCAGACGGCTTCGCACGAGCCCATCACCGTGCAGTTGCCAAAGCCTTCCGCGTCCATCGCTCTCACCAGGTTCAGCACGCGGCGGTCCTTCTCTGGTTTGCCCTGCGGAAGTATATTCAGGTGGGATACCTTCGCCGCGACGAACAGCATCGCCGAAGCATTCTTGCAAGCCGCCACGCACGCGCCGCACCCGATGCAAGCGGCCGCGTCCATTGCAAGATCGGCATCCGGCTTAGATATCGGAATCGCATTACCGTCAGGTGTTCCTCCGGTCCTCGTGGAGATGTAGCCTCCGGCTTGAATGACCCGATCAAATGCGCTGCGGTCGACGACCAGATCTTTGATCACCGGGAACGGTCGCGCGCGCCACGGCTCAATCGCAATCGCCTGCCCGTCTCTGAAGTGGCGCATATGCAACTGGCAAGTGGTGGTAGCCCCCAGCGGTCCATGCGCGATTCCGTTGATGACCATTCCGCAAGTCCCACAGATTCCCTCGCGGCAATCGTGATCGAACGCGATCGGGTCTTCGCCGTGCTTGATCAAGCCTTCATTTACGACGTCGAGCATTTCCAGAAAGGACATGTCGGGCGAGATGTCGTCAGCCTCGTACTCGACAAACTGCCCTTGCGTCGTCGAGTTTTTTTGTCTCCACACACGTAACGTGAGGTTCATTCCTACTTGTAGCTCCTTTGCGCCAGATGGACTTCTTCGTAGACCAGGGGTTCCTTATGTAGAATCGGGCGCGTGTCCACTCCCTGATATTCCCAAGCTGCGACGTAGGAGTAGTTCTCGTCGTCGCGCCTCGCTTCGCCGTCCGGGGTTTGATGCTCTTCTCGAAAGTGAGCCCCGCACGATTCGTCACGCTTCAACGCGTCGTAAACCAGAAGCTCCGCGAACTCCATGAAGTCAGCTACTCGGCCGGCATATTCGAGTGACTGGTTCAACTCGTTTCCGTCGCCCAGAACGTTCACGTCTTCCCAGAACTCCTGCCTCATCGCCGGAATCCTTTCAAGAGCGTCCCTCAGCCGGGCTTCGTTGCGAGCCATCCCGCATTTGTCCCACATCAACTTTCCCAGCTCCCGGTGAAACTCAGTGACCGTGCGGCGGCCTTTGACGGACAGAAACTTCTTTGTCCGCTCGGCGACTTCTTCTTCAACCTTCTTGAACTCCGGATGATCGAGTGACGGTTTGACCGGCCTCTCAGTCGCAAAGTAATCACCGATCGTATAAGGCAGGATGAAGTAACCATCGGCGAGCCCCTGCATCAATGCGCTTGCCCCGAGGCGGTTCGCGCCGTGGTCTGAAAAGTTCGCTTCGCCGATCACATACAGGCCGGGGATTGTGCTCATCAAGTTGTAATCGACCCACAATCCGCCCATCGTGTAGTGGCTCGCCGGGTAGATTCGCATCGGCGTCGTGTACGCGTCTTCGCCGGTGATGCGCTCGTACATTTCGAACAGGTTTCCATAGCGCTCGCGGATCACGTTCAAGCCGAACCGCTGGATCGCATTGTGGAAATCCAGATAGACGCCGCGGCCACCCGGGCCGACTCCTCGGCCTTCGTCACAAACTTCCTTCGCGGCACGCGATGAGATGTCCCGAGGCGCGAGGTTCCCATAAGCCGGGTACTTGCGCTCGAGGTAGTAGTCGCGATCGTCTTCCGGGATCTCGTTTGGCGGCCGGGTGTCGCCCTTTTTCTTAGGCACCCACACGCGGCCGTCATTGCGCAAGGATTCAGACATCAACGTGAGCTTTGACTGATGATCGCCGGTAACCGGAATGCAAGTCGGATGAATCTGAGTGAAGCACGGATTGGCCATCAGCGCGCCTCGTTTGTAAGCGCGCCAGATCGCGGTCACGTTGCAGCCTTTGGCGTTGGTCGAAAGAAAGAACACGTTGCCGTATCCACCGGTTGCAAGCACCACGGCGTCCGCTGCGTGCGAGGTGATCTCGCCCGCTACCAGATCCCTTACAACTATTCCCTTCGCGTGACCATCGATCATCACCAGATCGAGCATCTCGGCGCGCGGGTACATCTTCACCCCGCCCGCTTCGATCTGTTTGGCGAGCGCTTGATAAGCTCCGAGCAGCAACTGCTGACCCGTCTGACCTCGCGCGTAAAAAGTGCGCGAGACCTGCGCGCCGCCAAACGACCGGTTGGCGAGATAGCCCGAGTACTCGCGAGCGAACGGAACTCCCTGAGCTACGCATTGGTCGATGATGTTGACGCTGACCTCGGCCAAACGGTAGACGTTTGCTTCGCGTGATCGGAAGTCGCCGCCTTTGATCGTGTCGTAGAACAAGCGGTAGACGCTGTCGCCGTCGTTCTGATAGTTCTTCGCGGCGTTGATGCCGCCTTGAGCGGCGATGGAGTGCGCTCGCCGGGGGCTGTCCTGAAAGCAAAAGCATTTCACCTTGTAGCCCAACTCGGAAAGCGTTGCGGCAGCAGAACCGCCCGCGAGCCCAGAGCCGACAACGATCACATCGAACTTTCGCTTGTTGGCCGGGTTGACCAGCTTGATATCGTGGCGGTGCTTGCTCCACTTCTGAGCGAGCGGACCGGAAGGTATTTTCGCGTCAAGTTTCATAGTGATCAGTTACGTGTCATGCCTCGTTCCGGTAGTCTCAGCGCACTCGGTTCAGGGTTCAGGGTTCGTGGTTCAGGGTTAACCCGGAACTCTGAACCCGAAACCGCGGGAGCTTAGCCCAACTCTACCTTCACGACTCCCGCAAGGATCGATATGGGAATCGAACAGTTGCCGATGAAAACCACGATCGCCGAAATCTGCGCGAAGCGATTGAACGCGGCGACCGTTGCCTTGCGCCTGATTCCCAGCGACTGGAAAAGGCTCGATACGCCATGGCTCATGTGCAAACACAACAGCCCCATCGAGATGATATAGAACGCAGAGACCCACGGATTGCGAAAGCCCTCGACCGTCATTCGATAAACATCGTGGTGTCCCAGCGGATCGTGAAACTCCATGAAATCGGGATTCGTGACTCCCACCGTGAAGTGCATAAGGTGATAGACGATGAACGCGAAGATGATCAAGCCGCTCAGGAGTATTGTGCGCGACGCCAAAGTCGCGATGGGCTTACCTTCTTCGTAAGCCTGAGGCCGCGCCGCTCGGTTTTCAGCAGCTATTTGAAGTGCGGACACGATATGCAGCACGGCGATGATGAACAGCCCCACGCGCGCGCTCCACAACAGCGCCGGCTTAGATTTGAGAAGAGCGGCGTATGCATTCATCGGCTCCGGTCCGAGATAGACCTGAAGATTGCCGAGCATATGAACGATCACGAATAAGAACAGCAGGAACCCGGTGATCGCCATGATGTACTTCTTTCCGAGGGAAGAACGGTAAGCGCGCGCAAGCAGGTTCATCGAAAGATCCTTGAGACACTCAAGCGTGTCGATTATCAGAAGGTGACAATAACAAGGAGGCGTCGAGATGTAAAATTCAAAAGATTCAAGTTTGGAATAAGCGGAGCTTCACGGTTAATCCCGTAGGGATGACCTCTCGATAGCAACAGCCGCCGCAGACTAGCGGGCTCCTTTAGGAGCCGCCTCTCCCCGCCGGCGTGGTTTAGGCCAACAGAAGGTAGCTCCTAAAGGAGCCCCGGAACAACGCCCTATCGCGAGCTATCGACAGGTCATCCCTACGGGATTGGCAGCGCGATTGTTTTCGCTCTGCGATTCCATCAATCTAAGGGTTGACTGAATCCAGTCGGTTAGCGGCGCTAGATCTAAGCCGTTTTCAGCGCTCGCCGAGACAGTCATAGCTAAAGTTCGTGTTTGGCCATATCATTTCGCAAAAGGAGATAATCGATCGTGCGAAACCTTACCGCAAGACCAAAACGTTACGCCCTCGATGAAAACAAGATTAAGCGCGCTCGAAGGCTGCTCGGAACTAAGAGCGACGCGGAGACTATCGATCGGGCGCTTGACGAGGTCATCACCGAACGGGAACGCAGCGCGCGCGCCTGGGCTGCTACCGAGCGGTTCATAAAAAGCCGCGTTGTCATCAAGGATGTTTTTGGACGGATAACTGACGCCAAAGTGTGACGCATGTCCGGCATCCTGTTCGACACCCCGATGAGACATTAGGTGATATGATTTTGCAAGATAGCTTCATAAGTATAAGGGACTGCCCTGAACCACGGAGGATTATGGATTCCAACCCTCGAGAACCACTATTCCAAGCTGCTCAACCTGATGACATTATGAGGGAGTTTACATTAGCCTTAATGTCAGTAGCTGACGGTCACTGGTTCCCCTCTGGGACAGCAACGATAATTGGGCCTAGATTAGCAGTTACCGCCAAACACATGGTTGAGGACTATGAAGAACGTTTCGGAAGATGCTCTGTGCTTGCAGCCAATGTCCTTGAAGGAGGTACAGTGGGTGCTCTTTGGTCTGTAAGTAAGTGCTACTCATCCCCCTTTACTGATATTGCTCTCTTGTTCTTGTCTCATGTGAAAGGGTCGGAAAGGGCAGAGAATTATGATTGGGCTGTATGCCCGATGATGAATTTAGCACCGCCTGAAGTTGGATCGGGTGTCTGGGGATTTGGCTATCCTAATTCTGAGGTAAAGCACCTGATTTCAGAAAACGAGGAACCGCCTTCTCCTACTATAAGGATTAAATGGAGTGATAGGCCTAGCATAACCACTGGCACAGTTATCGAGGTCTATTTCCTACGCCGCGATATCAGTCGGATGCCTTTCCCAGGATTTCAAACTAACGCCAGATTTGAAGGGGGCATGAGCGGCGGACCAGTGTTTAATGAAAATGGAGAATTGTGCGGGATTATTTCTTCTGGATTTGTATTCTCTGAAGATGGCGGTCCAGAGGCTACGTTTGTATCTAGCCTATGGCCACTCATGGGATTACAACTGGATATACCTATCCAGGGCAATGAATCAATAGATACTTATCTTTTGGCTGACTTAGCTAACGCCAAGTACATTCGAACTCTAAATCTGAATAAGGTTGCTATTGAACGGAATGAAGATGGCTCTGTAAACCGAGTTGGATTCAGGAAATGAATCTACTCGTTGAGGCGAGCTCTCCAGCTAAGAGCGAGAGCTAACGACCAAAGTGATCCCTACTTTTCATCGGGTTCAACGGGAGGGTGTCTCTGCGCCGCATAAAGAACCTCGCGCAGGTTCACCAGTTCAATGCGATTCATCCGCAACGCTTCCACCGTTGCTCGTCCGGCGGGCGTTAGACCCACAATGAGTGAGGCATCAGCGCTCCACGCGAAATGATCGCGCCATCTTTGCCTTCGCGGGTGAAACAGTGCAACAACATCGCCATTGATAGGATCAGGCGCCTGCTGCTTCGTGTACTTGTGCCCATTGCAGCCCTGGCAGGAGAGAGCCAGATTCTCCTGCGTCGGTTGCCCACCAGCCGAATAGGGCTTGATGTGTTCGACGGAAAACTGTTGAGGCGAGAAACGCTCCTGGCTGCGGCAGTATTCGCAGGTTCCATTCGCCTGATCGCGAATCGCCCGTCGCAGTTCGGCCGAAACATGTTTCTCAGACATGTCAGGCGTGATCCGGGAGCTGTATGCCTAGCTGCTCCATCAACATGGTGAGCGTGACTCCGCGCAACTGAGCTAACTCGGCCAGTGCTTTCACCCGAGCCGCGTGTATGGATTCAAGGTGCTGTTGAAGCTCGATCAGTTCAGAGTGTTCACCAGCCGTCAGCATTTCATTTGATCGCCGCTCGGCAAGGTCCGCGAGACGCTGACGCTCGTCTTCCGGCAAGGCCTGGTTGATGATGGAAAAGAGAGCCGATTCATCTTCCGACAACATTGGCGCGCGAAGCCGCGCGCGCAATGCAGCAACTACATCTGCAAAGCGATCAAGTTCTGCCGGACTCAAGCGCTCTGCAGCTCGAACTAACTGCTTGCTGGAAGCCGATTCAATGTTTTGTTCCATCGCCGTTTCTCCGATGTCTTGAGAACCGCAATTGTATCGAGTATACCGCGAGCATCAATTGTTTACCACGTTGCAAACGAATCGGGTGCGCGTCAGGTCTTTGCGCATACCAAATCGCGACTCTCACCGCCCTTGCCATCAGTGATAATCCTCCAAATCGCAGCCGAACGCATCGCCAACCTTGAACCGAAATGGTATTCGCCAGTTGCCTGGTACAGCAGACAAGACTTGTGGGCCTCACGCTGATTGACGCGCGAACCGATTTGGAGTAGAAGCTTGTCGTCGAACGAGGCTCCGTCCGGCTCGGAATCAGTTTAGCGCAATCCAATCTTTCGAGAGGGCACAATCATGAACCACAAGAAATCAATCCTACACTTCGCGACGATCATCCTCTTGCTGGCGGCTGGACCCTTCGCGCATTCGTATGCCCAGCAGATCAGCTCTGAAACATTGGGCGCGCTTCGCTATCGCTACATCGGCCCGGTGGGCAACCGCGTCACCTCAGTCGCCGGTGTGCCCGGGCAGCCGAACTTGTACTACGCCGGAGCAGCGTCGGGCGGAATCTTCAAGACAACCGACGGCGGCACGCATTGGCAATCGATCTTCGACGATCAGCCAGTTTCTTCTATAGGCGCGCTCGCCGTTGCGCCGTCTGATCCGAATATAGTTTGGGCGGGGACCGGAGAAGCATGCATTCGCAGTCACATCTCGGTCGGTCAGGGGATCTACAAATCAAACGACGCTGGTAAGACGTGGACGTTGATGGGGCTGGAGAAGACCGGACGCATCGGGCGCGTCCTGATCGATCCGCGGGACCCTAACACTGTCTTTGTAGCCGCATTGGGACATGCCTACGGTCCGCAACCCGAACGCGGGGCGTTTCGGACGAGCGATGGAGGTAAGACTTGGGAGAAGGTGCTATTCGTAGATGAGAACACCGGCTGCTCAAGCATTGTGATGGACCCGAACAACCCGCGCATCTTGTTCGCGGGAATGTGGCCACTCGAAATTCACACGTGGGGTCGTGAAAGCGGCGGACCGGGCAGCGGGCTGTACAGGTCAACTGACGGAGGCTCGACTTGGAAAAAACTCACCGGTCGCGGACTCCCGGCTCGGACGACTGGAAAGGTAACGGTCGCGATGGCACGCACGAACTCGAATCGGGTGTATGCGCTGATCGAAACCGGCGACGGCGTCCCGCTCAAAGGTCAGGAAACTGATCGCGGTAAGCTATGGCGATCAGACGACGGAGGCGAGAACTGGAGGCTTGTAAACTACGATCGCAACCTCGGAGGGCGCACGCACTATTACTTTCACGTGGCAGTAGCGCCCGACAATGAAAACGAAACTTACTACCTGACTGCATCGTTCGCGGTTTCGCTTGATGGAGGCGAGACGGCGAGAGTTGCCCAGTTTGCAAGCAGTCCTGGTGGCGACAACCACGACATCTGGATCGACCCAACCAACCCTGGTCGAATGGCGGTTGCGAACGATGGCGGTGTAAGCATCTCCGTAACCCGCGGACGGACATGGAACCGAATCCAACTCCCCATCGCCCAGATGTATCACGTGACGGTCGACAATCAGATCCCATACTACGTCTACGGTAACAAGCAGGATGGACCATCGTATCGCGGGCCGAGTAACTCAGGCGGCGGTTTCGGCGGCGGGGGCGGGGGCGGAGGGATTCCCCGAAGCGCGTGGCAGTCGGTGGCAGGCGGCGAGAGCGGCTGGGCCACTCCGGATCCGGGTGACAACAACATCATCTGGTCGAGCGCTTCCGGCTCAGGCAGCGTCGGCGGCATCGTTGCGCGCTACGACCTTAGGAACGGGCAGGCGCGCAATGTCGAGGTATGGCCCGACCAGACTAACGGATGGTCCGCCGCAGAATTGAAGTATCGCTTCGTTTGGACCATGCCGCTTACGATTTCGCCGCACGATCACAACAAGATCTACGTTGGCAGCCAGTACGTCCACCAGACAACTGACGCCGGGCAGAGCTGGCAGCTGATCAGCCCCGATCTGACGACGAACGACAAGAGCAAGCAAGGGTTCTCAGGCGGGCTCACCGGCGACAACATCGGAGTCGAGTACGCGCCTGTCGTATTCGCCATCGCTGAATCGCGGCTTGAAAAAGGACTCCTCTGGGCTGGAACCAATGACGGTCTGGTGCAGATCACCCGCGACGGCGGGAAGAACTGGACAAACGTTACGAAAAACATTTCGGGTCTTCCGCCGTGGGGCACCGTCAGCAATATTGAAGCGTCTCGCTATGACGCCGGCACTGCGTATATCACCGTGGACTTCCATCAAGTGAATAACCGGGATCCGTTCGTCTATAAGACCGGCGACTACGGCAAGACCTGGAAGGCAATCACTAACGGCATCCCGCGCAGCATGCTCAGCTACGCCCATTGCGTTCGCGAAGACCCGGTGCGCCGAGGCTTGCTGTATCTGGGCACGGAAAACGCGCTCTACGTTTCGTTCGACGACGGTGAGAATTGGCAGCCGCTTCAGAGCAATTTACCGCACGCGCCGGTGTATTGGATCGCGATTCAGGAGCACTTCAATGACCTAGTCGTGGCTACCTACGGGCGAGGCTTTTGGATTCTGGACGACCTTACGCCGCTGCAGCAGATGAACAGGAGCGTACTCGACGCGGACGCCTACCTTTTCACGCCGAGGTCTGCGTATCGGTTCAGGGGCGCGACGGTCCCGTTCTCGCAGGGCGACGATCCAACAGCTGGGCAGAATCCGCCATACGGCGCATCGATCAGCTACTACCTGAGGTCGGCATCGAAGGATGACGTAAAGATTCGAATAGAGGACGCCAAGGGGCAGACCGTGCGTACTCTCACGGGACCGAAGAACGCTGGCATCAACCGAATCGCGTGGGACCTGCGCGGCGAGCAGTCCCGGGAGATTCGGCTCAGGACCAGCCCGGCATATGCCCCCGAGATCCGCGTCGGACCCGAAGGATGGCGACCCGCGCCGGACGGCGGGCGAATGTCTTTGCTGCTTCCGCCGGGAAACTACACGGTTAAGCTCTCGACTGGCAGTCAGGAACTGAGCCAGCCGATGATCGTCAAGAAGGACCCGAACTCCGGCGGCAGCGAAGCGGACATTCAAGCTCAAAACGGGATGCTGCTCGACTTGCGAAAAGACCTGGAGTCGGCAGCCGACATGGTCAATCAAATCGAGATCATCCGCAGCCAGCTCGATAGCATCAGATCACTCCTGCCGAGCAGCGGGGACGGGGCGACCATCAAATCGGCGGCTGACGATCTCGACAAGAGACTGATTGAGGTCGAGGAGAACCTGGTTCAGCGGAGGCTGACGGGGACAGGACAGGACGGCGTTCGATGGCCGACAAGGCTGATCAGCAAGATTAATTATCTGGCGAACGGCTTGAGCAGTTCAGACTTCGGCCCGACCACTCAGCAGCGAGAGGTCCACGCACAGTTCAAGGAGCAATTGGCGGCGCACCGCAAGCGACTCGACGAAGTGATGAGCAAGGACCTCCGCGCATTCAGCGAGCTGCTCAGAGAGCGAGGCATGGGGAACATAATCACGAGAGCCCCGTAGGCTGCGGATGTGCACGCGGCCGAGGAGTTCGTCCCCAAATGAAATGTTCGTAGTGGAATAGCGCAGAACCTAAGCACAAGTTCAGATAAGCGACGAAGCCCTTTGCCGCAACGGGAAAAGGCGCAAAGAGAAGAACCTTTGAGAGAAACCTTGGAGAGACGGCCGTTGGCATCACCCAGCCGATGAGTTAGGATTTCCTTGACCTTCTCTTCCACGGGCCAGTAGCCTGAGAGGAGTGAGCCGCGAAATCTGGGGCAACCGGAGGTATGGGCGATGACTGTGACGATCACCATTCCAGCCGAGCTCGAAGCTAAGATCGCCGAGCGAGCCGCTGCCAAGGGCGTCACGCTGGAAGAGTACGCGCGTGAAGTGCTGGAACGCGACGCCGAAATACCGTCGCTGAGGGAACTGTTTGCGCCAGTGCGTGAGCAGATCAAAGCTGCGGGCGTGACCGACGAGGAACTCACGGCGCAGATCGAAGAGGCGGTGGCTGAGGTGAGGACTCGACCTCGTGGCTGAACATCTGGTCGTCTTTGATTGTGTCGTATTCCTTCAGAGTCTCATCAGCGAAGCTGGCCCGGCGGCTCGATGCCTTGAACTCTTCGAACAAGGCAAGTTCTCCATCGCTGTCAGCCGCGAGGTTTTATCCGAAATCAGAGAAGTCCTCTCCCGTTCAGGCCTCAGGAAGCGCTATCCCCGCCTGACTGATCAACGAGTCGACCGGCTGATCGATGTTCTTCTTTACAGAGGGAAGCTCTTTCGACAGATAAAGCGTCACTACGAATACCCGCGCGATCCATACGATGAGGCTTATTTGAGTCTCGCGATAGAAGCTCGAGCGGATTTCTTGATCACTCGTGACAATGACCTGCTTGATCTGATGAAGTGGGAGACGGAAGAGGGCCGGGAATTTCAAAGGCGATTTCGCCGTTTGAAGATCGTTGATCCCGTCGCGTTCCTCAGCGAGATCGAACAACAGAGACCGTAACAGCGATCCGCCTATCAGAAACATAGTCCGCCGAGTCCTCCGTGATCTGATCACTGCCTGATCTTATCTTCCCGGTCGGGCAAGCACTTTGAACCCACCACGCACGCGTACTCAAGCTCATCGTAGACTGCGTGAAAACTCGGGAATACCACGTACGGCAGTGGGTGGATAGTTCAGATGCAGCCTACATAGAAGCCCGCTTCCCGCTGCTGTTTTTCCATTTCGCGTGCTGTAGGCTGGAATTGAAGTATCCCCGCACTGCGCCGTGTGGGGTATTAGGGACTCTTCTGTGCGGTTCCCGTCGCGCCGAGCCTCGAACAACGGCGAGTCCTGATAGCCTCTTCAGCGCGACTGGCGTTCAATCGAGAATGAAGCTCGCGACGCACCATTCCGAACAACAGTCGAAAGATTTCCGCTCTTACTCTTAAGGAACCCGACTCGATCAGAGCGGAACTGCGCGGTTTTACCAGTCGATTTCAGGCCGCCGGACAGCGGTGGGATCAGGTGTAAGAACAGTTCATACGAGCACTTTCGCTATTTCAGCCTACCCAAAACCTCCTCGGTTGGCATCACATCTCCGTAGAGCCCGAAGATTCTGGCAAGGTATAGCTCATGTTCGAGGCGGTCGAGGGTTGCGGTGCCGTCCCAGACCATCACTATGTGAAAGTCTTTCTGCATCAAGTCCTCGGCCGTGTTCCCGGCGCACACATCGGTCGTGACCCCAGTGACAATGACGTTCTCGATCGCATGCTCTCTCAATACGTCAACTATATTGGATCCAATGACGGCAGAGAACCTTGTCTTGTCCATAACAATGTCGTTCTCCTTAACGTCAAGATCAGGATGAAGCTCAAATTGAGGGTGCCCAGCTTGCAATGCCTCCATTGGTGATTCACGGTCGCTGCCTAAGTATGACTTACCCTCAAAGTACTTGAGCATGCCAACCTGATCGTTCACCAAAAAACGGAGAAAGATAACCTGGCCTCCTTTTTCTCGTAGGACGGATGCGATCCTGTTTATGTTAGGCACGATGAGACGTCCCTCTGCCACTTCGATTGCTGCACCTTCATCTAAGAAGGCTCGCTGCATATCTACAACAAGAAGCGCGGTCTTCTTGCTGTTTATGGTTCTTAGGATGGGAATAGCACGCTGTGCATTTTCTGCTCCATCTATGGAGACCTGCCAGCGATGCGATGCGATTGATTGCTTATCAGAAGTGAGCGTACTGACCAAACCAGAATCTATGAAGTTCTTTATAAATAGCGGACCGTGGGAATTCGAGAGACTCAATCTAGTAAGAATGGCGTCAAGTTTGCTCATCACAACTGATTCTATTCTCTTGTATGTTGACAAAAGCCCATTTTCTAAAGTCAGTAAGATAGTTGACTGAGCTTGCCTACTACTATGTTGTTTCTGTTTCGTGTTGGGAGGGAGGAATTCCTTAAAATCAAATTGTCTCCAGTCGTCTTCCTCGACTTGGGGATAATGCAATTTGTGCGCGGTATTAGCCCAATAATGATTAAAATGTTTGTTTAATATTTTGCACATACGAGGATCCTCTGAGTAGAATGCTGAGTGTAGGTTTTCAAGTAGATTGTCAATGCCGCCGTTTTCAGCAGCTCGCTCAGTCCCTTCTAACATATCTTCAATAAGCCTGTAATAGGTTTTAGAACCGACAAAGCTCAAAACTACAAACTTCCCGTCTTCGATTAGCTCTTTAGTCTTAGGGTCTCTGCCGAAGCTTTCGGTTTTGGGGAATTCATCATGATCTTCTATTTTAGGCTTCATAATAAGGAATAGTTGGAAAGGTATCTCGTCAACATGGCAGATTTCAAGCTTCTTTAGTTCACTATCATCATTCTTGTTTCCTCTAAAACTTGTCTCATACTGCTTACGTAAATCGTTGAAGGACGGAACCGTCCCATAGTTGGCATCCATTCTCATTGTGCCAATACCTTTTTCTTCTAAAAGTATTCTTTTGACTTTCTCACGAATCTCCTTCTCTTCTCGCTCTGAAAATCTAAGCAACCTTTTCCTTTTCTCATTAACCGCAATTTTGGCTTGCTCGACCCATTGAATTTCCGCATACCACTTAACAAGCTGTGGTGCCGTAAGCGTCAAAATCTGAACCTTACAATAGGGATTGTTGATTAGCTGCGTGATGTTATTTTGAAATTTTTGGTAGTCGTCAAGTATTTCTTTGTTTGATGGAGTAAGCCCGGCATGGCCGAGGAAAGGAGTTAAGAACATACATTTGATAAAGTAGATGTGTTCTTCATTTTTTTGATTCTCAGAGACATCTTCAAGTAGCCCCCCATGATCGATGATTCTTCGATTGATGCGCCTAATGAAACCAGAGAAGTGCTCAAGAAACTCTCCTCTTTCAGCAAGAAGATCCCTAGAGTTTTTCAACGTTTCGGATGATTTTCGTTCGGCGAGAAACGCATAATGCATTGCGACAACTGTAATGCTGGTTGAAAGCAGAGTAAGAAAGAGCGCAATAAGCGTTGGTGCTAAGCTAGTAGGTGAGGATTGATTTAGATCTTCGATCCAGGCTGCGAGATTAAAGAAAACGAAAATAGAGATAAGAAGTAAGATCGTGCCCTCGACTAAGTTATCTGCAAGGGCGCGCCCTAAAGACTCTGTAATTGCGCGATCTTGATATAATGGCATTTGTTCCCGCTTTTGCTTAGAGAAGAAAATCGTTGCAATGATAAAGCCGCACACAAGTGAAACTATGACCGTGATAATAAGATACAAGACGGACCACAGCTTTGCTGCCAGTCCTGATAAAGAGAATTGTGGATGCACCTTAATACTTAGACCTGAATACTCAACCAGGTAAACTTTCTGAAGGGTAACCAATAATGTAAACAAAACGAGCATTGCGAGAACAACGAGCAACGAGGCAAAAACTATCTTGTCTTCTATTAATTTGTTCTTCTGTCTTATTATCCAATCCTTCATTTACCACTCCAATGAGCAACCCTTTTCTCGATCCTTATGAAACCTTGGTTTAACACATAACCAACTAATCCAGCGATTATGATTGAAGCATACATCTCCGGAACTCGATAGGTAAGCTGGGCCTCAAAGATACGGTGCCCAATTCCCCAAGTCGTACCAATAAACATCTCCGTGACGATCACGACCACGACGGCAAGTGACAGGCTGGTACGCATCCCGACGAATATCTGAGGCAGGGCATCCATCAAGATGACTTTCCAGAATATTTCTCTTGAATTGGCATCCATCAAATAGGCGACTACCTGGCGCGTCTTTTTGCTATTGGTGACTCCGTAAATAGAGTTCACTACGATAATCAAACTGCATGAGAAAACTGTTGTAGCAATTTTGGCAGTGTCACCAATGCCGAAGAAAAACATTAAAAGCGGAAAGATTGCGAGCGCTGGCAGCGAACGGAAGAAATCAACAAGTACTTCAAACGCGGAATAGAACTTTTGATAGTAGCCCATGGCTAGACCGATAGGTATCCCAAGCGCACCGGCAATCAAGAAGCCGATAATGATTCTCCAAAGTGAAGCTCCTATATCTTTCCAGACTTGCAGCGTTACAATCATCCGAAAGAACTCCGCCATCACGGCGTGGGGCGGCGGCAAGAAGAGGGGATTGATAATTCCCATCCAGTAAACCACGTACCAAAATAGAATCACGGCAAGAGGGCCATAAAGTAATTCTTTCCTCATTGGATCTCCTCTTGGATCGTGTGCAAGCATTCCCGTTTGATTTGAAAGAAATCCTCGCTCTCAAATAGGTCACGCGTTCTTGGCCGCTTAAACGGTATCGGTTTGACCTCTTTGACTGTCGCAGGAAGGGCGCTCATTAGCACCAATCGATCAGCCAGAAAAATCGCTTCTTCAATATCGTGGGATATAAACAGGATGGTTGGCTTCTCTCGACCCCAAATGTCGAGCAGTGTCATTTGCATGAACGAGCGAGTCTGATAGTCAAGCGCGCTGAATGGCTCGTCCATCAGGATTACATCGGGCTGGTAAATGAGCGTCCGCAGGATGGCGACAAGTTGCTGTTGTCCTCCACTCATCTGGTAGGGATAGTTCTTTAGCGGAAGATGAATATCGAGGTCTGAAAGCAATTTCATTAGTCGCTCTCGCGCTTCACTTATTTTATGTTTTCTTTTTCTTAAGCTATATGAGAACAGAATGTTATCCCGACAATTGAGCCAGGGCATCAGTGAGTCACTATAGTTTTGGAAGATAAGCCCAGTCTTTGCTTCCTGTGGACTCTTTGAATCAATGGAAACGTTGCCGCTGTCATAAGGCTCAACACCGGCAATGACTTTGAGGAGGGTTGTCTTGCCGCTGCCGTTGGGACCGAAAAACGTGACGAGCTCTCCTTCAGCGATAGTCAGGCTGATATCATTCAAAATGAGAACTCTTTCACCAGCTTGGTTCGCAGGATACGATTTTACCAAGTGCTGAATTTGAATTTTAGCCATGACTATTTCAAGTCACCCTCTGTGAGATACAGAGAGCTTGTATCAATCTTCTTTTTTGTCACACCTCCTTCATAGAAAATGTCGGCCAGCTTTTGTAGCGATGCTTTGTCCACGTCTTCAGCCTTCACCTGTGCCCAGAGATTAACCTTCTCTGCAATCTCAGGCTTTGTGCCAACCCACTTCGCCATTATTTGGCGGGACTCTTCTTCATTGGTCTTGATAAAATCAGCTGCCTTGTACATCGCATCACGGATCTTTCGTGCAACCTTGGGATTTCCCCTTACAAAACTGGAGGAAAGCACATAAGGGAAGCCATAAAACGGATTGACCACATACTTGCAAATCGGATTCTCTGCAAGGACCTGTGCGACGTTGTTTTGCAGGGCGGTGATGGCGAGGTCATCGTAAGTAAGAAGCCCGTCTATTTGCCCGGCATCTAATCCCTGCAATTGGGTATTGGGCGGCATCTCAATACCAAGAATCTCCTTTTCGCCCATGAACTGCTTGAGTATCAACTTGAGCAAAACCTGCTGAGCGGAGCCAGGATAGCCTCCAACCTTCTTACCCTTCAGTTTTGAAATTGAGTCTATACTAGACCCTTTTTTCACGAGCAGATAGTCGGACCAGACTTCTCTAGATGTGGCTTTGACCATAAAGATCTTCATTAACCCAGGCTGATTCTCCTCGATGTTCAAAACCACATTCAACGGGACTGTTGCATTGCCAACTATAGAGCCATTAACGACAGCGTTGGCTGCATCATTCGCAGAAATGATTTGCTCAGCTGTGACTTCAAGCCCCTGTTCCTTAAAGAAGCCCTTCTCGATAGCGACAAAGAATGTTAGGTTGCTTCCGAAGGGCTGATAGCCGAAGGAGACTTTGGTCGGTTCTTTCCGGTCACAACTGAGGACCGGTAGAGCCAGTAGCACAAGCAAGCAATAGATCAGAAATCGTTTCGTGCGCATTTGTGTTCTCCTCATAGAGAGATTTTCGTTTCTTATTTAACCGAATAAGTTGAAAAGGGCAAATCCGAAAACTAGCTTTCCGAGAGGCCTCTGGCATCTTTCTTCCGAACGACGGTATTACTCCTTGGCCTGTGATTCTCGTGCGCACGCCCTATGGCAAGGACAACATAGTGGGCTATTGCGTCTTGGAGTTTCCCGCACACGGCTATGCAGCTCTCTCTGCTAGAATAGCCCGGTGCCTGAACTGCCTGACATAGAGGCTTACATCAAAGCGCTGGAACCCAGAGTCCTCAGCCAGCCGATTCAAGACATTCGCCTTTCAAGTCCCTTCCTGCTCCGTTCCGTAGATCCACCCTTGCACGAGGCATCAGGAAAGAAAGTTACCGGTCTCCGCCGCCTTGGAAAGCGGATCGTGTTTGAGCTCGAGGACGAACTCTTCCTGGTCATCCATTTGATGATTGCCGGCCGCTTTCACTGGAAGGGAAATTTCGCCAAACCCAATCGGCAGACGCTGGCTACCTTCGTCTTTCCTTCGGGAAACTTAATGCTGACAGAAGCCGGCTCGAAGAAGCGCGCGGCGATGCACTTTGTCCGGAGAGAATCCGCCTTAGCCGCACATGATCCGGGAGGTCTCGAAGTCCTCGAGGCTGATCTCAAAAGTTTCAAGGCTCGATTGACCCACGAGAACCACACGCTCAAACGCGCTCTGACTGATCCACATTTTTTCAGTGGCATTGGCAATGCTTATTCGGATGAGATCCTGCACGCGGCCGGTCTGTCGCCGCTAAAATTGACCAAGCGGCTTGACGATTCCGAAGTTCGGCGCCTGTACGAAGCAACGCAGGGAACGCTGAAGTTTTGGTCGGAGAAACTGTGCAGGGAGGCGACGGAGAGTTTTCCCGAGAAGGTTACTGCTTTCAGGAAGGAGATGTCGGTTCACGGCCGCTACAACCAACCTTGCCCCCGGTGCGGTACGCCGGTCCAACGGATTGTCTATGCAGCGAACGAGGCAAATTACTGCCCCTCCTGTCAGACTGGCGGGCGGCTCCTGGCTGATCGCGCCCTTTCTCTTCTACTCAAGGGAGACTGGCCGCGCACCCTCGAGGAACTGGAGCAGAGACGTTCCGATAGTTAAACGTGATGAAAGGCAAGAAGAAGGTTGCACGTCTTACACTCAAGGAACTGGCGCTGAGAACGTGGCGCGAGTCGGGCGAGGACAACGTCGCTGGCACCGCGGCCGAGCTTTCATACTACTTTTTGCTGGCGCTGTTCCCGCTGCTGATCTTCCTGACGAGCATCATCGGATTCCTTCCCGGCGCTGATAACAGCCTTCTCCGCGGTTTGGAAAGAGCATTGCCGCCGGACGCGATGAAGCTTGTGCGCGAGGTGCTGGAGGATGTTGTGAGTCATCGCAGCGGCGGCCTGCTCTCGTTCGCGTTGATCGGCACGCTGTGGGCGGCATCGAGCGGAGTGGCTTCGCTGATCGACGCGCTCAACATAGCATACGACACCGCCGAGACTCGATCGTTTTGGAAGCGGCGGCTGGTGGCGCTCGGTTTGACTCTAATATTTGCGCTGCTGGTCCTGGGCGGATCAGGGCTGATAATGATCGGTCATCGGCTGGGCAACTGGCTCGAGCGCGCGCTTAGCCTTAGCGCCGCGCTCACATTCGTTTCGAGTGTCGCCGGCTATCTGACAGGGTTCGGTCTTCTGATGACCGGAATCGCGGTGCTCTACTACTTCGGTCCAAACGTCGAGCCGGCAAAGAGGCGGGTTAAAGCGGGCGCGCTATTTGCCTCGACGGGCGTCGTAATCGGCTCGCTGCTGTTTTCTGTATATCTGCGGGTAGGGCCCAGCGCAAGTGCAACCTACGGGAGCCTGGGCGCCGTAGTTACGCTGATGTTATGGCTGTACATTCTAGGACTGCTGCTACTGGTAGGAGGAGAAATCAATTCAGAAGTGGCACGCGCCGGTGATTCGTGATGCGTCAAAAGAGTGTCGCGTATCCCTCATCACGCATCATCGTGTTTCTATTTCCCCACGACTTTGGTGAGTGGACGAGCAAGCAACTCCGCGTTCTCGCGGTAAAGCTCCAGGTCAGCCTTGAGGTCATCGCTCGCCGCAAACAACCACAGCGGGTACAAGTCCAGAAAGATTTCTTGGGCGACATCCAGGAAGGAACGTCTTGAAACGGTTCGGTCCGTAGCCGGGAAGTACTCACCGACGGTAAAGCCATCGAGATTCACCCACCGCCGAGCGGTCTTGGGAAGCGGCCATTTGGTTACCTTGCCATCCTCTCCGCCAGCCAGTTCCCAATACGAGTCAGGTATGCCGCGTTGGTCCAAATAGCTCTGAAACAGTCGAGAGTTTTTCCTTATCGTTTCCTGAATGGGCCCGGTTCGCAGCTCCTTGTGACCGCCGGGGTAGAACCCGATTGAGACACCGTTGGGATAGATGCTCGCGTAGAGTAATGCCGAGTTCGACCACTTCTGGCCGCGGCGCGGGAATCCAACATAGATAACCGGGCGGTACGGAGGGCGATTCTTGTGGAAGCGCATGTCGTTGGCGATCCGGCTCAGGGTGCGGCCGACTCGTGGTTCGGTCTCGATTTCTTCGTTGAGCATGTGCATGATCGGACCCAGTTCTGCCACGAAAGCCTTGATCGGCGCGAGCACTTCCGCTTCGTATTCATGACGGTGTTCGTCGAACCAGGGTTTATTATTGTTTTCAGCAAGTTCCGTTAGGAATCGGAACAACTCCGCCGAGAAACCTTCAAAACGGACGGGTTTCATCCTGGGCCTCTTAAGTTGCAATAACTACTCGGATGGAGATTGCCATCTTCGGCTGAGCTTAAGGGCTGCACACGACGACTGTCAACCGCCCCCGCCAGGACCGCCCAAAGCCTTGCACGCCAACGCCTTGCGTCTTGCGTTTTCGGCTGGGCGGTGCGTAGACTGACGACAATGCGCCCGCCTTCTTACATCGAACTGCTCGCGACCGGAGAACTCGAATCGCGTGTCGAGCGATTGATGGAGATGCTCCGAATTTGCAAGATCTGCCCGCGCGATTGCGATGTCGACCGGTTGAACGACGAAGTCGCCGCGTGCTACTCCGGATTGTTGCCTATCGTTTCAACCTACACGGCGCACTTCGGAGAAGAGCCCGCCCTGGTGGGTACCCGTGGAGCGGGCAACGTATTTCTGGGCTTGTGCAATCTGCGCTGCGTCTACTGCCAGAACTATCAAATAAGTCAAACATTCAAAGAGCAGCGTAAGAACGAAGTGTCATTCGAGCGATTGGCGGAAATCTTTCTGGAGCTTCAAGAGCAAGGCTGTCACAATATCAATTGGGTTTCCCCGACCCACTTCGCGCCGCAGTTGGCGAAGTCGCTGTTGATCGCCGCTCGGCGCGGCTTGCGCCTGCCGATCATCTACAACACAAACACCTACGACTCAGTTGAAGTCTTAAAGCTGCTCGATGGCTTAGTCGACGTGTATCTGCCCGATCTCAAGTACAGCGATGATGAAGCCGGCCGCGAGTACTCGAAGGTGTCCGAATACGTGCATCATGCGCGTGCCGCTCTTAAGGAGATGTATCGTCAGATGGGCGACGCGCTCGAATATGGTGAGAGCGGGTTGCTGAAGCGCGGCTTGATCATTCGGCTGCTGGTGCTGCCCAACGACATCGCCGGTATTCACGAATCGCTTCGTTGGATACGCGATGAGCTATCGCCCAAGGTTGCGGTCAGTTTGATGGCTCAATACTTCCCTACGAACAAAGTCGCGCTGGATCGATATCCACTCATCTCGCGAAAGGTTCGGTGGAGCGAATGGCTGACCGCACTTGAGCAGATGGAATCTTTGGGAATGGAAGAAGGCTGGATGCAGGATTTCGACTCGGCCGCTGAATACTACCGGCCTGACTTCGGAGACGGTAAGGTACCGTTCAAAGACATCGAAGATTTTACCAGTCCTTAACTGGGAAGGGTTCTAACTATCCATTACCTGGGTCTCGGTTGAACCTGGCCGCCCACTTGGAGCCAGGCATTCCATCCCCCCTTCAGCGCCCGAACCCGTTTGAAACCATTGGCTAGAAGGGCGCGAGCAGCGATAATCGCGGCTTCATCGGCCGGGCAAGCGCAGTAGGTTATGACTTCCCTATCGCGAGGGACCTCTCTTAGTCGGTGGGCAACTCGGCGAACTTTGGTGTGTACCGAACCCTTGATGGTCTTGTCGCTTTGCGCGTACAGATTCGAGCCGCGTAAATCAACGATAGCCATGGGCTCGTTCTTCGTGATCTTTGTCTTCAGTTCGTCGGGGGTTATGAATTCTACCGGGACGAGCTGCTCCTGTTTAGTTTGGGGCTTAATCGCCGGGGCGTCGACTCTCTGATACGCGAAGGTCATGGTCTCAGAGGCTGCAAGAACCGCTCCGAGAACAGCAAACCACTTCTTGAATTTCATAAGACTACCTTGGAGTTCGCGCTATCTCATCCCGGACATCCCTGCGTGGGCCGGCACGGATACGGTCCTGTAGTTCTTGGGATCATACCAGCCGTACATTCCCCCAGTGAAATGCAGAAACCCTGATTGACCAATGAGCGTTTGTTGGATCAAATCGCCATAAATGTTGGGGAACGGTTTTATTCCTTTGTAAGCCTTAACCGCACTCTTGAACGGCAGTATTGTCATGTTAGCGCCTACGACATCTCTGAGCAGGTGTGTCTGGGTGGCCTCGGGATCGCGCCACCCCTTAGGCCCATATCCGTGGATAATGGCCAGCAGTACATCGCTTTGTTCGAAGCGTATAGTTTGCCCTGCCGCCGGATTCGCTGAGGGGCTTGCGGCGACAGGATGAGCCAACATTTTGGATTTGGGCAGCAGCACCTCCTTCAACGGCTCACGGGCTATCCAGTTTGGGAATTCCTGATTGAGCTCTGAAAGTTTCCCTTCCGGCGGTTTCACAACAATCGCTAGATCTTGTGACAGGTCGCCGTTGAAATCGCCCACTAGAAAACTGGGGTTGCGGCTCGGATCGATCACCACGGCGTCTTTGAAGATGTGTTTGACGGCTAGTTGAACTTCTTCCAACTTTGTCGGAGGAAGCACCGGCATTTCCGTCGGCTGCGGTGGTGGGGTTGTCGCTGCGCTTACTTGAGGTGGCGGGGGCTGCTCTACATTTGGCTGGGCGGGCGGTTTTGCGCATCCGGATAGAGCCGCAGAGCCTATGACTACAACTAACCATGATGATGCTAGGAACGGTTTTCTGGCCAACATCCCGCCCTCCTCAAGGTGAAAGCAGAGACCCGTCAGGCAGTTGCCTGACGAGCCTCTGAAACCTGGTCTAGAAAGTAACTTGCATATACCGGCGTTACAGCGACAACACGAATGCGATGAGCTGGTTCTTCTGCGTGGTACTCAACGCGTTGAAGTTGTTCCGTGCGGTGGCAGCCTGACCACCGTGAACCTGAATGCTGTCGAAGATCGTGTGCGTATTACCCTGCATCATGAAGCGGTGCTTGGTACGCACACCCCACAGCGCTATCGTGGTAGTCGCAAACCTGTCATTGACTCCCGGTTCGCCGCCTATCCCGCCGCTTGTTCCGATGTTGTGCAGCGCGAAGTCGCTGAACGGGTGGATGATCTTGTTGCCAAGCGCCGCCGGCACGGTGAAAGCGCCGCCATTGATGCTTGTGCCGGCCGCCGCGGTTGTGAAGTTGCGGGTATGGCAGACTGCACAGCCGATGGAGTCGAACAACGAGGAGCCGGCTGTGACATCGGAAGTGATCGGCCCGCGGCGGGGAGCCCTCAAAGCCCTCATGAAAGCAGCGAAGGCTTCGACGTCAATTCCGTCGTCCTCGGGATCGGCTACCGTGTCAAACGGAGCGGCTGATTGACCCAGAATGTTATTCTCGTTGGGCTGTAACGGGCTGGTTATACCCATCTCATTGAGATAGGCATCCGCCGAGAATGACACGAGGCTGGCGTGCTGGGACTTGTGGCCAAAGCGGCCGATGCGAGTATTGGGAGCAGCCTCCAGCACGGTCACGGTGCGGAGCTGACCGCGCTGGGCTGCAGGCTGGGCGTTGACGTTATTGGTGAGGGTGCCATTGGCAATAGCTTCGACAAAGCCATCGCCAAGCACGGTTCGGGTCGAGCGGAATTCATGACTGGTGAGTCCGGTGTTGATCCGTTCCTGTGCATCCGGATCGATCGCCCGGTCCTGGATCAGCGTTTGCCCGCCCGGCGGCGGATTGCCGTTTGCGTCTGCGGCCCTGAACTCATTGATCTGGGTTACGTGGCCAGTGACCGGGGCCTGGTGACAGCTTGAGCAAGCAACATCGTTATAGGTAGGCCCGAGACCGTCGTCTACTACCTCCCGTTCCTCGAAAATAAATTTGTTGTCGCGGAACGAGCGTAAAGCTACCGGCGGGTTGTCGCACTCATCGACCTCAGCGCCAAGAGTTCCGAAATTGTTGAAGAGATCGGAGTCGCTGAGGCGAGCATCCATCTGGGTTGTTAGAGCTTCAGTTGCAGATTGACCTTCGACGGTACTCGTAAGCGCGAAAGGCAAAACGAGAGCCGCCGCGAATAACAGCAGTGCAGAAATCTTCAGGGTTTTCATCTCGAAAGGTTCTCCTTTTACGGCTTGGATCGCAGCCCGACCCAAGACAGTGTATGGTTAACTGCCGACAGACGTCTTTTCGACTTACCCTGGATCCCCGAAACCCGAGTGGCTCGACCTCTCTGGCCTACGGATGGGCCAGAGCTACCGCAGAGCAAGGTCTGCGCATTTTGGAAGTTCAGTCAAGAGAAAAGGGAATGCCTCAAAGTAACTAACCCACCATCCCACTGACAGCAACTTTGAGCGACGCGAATGTATGATAGATCGTAGATAATGTCAACAAAATAATTACAGCGACGGCTTTAAACTATTCTACAGAAGTGCGGCGCTGTCGAGAATTGTGGGATTCGCATCATTTCAATACGACCGTCGAGGCGCGGAGCGATAGACGGCTCCAACTGGAAGCCGCCAAGAGTCAGCCGAAGTCTCGATGTCCCGAACTCGCTCGCTGGCCCCAGGGACGAGTACCCTCCGATTGACGCAATAGCACACGGGGGACTTTCCGCGAGTAAAGCTTGCCTAACCGATTCCTAATATCGTATCGCCAACTGACCAACCCGCCGTTCCGGGAGCGGATTTACGCATTGAAATCTTACACAAAAAAACCCGCACAAGTTTTAGAACTCATGTTAGAATAGGTCTATGAAATGCCCAAAGTGCTTTAACCCCCTCCGACGGGTAGCCTCCACCGAGGATTCGGTGTGGTTCACTTGCCCGTTAGGTCATAGGTTCCATTCAGAGACAGGCAGCGGCATAAGCGATTCAGAAGGTCACCGCTACGCTGTCTCGGAGTGAGTAGAACGGCTACCCCCGGCTCACACTGGGGGTAGCCGTAGGAATTCCTAGCCGATCGACGCCGTGTGTATTCCTTCTTTGCCGTTGTCCTGCTGTGTCAAGTAATCATTCTTCATCTTCCCATGCAGCAAGTCGGTTTCTACTTATGGGCGGGAGGGCTCCGGAAGTCTCTTGCCGTCCCAAACCGCCCCGCGTCGGATCTATGACGGTTCTCTCAGTCTTAAAGTTTGCGACAAGACAGCTACAAGCGTCGCTTTCGCCGGGATAGTCAAGAACAATGAACTGGCATGCGTGTTCCATCAATGACAACACATCGCAGGCTGCGGTTTTTTGGAAAACGATGTCGGAGCTTCCGAACTTCACCCGCCAGCCACCGGCTCGGCACTCATTTTCACTTCAAACGAACGGATTAGACGGGTTGTTTATTGATCCCCGGCTGGACGACTCCAACATGAGCTTACTCTCAGCTTTTGTTCCGGGTTCGCTTTTCGCTCTGCGAAATAACTGCTAGTATTCGATAAACCGGGCGAGGGGATGGATTGCGTTGGATGCTCGCCGGGTTCAACAGAAGAATCTGAAAACGCGGTTAAGAGAAGGATGCTGTGCTGTGTGCGGAGGTCATGTGTACCGCTGCGCTGCTGCTCTGTTGTGGATTCAAAAAAACAGTGGAACCATCACGTAAGGGGTAAAGGGAATGGAAAGGCGAGCAACGCAAGAGAGTTTGGTCGAGCTTATCGACAGCGGTCAGTTCCTGGCAGCGGAGGAAATCTTCTCTGAACGAAGAACCAATGAGCCGATGGAGATGGTCATTCGCTCGGAGGTCGCGATGTACTTTGATAGGCTGGAGGACGCAACGGCTTTGTTGGAAGAGGTCGCCCCGCGAATTGCCGACATCAACGTTGCCGCGCGCTTCTCACTCACGAAAGGGCGGCTGGCTCTCTGGCGTGGAGAGGTCGCGCAAGCGCAGACGCAGCTTCAATCGGCCTACCACTTCTACTTGTTCCTGAACGACTCGTTTGGCATAAGCAGAGCGTTCCTCAACCTGGCCCGCTTTGCTCGCTGCCGGGGTGAATTCGAAGACGCCGCGATCAAGCTTGAAGGAGCCCTGAGCGGAATCAAGGGACGCACGAGCAAACGTACGGAGTATCTGCGCGGGATAATCTTAACCGAACAGGGCGCGGTGGCCGCTGACCGTGGCGAGATCGAATCGGCAACCGAAACGTATTCTGAAGCGATGCGGCTGCTCAAGAATAGTGAGCGCGGCCGCTTCTACGCGCGCGCGTTGCTAGGGATGGCCGACCTCAAATGCGCCCTGGGCGATTTTCAGGACTCTCTGGAAATCTACAAGGAAGCCGACACCGTCCTTGAGCGGTATGACCTCCGAAGAGATCTTGCTCAAGGCCAGCTCAAACTCGCGCGGGCACTAATAAGACTGAAGCGTTTCGAGCGTGCGGAGAAGCTAGCCGAGGAGAGCCGCGAGTTGCGCCGAGGAGATCCTGCAGGCGAGAGCGAAGCCCTGTCTACGCTCGCGCTGATCGTGCTTCAGCGAGACGAGCCTGAGGTTAGCAATGAACACGCGCGGACCGCCGTCGAGCTTAGCGATCAAAGTTCCTCGACAGAAACTCGAGTGCGCGCACGCATCGCACTCGGCCACGTTAAACTCGCCGGGCATGAGTTTAAGGAGGCGACCGACGCGCTAAGCGAGGCAGCAGAACTGGCTCGGGGTTGTGTCGGATCTTCTGCCCGGCGGATGGAGCTCGAGGCCACAATCTACCTGGCTGAGGCATTCCATACCGCCGATACGCGCGCTGGCAGAGCAGAGCTTGCGCGAGCAAGCGAGTTGCTCAATCAGGTCGAGGATGCCTTCCTTAACGAAGAGTTCAATCGAGTCTCGGCGAAGTATCAAGAGCAGATCGTGTTCACGGATGACAATCGCCTCGTGTTTGACGGCAATCAATTGCCGCGCTGGCAGGAAGCGAAGCGCACGCTTGAAGGGTTCTTGCTTCGCAACGCGTTGCGCCAGACGAACAATAGCCTCACGCGCGCAGCGCGCAAGCTGGGCGTGTCAAAGGTTCACGTGCACAACTTGAAAAAGAAGCACGGACTTTGAAAACGCCTTTTATCGTGATTCCCCGAGCCTGATGATTGCGGCGCGCAGCTTTGCGTGGTTCTGAAGCAGACGCGCATACCGTGATTCATCAGTGCCCGTCTTCGCGCGAATTATCTGAACGACTTTTCTTTTTTCAGACTCTGTCCACTGCGGCAGATCAGGAATGAGAGCAAGCACTAACCCGAGATCATCGAATGCCCGGCGGTCGGGTTGGTTTAATCTGTTGGGCGTCATCCCGAGAGCTCGAGCGACTTCATCAGCGGACACTCTTCGGATCATCTCGGCGTCGCCGTCGAACTCCTTGGCCATGCGCCGCTGAACGGCTAGACCTAAGTTGCGAATAGAAAACCGGTCCCAATCACCGCGCGACGAGGCAGGCGCTTCGTAAACAATGTTCCCCGCTGAAAGCCGCCGAAGAACTCGCGGCGCTGTCCGGTATTTTGGATCCGTTGCGATCCTTTTTTCCTGTGCCACCATCAGCCTGGCCAGCTCCGGCCGCGTTGGCCGGAAGCCCAGCTTTCGATAGAACCAGAAGGCCCCCGACTCGATCGCCTCTTCATTGTGGAAGCCGATTTGATATGGGTCGATCGAAATACAGGTCACACCGAGGATCTGATGCAGAAGCGTGAGCACAGTCGCGTATACCCACGCCGACTCTCCCTCGCGAAACGTGTAGAACGTGTTGAAACCGATCTCCATCCGCTCGCAGATTGTGATGCCTTCAATGTAATTGATCGGAACGCCATTCTTCAGTGTGAACCCCGCGTGATAAGCGCGTAGCGGCAAGCGTCGTTCTGGCGGCAAGCCCCAGAGAAAAATCTCAACTCCGCGGCCAACGTCGGCTCGCACCACGCTGTCGGGGTCGCCGTGTGTGATGCCGTATAGTTCCCGGTAGCGGACCGTCGTTGTGTCGCGAAGCATGTCTTGCATCGCCTTGCCTTGTTTGCGAGAAAGTTTCCTCAATTCAAGTGGTGGCGACTGAAACCCTTTGTCGAGAGAAACCTCGCTCCGCCGTATAAGCGGCCCGGTATGATAGAAGACCTTTCGCGCCCTCAGCTTGTTTCGCGTGCGAGAAGCCCGCGAGTTGCCGAGATCCCATTGAATACGGATCTCCAGCGAATCGAAGAGCTCCGCCTTTTCCCTTTCGGAACGCTTCAATCGCTCGAAGCGTCGTACGAGCCACTCGAGGTCCCGTCGCTTCCTCCCACCCTTTGCCGCGTGAAGCCAGGTGAGATAAGGAATATTCGCTTCAACCAGGGAATCCTCGTATAACAACGGCAAGGATCGCGGCAACGTGGAGCCAAGCCGCTCGTGCTTTTGATAGCTCCAATCTACCTCAACCCTCCCTGGATAACGGTCAACTACGTGGCGGATGATGTCGTAGCTGAATGCTCCTGATATCACCGTAGCTGCAATGCCGGAGTATTCGATGTAGTCGAACGGTGTGAGGTCTGCGCCAGACGATCGAAGCTCCTGAACTCGCTGGCCGAAGGTTGAAAGAAGCTCTTCGGCACGTCGAAACGCGGCCTCGCTTTGAGGATGAGAACGGATGAACAGTAGCGCCTCGTGAAAGCGAATCAGATAGTCGACATCCCGAAACCGCCTTTGATCCAGTAGAGCAAGAAGCTTCTCTGTGCGCGCTCCATTATCCGCACCGAATTGACGCTTCGATTCTTCGAGTTGGCAAAGAAGATGGTCTAGTGAGGGCATGCCTTTTGGTTTCTGGTTTTTGGTTTCTGGTTTGGGTTCCTGGTTTTGGTTTCTGTTTTTTGATTTGTGGTAGGTGGTTTCGATAATCGATTATTGGGTAAGGGCGGCCGCAAGAACCAGAAACTAGAAGCCAGAAACCAGAAACTAGAAACCAAAACTCGCTAAACCAGGTATCGCCGGCGAATCATCTCGAGCGCGGCTGTTGAAGCTCTCCAGCGAACGAGGTGGCGATCACCCGGCAGCACCAGTCGCCTGTTCGAAGTCACCAGGTCGTCGGCCAAACCAATATAGACCGTTCCCACTGGCACGGCGTCTGTACCGCCGCCTGGTCCTGCGGTGCCCGTTATGCTGATGCCGATGGTCGCGCCGATTCGATCTTTGACTCCTCGCGCCATCGCCTCGGCAACCTCGCCACTAACCGCCCCGTGACGCTCGATCATCTCTGCGGGTACATCGAGAAGCCGAGCCTTTGCCTCGTTGCTGTAGCTGACGATGCTTCCGGCGAAGTAGTCGCTCGAGCCGGGCACGCGCGTTATTCGTTCGGCTACCAGACCGCCGGTGCAGCTCTCAGCAGTCGCGATGGTGAACTGTTTAAGGCGCAGCCGGTGGCCAACGACTTCTTCAAGCGATTCACCGGTCGTCGAATAGACGTAGTAGCCGAGCTTCTCTTCCAGTTTGTCGGCCAGCTCTTCGGCGATCTCTTCCGCGCGTGCTTTGGTTGCGGCCGCTGCAGTCAGGTGTATCTCGATCTCCGAATCGGTAAACAGTATGGTAGTCGAGGGGTTCGTGTACTCCTTATAGATAGGCGCGATCAAATCATCAAGCGCCGATTCGCCGAGTCCGGTAACTTTCAGCACTCGCTTGGCGATCCGCACGCCACGAGACATCCGTTCGAGATCCGCCATCACGTAGTCATCGAACATCGGCTGGTTCTCGCGCGGGGGCCCCGGAAGCAAGACTATAAGCTTGGCGTCGTGTTCGATCTTGATGCCAGGCGCAGTCCCGTTCGGGTTCGGCAGCACTTTGCCGCCTTGCGGGATAAGCGCTTGACGTTCGTTGTTTGGTGTCATCTGATAGCCGCGGCTCGCGAAGCGCTCGCGTATCCCAGCAAGCACCTCGTAATCGAGCGTTAGCTGTCGGCCGGTGACTCTGGCGAAGACCTTTCGCGTTATGTCGTCTTCTGTAGGCCCGAGCCCGCCTGTCGAGATGATGACCTCCGACCGGCGCAGCGCATCGCGCACGCTCTCTTCGAGGATGGCTTCATCGTCGCCGACAACGGTCTTGAGCTGAACCTCGATGCCAACGGAGTTCAATCGCTCAGTCAGCCATAGCGAGTTCGTGTCTGTTCGATAAGGAGTCAGCAGTTCAGATCCGATGGCTATTATTTCGGCTCTCAGCATAAAGACCTGTTAGTAGAGTCCGTGGTTCAGTATGTACTCCTCGACCGCTGCCGGCACGAGCCCCTTGATCGGCCTGCCCGCGCGGCGATTTTTGCGCACTGCGGTGGCTGAAAGCTCGCCCAGGTCGGTAGGAAAATCCAGATACAGGACACGCTCGGATGGCAAAGCCGGTTCTCGCTCGACCAGCCGCGTAACGCTGTCCAATCCTGCTCCCGACCGACCCGCCACGATGAAGCTGCCGCGGGCAAACAGATGCTCAAGCGCTTCAATTCGGCTGCTGAATCGCCGGTAGTATCTCTCCGTGTATCTGTGTTCCAGGTCAAGCACGCGCTCGAATGTATCGAAGCCGACGATGAAGTGCAAATCAGTTTCCCGTGTGTACACACGCTCGAGAGCATCAATCATGTCCACATAGAAGCCATGCGAAGACAACCCGATCGAAGTGCGTTGCTGGTCCGCAAAGGTCAGCGTCAGCATCGCAAGCCGATCTTCAATCGTGCATTCGTAATCAAGCTTGTCGGCGTTGGCATTGCCTGCAAGCGCGAGGGTTTCATCTAGTGCGAAGGCTTCAGCGGCCCGTTGCATCAGTTCGACGTGCGCTACAGTTGGCGGGTTGAATGACGAAGCGAACACACCGAGGCGCGAGCCGGTTGCCTCCGCCCGCTTGATTATCTCGATGCGAGGCTCACCACTCGGGTCAGCACGCTCGATAATTCCTTTAACGTGATCGACGTCCCTACACAATTGAATACCCAGCTGCATCATATCAGGCCAGGGAATGGCTCAACCACAACAACACAGCGGCGTATACTCCCGCCAGCGCGTCGTCGGCCATCACGCCCAGACCACCGGGGAGACGCTCAAGCTTGCGGATCGGGTACGGCTTGGAGATATCGAACAAGCGAAAGAGCAGGAACCCAATGAGCACTGCTGCAATCGAGAGTGACGGCAGAAGCGCTAGCGGGGTAAGTGCGATCAACTGGCCGCTCACTTCATCGATCACCACCAGCCGCGGGTCTTCCAGTCCAGTGACCCGGCAGGCGCAATTCGAAGCCCACACACCGGCGGCGAACAGGACCACGTTTATGATCGCCAGCGCCAACAAGGAGGGCCCTGGTCCGAAATGAAGCGCGTGGATTGCAAGAAAGATCGCCACGCCTTCGACTGCGCCCGCCGTTCCAGGCGCGACGGGCATAAACCCCGCTCCCAGTCCCGTCGCTAGAACGTAGCCGATACGGTCCGTGGCGGTGATGCTTTGTTTCTTGATTGTTGAGGAGCGATTCAAGCGATGAGATTCCGCGATGGGGAGTGATGCTTTCCTGATGGCCCTTTAGCCTTCGTGGCCTTTGAGATCAAACTACGCGGCCGACCAAATCATATTCCTGCGCCGCGGTTATCTCGACCGTGACGAAGTCGCCGGGCCTTACATTCATACCCTCGGGCACGTCGTTTATCAGAACTGAACCGTCGATCTCAGGAGCTTGCGATTCCATGCGGCCTTCCAGCAGCAAATCGCTTTCCTTAGACTTGCCCTCGAGCAAAACTCTTACCTGGCTCCCGATCAGGCGGCGATTCTTGCGATGTGATATTCGAGCCTGGGCTTTCATCAGCCGGCTCTCGCGTTTCTTCGCAGTGGCGTTATCGACTTTTTCTTCAAGCGCGAACGCTGGAGAGTTCTCTTCATCCGAATAAGTGAATACGCCAACGCGATCAAACTCCGCGGCACGCACGAAGTCCAGAAGCTCCTCAAAGTCTTCTTCGCGCTCGCCCGGGAATCCAACTATGAAGGTCGTGCGAATGGCGACGCCCGGCACGCGCTCGCGCAGGCGCTCAATCATTCGCTCATAAGACTCACGGTTGCCGCCTCGCCTCATACGCCCGAGCACCCGGCGGCTCACGTGTTGAAGAGGAATATCGAAATACTTGCAGACATTCGTACGGCTTGCCATCACGTCAAGCAACTCGCCGGTGATAGCCGTCGGATAGCAGTAAAGGAACCTGACCCACTCGACGCCTGGAACCTCTGCTATGGAATCAAGAAGCCGGGCGAGGCCATCCTTGAGCGCCAGATCCGAGCCGTAAGTCGTCGTGTCTTGAGAGATCAACACGAACTCTTTCACGCCCTGCGCCGAGAGCATTTCAACTTCTCTCAAGATCGACTCAGGCGAGCGAGAACGAAAGACGCCGCGCAACTTGGGGATGATGCAGAACGCGCAGGTATGGTCGCAGCCCTCGGCAATCTTCACGTAAGAAGTGTATGGAGCCGTCGCGCGCAGACGAGGAGTGGTCTCATCGTAGAGGTAAAGCTCAGGCGCGGATGCTCCGTCGCTATAAACCGGCAAGACGCGTGGACCGTAAGGCTCGACGACTGATTCGATTTCCTTTAGTTGATTGACTCCGATGCACGCGTCTATCTCGGGTATCTCGCGCTGAAGCTCTTCGCGATAGCGCTCGACCAGGCAACCAGCGACGATCAAGCGCTTCAGATTGCCGGTTTGTTTGAGCTGGGCCATTTCGAGAATAGTCTCGACCGACTCCTGCCTCGCGGAGTCGATGAACCCACAGGTGTTAACCACGAGCACATCCGCCGCGCGCGAATCAGTAGTCAACTCGTAGCCCTGCCCAGCGAGCAAGCCCATCATTACCTCGCTGTCGACGAGGTTCTTGGGGCAGCCCAGGCTCACCATTCCGACTTTCCTTACCTCGATCATCGTTGCTCTCGTTGCATGTCAGCCACGAAGTGGCTCGCGGAAACAGTTATGTTAACTGATCGCCTCGTGTTCCGCTAGCTTGTTAGCTTCGTGATGACATCACAAGGGTGGCGCATTCAAGCGCCTCGCTTCGGTGCCTGATAGCTAGTGCGGTTCGTCCTGATAATTGCGCCGGTCGTGCGAACCTCGACGCGTACCTGGTGAATGCGCCCATCGCGTCGGGTCTTCTCTGACGGGTAATAGGCAAGCGTATAACCGGACCTGATCTCTTCGGCGATCGCTTTGAAAACAGGCGTGAAGTCCTTCGCGTCCGCGGAAAAATCCGACCCCCCGGTCATCGGAACGATGCGAGAGACATCAAGCAGAGTCATGATTCTGTCGTTAGTTCCGGGCCCGGGCATGTACGAGGGCAGCGTGATCGAGTAGACCGTTACCTCCGCATCGTTCGCGCGGCGTATCAAGTCTTGCTGGTCGGTCGTGTCTACATTGTCAAAGCCGTCGGTGATCACAATAACGACGCGGCGAAGCCGGCGGCCACCGCGGAAATGAGGCGCGCGCTTGAGCATCGAAACCGCCCGGTCGATTGATGCGAATAGTCGCGTAGAACCTTCGACCCTTCCGATGCGCGCGAACCCTTCGCTCAACTTTTTCGGATCGCTGGTGAAGTCCTTGAGCACGCGAATCTCATTGTTGAACCCGACGACTGCGAAGATTGATTCAGGCCGAACCAGCCTGACAAAGTTCTCGGTCGCCTCGCGTTGCTTGGCTATTTCTTCCGGCTTGATGCTGCCCGAGGTGTCGAGCGCAAAGACCACCGCAAGCGAGCGGGTGAGCGCGGCTTCCTCGTTGGCTTCGAAGAACTCAAGCTTCTGGGGCTGGCCGTCTTCATAGACGACGAAGTCTTCCGCTTTGAGCTTGCGTATGAAGTTGCCGTTTTTATCGGTTACCGTCGCGTCAATTGTCACCAGATCGGCTTCGAGTTTGATCGCCTGATCGCTCTGCTGGGCGAAGGCAGGTGCCAGCAGCGCAATCGTCTCTATGATGCATACCAACGCAATTGCGAAATTGATGGTCACGGTTTGACTCCATAAGGCTCGGTCACCTGGTCAAGTCAAGGTTATCACGCGAAATGGGGCCTTTCAATTAGTGAGGGGTTTGGCAATGCCTCAAGACTTTTATGCCGCTCGTCGTATCTCGAAGGGTCTCTAGCGAGACTCAACAATATCCTGACCTCAGCCCGTCAAAATATTAATTGACAGCAGGTTCTCCTCTAAACTAGTATCACCTGCTAAGTTGATTTCTCCTTTAGCGGCTAACGAGGGTGCGCTTGCAGGGAGGTTGGAACTGACCCAGGGATGACTGACCTGCATGCGTCCCCTCTTTTTTTCTCACCCCTTCTTGCCATTTCTTCACTCACCACAACTAAGAGGTTTACGTCGCCTGGCAGCAGTGCGCAGTTAAAACGTCGGACGGAAGCATCATAACGACGTCGTGCTTCGCAAACGTAAGCGCGAAGCCGTATCAACAGTCGCTGCTCGAACGAAAGATAATCACCGGGCTCGCGGATGACCCGAGCGTGCTGAGGCTGTTGCTTCCCCTCACGCTGCGAAGGCCGGAAATCGATTTGTTTTTGGATGAGCTCAGCGGAATAGACCGCGGATAACGCGGATGCGACGGATTTGCACGGATCTGATCTGTGCGAACCCGTCGAATCCGTAAAACTCGTGGCCGATCCGAACACGAGAACGTGAACTTAAGGGGAAGAGACTTTCTCAGCTGTACCGCGACGCGATCGGGTAACGAAACCGATCGTGAACACGGACGCACCGAGCCCAGCTACGAGCAAGGTGATCGGACCGAAGGAGGGAGTGCTAGAAGCATCATCTTTGCTCGGCGCGTCACTAGTGAGGCCGGCAGGTGTTTGAAGGGCCGAGTCGATCTCAGCGGCGATCCAGCTTCTTCGTGCTCCCTTAGCGTGCACCCCCTTTAGATTGCCTTCATCCAGCCGAGTGCCCGGAAGTATATTTCCGTTCGGACCCAGTTCAACAAGGACGCTGCTCGTCATTCCGTTGTAGGCGCCGGTCAGCGCCAGAACCCAGGTACCCTCAGAGGGCCACTGTTGTTTGATCCCATACACTCCCGATCCAATCGAGCGCAACTCAAGCGGCAGTGATTTGCGCTTGCCGTTCACGAATCCTTCAGCAGTCGCCGACAGTTTTGCGTCCGCGGGCTGATGGCAGCCATAAGTGCGCGCGATCAGCACAATATCCTTCAATTGATGATCGGTCGACCTCGCGGGTGTCTCTACGGAAAGCTGGAAACCTCCCGCAAGCACAGGCGAGGCAATCGCTAGCAGCAGAGCGCTGCTGAGCGTCGCGAGTGTTATCAACGTTCTAGCCGGCAATTGATTCAACCTCTTCATGAATGATCTTTCTGACATTGTAGACTCCTTCCTTTGCCCCGTGGCTCAGTGGTTATGATGTTTGGACCTACTTCCTCTTGATCGACAAATTCGTTAGTTAGACGGAGCTGATCCTGGCTTTCTTCCATTGCTGTTATTGGTGTCGTCGAATTAACTTAAATCGTATAATCTTGCCTCAAGTGCGGCGGTCGTGAAGGAGAGAGGATCCTTCCAACAACCGCGCCGAAAACTCTTCGCCATATAGCGGTGGGGGATTATGGAGTTTAAGCTGAGCAAGTCCACGCTTCGGCCGTGGCAACTGGGAGACGAGGAGTCCCTGGTGCGCCATTCGAACAATCGAAACGTGTGGCGCAACCTTCGAGACGCGTTCCCGCACCCTTATACCTTGGCGGATGCGAAGCATTGGCTCCAGATTGCCAACCCCTCGACCCCGATAACCAATTTCGCGATCGTCGTTGAGGGTGCCGCAGTCGGAGGGATCGGACTAGTCTTGAAGGACGATGTCTTCCGGCGATCGGCGGAGATCGGCTACTGGATCGGCGAAGAATTCTGGGGGCGAGGAATCGTAACAGAAGCGGTGCGCGAGGTGACCGATTATGCATTCGCAACTTTCGACCTGTGCCGAGTATATGCGGGTGTGTTCGAGTGGAACCCCGCGTCAATGCGAGTGCTCGAGAAAGCGGGCTATGAGTTTGAATGTCGAATGCGGAAGAGCGTTACCAAAGACGGCGAGACTATTGACGAGTTGATCTACACGATCGTTCGTCTCTGAAGTAGCACAGACTTTAGTCTGTATTATGCAATTTGAATTCTGGCAACAGGGACTAAGGTATGCCATCCGGCCTCCGCAATCTATTTTGCCTTGTCCAGTAAACCACGAGCTTGCGCTCTCAACTCCTCCATTTCGATCGGACTTCTCGCCGGATCGTTAACGCTCAATACGCTTTCGAGCAGCTTCTTCGCTTCGTCTCTTTTTCCCTTCTTCAGGTAGACCTCGGCGAGCGTTACCTTAAGCTCGGCGTTGTTGGGCCCTACTTTCAAGCCTTCTTCCAACCTCGCGATGCCGCGCCGTTCATTTCCGCCAAGCAGTCGCGGTAGATTCAAATCGATCTGACCGAGCGCCGAATAGATCGCGCCATTTTCGTAAGCCGGATTGATCGCGAGCGCCGCCTCGAACTCCTTCCGAATAGTCTTCACCAGGCCCAGGCTCTGAAGCGCGCCTTTGAGGTCGGCGTATTCGCCTTCATTGGCTGCGAACCAGAAATGTCCCTCGACTCGTGTGACATCAAGCGCCACTCCCTTCTTAGCCGCTTCGACTCCAGCCTGAAACAGCTTAATCTTCTTTGCCTGATCTTTCTCACGGTCGCCGAGGTAGTATCTGAGCCTGGCCAGCCGCCACCACGCTTCATAGTTCGCCGGCTCGCGCGTCGTGAGCTGTTCCATCACCGAAACCGCTTGCTTCAAGCTGTCCGCGTTGTCGCGCGCGGCGAACAACTCATCGGCTCGCGCGGTCGGGTCTTTCTGCACCGAGTAAGCCAAGACAGGCGAGAGAAAGAGAATTAAGAACACGATCAGGTTTGTCATAGTCATTTTGATTGTTGATTCGTTAGTATGAGTTTGCCTCCGCTTTCCGCCAACTCATAAGTCGGACCCCGCACAGAACGAGTCACCTCGTCGAGCTTTAATGAATCCGTGAAAAGGAAGACGCGACTTGAACTTCTCCACATCGCGGCGAGCCCCTCGTCGTCGACGAAAAGCCGGGGCGCGTCTTCGAAGTAGGAGCCGTATTCCAAATTCGCGGAGCGGCCGTTAAGAATGTAAACCATCTTTCTGGTGTAAAAGTTTATCGACGACCCGCCCTCGTATTCCCCGTTGATGACTATCACGTCGCCTTGCTCATACTCGCGGTCAATCGCTTCGGCGAGCGAGCGGGACGAGAGGTAAGGCCCGAATGCCGCAAGGCTCATGTGAGCAAAGAAAAAGAACGCCGCCATCATCAGCGCCAGGCACACGTTCGATTCCAGATGCTTGCCCTTGCGTCTCAGCCACAGCGCTGCGGAGCATCCAATCAAAAACGTCAAGGCAGTTCCCACCACCGGCGTACGAAGCGCGGCGAGCGAACGGGGCGTTAAGTCAAGCACGTGCCCGAGCGATAACGCATAGGCTTCAGGGTTGCGAGTCAGCGTCGACGAAATGCCGCCTTCAACTGCGATGTCTCTGGTCAGCCAGAACGCGATCGCGCCGGCTACGAACACAATCACCCCAAGGCACGTGAGCCCAATCTGGGTCGTGTTCAACAACGACCTGCCGTTAGCTTCTCGCCACCTGGTCTCCGCCTTCGCGAGCGCGCAACCGATCAGGAGCGCGAAGGCAGGGTACGAGGGCATCGTGTAATACTCTTGTGTAGTAGAGAAGCAAAAGAAGATGATAACCAGCGCCGCCCACACTACAAGAAAGAGCGTGACTCGTTCCTCGCGATTCAAGTTCTTTACGCGCCGCGGAACCTCTTTGATCGCCAGCGGCAAGAAAAAGCTCCAGGGAAAAAGCCATACGACGTGCAAGCCGAGGAACAGCGGCAGCGGGACCGTGTCGTAGTCCGCAGGATAGCGCTTGCCGATGTAGCGCAGCAGGTGCTCGTTCATGAAATAGAACCAGAAGAACCCGCGGCTCTGACTCGGATGAGGCGTGCCCACCATCAAGCTCCCGGGATTGCTCAGCCCGGCAGCGAGGTGCCACGGCGCAGCGACCGCCAGAAACAGCAGTGCGCCGGTGAAAAGCTTGAGGCGGGCAAGCTTGCGAAGCTCTCCAGTGATAAGCAGGTAAGCAACAATGATAATCGCCGGGAACGCCGCTCCGATCAGTCCTTTCGTCAGCACCCCCAGCGCCCCGAACAAGTAAATGCCGTAAACGTATCGCGATTTAGCCGGGTCCTCATTCGCCCGAAGAAAGCAATAGAACGCCATCGTGATGAACAGCGTCAACATCACGTCCGGCCACAGGACGCGGGTGAATAGATAAATGCCAACGCAAGTGCCTATGCATAACGCCGAATAGAATCCGCCCTCCTCACCGAAGGCGAAGTTCCCCAACAGCATCGTCGCCAGCATCAAACCGAGAGCTGCAAGCGCGATCGGCAGGCGAGAGGAAAACTCGCTAACGCCAAATAGCTTGTATGAAAGGGCTACCGACCAGTACATCAGTGGGGCTTTTTCAAGATAACGAATCTTGTTCACGTGCAGCGTGACCCAGTCACCCGTCTCGACGATTTCGCGGGCTGCCTCAGCGTGAACGCTGTCGGCGTCATCAAGCAACGCAGGCGGATAGCTACAACTCGCCAGGTAGATGATCCCCCACAGAGCGACCAGCGCAATGACTTGTTTCCGGTTTCGCATCGAAGCAGTTGTTATAGCAAAGTGTTTTCGGTTTCCTCCAATTGTTTTCGCGAAGTCAGAAGACGAATACCCTCGTGGAGTAAGAAAACTCTCCGAGATAGAAAGTAATCTGCTTGACACGGAAAAAGTCGGGAGTATAATCGGTGCGTCCGCAATTGAACATTCAGCGAGCAAGGAGTTGGGCAATCTCCGGTGGGTCACAGTTAGCGCTCAGCGACTCCTCGCAGACCCGTGCAGTAGATAAAAACAACAATCTCTCGCTCTAAGAAAACTCGACTTGTTTGATTCAAACTACTTCCTCACACTTTTAGGCTAATCGAGCGAATCCTGCTGCGATCAGGCGAGTCCCTGATCGCGCGAAACAAAACAAGCAAGACAGCCTTGTGCTTGGTCGGTAAAGTCTGCCTTGCCTTCAACACAGCGCCTTGAAAGGAGTGTGTCATGCGAACACTAAGACATTCCAAAGTTCTCGCGCAATCGCGGCAGTCGAATCTTGTTTATCATATGGGGCCTACTGCTCGGCGGATCTCAAGCATCGCAAGCCGGGTCACCATGAGGAAAGCACGCAGCAAAGCTCTGATGGCGTTCTTGCTGCTTTTGGCCGTTTCGACCGCTGTATTTGTTGCTCGAGCTCGCCCGGCCGCGCGAGCTGCAACCCAAACCGGCCCCGAGCACGTTCTATCATTCGCGTATTATTCGATCAAAGGTGATTGGGATTCAACATTGACATTGAATAACTCGTCAGTCGGCGAGTTGGCGACCACCGTTACCCTGTACTCGCTCGACGGCGAGGCGCTAAAAGTGCCGTCTATGAGTGTGCAGCCCCTTAGCAATATCGCCGTTTCTCTTAGCGAGCTTATTGTCCGGGCGAACAAGAAGAGAGGCCAGTTTCAGGAGGGAAGCCTGGACGTGCGCTTCAACAGTACTGATTCGATGCCGCTTGCTCCACAATTGACCGTCGCGGACGCGAATCACGGACTCTCATTCGATATGGAACCGCCAATGATGCTCATGTCGTCAACCCTCGAGGGTCTGTGGTGGTCGCTGGACAAAAAGACTAGCGGAGAGGTGATGCTCTCCAATACGACAGATCAAGATTTAGACGTATTACTTAATGTGGAATGGCGCGGCAATGTTATTCCATCGTCACCGCTGACGCTGTCGGCGCATCAAACAACCGTGCTGGAAATCGAGAAACTCCTAAAGGATCGCCACGTCAAAGCTGAGGGCATTGAACGCGGCGGGCTCTCGATAAGCCATAACGGATTACCCGGTGCGCTCATAGCCCACGGCGTGATTCAAAACAAAGACGCCCGTTTTGCTTCGAATCTCCCCTTTGTTGATCCGTCGTTGCAAAAGAACTCCGTACTCAACGGCGCTGGGCTTATGCTTGGGCGCCCCGCTTCGGGATCTGCTCTCCCCGAAGCATCTTTCTTCACGCCCAAGCTCGCATTGAAGAACGCCTTGTCGACTTCACAAAGAGCGACGATTACGGTGAATTATACAACAGACGGAGTACTGCGTAGCCGGCGCCTTTCACCGGTGAGTCTTGCGCCTCACGAAGTGCGCATGGCTGATCTCTCCGTCTTGATGTCTGAAGTGCGTAACAGTTCGATAAGCGCCGCAGGGGTGAAGATAGAATCAACGGGCGCGCCAGGATCGCTCGTTGCGGCTCTTTCGAGCGTTGACGGGTCGCAAAACGCTGACGCATCACAGAAAGGTGGCCAGTCGGAGAATTCGGAGAATATTGAGGTGGACGTTCCATTGGTGAGTAGATCAGAGCGTTCTGGAGAGGGCGGGAATCATCCTTTTCGATTGGGTGAGTCATTCCGGTCAGTCGCATACCTGACGAACATAACGCAAAAACCAACCAAGGTTGCCGTAATCATATTCCATCAAGCAGCTATGTTCACGCCGGAGTTGATCAGTGTCGCACCCGGTGAAACCATAGCGATCGATCTGCTCCAACTGCGCGATAGTCAGGCAAAAGATATACAGAATAGAACGCTGCCAGCGAACCTAACTGAGGGGCAGTTCTTTTGGCATCCTCACCAGGCAGAAGCATTGATTGGCCGAATTGTGACATTCGACAAGGCCAGTAGTACCGCGAGCAATTTCAGTTGCCCTAACTGTTGTCAGCTGGAACCTGGTAGAATTGACATTCTACCGAGCCCCATCACCGGTGCTATCGGGGATTTCTGTCAACTGACCGTCTACGAGTGGGACACCTACTGTGGGCAATTTCAGGTTGGTCCCTACAACTACACGAACTCAGTTGCATACTCCTGCGATAACAGCTCGGTAGCCACAGTGAATTCTACTGGAGGAGTAAGCTGCATGGGTTTGGGGAATGCGACAATTACGGTGTCCTTTGATTATTACCACTCTGACTACATCAGTGGAGAGGACTGCGGTCTATTTGTGGCCACCGCTTATACTACCGCGCCGGTGGCGGTGACCCCTCTAATTAGTGGTCCTGTGACCCTCTGGTGGTTTAATGGCTATTCACCCTCGGGTTACGCAACGGAGATAACGCTTACGGCCTCGCCAGGAGGTGCTGGAGCCTACGCCTGGGCGATCGTTGCGGGAACTGACTTCGTAAACTATTCCAATAACTCTGACAATATGACTACTTCCACCAACCAGGTAGTAGTGAGAAGTACCGGACAGAGCGTAGATCCGTTTGATATCAAGGTCCGAGTTACGGTCAATGGCGTTCAATCGCAGAAGTTCGCTCTTGTTTCAAAAGCGCCGTATAGTCTCGGATCTGCGGGTGAAGATCACCAACCTGACGCAGCGAGGGGGTACCGCACATTCATCTATTACCAAATCCTAGATCAATTTACTAACGTACTTCCGTCCAACGTCCCTATAAGTGAATTCTTTACAACTCCGGTAATAGCAGATTTTCCGGGCATGAACTGGACGGGAGGGCAGCCAAATTCTTTAGTCGCGAACCCTGCAGGCTTTGCTGATACATTGGCACCGCCAGCGCTGCTTACTAATTATCCAGAGTCAAGGCCGCCTTGTATACCACTTTGCGATGTAAGGGTTAATCATAACGAGGGCAGCTTTCACGTGGGCACGCTTAATATCGGCCAAGGGTTAAGGGTTCAGACACACACTTGGCAGTTTTACACCGACCACGGCGCGCATCAAAATAGAATCTCGCCTGCCCCGTTGTAATATCCTGAGCTAGGCGATACTGACGGGAGGTCGGCAGCAATGGTGTATCCTTAAGCGATGCAAAAAGCTAGATTGTTCGCGGGGGAGCCTATTTTGATCGAACCACCAAACTTAGGCCTTAGTTTGATTGGAGGACTTATGCGTTATCAGTCAATGATCCGACCGTTAGGGATTGTCATACTGGCGGTGCTATTCCTTTGGGGATTAAGAACCGATGCACCACATGCAGTATTCAACAGCGCCAACTCACAAGATTCTCGAGCAGGCAGTGATTCGCAAGATAACGCCGACGCGTCCAATAAGAGGTCCCTTTCAAACCGGCCGGTAGCGACGGCAAGTCTTGTCCCCACTCTCATTTTGGAGAACCTCACGCGCGACGCTGATCTCATAGTGGCTGGAGAAATAAAAGCTGTCCGGGAGGAGAAGCCTACAACCATAGACATACACGGTTTAGCTACACCAACCCGACATCTAGCCGCTGAGTTGCAAGTGCACAGGATGATAAAGGGGAAGTTCGACCGACCGAGCCTGTCGTTTCAGTTCTTTCTCCCAGAGGTAGGCCCCATATATCAAGACATAGTCACCGGGCAATTTGGATTGTTCTTCTTGCGCGTAGAGCGGCAGCGAGAATTCAGCGTCCTGGATCCTTATTATCCTTTCGTTGTTGCTGCGCCGGATGTTCCAGCAGTAAGAGGTAACGACTTTGATCGAGTAGTCGCCGAGGTGGCTCACGTCTTGAGTTCACCAGCAACATCCGTTGAGCAAGGAAGACAAGCTGTTAAGGTGTTAAACGGCGTCAAAACGCAAGCTGCAACGGCCGCGCTGCGTAAAGCCGCAAACGAGAGCAATACAACAATCAGGTTGGAGGCTGTGGCTGCGTTGCTATGGCGTAACGATATCTCAAGCCTTGATGTAGCGGAGGACGCCTTGCTCCGCCTTCCGCAGCTCGATGGAGATCCTACTCTGCAGAAAATTGCTTTCGCCCTTAAAGATGGTGTCCAAGATTTGCGAGCGATACCCGCGCTTACCCGCCTGCTACGCGCAGCCGATGTGCGCACACGCCGCGCTGCTGCCGCAGCGCTTCGTCATACGGGCGTCACAGACGCGATTGAAGCACTATCAAATGCACTCGAAGATAGTGATCGCGAGGTTCGGTATCACGCTGTGATGGGACTCGCCTTAATCACGAAGAGCTACGAATGGGGGACGGCAGTGGATCGCTATGAAGCGAACGAGGACCGCTATCTGAATCATTGGCGAGCATGGGCCAAAACAAGATAAGAGTGACTGGGGGGATGCCGCTCTGGCACTCCCCCCTTCTCTAGGCAGCTCGGTTCTACGCGGTTGTTGATCCCGCCTTGAATGTCTGCCACTCCAGTGCTCGCCGCAAATCCAGCTCACGGAGATGAAACGTAGTTAAGTACAGTTCAGGGTTCAGATTGTCGGTTCCGACAACCTGAGGCCGAAGAACGTCATAAACAAGAACATCATCAACGGTGGCCAAATTCGAGCGAATAAGGTAATATCGACGAGGGTTTCGAAGCAATTTATTCTTATGTAAGGACGCGATAATCATGCAGTGGACCAGTGAGCCCCGCCTAATAAGGAAACTTCTACCGTTTCTCGCTATCGCTTTAACATTGCTCTTCTCAACACCTGTCCCGGCGCAGGTGGGACGCTCGGCGGTTATTCGAGTGACTGCGTTAGACGAGTCTGACAAGCCCGTCTCGGGCGTGCTGGTTGAGTTGAAACTCAAAGGCTCGCTCGTATCGACGACGGCTACCAACGAAAAGGGTGAAGCCGAGTTCACTCAACTTGTGGCGGGGACTTATGAAGTTGCCGTCTCCAAAGAATCTTTCGAGCCGTTGACTCAGGGTGACGTCGCACTAACAGCTGGCTCTCCCATCGAAGTCAAGTTCACGATGATTCCGAAGGTCCAGCTCAAGGACATCGTTGTGAACGTGCAGGCGGGCACGGAGACAGGAATCGAGAAAGGCGCTTCCCCTGCGGCTGAGCTTGGGCGGGCGGAGATCAAAAACATTCCAGCCAAGCCCGCGACCGTTACAGACACGCTGCCGTTAGTGCCTGGCGTCGTACGCTCCACCGAGGGAGAGATAAAAATCTCCGGCACCGGCGAGCACCGCAGCGCGCTTGTGGTCAACGCAGCCGACGTCACCGACCCGGCTACCGGGCAATTCGGCGTAACCGTTCCGGTCGACAGCGTTGAAACAATAGAAGTCTTCAAGACGCCTTACCTTGCTCAATTCGGGCGCTTCACTGCAGGAGTGGTGTCGGTCGAAACGCGGCGCGGCGGTGACAAGTGGAATTTCGAGCTGAACGACCCGCTGCCTGAGTTTCGCATTCGCAGCGGTCACCTTCGCGGAATAAAAGAAGCTTCGCCCCGCGTGACGTTTAACGGTCCGTTGATGGCGAACAAGTTTTACCTCTCCGAAGGCATCGAGTATGACCTTCAAAAGCGGCCCGATCGGACGCTCCCTTTTCCGTTCAACGAGAGCAAGCAGGAGTCGGTGAATTCATTCACCCAGCTTGACTATATTCTGTCGCCGGTGAACACACTGACGGGGACGTTCCACGTTGCGCCGCGACGAATGTCATTCGTCAATCTGAATTTTTTCAACCCGCAGCCCGTCACACCCACCTTCAGCGCTCACGATTACACCGGTACGGTCATCAATCGCTTGACGATCGGCAGCAGCTTGCTCGAGAGCACGCTTGCGATCAAGCGCTTTAGCGGGAACGTCTGGGGCCAGGGCGTGCAGGACATGGTCCTTAGCCCAACCGGCAACTCCGGCAATTATTTCAGCGAGCAGAACCGTCGCGCGTCGCGCGCCGAGTGGCTCGAGACATATTCGCTCCCCCCTGTCACAGGCTTTGGCGTTCACAATTTCAAGTTCGGCTCGTCCGTCGCGCGCACTGGGAATCGTGGTGACTTCGTCGCCAGGCCGGTGTTGATCAAGGACACCGAAGGGCGGCTGGTGAAGCGCATCGATTGGGTCGGAGGGCGAACGTTCGATCGCACCGACCTCGAGGCGGCATTCTTCGCCCAGGACCACTGGGTCATCCACCCGAGGCTCGCGATGGACGTGGGGACGCGCTTCGAGCGGCAAGGTATCACCGAGACGATTCGTGTCGCCCCTCGCATTGGCCTGGCATGGACTCCTTTTGCTAATCAACAAACGACCTTCCGCGGCGGCTTCGGCCTGTTCTACGACCGCGTTCCGCTGAGCGTCTTCGCGTTCAACGGCTATCCTGAGCAGGTGATCACGACCTTTGGTGCAAACGGTGAAATCACCGATGGCCCGCGCCATTTCATCAACATCACCGACCGCGCCGAGACGAGATTTCCGCTGCTTTTCAGCAAAAATGTCGTCGGGAACTTCTCGCCTTACAGCGAGACCTGGAACGTTGAGATCGAGCATTCGGTCACCAGGATGCTGCGCGTCCGGGCCAACTACCTTCAGAGCAATTCATTTGGTGTCGTGATCTTCACACCTAAGGTAGTCCAGGGCCATGATGCGCTGGTGCTCGGCGGCGGAGGCAAGTCGGGCTACAACCAATTGGAGCTCACCGCGCGGCTTTCACTCAAGGATAGTCAACAACTGTTCTTCTCCTACGTGCACAGCCGTTCGCGCGGCGACCTGAACGAGTTCAACACCTACCTTGGTAACTTTCCGTTTCCTGTTGTGAGACCGAACACCTTCACAAATCTATCGGGCGATTTGCCGAATCGTTTTCTGGCTTGGGGTCTGGTGCGCTTGCCGTGGCAAATGCGGATCGCACCGCTGGTCGAATGGCGTAACGGCTTCCCGTATGCGTCGACTGATGTGGCCCAGAACTACGTTGGGGTACCCAACCAGACTCGGTTTAGGAATTTCTTCTCTCTTGACTCGAGGGTTTCCAAGGACTTCAAGGTGAACGATAAGTACTCGGTGCGACTCTCGGTGAGCGGGTTCAACGTGACCAATCACTTCAACCCACTTCAGGTGCATTCCAACATAGGAGACCCGGCTTACGGCGTGTTCTTCGGGAATCACAAGAGACGCTTCAGGCTTGATTTCGACGTGCTCTTTTAGCCGTTTTAGCTCTTATCCCTGGGAGTCATCAACGCACACGGCAAAATTCAGGCGCTATCACGGCCAATCGATGAATGACTAAAGTTCACCATCCCAAGATCCTTGAGGTCAGTATGAAATGGGCTCTGCTCGCTTTCACACTTTTGCTGTTCTCGATTAATACCGCGGCGCAACACACGCACAATCCTTCGAGCGATGCAAAGCCGGCCAAGTTGATCCCTGGCCTGGGCGACGTTCATCATCCCGTTTCAACAAGGAACCCCGACGCCCAACGATTTTTCGATCAAGGACTCGCGCTCGTGTACGGCTTCAATCACGATGAAGCGATTCGTTCATTCAAGCGAGCCGCCGAGCTCGATCCTCAACTGGCAATGGCTCACTGGGGAGTTGCGCTTGCGCTTGGACCGAACATCAACATGGATGTCGATGCCGAACGCGAGAAATCCGCGTTTGAAGCCGTGCAGAGGGCCGTATCGTTAGCTTCGAAAGCGTCCGAGCCCGAGCGCGCCTACATCAGCGCACTGGCGAGGCGATATTCGAACGATCCGAAAGCCGACTTGAAAAAGCTCGCTGTCGATTACAAGAACGCGATGGCGGATGTAGTCCGGCGTTTCCCCGACGATTTGGACGCGGCAACGCTCTACGCGGAAAGCCTCATGGTTCTTCGACCGTGGCAACTATGGAGTCGCGATGGTAAACCAGCCGAAGGGACCGAAGAAATTGTTTCAGTCCTCGAGTCGGTTATGAGGCGTGATCCTCAGCACACGGGCGCGAACCATTACTATATTCATGCCGTTGAGGCCTCTCCTCATCCCGAGTGGGCGTTACCCAGCGCTCAAAGGCTCAAAGTATTGGCGCCGGCGGCGGGCCACCTGGTTCACATGCCTGCCCACATCGATATTCGATCGGGGAACTACGAAGCTGCCGCTCGAAGCAATGCCTACGCGGCAGAAGCTGACCGCGAGTATTTCAAGATCACCGGCCAGCAAGGTATGTATCCGATGATGTACTACAGCCACAACCTGCATTTTCTGGCTGTAGCTCATAGCATGCAGGGGCGCTATCAGGATGCGAAGAGAGCGGCGGATCAACTCAACGCGCACCTCAGCGGGTTCCTTCAAGGGAATGGTCCGATGCTCGAAGCCGCCTTGCTGATTCTGGATGGGTTCATGCCGACGCCGACGCTCATAATGGTCCGGTTCAACCGGTGGGATGACATTCTGAAATCACCGGCACCTCATCTGAAGTTAACCGGCACGACCGCACTATGGCATTTCGGTCGCGCGATGGCTTACGCGTCAACGGGTAAGGTCGATAGTGCAGAGAAGGAGCGAAGCCTTATGGTCTCTGCGATCAAGGCTGTTCCTAAGGACATGATGTACGGCTTCAACACCGCCGGTACCGTCTTTAGCATCGCTGAGAACGTTCTCTGTGCAAGGATTGCGCTTGCGAAAACCGACAAGCGGGCGGCTGTTGAGTTCTTGAAGAAAGCGCTCGAGGTTGAAGACTCGTTGAACTACAATGAGCCGGAGGACTGGTATAGTCCGGTCAGAGAATCGCTCGGTGGCATTCTGATTATGAATGGCGACTATCCCGAGGCTGAAAAAGTGTTCCGGGCCGAACTCAAAAAACACCCACGGAATGGACGCGCGCTGTTCGGCCTGGTTGAAAGCCTGAAGTCGCAGGGCAATACGGCTGCCGCACAGTTTGTTCGAAGAGAGTTTGAAGCTGCCTGGAAGAATGCCGACATCAAGCTTCGCGTAGAAGATCTGTGAAGCGCGACGCCGCGGACAATGTACGCCCCGACCCTCTTGACAGGGTTTTTCCTAACCCGAAATGTAGTATTATCGTCGTGCCTTGGAGGTTGTATGAGAATCCTTCTCTTAGCTGTCGCCCTAGCCGTGATGGTTCTGGCGGCAACTTCATGCCAAACTGAGGCAAGCAAGAATGAAGCTGCTAAAGCGGAGGTTTTCCCTCTTATTCAAAATTCTGAAACCTTCAAACTTCCTGTCGAGTTTGTTCACTTAGCTCTTGGTACGTTTTACGAACTAGGCAATGGTTATGGGTCGGCGGGCAATGAAAAGGAGATGGAAGCACTCTTACGAGCAGGACTCATCAATGTTCTAAAACCTAGCCTTCAAGATGAACGGAATCCTGTAACGATTTCTCTGACTAGAAAAGGAGAAGCTGAATCGAGATTATGGGAAAAAGGAGCGGGTTATTCTAACGCTTTCGGTCATGTAGAAGACTGGAAAATACCAACGGGCCAGCTGAAGCTGACCGAGATCAACCACTTCATTCAAGAGGATGACCAAACAGCAGATGTCAAATTCACTTTTGTGGTTGTCCCAAATAAACTTGGCGAGATAATCAATGACTTGAACCATCAATTAGAAAACAAAAAACATGTGGCAAGATTGACCCTCAAGAAGCGAGTAGGAAAATGGTATCTTTCTGAGAAAGAATTACAAGAAAGTATGCGATTAGCTTTTGCAAGTAATGGGCAGAACTGACACCAAGAATTTAGGTTGCTTGTGAATCACCTTCCTGATCGCATGCTTTTCTCGCGCTCGAGTGTTAGTTTGCGATGCCGCTTGCAACCTGCCTTGGTAAATTAAGCGAAACTGCACTGCTCTTAAAGCTATGTCTGAGTTTGGAATTAAACCGAACTTCTTACTAGGCGCTGGTTTATTCCGAGACTAGCGCTTCAGTGCGGCGACGAGCAGAAGCGCCCCTAAGAACGTGGGCACTGCAAACCGCAGCGCGTCTGCTAGGTTTCCACGGCGCAACGCTGCCGCAGTCCGCTTAGAGTAGAGGTTCATACCATTCGCTGCCTGCGGCTCCGCTCGAACCGCCTTAATAGCGCCGGTGAATGGCTCGATTTTATTTCTCATAGTGCCCCAAATAGTACTACAGACCTTCTGGGCCAGCAACACACCAATACCCTACGACCAACTGAGAACGAAAACCTAAAACAAAAAGACCCAAGGTCTACGAACCGAAGAACTCAGAGCCTCTCTTAATACTTATGTTGCAGAATTTTTTGATTTTCTCGAAATCACTTATGTTGTTTGTAATAAGTAATCCTCCAGCACGACGTACTGTGCGAGCAATGAGCACATCTCGGATGATCCGTTGTTTTTCGTCGGGGTGAAGTTTGGGTATATTCCCACTTCGTTTGGATTTGAGACCCCGAAGTAAGGAATTGAGCGCCCTTCCAGCTAGTAACCAGTCCTCACTAGTTGGCACGAGAAGTCTGCCTATCCTCTCGAAGTTCTTTGCGGTAGCTTCCCAAGACTTGAGTTCCGAGTTGTCACGCGCGCCAGCCATCAACTCTTGGATCACTACAATGGAAACGAAGGAGCTCTCAGGAATGGCTTTCAGCTTGGCTTTGTAGGAAATGAAGACCGAAGTATCAAAGATGACACTGGGCATCAGTTCAACCTGCCGTTGCGATTATCGTAGGTCTTCTTCCAGGCGCGGAAGAGAAGCCTGTTGGCTTGCTCAATCTCTTTCTTAGAAATGGGATTGCGGCGGCGCAGTGGTTTGGCGTCGTCCCCTTCTTTGAACTCCAATTCCAAGTCATCTCCATGGGCGATTACTATCCTAGTCCTGCGGGGAGAAGACCCGCTTCTTGTGGCTTTGGTTTTCCGGGTCACTGATTGTACCGCCTTTCAATAGTCTGTCTTAATTAAAGCACAAAAGCAGGAGGTTGTAACCTTCACAGTCATGTTGCGGTCCACTCTGTTGCGGGCACTTTGTTGACAACGGAATTTCTGGACGTGGATAACCCTCACCTGCTAGACTCAACTCGTTCTGTGGCAGCCCGAGCGTTGCCATTCGGTTTTTGTTTTTCGGGAGCGTCTTGTCTTAGCTCGGAGAGCGTTTGATTCTGCTTTTCACCCTCTTCCCGCAAGGTCTTGGAAGTTCCTCTTAGCCAATTTCAGGAGAAATATGGGCAAAAGAATGTACGTAGGAAACCTGTCGTACCAGACGACAGAGACGGATCTGACTAACCTGTTTGAGCAGGTTGGACCGGTTGAGTCAGTTAACATCATTACGGACCGTGATACCGGCCGTTCGAAGGGCTTCGGCTTTGTGGAGATGAGCAACGAGGATGCTGAAAAAGCAATCGCGCAGTTCAACGGGACCGAGATGAACGGCCGTGCGCTGACAGTCAATGAAGCGCGCCCCCGTGAGGAGCGTTCGGGCGGCGGCGGTCGTGGCGGCTATGGCGGCGGTGGCGGCGGTGGCCGCGGCGGTCGAGGCGGCGGCGGCGGCGGTGGCGGTGGCCGTGGCGGATACGGCGGAAACCGGTACTGAACACTCGAGGGACCTGCCACGGCGCCGACCTCGCCGTGGCTCCCTTAAAACGACACCAGGCCAGCGTTTGATCGGTGGTCAAGGGGTCGTTTTCTACTTAACGGGTAGGAGCCCTTCCGGGCGAACCGCGATCGTTCCAGGTCGGCAACTGAGAACTGAGGGATTGGATGGCTGTCCGTCTTTTTGTTGGAAACCTTCCGTATGACGCGACTGAGGCTGCGCTGCGTGAGCACTTCTCGGCAATCGCTCCGCTTTCCTACATATACCTTCCTATAGACCGCGATTCAGGCAAGCCTCGCGGCTTTGCGTTTGTCGAATTCAGCGAGCGCGCTCAAGCCGAAGAAGCGATTCGGAAATTCAACAACCAGATGTTCATGGGGAGACCGCTTGCGGTGAACGAAGCCCGCGAGCGTGAAGATCGACCGCAGTCCGGGTCGCCTTCCCGGCCACCGGGCTTAGGCGGTCCGCCATCGGCCGAGCAGTCTGGAACCACCGAGCGAGGGGGCCGAAGCTTCGGACCCGATGCAGCCCCTCGTCGAACTTTCCGCAAGCCTGGAGGCCGCGGCACCAAAGGAGACCGCGCGCCGAAACAACCGATACGCGAACGACCCGGAGGGCGCTTCTTCGGCGAGGATGCGGACGAGAGCACCGACGAAGATGTCAGCGGCGACAATTTCGCGAGCCGCGTTGACGACGCGGAAGACGAGTAGGATTACTTTTCTGGTTTACTGCCGAACGAACCTAAGGGTGAAAGCTAGATCCAAGCAAGGAGAGATTAATGGCGAAGAAATCAAGGCCAACTTTTCAGAAGCGTGAAAAGGAAAAGGCCCGGCAGCAGAAACAGAAAGAAAAGGAGCAGCGGCGAATTGAGTCAAAAGAGCGCCGAGCGTCCGAGGGCCCGCGAATTGAAGGTGAGGACCCGGATATCGCCGGCATTCGTCCCGGACCGCAAGCCCTGCCCGAGCAATGGGAGTATTCTAACAGCAACGAATAGATTCCCCGCATTCGCGAAACTTGTCGCTCTGGAAACCTGTTATCCCGCCCCCACGCTTATTCAGTACGAGGTAGAAGGCCATGGCTAACCGAATCGAGTTCACTTTAAACGCAAGCGAGCGTGCAGTCGAGGTTGAAGACGGAACCTCGCTTCTTGAAGTCTTGCGTGATGGCTGCGGAGTGATCTCGCCTAAGGACGGCTGCAGCCCGCAAGGTCAATGCGGATGCTGCACTGTGATCGTCGATGGCAGAGCGGTCGTTGCGTGCGCGGTGCCTGCGAAGAGCGTCGCGGGAAAGACAGTACTGACGCTTGAAGGCTTCAGCGAGTTTGAGCGTGACACCTTCGCCGACAGTTTTATCGCTGCCGGGGGATTACAGTGCGGCTTCTGCACACCCGGCATTGTAGTCCGTGCGAAGCACCTGATCGATAAGACGCCGGATCCAACTGACGATCAAATCAATCGCATCTTGAGCATGCATCACTGCCGGTGCACCGGCTACGTGAAGATCGTTGACTCAATCAGGTTGGCGGCGAAAGGACTGAGGGGCGAAGCCGTAGTGCAGTCGAATGGTCATGACGGGCGTGTCGGGACCAGCACGGCGCGCTACGAAGCTCGCGAGCTTGCGTTGGGCGACAGGCCTTACATCGATGACATGACCTTCCCGGGCATGCTTTACGGAGCAGTCTTGTTGTCTGAGCATCCGCGCGCGCTTGTCAAACGCATCGACTTCAGCAAGGCGAAAGAAATCTCTGGCGTCGTATCCATAGTCACCGCTGCCGACACTCCGGGTCAGCGACACCAGGGGCTGATTTACAACGACTGGCCAATGTTCGTCGCTGAGGGCGAAGAAACTCGCTACGTGGGTGACGTGATCGCCGCCGTTGCTGCTATCGACAGACGCACGGCAAGAATGGCGGCTCAGGCAATCGAGATCGACTATGAAGTGCGCGAGCCGATTACTAATCCTGAAGACGCGCTGAAGCCCGGCGCGCCGAAGCTTCACAAGAAGGGCAACCTGCTCAGTAAGTCCGAGATCACTCGCGGCGACGTCGACGAGGCGTTGAAGAACTCAGCCCACGTTGTGACGCACACTTTTCAAACTCAATTCATCGAGCATATGTTCCTCGAACCAGAGTCGTGCATCGCTATGCCGGAAGGCGACGGGCTGAGAGTCTACACCCAGGGACAGGGGGTGTTTGACGACCGGCGACAGATCGCGTCCTTCCTTGGGGTTCCTGAAAACGATCTCTTCGTCGCGTTGGTTTCGAACGGCGGCGCATTCGGCGGCAAGGAAGACATGAGCATACAGGCTCAGACGGCGCTCCTCGCCAAGATCACGGGCAGTCCTGTGAAGCTCACCCTGAGCCGCGAGGAAAGCCTTCGCCTTCACCCCAAACGCCATCCCATAAAGATGGCCTACACCGTTGGGTGCGATGCTGATGGACGACTTACCGCAGTGAAAGCTCACATGATCGGCGACAAAGGCGCTTATGCATCGGTCGGATCAAAGGTGCTCGAGCGCGCCGCCGGTCATTGCACGGGGCCGTACAAAGTCCCCAATGTGCATGTGGTCTCGCTTGCTGCTTACACCAACAATCCGCCATGTGGAGCGATGCGCGGGTTCGGCGCCAATCAATCTGCTTTCGCGATGGACTCGATGGTCGACATCCTTGCCGAGAAGGTTGGAATAGACGGCTGGGAGATGCGGTACCTCAATGCGCTGGATGTAGGCGACACATTCTGCACCGGCCAGCAGCTGGAATCGAGCGTAGGCTTGAAGAAGACTCTTGAAGCGGTAAGGGACATTTACAAGAGCGCGAAGTACGCCGGCATAGCTTGCGGAATCAAGAACGTTGGCATCGGTAACGGCATGCCGGAATACGGCAGAGCTGTGCTCGAGGTCCGCGATGACGGTACCGTCGGCATATACACCGGTTTCACTGAGATGGGGCAGGGGCTGTTCACGGTCCTGCAGCAGACTGCTTGCGAAGAAACCGGGCTCCCGCCGAGCGTTTTCAATTTTGTATCGGCGGACACGAAGTACGAGATAGATTGCGGCCAGACGACCGGGTCGCGCGGAACCTTCCTTGGTTGCCGCGGTGTGCAGGAAGCCGCGCGCAAGCTCAAGGCTGATCTCGATGATAAGAACACGTTGAGGGATCTCGCTGGCAAAACCTATTACGGGGAGGTTCTGATCGACGACACCGTCTCTTTGGAGGCGAAAGCTGAAAAGCCCAAGACGCATTTTGCGTACGGCTTCGCAACGCAGGTGGTGATACTCGATGACGACGGCCGAATCAGGAAAGTCGTAGCGGCGCACGATGTCGGAAGAGTCCTGAACCCGTCGCTGCTCGAAGGCCAGTTGGAAGGATCGATTCACATGGGCCTGGGATACGCGCTGACCGAAGAATTTCGCGTCGAGAACGGCATACCGCAAACGATGACCGTGAATTCGCAAGGCCTGTTGCGCGCGAGACACATGCCCGAAGTGCAGTTGATCATGATCGAAGATACACATCCGCTAGGACCATTCGGCGCGAAGGGAGTTGGCGAGATCGGACTCGTACCCACGGCCCCTGCAGTCGCCGGAGCACTCTACAAGTACGATGGCATTCGGAGGTTCACGCTGCCAATGAAAGACTCGCCTGCGGCGCGCGCCATTAGGGGCGCGGGAAGCAAGTAGGGCCGCCTCAAACGGTCACCCAGCCTCCGGAAACCGAGTAAGAGCTCAATACGCACATCGACGTTGGCTCGACCCGGCGTACAGCTTTGCTCCGGACGTGTACCCCGCCAGGGGCAGCAGGCTCGTTTCGATAAGAACAAAACCGTTGACGAATAAAACAACCGGTTCATAATGGCGTCAACCTCCAAGTAATCTTGGGCTTCTACCCCCGGAGAAGAAACTCACTTTCCCCGATCTGAGGCGCGGATGAGCAACTCCGGCGGACTAATTCATAGTTCAGCGCCGTTGAACACCGGCAAGCTGATCAGCTCTTACTACCTCGAGATCGATTACCTCCTCGAGCGAATCGAAGGCGCGACGACTCACTATCAAACACTAGGCGTGGAACGCTCAGCAACCAGCGAAGAAGTGATTCTGGCCTATCAGAAGTCAGTCGCCGTACTTCATCCGTCTTACTACAAAGTCAGAGTCACCGTGACCGACGAGATGCTGGTAAGGGTCGATCAAGCATTCAAGAAAGTGTCGCAAGCATTCTCGGTGCTAACCAATTCCAGCAAGCGAACGCAATACGACGAACAGCGGAATCCTCGAGCGTACGCTACGGTGCCGCTCGACGCGGCCAAACCCCAGGCTCGAGTACACACCAACGCACCGCAACCTAAAGACGGCGAAGCGAGCGACAATCGCGTGAAAGCCGAAACCGTCGAGATTAAAGTCGCCCAGGAGATGCGCCCGGTTTTCACCAGGGCTTCGGCTCACGAAGCATCAGTCGAACGGCGGCGCTGTGAACGCTTCAAACTCTCTGTTCCGGTGCTTGTGGCCGGTTACGACTGCACAGGCGGAAAATGGCGAGAGGTGAACAAGACCATTGATGTCAGCCGATTCGGTGTTGCGGTTCGAATGCGCAGCCACGTTAAACATGGGCTCGTTATGCATGTAACCTTGCCGCTGCCAATCAAGTTGCGCAGCCACGGTTTTTCGGAGGCCGGCTACAATGTCTATGCGATCGTCCGCCGAGTCGAGCCGCTCGTCGACGGCATGCGAGTTGTTGGACTCGAGTTTATCGGCGCCAGTCCTCCTGCCGATTATCTATACAAACCGTGGGCGACATTTCGCACTGAGAAGTGGAACGGCCCCGACCGCCGCAGAGAGACGCGTGAGAAACGAGTCGAGCCCGTAGCCGTAGAATATCTCGATGGGTCGATGCAACGAATTGCGCGCGAAGCAGCGGTCACCGAAAACGTCAGTCCGAGTGGCGCTCGAGTGTGCGTCAGGGCCGCACCACCCGAGTTCGAGTTCGTCAGAGTCACCAGCCCCAATCGCAGCTTCAACAGTCTTGCGCTGGTGCGCAACCAGTGGGCTGGCACCGACGGCTTTGAGCGCCTGTGCCTGCAGTTTGTCGACCATAAGTGGCCGATGTAGATCCGCTGCGACTCCAACCAAAAAAGCTTTCTCACACGGATGATTCAATTGCATCCGCCATCTCAATCGTTCCAGCTCGCGTTTCTCTTTCAATCTCACTTCGGCATAAGTAAAATCGCTGAACGGCGATGGACAGCGCGAGGCTCTCTAGCCAACGGAACGCGACGCACCGCTAGGGCGGACAAGTTCGTCGCGGGCAAAACTCTGCGGAAAAGGAGTCCGAAGATGGCGGCCACCGATAGCAAGATTGAACACGATCTTAGGCGAATGAACACCGAGTGGGTCGGCGCCCTGCTCCAGCGCGACACCGTGACGCTCGCACGCATCATGGCTTGGGACTGCACTTTCACGTATCCCCTGGAGGGTGACGGCACGGAGCAGTTCATCGCGGACGTAGGATCGGGTGATCTTGTCATGGAGTCGATGACGCGCGACAACGTTGAGGTGCGTATCTTCGGACAAACGGCTGTGCTGACGGCCGTCGACACTACAAAGTGGATATACAAAGGCCACGTCATCGAGGGGTACTATCGGACGATCCACGTTTATGCCGAGCGCGACGGGCGATGGCAACTGGTAGCCATTCAAGCGTGCCCCATCGCACAATGACTAGCGCGGAGTTCACAGCGCTGAGCCTGAGGATCACGGCGTGCAGTTGATGCTGAAGCTCAGATGCGCCAGCTAAGATCGTAACATTTCCTGGACACGACATGAGCGAAGCGTTGCTTATCAAAGGTGCGACCGTCATCACTCTGGACGACGACAACCACGTCTTCGTCGGCGACGTGTTCGTCGACAACGGCCGCATCGATGGCCTTGGCGCATCCCTTATTGGCAGCGAGTACAAAGCCGCGGAGGTGATCGAAGCGCGCGGTCGCGTGCTGTTGCCGGGATTTGTCCAGACTCACATCCATCTCTGCCAGACGCTGTTCCGAGGGGTGGCGGATGACCTCTCTCTGATCGACTGGCTCACAAAACGGATCTGGCCGATGGAAGCCGCTCACACTGCCCAGTCCATTTATGCTTCGGCGCGGCTGGGCATCGCCGAGTTGATTCGCGGCGGGACCACCTGCGCGTTGACGATGGAAACTGTACGCCACACTGACGCTGTTTTCACGGCGGTCCAGGAGTCGGGCTTTCGCGCCACCGTAGGCAAATGCATGATGGACAAGGGCGCCGATGTCCCGGCAGTCTTGCGCGAACAGACTGAGGCGTCGATCGCAGAATCGCTCGCGCTGCTGGAGCGCTGGCACGGCAAAGCTGACGGCCGCATACGTTCCTGCTTCGCTCCGCGCTTCGCCGTGAGTTGCACGCGTGAGTTGTTGGAGCGCGTTGCCCGGCTGTCTCGTGAGCGCGGAGTAATGGTCCACACTCACGCGTCCGAGAACAAAGATGAGATCGAAATGGTCGAACGCGAGACTGGCCGGCGGAACATCGAGTATCTGAACGATGTCGGGTTGGCAGCGCCGAATGTCGTGCTCGCGCACTGCGTTCATCTGAACAGCAGCGAGATGGAAGTATTAAGACGAACCGGAACTCATGTCGCACACTGCCCATCGTCCAACCTCAAACTCGGATCAGGCTTCGCTCCCATACTCGAGATGCTCGATCAAGGGATTTCGGTATCGTTAGGAGCGGACGGCGCGGCCTGCAACAACCGCCTGGATATGTTCACCGAGATGCGAACCGCTGCGCTCATTCAAAAGGCGCTTCACGGCGCGGAGGCTTTGCCGGCATTACGGGTGTTGAGAATGGCGACGATCGACGGCGCTCGCGCGCTGGGTCTTGACCGGGAGATCGGCAGCATTGAAGTAGGCAAGCGTGCTGATCTGACTTTGCTCAACGTGGATCGGCCACACACGATTCCTCATCCGAATCCGGTTTCGACGATCGTGTATGCCGCGGAAGCGAGCGACGTGGAAACGGTGCTCATCGACGGCCATGTGGTGATGCGAGCAGGCGAACTGACGACGCTGGATGAGCAAGCAGTCATCCGAGAAGCAAAAGAACAATCGGAGCACTTAAGCAACGCTGTAAGCATATGAGGGCTCTATTATGACACCGTCCCCTTCAGTCCTTGCAAATTGAATCCGGCGTAGGATCTGGTTCTGGGGGTTAAGCCCTTTCCCGTATTTCGATTATCCAGACGCCCTTCCGCCAAACCGGGGAAGGAGGCAGATTCACGACCACGCTGTCTTACATGGAATTGACGGCGGGGGCTCATGATAGAATACGACCTTCCCAACAACTCGAGTTCAGTGGAAAAACAGGAGGTTCACCATGAGAATGAGAAAGCTCGCCTATGCCGCTGCGCTCGTCTTCGCCGCGGCCGCGGTGCAATACGCACAAACGCGCCAGCAAGCCGCCACGACTTCAGGTTATCTGACACCGCCGAAGGTCATCGTCGATATGCTCGACGCGCCGCCTACACCGACCGTGGTTGTAGCACCCGACCATCGCATGGTCGCGCTGCTCAATCGACGCAGCTTGCCCACGATCGCCGATTTGGCCCAGCCAATCCACCGGATCGCCGGCGCTCGCATCAACCCGAAAACAAACGGGCGTCAGCAACGCGGCGGTAACGTCACCGGCATCACTCTGAAATCGATCACCGATGGCACGGATAAGAAAGTTACTTTGCCGCCAAATCCCAACATCGGCGGCGTTAGCTTCTCGCCTGACGGCAAACGGCTCTCTTTCACTAACACGAAGGAGAACGGCATCGAGCTATGGGTAGCCGACACAGCGACTGGACAGGCGAAGCTGGTGAGCGGGACAGACAGGCTGAACGCAACCGCCGGCGCTCCAGTTGATTGGCTCAAGGACGGCGTCACTTTGCTGGTTGAACTCGTGCCGTCAGGCCGCGGACCCGCCCCCGCCGAGCCGGCCGTGCCAACCGGGCCCAACATCCAGGAGAATCACGGCAAGGCGGCGCCGGCTGCCACCTACGAGGATATGATCAAGACGAACCACGATGAGGACCTGTTCGAATACTACTTCACGAGCCAGCTAGCAATGTTCGATACCACCACGGGGCGGAAAACGCTGATCGGCCGGCCGGGGATCCTCGAAAGCGTAACGCCATCGCCCAGCGGCGAATACATCCTCGTGTCGCGAATCAAGCGGCCGTACTCGCGACTGGTCCCGATGAACGGCTTCCCCAACGAGGTCGAGATATGGAACCGCCGCGGTGACATGATCAAGAAGATCGCCGATGTGGCCTCGAGTGAAGGCATTCCAATCAACGGCGTGCAAACGGGCCCACGCGGCTATCGCTGGCGTGCGGATCAGCCGGCAACGATCATATGGGCTGAGGCCCTCGACGAGGGAGACCTCAAGATCAAAGTTCCGTTCCGCGACAAGGTCGTTTCGCTCGCGGCGCCGTTCGCCGGAGCTCCTGCCGAGATCACCAGGACGGAGTGGCGATTAGGCGGCTTGGCTTACACCGAGAAAGGCATCGCGCTGCTGAGCGAATCTGACCGCGCTACGCGCCGCACCCGGACGTGGATTCTCGCAGCGGGCGGCGAGCCGCGAAAGCTCTGGGACCGCAGACAACAAGACGGCTATACGAACCCCGGGACCCCGGTTGTCCGGCGTGCCGGCGGTGGCGGAGGAGGCTTCGGCGGAGGCGGCTTCGGGTTGATTCTTCAGCAAGGTGATTTCATCTATCTGACCGGATCGGGCGCCTCCAAGGACGGCGACAGGCCATTCCTCGACCGGCTCGACCTGAAGACGCTTAAGACCGATCGTCTCTTCCGCTCCGCCGAGAATACCTACGAGTCGATCGTCGCGCCTCTCGATGATGACGCCAAGATGCTGCTCACCGAGTACGAGACGGCGACGGAGCCACCGAACTACTACGTGCGCGATCTCGCCGCCGGAACAAAGCGCGCAATCACGCAGTTCAAGAACCCGGCGCCGCAGCTTGCTGGAGTCGAGAAGCAGTTCATCACCTATGAACGAAAGGACGGCGTAAAGCTTTCTGGCACGCTCTACCTGCCGCCCGGCTACAGGAAGGGCGACCGCGTACCGCTGATCATGTGGGCTTACCCGCGCGAGTTCACCGACATGGACACCGCAAGCCAGGTGTCGGGCTCGCCTTACCGGTTCACCAGAGTGGGCGGCATATCTCATTTGTTCCTGTTGACCCAGGGCTATGCGATCCTGGATAGCCCGACGATGCCTATCGTCGGATCGGGCGAGACGGCGAATGACAAGTACGTCGAGCAACTCGTCGCGAGCGCAGAAGCGGCCGTCAACAAGGTCGTGGAGATGGGCGTTGCCGACCGCGATCGGATCGGCGTCGGCGGCCACAGCTACGGCGCTTTCATGACGGCCAATCTCCTCGCGCATTCGGATCTGTTCCGGGCCGGCATCGCGCGGAGCGGCGCTTACAACCGCACGCTGACACCGTTTGGGTTCCAAGCCGAGCGGCGCACGTTCTGGGAAGTGCCGGAGATCTACGGCAAGATGTCGCCGTTCTTTTACGCGAACAAGATCAAAGAGCCGATCCTGCTGATCCACGGCGAAGCGGACGACAACTCGGGCACCTTTCCGATTCAATCCGAGCGGTTCTATATGGCGCTGAAAGGCCACGGTGCTACGGTGCGCTATGTCACACTTCCGTTCGAAGCGCACGGCTACACCGGCCGAGAGTCGACGCTTCACACGCTGGCAGAGATGCTCAACTGGATGGATAAGTATGTGAAGAACGCAGGGCCGCGCGAGAATACGGCAGCGATATCAAAATAAACGGCGTCCGATTCGACTGGTCAAGATAACGGTAGCGACCGAGTTGCTTTGACGCACTCGGGCGCTGCCGTTTGAGTTCGCCTTAATGACTTTCAATTCTTGCCACGCGGAATCTTATCCTGACGCACCGACGCGTGGTAGATGAACGACGCCATCACAATCGCGGCTTGCCGGAGATCGGCTTCGCGCACGCGCTCGAATGTGTCCATATTCGTGTGATGCGTGCGCACATCGTAGTTCACATAGTCCTGCACCGGGTTGAAGCCCGGCACACCTGCGCGTATGAAACTCAAGTGATCGGTGGCCCCGATGCCTTGAATGATGTTGCGCCGCGCGCCCAAATCGCGGAAGGGTTCCAGCCACGCATCAAAGATCGGCTTCACAGCTTCGTTGTCCTCGAGGTAGAAGCCATAGATCGGCCCCGTGCCCGGATCGATGTTGAGGTAAACCGAGAACTTTTCGCGCGAGGCTTGATTGGCATCCCCCATCAAATAACGCTCGGCATATTTTTTTGAACCGAGCAACCCTTCCTCTTCGCCGCCCCATAGCGCCATACGGATGGTGCGCTTAGGACGCGCGCCGATAGCCTTCAAAATCCGCATCGCTTCCATCACCACTGCCGCGCCGTCGGCGTTGTCGGTCGCGCCGGTCGACGAGTGCCACGAATCCAGATGGCCGCCGAGCATCACGACTTCGTGGCGCATCGCTGGATCAGTACCGGGCAGCTCGGCAATCACGTTGTAGCCGTTCTTGTCATCCGTCAGAAAGCGCGTCTGCACGTTTACGCGCAGCTTGACCGCAAGGCCGCGTTCGATCATTCGCGCGATCATGTTGTAGTGTTCCGCGCTCAGCACGACGCTCGGCACAGCGCCTTCGCCCGTGTCACGTCCGAGCACGAACAGTGTTCCGTGCTCGCCGCGATTTGGCCTCAGCACTACGCCCGCGCCAGCTTCGCGAACGATTCGCGTCACGTTTTGCTGAGAGGCTTGAGAAGTAGTTCGACCCGGAGGACGAGGCTGCCCAATGGCTACGGGTCCGGATGCGAGCGTTGGCTGCGGGCGATCCTCGCGCTCGAATGAAGTCTGAATCGGCTGGCTCATCACGATTGCGCCTTTGATCGTGCCCCGCATTTGTTCCACTGCTTCAATCGGCTTGCCACCCAAAAACATCGGCGCGGCAACAAGCTCGCCCGCCGTCGATGGCGACCAGGCCTCAGGGTATCCGATCAACGGCATGTAGCGGGGTTCGACCATCTCGAACGTGAATTTCTCAAGCGTCCAACCGCGGCCAAACTCCCACGCTTCCAGACGCGGATTTTCGAGTCCCAACTCCTTCAACTTATCCCGCGCCCACTCGGCTGCCGTTTTGTACGCGGGCGAGGCCGTCAAACGAGGGCCAATCACTTCGGTAAAATGGGCGAAGGTCTCGTGCACCCGCGATCGATTCAGCCCCTCATCCCGGATCTTGGCGATCACAGCGCGGTCAACCGGTTCCTGGGCATAAAGAGTCCCAGCGTTATTGAATAAGGCGGTCAAGAAAACAATCACAGTCAACAGGCCGCGTCTCATTTTCATTGATGTTCCTCGATGTTCGTTAACTGGGGGATCGTGCTTGTCCGATGCTCAAGCAAACAGCGAAGGACTCATCTAGGCGCGAGGCCGATCCTTCAATCGGATGACGAACTTTAAACCCGACCAAACTTCGTTCACCGCGCAGACTTTAGTGTCGACGAGCCCCGCGTCCAGACCGATCTGGCGCACGTGATAATCAGCCAGATCAGTCGCGACGCCGGACGCTTTCTTAGGCCACGCTATCCAGAGCATCCCGGCTGGTGCAAGCTTCGCGGCGAGCCTCGAGAAGTTCCGCACAAGTTCCGATTGTGTCTTTGCAAAGAACAGGATCAAGTCGAGCTGCGCCGACATGCTGGTGACAAAGGAGACTCCCGCTGGCAGGTGTCCCAACTCATCCGGAAATCCATTGGGCGCCCCAACCAACGCAACGCGAAAGCCTTCCTTGATCCCAAGCTTCTTCGCCAGCGGTGTCCCCGAGTAGCCTGCTGTCATGATCCTCCGGAAAGCGCTGTCCCTTCGAGCACGATGCCGAAGTGCTCGCGGAGCGTCGCCATCCATTCTTCGTGACTCCCAAGCTCGCGTTCTTGTCTTTCGCCCCGATCGGTGCTGATCAACCGCGTGCCGGTGACAGTGATTCTTCCTTCAGGCTTCGCTAGCGTACAAGTGCGCCGCTTAGTGAAGGGTGATTCGGGAGAAGTCTGATGATAGTGGCACATAGCGGCGAAATCAGAATATTGATATGGGTCGAGAGTGAAGCGATACTGCGACTTCCACAAATCCTTCTCGCGTCGTTCTAGTATCAGGTGCTCGCCTTCTTCAACCAATCGATAAGCATCGTTGTCTTGCACCTGCTCGACTCGCGCATCTAAGAGCAGCGGCTCGCGAAACGAATCGCCAAAACCGACATCAGCGAACCATCGCTCTTCCAATTGAACAAGCAACGCCATGTGATCGAATGGGGGATCGAAGCCTCCTTCCTGGCGCGCGACTCCCGCAGAGAGCATCAACACCTCAAAGCCCAAAGCTCGAAGCAAAGCGCAGAAAGCGCCGTTCAGTTCGTAGCAAAAGCCACCGCGGCGATCCTCGACAATTTTATGAATTACCCTTTCTTCGTCGAGAACGATCGCCCGGCCAAGGTGAATGTCGAGATTCTCAAACGGAACGGCGAGCAGATGCTGCTTGTGCAGCTCGCGCAGCGTCTCGGCCGACACGCCAAGAGGCCCGCGGTAGTTTATTCGGCAGAGGTACTCAGAAACGTCCATCACCGATCGAGGCACTCCTTCCTGAAATCGGCTATCGACTCGCCACAAAGACTCGAAGGCGCCAAGACTCACAAAGGCTTGGTGGACCTTCGAGCCTTCGTGTCTTTGTGGCAAATCAGAGAACTATTCCTAGTTTGCGTGGTGCGAGCAAGAGGTGCCTACTTGATCCTTTTCGCCTCCATCTGCTGACCGCCAATGCGAATAAGCACTTTGCCGATCTGTCCTCGTTCGTCTCGAACAAATTCCACTTCGGCGCCGACGGTCGGCACCTGGAACTTAGTTGGCGACTTCGCTACCAGCTCTTCCTTCGCGTTGCCCTCCGGTTGTGCGAACAACTTATCACCGTCCCGCGTGATAGTGAGGACTCCAAGCGGCGAATCGTACTTCCCAATGTAGTCGTCAAGCAACTTGGTATCGATCTTTTCTTCGCCAACGCTTAGCCGTTTGATTGCGTCGAGCGCGTTTGTATTGTTTGGGTCCAGCTCGTTGGAGCGCCTGTAGTTCTGAATGGCTAAGTCGCGGTTGCCGGCCTTCGCGTAGGCTTCTCCCAGGCTGTCATAAACATTCGACGATTTCGGAAACTCGCGGACATTCAGCTTGAATACTTCGATGGCCTCCGCGGTCTTTCCGCGATTGAGCAGCTGATAGCCAAGCTGGTTCATCTTCGTTTCATCGACGTGATAGCTGCTTGGATTGCCGGCTTTCGACTTGTCAAAAGCCTTCACCGCAGAGTCAACTCCTTTCTCATTGATGTCGCGCTCGAGATCCTTTGCAAGGATTTTGATCCCCTTCGATAGTCTTGCGGCATCATCGTAAGAAGCAGTCTCCCACGGATAACTGCGACGGTTGAGCTCGGCGGCTTTCTTGTACATTGCCGCGGCCTTGCTCGAGTCGCCAAGCTTAAGATACGCGTCGCCAAGCTGTTCGTGAATCGCGAATGACCAGGGGGACTCTGCAACCCCAATCTTGAACACCTCGACCGCTTCAGGCTTCTTGCCCGACTTCCATAATCGATCGCCGGCATCCATTAACTCTTCGAGGTCGAAATAGTAGGAGGAGGGCGGTCCAGCCTTCGCCCTGCGATAAGCGTTCAGCGCCGCATCGAGTCCCTTCTCCTTGATATCACGAGCGAGGTTCTTTGCAAGCGACTCGCGAATATCTTTGAGACTCGATGATTCATCCTGCGGCTTCAGGCTGCCAGTCTCGATCAGCGAAACTGCAAACTCGAGCACCTTGTCGCGTTGCGCTTCGATATCCTGTTTAGTGTTGATCTGGCGAATGTCCGAGGGCACGCCAATCCCTTCCCAGCAAAAGCCGGTCTGATCGATGAAGAGCTTGAACGATACGCTGAAGCGCCAGCCGTTAGGCAAGCGATCGCCGTACACGTCCGCGAACACTCCTGAAGTCGCGTCGCCGACAACCGTAACGTGGGGCAACACACGCATCGCGAGTGCAAAGTTCTCGGCAGCGCTCACTGAGTGACGATGTGTCAGCAGGATCACCGGCTTTGTGAATTGAACCGGGCCGCCCGGCTCGACATACCAGTATTTCCAGGGCGTGAAGTCATCGTGACGGGAACCGTTGCGAATCGCGGTCTTCATATAAAGCCGCTGCCGGTCGGCGAACCGATCGGCGATCAACTTGCCGACGCCGTCGTCGCCGCCTCCGTTTCCTCGGACGTCGACTATTATAGCCTTCGCGTCCTTGAACTCTCTCATGATTCCGTCGATAGCTGCCTGGGTGAGTTCCATACGGCCGAAGCCACGAAAGTGAAAATAGCCTATCGAGTCGGTGATCCAGCCGTAGTCGAAGTTTCCATCTACCAGCGGTTTTGATTTGCCCTTTAGGTATTTTTGCTTTACCAGGTCCAAAGAGAAGTCTTCCATTTTCATCTGGCCAAGGATGCCCGATTGGAACTGGCGCTTCGGCGATATAAGCCGGACGTGATTGTCGTTCAGGTTGCCGAGCATGTCGGCGATGATCTGAAACAGCTCATCCTCTGTTGTCTTCGCGGTCACTCGCGGGCGATAGACTTTATAGAGCGCGTCCCAGTCTATGTGCTTCGCGCCAAATAATGCGTAGTTGCGATCGTAGGTCTTCCAGAGATGCTCGAAGTTCTTCTCGGGCTCGCTCAACTCTTGCGCGGTGGCGAACCGTGGAGCGACGACGAACAAGGCAGCAATAACCAACAGCCTGGTAGCAACTCTTAACATTGTTGTCTCCTTCAACAGATGCCCCGCCTCCTTACAGATTGGAAGTTCTATGTTTACAAAACTGATGCTATACCAATTTGCCCTTTCAGCGATAGTTTCTCTGATTTGCCACAAAGACACGAAGGCTCGAAGGTCCACCAAGCCTTTGTGAGCCTTGGTGCCTTCGAGTCTTTGTGGCGGGTCGATAGCCGATCTCAGGAAGTTCCATCTTGCTCGCAACACGCAAACAAGGAAAAGAACGCCGACTTGTAAGGCCGGAGGCTTGTCATTAAACTAGGCGAAATCTTGAAGGGGTTCCCATGGCAGTAGGGCAGAACGTCTTACGCAAAGAGGGCTACGAAAAACTTACCGGTGCGGCGCGATACGTCGATGACATCACGCTCGACGGGATGCTCTTTGGCAAAACGATTCGCAGCACCGTCGCGCGCGGGCGAATTACATCTATCAAATTCGATCCGTCCTATGACTGGTCGACGATCGTCGTCGCCGACTACCGCGACATCGCAGGAAAGAACTACGTAGCGCTGATCGAAAACGACCAACCACTGCTCGTTGAGTCGGAAGTGCGCCACTACGATGAGCCGATACTGTTAATTGCCGCCGCAAGCAAGAGCGAACTGGACACCGCCGCGCGTCACATTCACATCGCTTACGAAGAGCTTCCGCCGATCCTGACAATTGCAGAGTCACTCGCCGCTGGCGAACTGCTCTACGGGACGGACAATGTCTTCAAGCGATTCCTGATCGCACGAGGCGACGTTGATGAAGGGTTCGCCGCTGCCGACAGCATTATCGAAGGCGAGTACCGAGTGCCTCATCAGGAACAGCTCTACATCGAGACGCAAGGAATGATCGCTATTCCGGGCGACGGCGAGATGACGGTGATGGGCTCGATGCAGTGCCCTTACTACGTTCACAAAGCGCTAAAGCAATTGTTCGATCTGAGCGATGAGCGGACGATCGTGATTCAAACGACTACCGGCGGCGGGTTCGGCGGCAAGGAAGAGTACCCGTCGATGATTGCGGCCCACGCGGCATTGCTTGCACAAAAGGCCGGGCGCCCGGTCAAGCTTATTTACGACCGCGCGGAGGACATCGCCGCGACGACAAAACGTCATCCCGGGGTCATCCGCCATCGGACGGGCGTGACGCGCGATGGGCGCTTGACTGCATCCGAGATCGATTTTGTGCTCGATGGCGGAGCTTACGTGACGCTCACCCCGGTGGTGCTTTCGCGCGGCGCGATTCACGCGCTCGGGCCATACCGTTGTGAGAACGTTCGAATCGCGGCGCGCGCTGTAGCGACGAACACTCCGCCCAACGGCGCGTTTCGAGGGTTCGGCGCGCCGCAGGTGGCGTTCGCTTACGAAATGCAGATGGAAAAGATCGCTGCCGAGCTGGGTATTGATCCGCTCGATCTCCGACGAATCAATATGCTTCGCGAAGGCGACATCACCGCAACCGGGCAGCGGTTGACCTTGAGCGTTGGTTCGGAAGACGTACTGAACACCGCGATTGAGCGGTCACATTACCCGGGCAAGAAGCAGGCTATCGAAGCGGCAAATGCGCGGGCCTCGAATGGAGACAAACGTCGGGGTATCGGGCTTTCGTTCTTCTTGCACGGCGCAGGGTTCACCGGAAGCGGCGAGGCGAGGATGAAGGCTCAAGCCGGAGTCGAAATTACCGCCGAGGGGCGCCCGCGAATTCTGTCGGGCTCGACCGAAATCGGCCAGGGCACGAGGACCATCTTCTGCCAGATCGTAGCCGATGAGTTGGGTGTCGAATTCAACGACGTCGATATCGAGGATCCCGATACTTCGCGCGTGCCCGACAGCGGACCGACGGTGGCATCGCGGACGACGATGGTCGTGGGCCGAGTCGTGCAGCTTGCCGCACGGGAAGTCAAAGACAAACTGCTTGGCTTCGTGGCCGAACGCTTCGGCGCGCCGGAAGCGAAGATAGTCAAAGGCAGATTCGTAACCGATGGAAAGGACCTGGCGAGCTTTATCGAGATCGCTCGCGATTACGTCGCCGAGCGCGGCGAGCTTCGCGCTTACGCTCGTTACGCGTCACCACCCAACATCGAGTGGGACGATGAAAGCTATTCTGGCGACGCCTATCCCGTCTACTCGTGGGGTGCAGAGGTAGCCGAGGTCGAAGTCGATATGGACACTTACGAAGTGACTGTGCAGAAGATCACAACGGCTCAGGATATCGGTCGCGCGATTCATCCCGTGCTCGCTGCAGGTCAGATCGAAGGAGGCACGCTGCAAGGCGTCGGCTACGGGTTGCTCGAAGAGTTAGTCTGGGACAAGGGCCGAATTGTCAACAATCGCTTAACAAACTACATCATTCCCACTTCGCTCGATGCGCCTGATATGGAGACGATCATTGTCGAAAAGGAATACCCGAACGGACCGTTTGGCGCGAAAGGGGTAGGTGAGTTGCCGATGGACGGCGCGGCTCCAGCGATTGCCGCTGCGGTGTTCAACGCAACCGGTGCGTTCGTGACTGAAATCCCAATAACTCCCGAGCGGTTGCAGGCGACAATTGAAAAAGCTTCTGAAGGGGATTAGCGCTGTTAGACCATATTACTTGTTTGCTACTCAGTAGTTAAGACGAAGGCCCCCTAATACTTGGTCTATGATCGTTCTGTTCAACGTCAATAGTATCCCTCGCGAGGTGGAGGTGCTGCCGATGAAGCGGCTGCTGGACGTGCTGCGCGAAGACTTGCGGCTCACCGGAACCAAAGAGGGCTGCGGCGAGGGCGAGTGCGGGGCGTGCTCTGTGATCCTCGACGGTGAAGTAATCAATTCATGTCTCGTGCCGGTGTGTCAGGTTCAAGGCTCCGCGATACTCACCGTCGAGGGACTCGCACGCGACGGAAGACTCGATCCACTTCAGCAAGCGTTCCTGGAATGCGGCGGTGCGCAGTGCGGGATCTGCACGCCCGGGATGTTGATCGCTGCTCGCGCGCTGTTGGACGAGAACGCTCATCCGTCGCGCGATGCGATCAAAGAAGCAATTGCCGGGAATTTGTGCCGGTGCACGGGCTACGTGAAGATCATCGATGCAATCGAGCAAGCCGCGGAGATGAAGCAGTAACTCTGACAAAGACATAATAAGGCATGGGTTTCGATCCTACAGCACAATCGCCCACGACGCTCACCGAAGTTTATGCTCTTCTGGCGGAGCGCGCCGGCTCAATGAAGATCATAGCCGGCGGAACCGACTTGATGGTGTCGATGAACGCCCACGTGCTCGACGCAGCAGAATTCGTCGACATCTGGCGAGTGAACGAATTGAGAGGCATAACCGACGAGGGCGATGGCTTGCGAATCGGAGCGCTCACGACCTACACCCAACTGATAAAGTCTGAGTTGATTCAACAGCATGTCCCTTCGCTGGTTGACGCATCGCGGACGATTGGGGCGATTCAAATTCAGAATCGGGGAACGATCGGGGGTAACATCGTCAACGCTTCACCGGCGGGTGATAGCCTTCCGGTGCTTGCCGCTTACGATGCAGAAGTCGAAGTAGGAAGCGCGCGGGGCACAAGGCGGGTGTTCTTCAATGAACTCTACACCGGATACCGGCGCACGGTACTGCAAGCGGACGAGTTGCTGTTGGCCGTGCGAATACCCAAGGTGAAACAGGGCGAGAGTGACTTCTTCTGGAAGGTCGGCACCCGCCGCGCGCAGGCGATCTCCAAAACCGTGATGGCAGCGAAAGCACGAAGCCACGATGGAAGAATCGAGTCGATAAGCATAGCCGTGGGAAGCGTCGCTCCCACGGTCGTCCGCGCGCCTCAGACCGAACGCTTACTCACCGCTGCGACGCTCACTCCGGCTCTGGTGGAACAAGCTCGCCAGATGATCGCTCGGGAAATCACGCCGATCACCGATCTTCGTTCCACCGAGCACTACCGGCGCACTGTTACCGGCAACGTGCTGGTCAAGTTCTTGCGGCAGCTTTCTGGGTGATGGAGAGCGAGTGCCAGGCTTCCTTTGCGAATCGCGGCTTCGCGAGAGTTGGTTCGCGCAAAGAAAAGCCCGTCATCCTTCTTCTTTATTGCTCGTAAGCTGTGACGTTACGTCAGGCGCAAGAGGCTTTTCTTTATCCTGTCACTAAACGAGTACCCCGTCCGTGCACTACCTGCGGCGGCCTGCTATCAAGCTGATCACCGCCACAAACAATGCCGACCCGATAATCGACCACACGATCGGAAAGCTTTCGCCCCCGATGCGCAAGAGAAAAAGTTGCGGCAAGTTAAGCGCGTCTGCGAGCCACACTCCCACAATCGCGCCAATGAAACCTAACGCGATAGACACGAGACATCCGCCGTGGCTGTAGCCGGCGATGGCTCGGCCAATTGATCCACACACTCCCGCGACCAGCAAAAGTATCAATAAATGCGTCAGTGTCATCATCATTCTCCTTTTCGGCTCCGGCGGCGGCCCGAGCCATGTTCTCACCTCACCGTCAGAACTTGTATTGCGCACAATATCAAATAACTGCGCCGTCTTGAACTTCTAGATGAAAGTTTCGGCTGACGCAGGACTAATTCGACAAGGGCAGCCTTAATGTTGCGCAAGCCGAGTTAGCTTGTACGAAAAATGATTGAAAAGTCGTGTGAAGTGTGGCGGCGCGCAGATGGAACGAGCATTGCCCTTACAGCGAGCCGAGTCGCGCCGGACCGTTGCGGTCGGGCGGCGGCTCGAAACCAAAAACGATGAGAGTCGTTTCTGTCTAACACGCGCACCGCTCTTGCGGCGCGGTGGTCTTGAGCGTGGCCAAAGCTATCGCTTGTCACCGCGCCGCTCGAAGCGGAGAAGCTGAACAGCTACACTATCGCGCCTCACCTGCAACGAATTTATACCGCTTGTCGCTTATCCCAGACGATGGTGTATCTCCATAGCCAGTGGTGAAAGAGCCGGGCATCAGGTAGATGACGGGCAGCAAGCGCCTCAGCTTCCCGCTGCATGAGGTACTTCTCGCCGGCGCAGTGTCTCGCCCAGGCCTGTCGGACCGCGCGTGGCCTTCGTAACCGTCCGGTCCGCAACAGGCGTCTGGCGACGACCTGGGCAAGCGCGAAATTCGACAGGACCCGTTCGCTCAGTCCGGCGTCGGAGCGAATATCGTGGATAACGAGTCGCCCGCCTGGACGTAGCAGCCATACCATGCGGCGTACGGCAACGTCTTCTGGCATGTGGTGTAGTGTGGCAGCCGAGATGACACAATCAAACTGTTGCGCGGTAAAGTCTCGATCGAGAAAATCACCGCAAAGAAACATCAGCCGCCGAGTCGCTCTACTTTCCTTCCGAGCCCGTAAGATCATTTCTGGCGAGAGGTCCAACCCGGTAACCTCGCGATTGTCGATCGCAAGTCTTGCCGTAAGCCGACCAAGGCCACACCCCACGTCGAGAACGGACACCGCATCAACTGGAACCAACGACAAAAGAAATGAGTCGTACCGATCCGCTTCGCTTCCGTGACAGTCGCAAACGCGGGCAATTTGATCAAAGTCATTCCGAATACGTTCAGTATTCATCGCAAACGAAAGCGGCATAACGAGCGATTAACCCTCCGGTAAGAAACGCCGACTCTTCACTATTTTGTTCCGGTCACCGAAGTCAATTCCACGCGCACCGAGCCCCACGATGGCTCAGCCGTTATCAGCACAGGCAATCGCCGAGCGTCGGTCGTGATGTACATCCGGAGGTTGTAAAGTTTATCGTTCTCGCGGCCCCGCGCCATGCTCGTGGCGATCCTGACCGTATCATAGCTGCCGGCCCGCGTAGTGACTTTCTCACGCGCTTCGGGCTGGACTTTGATTGTGTAGAGCTTCTCGTCTTCGAGCAGAGTTAAGGTGCGCGCCTTGCCCACCGTGAGATCCATTCCGCGGATGGCGAAGATCAACCCCGCGAGATCGTAAGTGTCAGGCGGTATCTCGAGTGTGCGGCCGCCTGCGAGGCGCGCCGTGCGATGCTCTTGATCAATGATGACTGAGGACTGAGCTTGCTTCTTGCCGTGCCGCGAGCGCTTCTCGGCACGAAACGGCTGAAGCGTCGCCACGTTGATGAATGAGTCGTATACGTCATCGACCTTCAGGGCGAGCCCCCTGACCAATCCGACTGATCGAGCCTGCGCGGTCACGTGATAGCCGTCGACGCCGTTGAAGCTGCGCCGGTCGTCAGTCTCAATCGTAAGCTCACCCGCGATAATGAAGTCCGCCCACGATACGTCATAGCTCAATCGCTCGCCGGCGATGAAAGGGTTCCTCGACGCTGAGGCTGATACGGCGGCGGATCGGTCTGAGTTAACGGTATGACTTTGTGACAGCGATGCGGGAAAAGAAAGCGCTACCGCAGCTAAAACGAACAATGTTCTTCTAAGCACTAGAACACTCCTGCTTCTATTGATTTCAAGTCTGATGCGTTCCGATGATGTGATGATGCCTTACTTGGCGCTCGCAATCCAGGTAGTAACTGGGGCGTAGGTAGTCTCGAGTCGGAGGGATGGAGTTCAGTACCGCCAGCGATAGCGAGCGCGGCTCGAGTAATGCGCAGGAGTGGACTCGCGTTCGCTACCACTCGCTGTAGTGAACTCCACGCACCTCCGAGCAGTCACAAAAACAACGGGCTCGCTTTGGAGCGAGCCCTATCACTTCGTTCAAGTGAACGGGAGTTTACTTGTCTCGCTGTGGCACCACGAGTGAAGTTGATTCACCACGACCGGCGTCCACCGTCGGTCGCGATTGTCTAAAGTAATCGGAAGAGGGGTCGAGGGCCAGAGGCTGAAAGGGATTCAGAGGATTGCCGTCGAATCTAAGTTCGTAATGAAGATGCGGCGAGGTCGCGCGTCCGGTGCTGCCCGCGCGCCCGATGATAGTACCGCGCTCGACGCGTGCTCCAGTTTCGACATAAAAACTCGATAGATGCGCGTAGTGAGTCGTAACGCCGCCTCCGTGAGCTACAATTATCATGTTGCCGTAGCCGTGGTACCAGCCGGCAAACTGCACGGTTCCGGCCTCGCTAGCGCCGACCGGGTCACCCCAACGAGCCTTCATGTCCACGCCGGAGTGAAACTTTGCTCGCCCTGTGAACGGATCCCGGCGATAGCCAAAGACGCTTCCAACACTCGGACTCGCCGAGACTGTCGGACGCTCCTCGTACTTCGAATCAGGGTTGGCCTTCGCAACGGGGCCAGCGCCGTCGACAGAAATCGTGATCGCGTTAGCGCTTCGCTTGACGATGACAGGCGCTGGCGGAATCACGGCGTTCTCCAAGTCTACTTCATTTTGAGGCTGTTGCGGCTCGATCGTGTTCTGCGGCGCTGAGGAAGCTTTGGACTGAATCGGTATCTGCTGGGTCGCGCCCACTATCTGATTGGTGCTTTGTTGGCGGGCTCGTTGTTCCTTAGCAGTTTGACCTACATGGGACTGGGCGGACGTGCCGGTAAAAGGGAATGATGCTAAGACAATTGCCGCAAAAAATCTCCCTGCTCTCGCGTTGGTCAAGACCTCTCCTTTCAAAACACAGCGGAGGTGCGCTGTATCTACCCAAACCGATTCGTTCGTTCTTGCTGCTTAAAGAAGGTGGTTACTGCCAAGGCCGGCATTGTAAGAGTCAGAGAAGCTGGTGTCAATATAAACGCCCATGAGAATTCCTTGTGAATTTGTTGCAGCGGAGGCCGAGGCCGGCGCTTCGGCTCGGATTGCCGGGAAGTTGCGCTCAGTGAGTCTTCGCCGCGTGGAAGGCGGTCGGGTCCTCGGCTATAATTCGCGTTCAGTTAAGACGATGATTCAAAGAAGGAGAATACGATGAAAGAGCTAAACGCGCAGGAAGCACACGATCTCATGCAGAGCGATCCGGACTATATCTACCTGGACGTGCGATCCGTACCTGAGTTTGAAGCCGGTCATCCAACGCGAGCGATAAATATTCCTCTCATGCACTTCACGCCTGGAGCCGGGATGTCTCCAAATGCAGATTTCACCGCGGTTGTCGAAGCGGCGTTGGCCAAAGATGCGAAACTGGTAATTGGCTGCAAGACAGGTGGGCGTTCGGCTCGGGCCTGCGAAATAATGAGTCAGATGGGCTACACCAACGTAGCCAATGTTCGCGGCGGGTTTGTCGGAGCGATGGATAATCTTGGTCGAGTGACCGAGCCTGGATGGAGTATGTTGAACCTTCCGACCTGCTCCCAATGCGGCGATGAAGCGCGTTACGACGCGCTCGCGGCAAAAGCGCGTAAGGCATAGAGCTCAAGCTTCAGCTTTCAGCTCAGGAGGCCGAAGCTTGAACTCGTGAAAGTTGACCTCATTACGGAGCTCGGCGCTGCGCCTTCTCGGCCTTTCGTTGCGCCTTGTCCTCCCTCGCGCCCGCCGGAGCTGGGGTCTGCTGTTGCTGCGCTGCCACCTGTTGGTGCCGCTCGGCTCTGCGCTGCTGTTTCATTTGCTGCTGTTGCTGCGCCTGTCGCGCAGCGTCCTGTTGAGCCCCTGCAGCCGCTTGCTGCTGACGCTCGGCTCTGCGCTGCTGTTTCATTTGCTGATGCTGTTGCGCCATTTGTGACTGCGCAGCTTCTTGCTGAGCCTGCTGTAGCTGCTGTTGCTGAACCGAAGCCTCCGGCGGCCTGCGCTTCTGTTCCTTTCTCTGCTGACGCGTCTGTTCTTGCTGACGCACCTGCTCCTGTTGTGCTGCAGATTGCTGCTGGCGCTCAGCTTTGCGCTGCTGTTTCATTTGCTGCTGTTGCTGCCCCTGTCGAGCCGCGTCCTGTTGTGACGCTGCAGCCGCTTGCTGTTGGCGCTCAGTTCTGCGCTGCTGTTTCACTTGCTGTTGCTGCGCCTGTCGAGCCCCGTCCTGTTGTGACGCTGCAGCCGCTTGCTGCTGACGCTCGGCTCTGCGCTGCTGTTTCATTTGCTGCTGTTGCTGCGCCTGTCGCGCCGCGTCCTGTTGTGACGCTGCAGCCGCTTGCTGTTGGCGCTCAGCTCTGCGCTGCTGTTTCATTTGCTGTTGTTGCTGCGCCTGTCGCGCCGCGTCCTGTTGTGACGCTGCAGCCGCTTGCTGCTGGCGTTCAGCTCTGCGCTGCTGTTTCATTTGCTGTTGCTGGGCCTGGAGCGCGGCCTCCTGCCCCGCCGCGGCGGGAGCTTGCTGTTGACGCTCCGCCCTGCGCTGCTCTTTTATCTGCTGGCGAGTCTGCTCGTGCTGAGCTTGTTGCTGCTGCGTGCCGACTTGCGGCTGCAGTGGAGCTGCGCGCTGCTCTTCACGCATGAGCTGACGCATCTGGCGGCGAGCAGACTTGTCACCTTGCTCAGCCCGGCTTGCCAGCTCAGCCATCCGCTGCGATTGGGCTAAAGGTTGAGGCAAGCCATCGGGACGGCGTGAGCTTGTGACCTCGGCCCCCTCGTTGATCCTTAGCTTGTTCTCCTTCCGTCGTTCAGGCACAGCCTCTACCCTAAGCCTTTTAGCGATGTTTCCGCGCACCGCCAAAACTTCCGGCATCGAGCTAGCCACCACCGGCGTGTTGAAGGCCTCTTGCTCGCGCCGCTCGAACTTGATTCTGCGGCGCGCGCCGTCGCCTCTTATTGCAAGTTCCCGGACGCCAGCGACCGAAAATGGATCAAGCACAGCGCGAGATCTTCCGACTAGGCCGGCGTCGACCGGTGTTATTACTCGCGGATCGATCACGCGTGTCAACCCTCGCACTGGAACAACGGTCACACCACCGGGCGCGTTCAAGTTCACAAAGGTATTCTGCACCGTCACTACTCGGACCACCTCTTCCGAGGCAAGGTATCGCGGCCGGAAGTTGTCGTAGTACCTCGGCACGTAGTCCTCTCCCGGCCCGAGTGGTACCCATCCGATCTCTTCGCCTAGCGGAATGAAGGCGACGGTCGCCGGAGAGTAAGCAGGCCGGGTTCTCACTTCAGGAACCCACAACCACCGCTGATTCACGTATGCCCATCGGCCATAGTGATATGGCGCCCAGCCCCATGGCTCCGACGAAACCCAGGAAGGGCCCCAGAGTTCATCGAGGTCCCAGGACCCGGAGCGGAATGGCGCCCAGCCCGCGCTTACCCGAGGCGCCCAGCTGTGGCCGTAGTCGTTGACGTCAACCCAGTCGCCATAAGAGTCGAGGTCATAAAGACCTGGAATGTCAGCCGACGGCAGATACTGGGAGCTCAAGGAAGTGCGATACGGGTCGTAGTAGAACGGGTCGTCCAAATAAGCGTCATAGTCTTGATAACGGCCATCGTAAGTGCGCGGGTATCGGTGTCGGTAATAATCATCGACGATGTAACCTGCCTCGCGCGGCGCTATTCTGGAGGACAGCGCCTGAGCGGCTGCTGCTCCGAGAAGTGTTAACACCTCGCCCTTGCTTATGTATCCCGATCCTCCCTGTCCGACCACCTGAGCGAGTCCGCTCAGCACAGAGATGATTGCGTTGTCACCGTCTATTCCGACTTGATAGAGACCCGGCTCTTTGAAATCGACCGCGCCGTACGGCGTAGCGACCTCATAGAACTCGTCGGGAGCAAAATCGCCGACGTCGAAAAGCGCCGATCCGCTCCGAAGCGCCAGTTGAGTCCTCTGATCTTCAAGTGAAAGCACGTCTAGCGATGTGGCGGGATTCAACCGAACATAGTGATGTCCGGTGAGCGCAATCGACGCGTGCGCGTTGTCGCGCGCGTAGATACGGTCGCCAACAGTGATGGGGGTATTAATCGTGGCTTCGGCCCAATCGAGCTGCTTGTCCTGGTCTTCGGCGCGAGCGATGCCCACGCTCCCATCGACGCGCTCGAGGCGGGCCGCGCGAGGCTGCATCGCTGGATCACCGTTAGCTTCCGACCCTCCTCGCGTCAGCAGCAGCGCTATGCCGGATACGGCGACGATTGCGATCAAAGCGCCTACTATTGCAACCTTTGGCGAAATGCCCGAAAGACGTTTGGTATTTAACATTGTTCACCCTTCACATTGGTTAGCTCGTTGACTATTGCTGATACTGCAACAACGATGCCTGACTCTCACCGCATCTATAGCGATGCTTGGCCGGAGAGATGCGTTTACTGAGCTGTCACTAGACGTTTGTTGATCGCATTTAGAGTGATGGCTCAAATGCGCGAGCCAGGTAGCCGCCTGCACGATATGGTGTCTGACTCGGAATGATGCAGCCTGGTGACTGGGTTGCTGGTCGATTCAGTTCAGACTTCTGGCGTAGCGGGCGATTCGACAACCGGCCTGCTGCGCGAGCGCCAAATTAAGTACGCCGGCAGCCCGAGCACAATGATTCCCAGCGCGAGCGCGGTTTTGCCAGGTTGATCCCTTAGATTGTTGATAAGAGTATTGGTCACCAGGACAAGCGCGGCGGCGATGAACACCAGCGGCGTCCATGGATAGCCCGGGACTTTGTACGGGCGTTGTGCATCAGGTAGTCGCTTCCGATAAACGAAGATGGTTGCTGCGGCGAGACCATAGAAGATCCAGCCGCAGAAGACGACGTAGGTGAACAGCTCTGTAAAGGTGCCGGCCAGCGCGAGCACTGCCGCCCAAAGCGAACCTGTTACTATCGCGACTGCCGGAGTGCCGAACCGGGGATGAACGTCAGCGAGCTTTCGGAAGAACAAACCGTCATTGGCCATCGCGTAGTAAACGCGAGGACAGGTAAGGACATTGCTGTTGGCAGCGCTGAAGACCGAAACGAGAATCGTTATTGCTATCAGTCTTGCCGCGGTCGGGTTGATCACGGCGGTGAGAGACTCAGCGGCTACGCTTGTCGAGCCAGCAACTCCCGAAGGCCCGAGCGCCGCAAGATACGCCACATTCGCGAGCAGGTAGATCGAAATCAGCGCGGTCGTTCCAACGAACAATGCGCGCGGGTAGTTGCGCTGAGGGTTCACCACCTCGCCCGCGCTGAAGGTTACGTACTGCCATCCTTCGTAAGCCCAAAGCACGCCGATCATCGCGAGCCCAAAACCGGAAACCAGCGAGCCGCTGAATTCACTGGGCCATATCGCGGCACTCGAGTTAGAGAATCCGTGCCCAAACGCCAACAGCGCAACGGCCATCACCAGGATCGCGCCAACCTTGATTCCAGTCGTCCAATTCTGCAAGTCGGCGCTCGCTCGCGTCCCTCTAACGTTCACAACAGTCAAAACCGCAATCATCGTGATCGAGACGACTTTGATCATCGGACCCGACAGCGGGACGATCTGTGACAATGTCGTGCTGAACGCCACCGCAAGCGTCGCGACTGTGCCGCCGTTCATTGCAAAGAACAGAGTCCACCCGAACAGAAAAGCCGGAAGCGGACCGAAGCAATCGCGAATGTGAACGTAGAGTCCGCCGGCCTTCGGGTTCACGGCGCTCAGCTCGCCGTAGGTCAGCGCGCCCAACAGCGAGAGCACGCCGCCTACCAACCAGACCAGCATCGCCGGTCCGACCTGACCGCCCGCCTGTCTGAGGACCTCTCCGGGCACTAAGAATATTCCAGACCCGATCACCGATCCGATTGTTAGCAAGGTCAAATCGCGGAGGTTTAGTACGCGAGCGAGTTTGGTCATGGCAAAGCTCCGGAAACCCCGTTTACGGGCGGCTCTCCGTGGCCGCCCCTCTTGCCCTGAAGGCTTGGATCAACAATCGAGGGGCGGCCACGGAGAGCCGCCCGTACAGGATGTGATATTAAGAGACTTGGCGCTTTGGCGTCTTGACGGCTAAATATTACCTCCCCATTACGTTAACCAACTCTTGAACCGCAGCGGCCGAGCGATGAAGCGCAGAGCGCTCGCCCGTAGTCAGGTTGATCTGAATGATCTCTTCGATCCCGCGCTCGCCCAACTTTGCCGGCACTCCGACAAACAGGCCGTTGATGCCGTACTCGCCTTCAAGATATGCCGCGCAAGGTAGGATCTTCTTCTTATCTTTCAAGATCGCTTCGACCATCTCTACCGCCGCCGCAGACGGAGCGTAATAAGCCGATCCGGTCTTGAGCAAGCTCACTATCTCAGCGCCGCCATTCGCAGTGCGCGTTACGATCTGATCGATCCTGTCTTGCGGTAGCAGATCAGGGAGCGGAATGCCTGCGACCGTGGAATAGCGCGGAAGGGGGACCATCGTGTCGCCGTGACCGCCAAGCACAAACGCCGTTACGTTCTCGACTGAAACATTCAGCGCCTCGGCTATAAAGCATCGCATGCGTGCAGAGTCCAACACACCGGCCATCCCGATGACCCGCTGTTTTGGGAGCCCTGAATGCTTCAATGCGACGTGACACATTGCGTCGAGCGGATTCGAGACGATGATCAGTATCGGGTTCCTCGAATGCTTCATGATCTCATCGGTTACCGATCCCACTATCCCAGCGTTAGTTCGCAGAAGATCGTCGCGGCTCATACCGGGTTTGCGAGCAAGGCCGGACGTTATTATCACGATGTCCGAATCGGCGGTCTCCTTGTACCCGTTGGTGCCGACCAGCCGCGAATCGTAACCTTCGATCGGCGCGGCCTCTGCCAGGTCCAGAGCTTTCCCTTGCGGCATACCTTCGATGATGTCGACCAGCACCACGTCGCCCAGTTCCTTATCAGCCAACCTCTGAGCAGCCGTTGCTCCGACGTTGCCCGCTCCGACGACTGTTATCTTCTTTCTAGCCATTTTCCCTCCATGAGTCCGTCGATCATCACCGCTCGCTCTCACATGATTGGTTTAGAGGCATGAGCGGACGGAGATTCTATACGACGGGTTGAGAATCGTCCACGAAACGCTGCTTATCGGGCGTGCGACGCGCCTATTCTATGGTTCTTCTCAAGACGCCTCTCACCGCCGGTGCACTGAGGTAACTCGCGGCACTGCGCCGAACTCTCTGGGGCGCTCCCTCATCCGCCGACGTGGATCGCCGGGCGTCGTTCGGGGTCGGGCTCGGCTTGGCGCAGCACTTCGCGGGTCACCGGAGCCGTCTCGCCTTCACCGAAGATCAAGTACTTCAGCAGGTACGTTAGCGGGTTGCCTTCGCTCCAGCCGAAATAAGCGTGTGGAATCTTGCCGGTCGTGTCGCGCAGGTGGAGAAGAAGCGCCGCGATCGCGTTGGGTACCGCCGCGCTCTCTGCCCTGAGCACCCGGTAGCCGTCTACCTCGACGCCCCGGACACAAAGCTCATCACTGAACTCCGAAGCGTCGCCGATGTCGATTTCGAGAAACAGAATCGGATCGCTCTTTGGAATGTGGTTGTCCTCGCACTGCTCTTTTTCTTTAAAACTGTATTCGTGAGCATCTCCCGCTTGCCGGCGATTGGCAACGATTCGAACCTCGTGACTTCTTGCTACTTCCTCGATGAAAGCCTGCGCCCTTTCGTCAAGCTCGACTCGCTCGACGCGCAGCTCGGTCGTCCGCATCACCCTAGACACAAACGAAGCGACGATGATCGACCCTATGAAGAACGATGCGATCTTTATGCCTTCAGGCCGCTCGAAGATGTTCAGCACCGTCGTGTACCCGAACACGAGCGAGATCAGCAAGAAGGCCCAGCCATGCCGGCGGCGGCGAAAAGCTGAAAGGGTCACCGCAACCGCGCCCGAGCTCATCAGCACCAGCACGCCCGTCGCGTAAGCTCCACCCTGCGCTTCAACGTCGGCTTTGAAAATCAGCGTCACAGCAAACGCGATCGCAGTGAACACGAGCACGAGCGGTCTGACGGCAGCGGCCCACTTCGGCCCCATTCCATATCTCGGTAAGTACCTCGGAACTATGTTCACCAGTCCCGCCATAGCCGACGCGCCCGCGAACCAAAGAATGAGAATCGTGCTCAGATCATAAACGGTGCCAAACACACTGCCGAGGTACGTGTGCGCAATATACGCGAGCGCGCGGCCGTTTGCCTGTCCGCCTACCGCAAACTCAGCGGCGGGGATCAGCGTCGTGGTCACAAGGCTGCTGGCGATCAGCATTGCGCTCATGATCAAAGCTGCTGAGCGAAGCAGCTTGCGCGTATTGGCGATTCTTCCCGCGGGATTCGCTTCGGTGTCGGTTTCATCTCCTTTTACCAGCGGCATCACGACGACGCCCGTCTCAAATCCCGAAAGTCCTAAGGCGAGCTTCGGAAAGAGGATCAACGCCACGCCAATCATCGCAAGCGGACTTCCGTGAGCGGTGAACAAAGCGTTCTTCCAGTCTGAAAACGCAGCCGGATGGGTTGCGAGTTCGTAGAATCCCACGCCCAGGACAACGCAGTTCAACAGCAGGTAAGCCCCGACCAGCAGGACCGACAGGCCGATCGCTTCTTTGAATCCTTTGAGAAAAATCGCGCACAGGAAAGCGATCAAAAAGAGCGTTATGGCAATTCGGTTGTGCAGGAAATGAGGAGTGAAAGGATTCTCGACGATGTGAGCCGTCGCGTCGGCCGCTGATAGCGTGATGGTGATTATGAAATCCGTGGCCACGAAGCCCAGCAACACCAGCACGAATAGCTTGGCTTGCCATCCAGGCAGCAAGTGCTCGAGCATCGAGATCGAGCCGTTGCCGTGCGGACTCTCGGCTGCGACTCGATTGTAGATCGGCAAAGCTCCGAAGAGCGTGAGCAAGACCAGCACAAGCGTGGCTATTGGTGAGAGCGCGCCAGCCGCCAGGAACGCAATGCCCGGTTGATACCCGAGCGTCGAAAAATAGTCGACCCCGGTCAGACACATCACCTTCCACCACGGGTGCTGGTGCTCCCGGTTTTGCAGCATGCCTGGGCGCACCCCCATCTGCAGTCGCAGCAACCAATGGAGCGTGTTTCTCGCCATAGACGGCAAGTAGTCTAGCGAGAGTTGGGAAGGTCGTACAGTCGCGCGACAGGGTGGTCCGCTACAACCAAGGCGCAAAGAGACTTTGTGAGAAGCCCGGTAAATACGCCACCAACGGGCAGTTGGTGGGATTCAGAACTCAATCAGGCCTCGAGGGACTACACTTTAGTCCGTCCGGGAGGAGGGCCATCTTTAGCGTCTTTGCCCGGCGTCTGTTCTTGCACCCCTTTGCGCTCCACCTTATAAAAGTCCAGCATCACATCGGGATTTCCGCGTAGTTCTCGCTCAAGCCGCTCTAAAGCCACCCGCACTACATCCCGATGATGCACACGGTGTCGTGCGGGAAGCTGGCTCACTTGCACCCAGATCTTGTGGATCAAACTTATGTCATCCTCAGTCAGCTCGGGAGCATGCGCGCCAAGAGAGACGCTGTGTTCGCGGTTGTCTGGTCCCACGATCCTGCACCACACTTGCCGGCGTGGTTTTTCCGTCAGCCTTTCCCACGCGCGGCCAAGCTCCCGTGCCTGTTCAATCGCGGTCATCTTCGAAGATAGCCCGGCAATAATCTCGGCGGAATCCAGACGCAAAGCGGTCTGGGCCACCGCGTCAAAGACGTTCGTTGCCGGAGCGACCACCAACTCGACCGGTTTGCCGTGCTTTTCGGCGAGCGCAACGACACGGGTAAATAAGCGTCGCTCGTAATCTGTAAACAGATTAGTGTCATACAGGTCACGCTCGCCCGCGTCCGGGCCTCTCATCAACCGCGAGGTCATCACTATTATGTCTCGCGCTTCGGTGTCGGTTCGCTGCAACACGTGATCGAGATGCGAGAGCGTGTTGTAGTCTCGCACAGCAACAAGCACACTGCCCGGCCGCGCGCGGACTGTATCAAGGCTCACGTCTGGCTGATAGTTGAGCGTGAACTGGTCGAGGGCTGCGATTGATTTGTCGAGTTTTCGTTCATTGATCCGTTCGGAGATCGTAAAAACCGTAAAAAACACAATCGTAAACGCGACTCCAGCAATGGTCGCCACTTCCTTGGTAATCAGATTGATTCCGGCGACGGAAAACAGCAGTACCGCGATTATGAACAGCCCAATGGGGATCTCCTTGCCGCGCAGATTGATATTGAAGGGTACTTTCCACTCGCGATGCGATTTGTCTTTGAAGCGCAGCACCAGCATCGCCAGGCTGTTGAAGGTAAACGACCAGATGACGCCGAAGGCGTAAGCCTCACCCAGCGCATAGGTGTTTCCGCCCGAGGCAATGATCGCCAACAGTTGCAGGAGCACTATCAGATTGATCATTCGGTACGTCGTGCCAAATCTCTTATGCGGCGCTCGGAACCAGTCGGTCATCACTCCGTCTTCTGAGACGCGATTCAGCACTCCGTTCGATCCGATGATCGAAGTATTAATCGCGCCTGACAGCATCAGGCATCCGACGATCACGATGAAGGCTTGAAACAAAAGTTTCAGGGGCAAAGGACCGGTAAGGTACATAGCAATGCCGCTGATCAAGTTGTTGCTATACGTCATCCTGGCGTCATCGGGGATAAGGGAATACGCGAAGAAAGAGACAAGCGATGTGAACAGCAGCGAATACACGAAGATCACAAACCCGGCGCGCATGAGATTCTTGTGCTTCGGGTGTTCGAGTTCGCGGTTGACCTGGGCGAGTGACTCTTCGCCGGACATGGCAAGAAACGAATGCCCGAATGCCATCAGTATTCCGATCAACCCGAGCAAGGCGCCTGCGTTAGCCGCAAGGCCGAGGCGTGGCTCGGTTTCCTTTTGCTCGGGCTCGGTCGCCGAAGTCGTTTCGGGTGGCAGCTCACGCAGCACACCGGGCGCTATGTCTGGTAACCAGCCGACTGCGTCGCGATTGAACGCTAAATTGTGTGGAACCGGCGCCGGAGGTAATCTCTGTTTGTCCGGCTGCGTGATGATACTGTAGCCGGCCCACAGAATAAGCATGACAACCATCGCCGTTGTCACGTACATGATCCGCAGTGCATCCCCTGATGATTCATGCATCCCCATGGTGTTGCGCCACCAGAAATAGATCGTGACGAGAATGGCTATACCTGCCGCAAGATAATTTGTTGTTGATGCCGATGGATTCCAGGGGTGGCCGAAGTAAGTCACGGTTTGCGCGACGAGCCCGACCACGTATTGCCCTGCGGAGACGCCAGAGATCGGGCCCGTCAGTATGTAGTCGAACATCAGAGCTGAAACAGAGAGCTTCGCGAGCGTCCCGCCCATGGCTTCCTTGACTACGCGGTAAACTCCGCCTCGCGTGAACATCACGCATGATTCGACGTACACCGAGCGCACTGCATAAGAGAAGAGCATTACACCAAGAACGAACCAGGGAGCGGCTCGTCCGACTGCTTGCTCCGCGATGCCGCCGACGTAATAGGCCGAGGACCCAAGGTCATTGAGCACAATAGCCGCCGCACGCCAGAACGATATGAAGGACAGCATCACCGTTGTGGCTACAACGACCCTGACGCGAGTGGGATTCTTGACGGCGTTCTGCGGCGTGCGCCTGTCATTTGCCATAAGCGTTTCAGTTTCTCCGTCGCGACCTGGGCTCTGCCCCTTCATCGTCTGCGCTTCGTTGGGTTGTGTCCGGCATGGCGGATGGGGCGCGCGACGTGAACGCGAGCAGTTTCCCTTTGGAAGCTACCTCAAAGCTTCCGCACTCAGGACAGCGGTAGGCGTACACGTAGATATCGCTTTGGCTAACCCTGACAAGGCCAGTCGATAGCTCCACACCGCGGCCTTGCCAGGCGCATTTGCGGCAGAGGAGGTTCTTGTTTGCGATATTGATTTCGCGGCCGACCGATAACATAAGCGCCAGAGGCTTCTTCGTTTCACTCGGCCGTAATCCAAGATGGCGATTCGCGGCTCACAGAAGTCTCAAAGTCATGGTACTGCCGCAAACATAAGGATGGCATAAAAGGTCCATAAAGATTTCATAAGGATGAGGTGGCAGGCTGGCTACTCATCTTGAAGCGGAACAACTTGCACGGTTGCGCCACGCACTTCACTCAGAAAGCGATTGATGACCGAGCCATGAAGCAATATGTTCCATCGCGAGCGGGCCGATTGACCGAATACAACGTGTGTGATGCCCTCGCGCCGCGCGAACTCGATCAGCGCGTCAGCAACGCGCCGCGCCCTCAGCTTCACTACGTTCGCCCCGAGTTCCTCGGCGAGGTTGATGTTCTCGATCAGGGCAGCGTGATCTGCCGGATTCATGCGGCCGGGTTCTTCGCGCGGCGTCTCGACGTAGACTGCGTACCAGTCCGAAGCCAGCCGTCCCGCGATGCGCGAGCCCGTTCGCAACAGCTTCTTTGCGCTGCCGCGTAACGCCATGCACACCATGACCTTTTCTGGGATCGCGGCCTGCTCGAGTCCTTCTCGTTCGCGATAGTCGTGGGCCTTTGCTGCCTGATCGTCGGCCACCTGGCGCAAAGCTAGCTCGCGAAGGGCTGACAAATCCCCTTTGCGGAAAAAGTTCGTCAGCGCTTGTTCGATCTTCTCGACCTTGTAGATCTTGCCCTGACGGAGCCGGGTGCGCAGCGTGTCTACCGACACACACAAGAAGTACTCCGGCGATGCCGATCAACTCATTCTCTGCCATGTTGCACCCTCCCATCGTCGCTTCAAAACGAGCCCCGTTGCCCGTCCGCGACAAGCGCCATGATCAAGCTAGCACCGGGCGCATAAGAAGGGTGTTAAAGGTTGATAAAAAGTTCGTAAGGATGGTCGGCCGTGCGGCCTGAGCGCAGGCATCCCTGCCTGTGGGCCTAGCGCGAAAGGATTCTTTATCAGTAGCGCGAGCACAAGCGAGCGTGGTGCACTAGCACGCTTGCTGGATCATTGAGAAAAGCGAGTTGCGAAAGCAAGCAGGCAAGGATGCCTGCGCTCCCAGGAGATCTACTCGCCTGGATTGAAGCGATAGCCGATCCAAGGTTCGGTTAGGATGTAGCGAGGCGAAGCCGAGTCGTTCTCAATCTTCTTTCTAAGCTGTCCGATAAACACCCTCAGGTACTCGGTCTGCTCGACGTAGTTTCCGCTCCACACCGCCGCGAGCAGCGTGCGATGGGTGAGCACCTTTCCCGGATGGCGGATTAGGTACACGAGTAGATCGTACTCCTTCGGCGTCAAATGTACCTGGCGGTCTCGAACCGTAACGCTACGGGCCTCCAGATCGACGCGAAAGTCTCCAGCCTCAAACGCAGTCGAAGCGAGATCGTCAGTGTGGGGCTCACTTGTGCGCCGTAATGCCGCCCGAATCCGCGCAAGCAACTCGTCCATGCCGAACGGCTTGGTCACGTAGTCGTCTGCGCCGGCGTCGAGCGCTTCGACCTTTGTCTTCTCTTCGCCTTTTACCGAGAGCACGACGATCGGAACCGCCGAGAGCTTCCGCAACCGGCGGCACAACTCGATACCGTTAACGTTGGGCATCGACAGATCGGTGACAACCAGGTCGGGGCGCCAATCGGCAAACGTCTCCAGCGCGGACTCGCCGTCAGCGGCGCTGCGCACGTCGTAGCCGTGGCTGGTCAGGCTTCGCCTGAGCACACGCGTGATCTGCGGTTCGTCGTCAACGATTAAGATGCGTTGCTTCTCGTTCATCAGTTTCAAACCGGTCCGCTGATCTTCACTTCTGCAACCTTTTCCGTCTCGTCTTCGTCGCCAGGCGGCAGCGTTAGCGCCACCAGCATGCCGCGTCCCGCGCTGGCGCCTTCGATCCAGATGCGCCCGCCGTGAGCTTCGACGATTCCGCGCGCGATCGCAAGACCCATCCCGGTTCCTGGGGGTTGCGTCCCTGTATCGCCGTCTCGCATCGCGCGGAAGAACTTATCAAACACTCGCTCGCGTAGCTCGGCCGGGACACCGAGCCCTTCGTCTTCGACAGTCAGCCGCACCATTTCGCCCTCAGCTTTGCCGGCGGTGACCTTGATGCCGGTTCCCGCTGGTGAATACTTTGCGGCATTATCGACGAGAGTATAGATGACCTGGGCGACCGCTTTGGCGTCGACGCGAACCACCGGCAGGTCTTTTTCGATTGTGACCGCCACCGTGTGCCCGCGGGTCAGCGGCTCGGCGCGCTCCAAAGCGGTCATTACGATTTCGTCCACTGTTCCCCAACGGCGCCGCAGCTCGAGCTCACCCGCCTCGATTCGGGCAAGCTCCACCAGTCCTTCGACGAAACGGTTGAGTCGATCGGCCTCTTCGTCGATGACTTCGAGCATGTCGCGCCGGCCTTCAGCATCCAGCGTCGCCGTGTCGCCCGCGCGCCCGCGCAACTCGTCCAACAGAGTTGTGACCGACGCCTTGATCGAGGTGAGCGGCGTGCGAATGTCGTGAGTGACGGCGTCGAGCAGCGCGGACTTCAACCGCTCGCTGCGCCGCAACGCTTCAGCCTGGCTCGCGCGCTCGAACGCATCGCGAAGCTCGTCGTACAGTCGTTCGATCTCGCGCCGCCCCCCTTCGGCCTCTTCAGCGCGGCGCTTCGCGTTTGCCGAAAGCTGTCCGGCGGTGACCGCGGTGATCAGGAACGCAATCAGCGCAACCCAGTTGTCCGGGTCGGCGATAGTCAGTGTGTGGAGCGGACGGAGAAAGAAGAAGTTGAAACAAAGCACTCCAAGCACGGAACCCACAATTGCGGGCCGGGCTCCCCATCGCGCGGCTACAAACAAAACTACCAGCAGCATCGCCAGCGCGACGGTCGTCGAGTTTATGCTCTCGCCCAACAGTCTGAGCGCGGCCGTCACCGCGGCGATGCCCGCGACGGCGGTAACATAGCCCGCGTGTCTCGCCTTTAGTGGCCCTATTGGCATGACTTCATTCTATTGTAATGATACCCGTCACGGGATCGAAGTCCTCGGTCAGCGCTCGGAAGTGCACAAGGTGAGCAAGCGGTATCCCAAAATGTTGACAGTTCCCGAATCAGACTCAGCAGTACGTTCGGGATTAAAGAATCGGACAGTCTTCCTGAATCAGAGAGGATTGACATGACCTTTCTTCACCGCCCTCATACAATAACTATCGAGCGGTCGGTGTCTCAGTCACGTTGACACAGAGGAAACATGCTATGACTCCTAGCCCAGTAATTACGTCTCATTATATGATCGGTTGAAACGGCACTAAACGAACGTCTACTTGTATTCTCAAGAAACTCCGATCGACTAATGAGCTGCACTACAATTTTAAGTCGAGGACTTCTGAATTCTCAATCTGACTATCAATGCCGGTTCTTGTTTTTCTTACCGTGGCTCTGACTAGCCTCAATTCTCTGCATCATAGTATTAATAGATGGTTCTATGGGACAGAGTACAGGATAGGGACGAGGATTATCTATGCTCTCGTCATAAATAGCATTGTTGACCGCTCCTTCGATAGCTGGAAACAGCGAGTGGATCAAAGATATAACTGAACTAAATACCACTAGTACTCAGTCACATTGTAGTTGATGGATAAAGACGATGAAGCTTGATACGC
>JBBPIH010000091.1:0-14583 GCA_038040455.1 Acidobacteriota bacterium
AGTTCAGAGTTCAGAGTTCAGAGTTCAGAGTTCAGAGTTCAGAGTTCAGAGTTCAAGGGGTCCTCGTTATGACCTCAGCTAGCGGACATTCATGAATAGCAAACGACTTGGAACCCTGAACTCTGAACTCTGAACCCTGAACCCTGAACCCTGAACCCTGAACCCTGAACCGCGAAGCTATTCGTACCTAAGCGCAATCATCGGATCCACGTTCGATGCCCGTCGTGCCGGTACGTAACAAGCTAGGAGCGACACGATTGCCAGCAACGTTGCTACCCCAACGAAGGTCAAGAGATCCATCGCGCTTACGCCATACAGGAAGCTCGATAGCAAACGGGTAAGCGCCAAACTTGCCAGCAGACCCAGCGCAATCCCGGTCAACGTAATACTCAATCCTTGGCGGAATACAAACTTCAGAATGTCGCTGCGGCGTGCGCCCAGCGCCAGACGGACGCCGATTTCGCGGGTTTGCAATCCGACGAAATAAGCGACTACGCCATAGACGCCGAGGCTGGCGAGCAGCATGGCCAGTATTCCGAAAATAGCCGCCGCAATGCTGCCAATGCGCAGTGGCATCAGCGCAAAGCCGAGATGTTCTGTCATAGTGTTTGTATTGACGATCCGCAGGTTGCGATCAAGCGCAAGCAGTTCCCGACGCGCGGTTTCAAGCAAGGGTCGCGGGTCATCCTCAGTGCGTACCAACAGCGTGCTTGATTCCTGGTAATGTTGCAGGAAGGGCAGCGAGAAAAAGGGGCGAGGTTTTTCAAAAAGCGAAATGTATTTGCCGTCGCGCGCAATGCCGATGATCTCCAGAAACGGTCCTTCCGCCCCGGCGAGACTAAGCCTTTTGCCCAGTGCTTCCTGGCCGGGGAAGTAACGGCGCACCAGCGATTCATTGACGATAACGACACCCGGCGCACCTGCCCCATCCTGTTCACTAAAATCACGCCCGCGCAGCAAAGGTGTTTCCATCGTTTGAAAATAGCGCGGGCCGACCACGTTGGAAAAGATCTCCATATCCTCACCAAGATGGCGTTGGTACCCTTCAATAGTCACACTGCGCCGATACCCGTCAAAATCTAGCCCCGGTTGATCCACCAGACTGACGGCGCGCACGCTGGGCAGCGCTCGCAAGCGCTCGATCATCTGCCGGTACAGTTCGATGCCATTGGCCTTCTGGGTATCCCTGACCTCCACCGTCAAGAGCAGCAGGTTTTTCGGATTGAACCCCGGGTCAGTGGCGTCAGCATTCATCAGACTGCGTAGAAACAAACCGGCTCCAATCAGCAGTAACACCGAAATGGCTACCTGTGTAACCACCAGTCCGCTGCGCAAACGCGAGCGGCGATACCTGATTGTGTTGCCCTCGTCCTTGAGCGCGCTCACGAGATCAAGTTTGGTGGCTTGCAGCGCCGGAGCTAGACCGAAAGCCAAGCTCGTGCTGAGGGAAACAACGAGCGTGAAAAGCAGCACTGCGGCGTCGGGACTGAGATTCAAGCCCAACGGAGGCAAAAAACTGCTGATGAAATCCGTCGACCACCAGGCGATGAGCAAGCCGAGCGCGCCGCCTAATCCTGCGAATAACAAACTTTCGATCATTAGTTGCTGGATCAGTTGCCGCCGCGTCGCGCCTAACGCCAGCCGTACGGCAATCTCTTTGCGGCGTGTCGTCGCGCGCGCCAGCAACATACTTGCGAGATTGGCACAAGCGACCGCCAGCACCAGCCCAACCACCGCCAGCACCAGTCCAGTGACGCCCAGCGCGGCAGCGCGCGCAAGGGGAGGAATACGTGATTGACTTTCAGGTAATAGTGTAATGACGCGGGCTTCGCCTTGCAGGTTTGTCCAGTCTTGAGGATATTCCGCGCGTTGCTGTTGCACGAGGGTGGAAAAGTGCGCCCGGGCCTGAGCGAGACTGACGCCGGCTTTGAGCCGCCCCATCAACCACATTGCGCGCGACCCTCGGTTGTCGAGCATATCGTCACCGGGGAGAATGCGTGGAGTCATCGCCATCGGCAACCAGATATCCGTTGGGACACCGCGCGTGACACCTGTGAAGGAGGGCGGCGCAATGCCGATCACCGCATAACTCAGGTTGTTGAGCAGGATTGGCTTTCCTATCAGGTTGGGATCGCCGCCGAAGCGGCGCTGCCAACAACCATAACTCAACAGTACAACCTGATGCGAACCCGGCGTGCGGTCTTCTTCGGGCAAGAACGCCCGCCCGCTTACTGGTTTTACGCCCAATACCGTAAAGTAATTCCCGGTGACGATCTCTGCCTTGAGAGGTTCTTCGGACTGGCCAGCAGTACCTAGAATCACGGACTGGCCCCAATAAGCAATCAGCCCTTCCATCACTTCGGCTCGCTCACGAAAATCCAGGTAATCGGGGTAAGAAGATCCACCATACAGCGGGCCGCTGAAATCGCTGGTATAAAGCGTGACGAGTTCTTCAGGCTTGGTCACCGGCAACGGCTTCAACAACACAGCATTGACGACGCTGAAGATCGCGGTATTCGCGCCAATGCCCAGTGCCAGCGTGAGTACGGCAATCAACGTGAAGCCCGGTTTCTTCGCCAACATTCGCGCGCCGAAGCGCAGGTCTTGAAATAGAGTGTGCATCGTTCCTCCAGATTGACAGTTCCGGGTTCCGGGTTCGTGGTTCAGGGTTCAGGGTTCAGAGTTCGTGCGACTGATATTGCCGCCGAGCCAATTGATTCCTAACGCCGAACCACGAACCCTGAACCCTGAACCCTGAACCCTGAACCGCGAAGCTAGAAACCAGAAACCGATTTCATGCGCACAATACCAGCAGCGTTGCGTCGTCCTGAAATTCTCCGCCGCTGAAACTGACCACAGCCTGCACGATTCGATCTCGCAACGATTTGGCATCAAGCTCTCTGTTTTGAGTCAGCAGTTCGATCAACCGTTCCTCGCCGAACTCCTCCGCTGAGGGGCTTCTGAGTTCGGTGACGCCATCTGTGAAGAGCAAAAAACGGTCGCCCGCTCTAAGTTCGATCTGGTCGTGCTTGTAACTCCAATTCGGGAACGGACCCAGCACCGCGCCTCCGCCCTCGAGCCGAAGCACTGAGCCGTCCTGGCGCACCAGCAAAGCCGCGTTGTGACCGGCATTCGTGTACACTAGCTTCTTCTGTTCTGCATCTACCACGCAGTAGAAAAAGGTGATGAATTTGTCTTCGCCAGTGCTGCTGGAAACAACGCGATTCACCTTGGCGCACAACTCGGAAGGCGAAACAGTTTCGGATGCGAACGCGTGGACGGCGGCTTGCACGTTGGACATCAGCAGAGCCGCGGGCATGCCTTTGCCGGAAACGTCGGCAATGCAGAGCGCCGCTTTGTTATCGTCGAACTTCAACACGTCGTAGTAATCACCACTCACCGTGCGCGCGGGTCTCCAGGCGGCTGCGATGCTGCAACCTTCGATTTGCGGAATCTCGGTTGGCAGCAGGCGGCGTTGAATGCTTCGCGCTTCAACAAGCTCGCCCTCTTGTTCTCTTTTAAGCCGCTGTGTCTGACGCAGCACGTGGCCCATCTCGATCTGTCTGCGGAGGATCGAAAGAAGACGTTTGTTCTCCCAGGGCTTCAACACGAAGTCGCGAACGCCTCGCTGCATCGCTTCAACGGCAAGCTCGACGCTGCCCCACGCAGTCATCACGACAATGGGCAGCGTGCTGTCTACGGCTTGAACTCGGGACAGTAGATCGAGGCCTTCCTGACCCGAGGTCGTGTCGCGCGCATAGTTGAGGTCCATCAACAGCAGATCAAAATCGCGAGACTTCAAGGCCTCAATGACAGCGTTTGGCGTAGACACGCCCTCGGTTTGATAGCCTTCGCCTTTGAGCAGCAGGCGCAGCGCTTCCAAAACATCGGGCTGATCATCGGCGATCAGAGTTCGCGGAGCGGCGGGATTCAGAACTGACATAACTAATACCTCGGCTCTTGCTAGCCAAGCCGCGTGCCATACAGCGATGCTGGATAAATGCTTAAATAATTCAGGTTAACTGGGTGACCGATCGGCCGCTTTGTTCACATGCGGGAAAGCGTTTTCCCAGAAGTATGACGCCCCTCTTGGCCGGGACTCTGCGAGCCTCCGCGCCCTCTGCGGTTGATTCAGACGTAACCGCCGAGGACCCAGAAGCTCGCAGAGATGGGGCTCGCTGCGTTACTTCACTCGCATCGCAGCGCGATCATCGGATCAACCCTGGTAGCTCGCCGCGCCGGGATGTAGCTCGCCAACAACGCGACCGCTACTAGCACCACCGGAACGACGGCGAGCGTCATCGGATCGGTCGTGCTCACTCCATAGAGCAAGCTCGTCATCACTCGAGTTAACGCCAGCGACCCAGCGAGTCCGATCGCCACGCCTGCAAGCACGACCGCCATTCCGCGACCGACTACCAGCTTGATCACGTGCGACGATTGAGCCCCCAGCGCCACGCGAATGCCGATCTCGTGCGTTCGCTGAGTGACGGAATAAGCTATCACGCCGTAGATCCCGACCGACGCCAGCACCAGCGCGAGGCTCGCGAAGATCCCTAACATCATCGCGTTGAATCGACGCGGCGAAACTGAATCACGAGCTGATCCGAGCCGGGGTAGGGAAGCGGCCTAAGCAGCACGGCATTGACTACAGTGAAGATCGCTGTGTTGCTCCGATGCCCAGCGCGAGCACGATGACAGCAACCGCCGTGAAACCGGGAGTCTTGATCAGCGCGCGAACGCCGAAACGAATGTCTTGCAGAATGCTCTCCATTTGAACGCATCACGCGCGATGGCGCGCGACCGCAATACTAGCGCAGGAGGCTCAGTCGTGTGAACCTATTGAGATGCCACTTCCGGGGATGCCCCCAGCTTGTCTGGTGGAGGTTCACGCTTGCGGCTACACAAAGCTCGAGTCGAGGTACAGATGCTCAAAAGAGCCACCTTCGCGGGTCCGTAGGAGCGGTCCGCAAACAGCGGTCTCGGCGAATCGGCTAGCGCCTGTGCGACGAGACAAAGGCCAGCGCCTCATGCCGCCCCTTTGTGCTAAACTGCAAGCTAAAGGGAGCCCACAGAAATGAATCAGCCCAATACCTTGTCAGACGACGCCTTCGCTCACCCGGCTCCGGATGAATTGGCTATTGATCGTCCGCGCTCTTCCGGTTTCGTGCTTCAGAAAATCGATGTCCCAGCCGCGCTGGACGTGCTTGACTCCTTTCTGGAAGAGGATGAGGCTGAACAGCGGGAGACATTCGAGTACTTGAAACGCGCCCTTGACGAAACTCGCGCGCCACAGGGCGAAAGGCCAGTCGTATGATTCCCGTGGCCAGGAAGAACGGAGGAAGTGCATATGCAATATCAAGTGCTGGTCGAAAGCGTCGCTGATGAAATGTTTTCAGCCACCGTCCTCGGCATACCCGATTGCGTAGCCGAAGGCACTACCGAGGAAGAAGCTTTGAACAATGCCACTCGTATGCTCAAGCAGCGCCTGGCTAAGGGCGATCTGTTCAACATAGAGGTTGAGGGATCGGCATCTCCTGTCTCTGCCAACCCCTGGCTGGAGATTCACGGCAGCCTGCGTGATGATCCCACTTTCGACGACTTTATGACTGAGATTTCCGCCTATCGCCAGGAGAATGAAGCCGGCGAATCGGAGCAGTAACTTGTACGTGTTGGATACGGATCATCTCAGCCTAAACCAGCGGGGCCATCCGAAGATACGCGAGCGACTAACGCTCATTCCCGCTGACGAAATCGCAATCACAATCATTACCGCTGAAGAACAACTTCGTGGGCGTCTGGCGCAGCTCGGCAAGGCAACTAGTGGCCACGCACGGTCCACAGCCTACCTGTATCTGCGGAAAGCGATCCTCGGCTTGGCGAAGCTAAACATCCTTGACTACGACGCGAGCTCCGAGAGCATTTACCAGGGATTGAAGCTGCAACGCATTCGCGCGGGCAGCCAGGACTTGCGAATTGCCGCCATTACGCTGGCCAACAACGGCACTCTGGTTACGGGCAACCGGTCAGATTTTGCCAAGGTGTCCGGGTTGATGCTTGAGGACTGGACGATCTGACGCGTGACTGTACCAACCGATCAGGATGTTCTCCCGAACAAGACACAAGATGTGTGAACGAGTTGGCCCCGCCGCGATTCTCAGGAAGTCTAGAAAAATGGAAAGGGACGCTTCGGATTGTGGCCTGTTGTATCGAAGTTCGCGCCTACGACTCTTCATACACCACCGCCACGTTGTCTTGGACGACGGGCCAGCACGTCTGGCTCGGACTCGATTTTGCGACGGCGGAATTCGGAGATCAATCGCGCCAAGTCATGAAGTATCAGCCTCAGACACGCTGCTGCAAGAGCGAACGTCGCAGTCAAACGCAATAGGACAGAGTCGAAGTGATCAAGCGTTTGTTCCGAGACTTTCAATTGCGGCAGAGAATCACAGCCTTGCGCTGCGAGAACTAGGACAAACAAGCCTCCGAGAATGAGGAGTGAATGCGCACTTAAGACCGTGGCGCGAGCACGCTTGTTGGCTCGGTGGTCTCGGAGATGACGTCTGTTTTGAGCGCGGTATTCAGCTGGATGCTCTTCGCGCCAGGTCCTGATGTAGCCGTTCCAGTCGTTGCGCTCGCGCCACTCAAGATTGGCTTGGTCCGAGCCGTGAAGCTTCGTTCGTTCGGGGTGCTCGCGCTTCCAATCTCGGCTACGGTGACCGCCACACTCTTTGCAGTACCTGGCCCATTGTGGCCGATCGCTCTCAACCGGATTGTTGCATTTGTGGCAAAGTTTCCTGCTCTTCATCATCGCTCCTTCGTACGGAGCGTGAGAGAGCCTTAATTCCCGTTCGAGACTTCCCTCGGAGGACGATGAGATTACACCGGGCCGGCTATCAGCTCGTGTTTACAAACACGTCACCTGCCAAAATGGCGATCTCTCAACTACCTTCGAGGGAAGTTTCGCGCGGGTTCGGCTCTTTCACGCTTTCGTCGAAAGAGCCGCAATGCTACCGGTGCCAGATAGGATGGGGGAATGCTTAAGCATTTGATGAGCCGGTTCGTTGCCGGATCCCTGTTCGTCGCGGCGAGTCTTCCCTGATTGTCAAAGATTCACTCGGACTGAGCCTTTGGCTAATGCCTCGGCTCGGCACCGATAGCTGTTTACTAGGCTTGATTCTACCGACACAATATTAGAAATCAAGTTTTTCCGTTCAGTTTTCCGTTTTACTTTCAGGCCGCTTATTGCGCTGGCGGGCTCCCGGTCAAGGTCTCCGTCGCGCAATCTCGCTACTTGTAGCACAGCGAGACCATCGGATACGCCTAGACTCTGCGGTTATGCAGCCGACGAATGAGAAACTCTCCAGTGAGTAGTGTGAGGGATCGTCGCAACTAGGCTATCGCTATGCTGATCCTCTTCCCGCCCTTGGTGTGCGGCCAGATCCCGGCCGACGCTTTGCTATGAGCCTGGTGATCTCAGGCACGAGCTTCCTCGGAACAACCATCACTGTTTGGTCCTTCAACTCAAACGCAGCCTCATCTTCTGCGATCGCCTCGCCCTCGGTTTGCGACTTGTAGTGCCGCAGAACCCTGCGAACCTTGCGCTCGTTCCAACCCGACGGATACTTGTTTTGCTTCATCTGCGTTTCTTCCTCTGTCTTCGGCGATATGCCAGAAGCGACTTCCCGCTGAGTTCATAGGCCGTGATGACAAACAGGCTATCGGGTTCAGGGTCGCGAACGTAGATCGCTCGCAAGTATCGGCCAGCCGAAGTTTGGCCGATCGCCACTCGAGAGCCCTTCCCGTACCGGGCGGTCCTCACCAGGATTCGTCAGAACGTCTTCGACTTCTTCCTCGTTCACTCCGTGATTGTAGATATGGGAAAGGCCCGTCGCTTCGTCGAGGAAAAATCGAACTTTCACCTCACTCAGAATAGGCAAGTACGCTGTAGGGGGCAGCGCTTCGAAGCGAGTCCAGTGTCCCTTCAACGATACTGAAGGACGCGACGGCGCCCGCACCAGATCTCAACAATTCGTCGGCCGAGTTAATGCCGCTATTCGTATCTCAACGCGACCATCGGATCGACCTTCATCGCTCGACGCGCGGGGATGAAGCTTGCAACTATCTAACATGGGAGACTCCTAAGCCCCAGCCGTGCAGGCTGAGTCTACTCGGCGATGTAGTATACTGTGCGCGATGGTTGGGGAATTAGGGATAAAGGTTAGGGGTCGGGACACGGCGTATTCGATCTGCCCGGCGTCAGTTCCCCAAGCCCCATCGGCCATCACCCCACCCCCGTTCAACCATGCTCGTTGAGAAAATAACCAGTCGCCAGAACCCGCTGGTAAAACGCTTTCGGCGCGTGCGCGCGATGGGCGAGCGGCAGCACGTGTTTTTGGAGGGTGTTCGCTTGATCGAAGACGCGATCAACACTGGCGCGCGCTTCGAGAGCGTCGCCTTCACCGGCGAGCTTGAATCCAGCGAGCGGGGCGCCGCTTTGCTCGAGTCGCTGCGGCGAGTGCAGTGCCGAGGCGCGCTCGTTTCCAAAGAGGTGATGGAAGCCATCGCCGACACCGCAACGCCGCAAGGAGTGGCCGCCATCGTCAGCCGCCCCTATATCGAGCTCGATGATCTATTCGCGGGTTCCCCTGATCTGCTGGTCATCGCCGACGGGCTGCAGGACCCGGGCAATCTCGGCACGATAATTAGGACGGCGGAGGCGGCAGGAGCGAGCGGGCTCATAACCACACGGTACACAGTTGACCCCTTCAATGATAAAGCGATTCGTGCTTCGATGGGCTCGGCGCTTCGGTTGCCGCTGGTCACCGGGGCGGAGCGACGGGACATAGTCGCGCATTGCCGAGATCATAAGATACGGATAATCGTCTCTTGCCCAACGCCCGCTCGTGCCCAACGTGTTATCGAGGATGCGGCTCGGGCAGAGACGGTCAAGCTGTGCGCCGAAGTTGATATGACGTTGCCGATCGCGTTGATTGTGGGGCGCGAAGCAACCGGGGTCTCACAAGCGGCCGAGGGAGAAGCCGATGAGTTTGTGCACATCCCGATGGCGGACGGAGTCGAATCGCTAAACGTAGCCGCAGCCGCTGCGATGCTGCTCTACGAAGCAGCGCGCCAGCGCGGGTTCCGATTCAAGCGAATGGAGTGATGCATGACACTTGATGCATTGCTAAGAGTCTAGAGTCTTAGGAAAGAGCGGGGGCAAGCCACCCTTCCACACCGCGAGCTTGAGGATCACGAGTCACCCATCACGAGTCACGCATCACGCAAGCCGCATCATCCCTCATGCTTCTCAACCGTCACAACCTGACGCTATAATCTCTCCTTAGGAAATTGCTGCGAATTACCAAATGGAAATGGCTAACATCTCTGAAATCATATCCAGCTATCTGCGATCTGAAGTAGCGCGCGGCTCGTTTCCCGGTGCGCAATACGTTATTGGCGAGGATCAACAAATCGTCGCGGAGGATGCGCTAGGGTGCGCGCTAGTCGAGCCCGAACGCGTACCGGCAACGCTCGATACGATCTACGATCTGGCCTCGCTCACGAAGCCGCTGGTCACCGCGCTACTCCTGATGAGTTTTGCCGAGCGCGGCTTACTGGATCTGAAAGCCCCGCTTGCGCGTTACTTGAATGAGTTTGACGACGATGACAAGCGTGAGGTCACGTTGACTAAACTGCTGACTCATACGTCGGGTCTTCCCAACTGGCGCCCGCTTTACCTGGAAGCGCAAACCCGTGCCCAAGTGCCTTCGGTAATCGCGCGCATCTTGCTCGAGCCAAATCCCCAGCACGGCGGAAGAGGAGTCACCTACAGCGATCTGAACTATATTCTTCTGGCGTTTGTGCTGGAGCGTGTGACCGGGGAGCGGCTCGACCACTTAGCAAAACGAGAGATATTCGACCCGCTGGGATTGAAGCGAACCATGTTCAACCCGCCTGCGGCGTTGCGGCGCGAGATCGCGGCAACCGAGCACGGCCAGACGTTTGAGCTAGCGAACGCGGTCGCCGATGTAACGGCGCGGCGGCGGTTGATGGGCCTTGACACGCCTACGCGGTTTGCGGCGGAAGACCACGAGGCTTCGCTATTGGAACTCACTGTAACGGGGTCGCCCGGTGTATCTTCGTCGTTCTCCTCCCGCTACCAGTGGCGGAAGCACTTGATCTGGGGAGAGGTGCACGATGGCAATGCGTACTTCATGGGCGGGGTAGCCGGACACGCAGGATTGTTTTCAACTGCACGCGAAGCCTTTCGTTTGGCAAATCAGTTTCTGCCAGGCAGCGAACTTCTGAAGCCCGAATCGCTTGACCTGTTTAGCGACAACTTGACGAGGGGCTGTGCTACATCAAGGTCGATTGCGTGGATACTGGCGGAGACGCTCGAGTGTTCGGCCGGTTCGGCGCTTCCGCCCACAGCGTTCGGCCATAACGGATTCACCGGAACAAGCATATGGATGGACCCTGAAAAACGGCGAGTGTTTGTTCTGCTAACGAATCGTGTTCATCCTAGAGTCGATGCGGTGGACATGAAAGAGAAAAGGCGGCGATTCAACGCGCTGGCGGTAGAAACTACAAACCAGAAACTAGAAACCGGAAACCTTTAAAGCTGTGCTCAAGACTCTAGACAGATACATCGATAAGCCGTCTAACGTTGGGCGCGACCGCAGATTCGCTCTTCTGCTTGCGATCTCGGTCGTCGTTCACGTGATCTTCTACGCGGCGCTCATCAAGCTCGACTCGTGGGCGATGATGCGAGCGATCGCAAGCGGCAAACAGCAGATCTCGCTGGTGAAGCTCATGGAACTAGCGGCGCCTCCTGAGGGGCCCGCGCTTCGAACGGCCCCCGAGCCTCTCGAGCGCGCCGACATCAACCGGCTTGAGTTTGATCCCGCAAACGCCGATGATGTTCACCTCGTCCACCGCTCTCCGCAGCAGGCTGAGCGGCGCGGGAACAGCGGCCGGCTCCCTCCGGCTGATCTGATCGAAAGACAATTGAGGGCCTCGCACAGATCGGGCGACCGGGACCGGCCGGGCCTAACCACTCACCAGCCGACTCCTCCCGTAACGTCTTCGATACAAGCCAATCGAATACCGCTACTAGACGAGGCCCTGATAGCTCAAGCTCCTCCAACCCAAGCCGCGCCCACTCCACCGGTTCCTTCGCCGAAGCAGGACGCAACCGCGACTACCGCCGGCAGTTCGGAAGCCGGCCAGGCAGGTACGCGCCGTGGCAGCAGCGCCGAATCCAGCGCGCTCGGGCTCGAGGCAGCACAAGGCCAATACATGGCTTACGTGCGGGCTAAGATCAGAAAGTCAAACGAGCGAATCATGCCGCGCGAGTGGATCAAAGACGTCCTTCGAGACAAGGTATCGGCGGATTTTTCGTTGGTGATTAAGCGAGATGGGCAGATACTGTCTACTCGCCTGCTTCGCTCGTCGGGTTATTCGGTCCTTGACGACTACGCCAGACAGGCAATATATATTGCAGGGCCCTTTGAAGGATTCCCCCAGGCCGCAGGCAACACGATCATCTTTACGGTGACGATTTTTTTCTTCACTCTGTAATCCCGATATGAACAAGATGAATAGAAGTGGCCCGGTGAGGCGACGCCTGGCGTTCGCTTTAGCATTGGTAGTTTCAGGCTGCGCTCAACTCCTCTCGCTTGTTGAGGCGGAGGCTTTCGCGGCAGTGTTGCGTTCGCAGAACCAGTCCGCCGCGCGTTCAAAAGAACGTGCCAGCCAGAACAATCGACAAAGCGAAGATAAGAGCTTCACTCGCTCGCGCAGAGCTGAGCCGGCAACAGACGTCGTTCAGTATGCTTCGCCCAATGGGCCAATCATTCGAGTTGCGCTGATGACCAATGTCACTACGGTTACTCTCGGTTGTTCATCCGGCCTCATGGTGAATCGCGGGAGCTTCGACGAGGGCAAGAGAGTCTTAGGCGGATCGCTGCGCGTGGAATTGAGTCAACAATCCGACCCGGTAGCCCCAGCCGGGTCCACCGTGGCCGCGCATCGCGTGTTAGTCCGTCATTCGTATGACTCTCGCGTCGCGCGCAATCTTGCAGCCGAGCTAAAGAAGAAATTCTTCGAGCCGGTGACGATGACCTTCGACGAGAACCAGAATGAATACGCGGTGCTGATCGGGCAGTGTCCGAATCGCAGCGAAGCAGCGCAACTGTTAGAGCGCCTGCGCAAGGCCGGCTATGAAGGTCTGCGCATCGTGAGCGATCCAAAGACGGACGGGAGCCTTGCGCGCGAATCTGTCACCGGAGCAAACCCCCGGACCGCGAAATACAAAGCTCAACCTGGCTCCTCTGCTGGCCGCCCGATTCAGATGGTCGCGTTTGCCGCCGATAAAATAACCGCTTCAAGCGCGGATGAGCTGATAGTTGTTCCAGCCGAGAGCACCTCGACTGCGAATCGCACCAAGCAAAATGCCGTCTCTTCGGGAGACGATGAAAGAAGCAAGCGGGACAAGCGAGACCAGAAGGCGGACCGGAAGGAAGTGAATGCTCAGCACGGGACCGCCTTGCCGCCGCCGGCCGTCCGAGTGGGCAGCAGAGATTACCGAGGCGAGATACACCTGGTTTTGAATGCCCGTGCGCTGATCAATGTCGTGAACGTGCTGCCGCTGGAAGACTATCTTCGCGGCGTCGTGCCGATGGAGCTTTCACCCGGTGCCTATCCCGAAATCGAAGCACTAAAGGCGCAAGCAGTCGCGGCGCGCAGTTACGCGCTTGAGCGCCTGGGCAAACATCGCGATGAAGGATTCGATCTCGTCGACGACACGCGGGATCAGGTTTACGGCGGGCGCTCCTCTGAACGCGAGTTGACCAATCGGGCAGTCGACGAGACGCGCGGCATTGTTGCCGTCTTTCCGAACGAAGATGGAAAACTCGCGCCTATCGAAGCGCTGTACACCGCCAACTGTGGCGGCCGCACCGAGAACAACGAAGAGGTCTTTGGAGGAAAAGGCCTGGCTTATCTACGCTCGGTAGCCTGCGCGCCTGACCGGCAGTCGCTTACGGGGCGAGACATCGTGACCAGCCGAACACGAGAACCGTTAGTGGGAGTCGATGGCCGTTCGATCACACGTGAAGTCGCGCTTCTTTTCGTGCTCGGGTTTTCGCTGCCGCGTCGATTGACTAGCTACTATTTGGGAGGTCCGCCCGATCAAGATGAAGTGAAAATCTGGATAACTCAAACGGCGCGACTCGCTCAAAAAGAGAAGCCCTTAGCGCGCGGCGACGTGACGCGCCTGGCTGAGTTCGCGCGCCTGGTCGCGGCCTCGATCTACGGCGAAGGCCGCGCAAGCACGCTGCTGGCTCCAGCGGATGTCGATTACTTGCTTGCCGGCATCCGAGTGGAACAGTTGCCAGGCGAGGCTCGCACGGACGTTGCAATGCTGTTGAGGGACGGCATACTTCGCTTGCCCGCCGACGCCGCTCTCGATGGTCGAGCCACGATCACACGAGTACAAGCGATCGAGACTCTGGCTCGCGCGATGACCTTGAAATCAGTCGCAGATCTCAAATCTCAAATATCAAATTTGAAGTTTCAACTCCCCAATCTCCAGTTTGAAATCGCGGCGCCCTCGGAGAAAGGGCGGTTGATCGTACCGACGCCGGCTTCGACCGGTAGCTCGACAGCATCACGCTCGCAGGCGCCTCGCTTCACTGGTGTAAACACAAGCGGAGCAGGACGACTGGAACGCACGCAGACACATGAAGGCCGCGAAGCCACGTCCGCCAAGGAGACGACGAAGGATGTCGCGCCGACGAAGATCACACTACAAAATGGCTCGCAACATGGCTCGCAAGGGGCCCTCCAAACTGAGGGCCTCGATATCGCCGAAGGCGCGTGGATCTTCCGCAGTGTGGGCGGAGAGAGCTACGCGGTTGATCGTCTAACGCTCATCGGCGGAGAACGAGTCACGTACCATCTGAACGCCACCGGGCAAGTGGACTTTCTCGAAGCATCAGTGTCAGAGCGGAGCGCTTCAAGCGACCGTTTCTCGAGCGTGGCTCAGTGGCGAGAGCGCGTCAATGTCGAAGAGCTGCGCCAGCGGCTGGCTCGCGCTCGCGTCAACGTTGGGCGCCTCGAGACCATCGCGCCTGTCGCGTTCAGCTCTTCAAGCCGTGTAACAGAGGTTGAGATCACGGGCGATGAAGGCCACACACGACTGCGCCGTCCTCAGATTCGCACCGCGCTCGGGCTGAAAGAGTACCTGTTCGTAGTCGATCGGGAGACCGATTCTCGTGGCCGCGTTGTCGCCTTTGTGTTCACGGGTAGAGGTTGGGGCCACGGAGTTGGAATGTGCCAGACCGGCGCGTACGGGTTGGCGAAGGATGGCTACTCGTATACAGCGATACTTCAGAAATACTACACGGGGATCAAGCTTCAGCGGATGTATTGAAGCTGAAGTGGCAGGCACGCGTTCACGCCCTGGTGACGCCACGTTTCCCGTAGCAGGCGTGGAAAGAGACTGTGTGAAAAGTGCGTCGGATACCATCGCGCTTTAGCCGATGGAGGTTCAGCTTTAGCCTAACAGACGACTTGCGA
>JBBPIH010000092.1:0-14515 GCA_038040455.1 Acidobacteriota bacterium
TTCTTTCGTGAGGCAACGAATCGACTTCGTCTAGATTTTTACGTGAGGCAATGCGCCCGCGAACAGTCATTCCCCGCCGGCCGGCGGTGGCACTGGGGTTCCCGCGGCGCGTAACCTCAAAACAACCCTTCGAGCACTCGTTTTCCCGTTTCGCAAAGAAGCTGCCGGCACGGTCAGGAGGGCGCTACACGATGACAATTTTTTTCACCGCTCACAAAAAATGTGACCAAACTTGACGCCATCTTCGCCGCTCGCAAATCAATAATCGCGCTGCGGCCTGCTTCCCTTACCTATTATCAGCATTGGCCTCCGACGTGCTTAGGGTCGACGATAAAACCAGAGGAGAATCTCATGGCCTTGACGTGTCCACGTTGCGGAACCGATGTGCCGAACGAAGCACAGTACTGCCCCTACTGCAGCATGCCAAAGCCAAAGCGCGGATTTGCTGTTGCGGCGGAAGCCAAGCCGGAAGAGACCAAGCGCACTGAACAAACGACGCCTGCGGTCGCATTCAGAAGCAGCAATAAAGACCTGAAGCTCTCGCGTCCTCCTAAAACGCTCCGAAGGCTCCGCCTTCCGGTTGTGAGCGTTGCAGCGCTCGTGGCTCTGTTGAGTGTCGGCGCTTATATCTTCGTAGTCCCACTCGTCTACTCCGAAGAGGCCGAGCCCAAGATAATTCTGTCCGCGTTGGATACGCTAAAGCGGATGCCTTCTAACGAGGCGGGGCTTACGATTGATGCTCGTTTAATGCGCGACCTCGAGACATCTCGCCGAGTTAGAAACCTGGTTTCGTATCAGGGTTGGACTGTGCGGCCTATCAACGGAACAAAGACCAAGGTTCTTATGGCCTTTTCGTACCAGGAAGTGGGAGACGTCAACCAACGGGCCGAGTGGATCGCAGACCTGACTAGCATCACCTTCATACCGCAGACCGAGCTAGCTGCAGCCGTCGTCAACCGATGAACGGATTGTTGTCTCCTTGATCTCTTCCTCCGTCAACAACTCTGGCGCTATGAATTCAGAGATGTTGATTAAGCAGCCAGAAAAAGCACGGGATGGAAAGACTGGGTTTGCGCGGTCTCTCCATCCCGTTTCTTGTTTTCGATGTCAAGCAAGCTGGCAGCTTGCTCTACTTTGGTTTAATCGCCGACTTCCTTAGCCTCCACCTTCAACTCATCACCCGCAGGTATCTCGCCCGCTTCGTACTCTTCCGCTTCCTCCACCGTCTTGTCCGGTTCTAGCTGAATGTTACGGTAGTACTCCATGCCAGTTCCGGCAGGAATCAACCGTCCCATGATTACGTTCTCCTTGAGCCCGCGCAAGTAGTCGACTTTGCCGCTGATCGCGGCTTCGGTCAGCACTCGCGTCGTCTCCTGGAACGATGCCGCCGAGATAAATGACTCGGTGGAGAGCGATGCCTTCGTGATACCCAGCAGCAGCGGCTCCATCGAAGCCGGGGTGCCGTCCTCTGCGAGCACACGCTCGTTCTCATCCTGGAAGCGGAAACGGTCAACCATGTCTTCGAGCAGGAACTCCGTGTCGCCCACGTCTTTGACCCGCACCCATCGCAGCATCTGGCGAACGATGACTTCGATGTGCTTGTCATTGATGTTGACGCCTTGCAGACGGTAGACCTCTTGAATCTCGTTCACGAGATAGCGCTGAAGTTCCTCGATACCGCGCACCGCCAGGATGTCGTGCGGGTTCAGCGGACCGTCCATGAGCGGTTCGCCTGCTCGCACCCAGTCGTCCTCCTGCACGTTTATGTGCACGCCGCGAGGAATCGCGTACTCACGCTTCTCCCCGTCGGTTGCTTCCACGATGACGCGGCGCAGCCCCTTCACGATGGGACCGAACTTGACCACGCCGTCGATCTCGGTCATCACCGCTGTCTCCTTCGGCCTGCGAGCTTCAAACAGTTCAACCACGCGCGGCAAACCGCCGGTGATGTCCTTAGTCTTGGTTGTTTCGCGCGGAATCTTGGCGATGATGTCGCCCGGCGCCACGCGCAGGTGTTCTTTTTCTTCCTGACTTTTGGAACCACCAGCGCCCCGCTTTTTCTTCCATTCTTCGTAGTCCACCACCAGCAGGTTAGCGCGAACAGGCATCTGGTAGGTCTTCAACACCTTATTCTTTTCGTCGCGGATCTCGATCCGCGGCTGGCGCTTCTCGTCGGGTGAATCGATGACGACCAGGTGCGATAGACCGGTCACCTCGTCCACCTCTTCGCGGACCGTCACGCCTTCGATCAAGTCCTTGAAGGTTACAGTGCCGGCTTCCTCGGTGAGGATCGCAAATGTGAACGGATCCCACTCCGCAAGCTCCTGCCCTTCTTCGACTCGCTGGCCATCGGCGACCTTAAGCGTCGCGCCGTAGTTGATTTGATACCGCTTGAGCTCGCGACCGCGCTCGTCGGTCAATGCGACGATGCCGTTGCGATTCATTGCCACCAGGTCGCCCTCGCGGTTGCGGACAGTCTTCAACTCCTCGAACTTCACCGTGCCCGAAGCGATAGCTTCGTGCTTGGTTATTTCGCTGACCCCGCCGGCGACGCCGCCGATGTGGAAGGTTCTCATCGTGAGCTGCGTGCCGGGCTCACCGATTGATTGTGCCGCGATGACGCCCACTGCCTCGCCCAACTCAACCATGCGGCCGGTGGCGAGATTGCGGCCGTAGCACTTGATACACACGCCGCGCCGCGACTCACAAGTCAACACAGACCGAATGCGCACGCGCTCGATTCCGCCTGCCAACTGAATCATGCCCGCCAGATCTTCGGTGATCTCCTCGTTAGACTCGACGATTACCTCACCGGTGATTGGGTCGCGCACGTCCTCGAGAACTACGCGTCCGATGATCCTGTCGCGCAGTGATTCGATTTCCTCGCCGCCTTCGATGATCGCGGTCGCCCAGATGCCCTTGATCGTTCCGCAGTCCGGCTCGCTGACGATTACGTCCTGAGCCACGTCGACCAGACGCCGGGTGAGGTAACCGGAGTCCGCGGTCTTGAGCGCCGTGTCAGCCAGTCCCTTTCGCGCGCCGTGCGTCGAGATGAAGTATTGAAGCACGTTCAGGCCTTCGCGGAAGTTCGCGCGAATGGGCGTTTCGATGATTTCGCCGGACGGCTTGGCCATCAACCCTCGCATACCTGCGAGCTGGCGAATCTGCTGCTTCGAGCCTCTCGCGCCGGAGTCAGCCATGATCAGGATAGGATTCATCTCGCCCGATTCCTGCTCGCGGCGGTTCATCTCCGTGAACATCGCTTCGGCGACCTTCTCGGTCACCTCCGACCATATGGCGATAACCTTGTTGTAGCGCTCGCCGTTGGTGATGACACCTTCCTTGTACTGGTTCTCGACCGAGACGACATCCCGGTTCGCCTGCTGAACCAGCTCCACCTTTGCAGGCGGCGTTACCAAGTCGTCAATGCCAATCGAAATACCCGCTTTCGTGGCATACAAGAAGCCGAGGTCTTTCACCTTATCGAGCATCTTCACCGTTTCAGCGTGACCGAGCCGCAAGTGGCAATAATTGACCAGCGACGTCAAGCCCTTCTTTTTGAGCGTCCCGTTAACATAAGGCATGGTCGCAGGCATCTGCTCGTTGAAGATAACCCGGCCCACCGTTGTGTCGATGACTCGGTTCTTCAACGTTCGAACAGTCCCGCGTATTACATCCTGATCGTCGCGCTCGTGTTCAAGATCGATGATGTCACCCGAGAACAGAAGCTTGATCGGGGTCTGTGTGTGGACCTCAGCAGCGTCGAGGGCCAGCAACACTTCATCGTCTGTTGCGAATTTGCGGCCCGCGAACTTGTCGTCCTTTTTGTCTTTCGTCAGATAGTAGCAACCCAGCACAATATCCTGAGTCGGGACCGCGATGGGCTGCCCGTTCGACGGCGAAAGAATGTTGTTGGACGCAAGCATCAACACGCTCGCTTCGACCTGAGCTTCGGGCGAGAGCGGAATGTGCACCGCCATCTGGTCGCCGTCGAAGTCGGCGTTGAACGCGGTGCAAACGAGCGGGTGAATCTTGATCGCTTTACCTTCGACCAATACCGGCTCAAAAGCTTGAATACCGAGCCGGTGTAGCGTAGGCGCGCGATTCAACAGCACCGGGTGTTCGCGAATGACCTCTTCGAGGATGTCCCAAACAACCGGCTCCTGGCGCTCAACCATTTCCTTCGCTTGCTTGATTGTCGCGGCATACTGTTTCTTCTCGAGCAAGTTGTAGATGAACGGCTTGAACAACTCGAGCGCCATCTTTTTCGGCAAGCCGCACTGATGCAGCTTGAGCTCGGGCCCTACTACGATGACCGAACGGCCCGAGTAGTCGACGCGCTTGCCGAGAAGGTTCTGGCGGAAGCGGCCCTGCTTGCCTTTGAGCGTGTCCGAAAGCGACTTGAGCGGACGGTTGTTTGCGCCTCGCAGCACGCGGCCGCGGCGTCCGTTGTCGAACAACGCATCGACGGCTTCCTGAAGCATGCGCTTCTCATTGCGCACGATCACCTCAGGCGCCTTCAACTCGATAAGCTTCGACAAGCGGTTGTTTCGATTTATCACGCGTCGATACAGATCATTCAGGTCGCTGGTCGCAAAGCGCCCGCCGTCCAACGGGACCAACGGACGAAGCTCGGGCGGAATCACCGGGATCACGTCCAGGATCATCCAGTCGGGATGATTGCCGGAGCGGCGAAATGCCTCGACGACTTTGAGCCTCTTCGAGTACTTGAGCTTCTTCTGCTGCGAAGTCTCGTCCTTCATCAGCCTTCGCATCTGTTCAGCGAGCGATTCTACATCAACTTTACGGAGCAGCTCTTTGATGGCTTCCGCACCCATCTTTGCAAGGAACTTTCCGGGCATGTCCTGCATGAGCTGACGGTAGCGATCATCGGGCAGCAACTCTCTCTCTTTCAACCCTGTTTCTTTATCCGGATCGCCAGGTTTATCACCAGGATGGTCTCCCGGATGGATTACTATGTACGATTCGAAGTAGAGCACCTTCTCGAGCTCGCGCAGAGGTATGTCGAGCAGGTGGCCGATTCGCGAAGGAAGGCCCTTGAAGAACCAGACGTGAGAACACGGACTGGCGAGCTTGATGTGGCCGAGACGCTCGCGTCGAACCTTAGACTGAGTGACCTCGACGCCGCACTTGTCACACACCACGCCCCGGTGTTTCATTCTTTTATATTTTCCGCACAGGCATTCCCAGTCCGTAACCGGACCGAAAATTTTCGCGCAGAAGAGTCCATCGCGCTCAGGCTTAAAGGTTCTATAATTGATTGTCTCAGGTTTGGTGACCTCGCCGTGGGACCATCCCAAAATCTTTTCCGGTGAGGCAAGACTTATCCTTATGGCTTCAAAGTCAGGTGCCAGGCTCGTTCGCTCTTGATGTGTCCTAAACATTTCTCTGTTACCTTCCTCTGTCAAAGGTTCAGGGTTCAGGGTTCAGGGTTCAGGGTTGTTGCTTCACTACTCGCAACCCGGAACCACGAACCCGGAACCCGAAACCGGGTTCACCTATTCCGCTGCCACTACTTCCTCTTCCTCGCTGCGCCGCATCAGTTCAACGTCCAGACATAGCGATTGAAGCTCGCGGATCAATACGTTGAACGACTCGGGCACGCCCGGATCGAAGTCGGCCTCGCCTTTCACTATTGCTTCGTAGATCTTTGACCGACCAGCCACATCGTCTGACTTCGCGGTCAGCAACTCCTGGAGTATGTGCGCCGCGCCGTAAGCTTCGAGTGCCCACACTTCCATCTCCCCGAAGCGCTGGCCGCCGAACTGAGCCTTGCCCCCCAGCGGCTGCTGAGTGATCAGCGAGTACGGCCCGATCGAGCGCGCGTGAATCTTGTCGTCGACCAAATGTGAGAGCTTCATCATGTAGATGTAGCCCACCGTTACCTGCTGCTCGAATGCCTCTCCACTCATTCCATCGTAGAGGACCGTCTTGCCTGAGGTCGGCAACCCGGCGTATGCGAGCAGCTTCTTGATCTCGACTTCACGCGCTCCGTCAAAGACAGGGGAGGCGTACGGAATGCCATCGACGATTGTCGTCGCGTGAGCCTTCAACTCAGCATCGGACATCTCGCCGATCTTCTCCTGCCACTCGGAGCTGGTGAACACGTCGCGATAGATCTTGCGGATCGCATCGGTCTTTCCGCCGTCCGAAAGCAACTCGCCGATCTGCTGGCCGATCGCTCTCGACGCCCAACCCAGATGGGTCTCGAGAATCTGTCCGACGTTCATTCGCGAAGGGACCCCTAGCGGGTTCAACACGATTTCTACCGGCGTGCCGTCCGGCAGATAGGGCATTTCTTCTTCGGGAAGGATCCTTGCGATGACGCCCTTGTTGCCGTGACGGCCGGCCATCTTGTCGCCGACGGACAACTTGCGCTTCATTGCGATGAAGACCTTCACCATCTTGATCACACCCGGCGGTAGCTCATCGCCCTTCTTCAGCTTGTCGATGTTCTCGTGATGAAGCTGCTGCTGAACCTTTACCTGCCTCTCGGTGCGCCGTTCAATATCAGCGATCTCGGCTTGAACGTCGATGCGAGAGCTGGTGACCTCGATCTTGCGCAACGCGCCGATCTCGAGCTGCTGCAGGTCCTCATGCGTTAGCTTCGTACCCTTCGGAAGCAGCTTCCTGTTCTTGTAGCTCAGGTCGTCGGCGAGCCGCTGCCCTTCAAGCAACTCGAAGATCCTCTTATTGCGTTCGTCTTCGAGGATTCGAACCTCGTCTCTGACGTTCTTCTCGAGCTTCTCTTCTTCGGCGCGTTCGATGGAAAGCGACCGCTCATCCTTCTCAGCGCCTTTCCGAGTAAACACCTTTACATCGACGACGGTCCCGTCGATTCCCGGCGGGCATGTCAGGCTGGCGTCGCGCACATCGCCGGCCTTCTCCCCGAAGATCGCGCGAAGCAGCTTCTCTTCAGCGGTCAACTGGGTTTCGCCCTTGGGTGTGACCTTACCGACCAATATCGAACCTGGTTTCACCTGCGCGCCGATTCGGATAATTCCCGAATCGTCCAAATCGCGCAGCGCCGATTCAGAAACGTTAGGGATGTCGCGAGTGATCTCCTCGGGTCCGAGCTTCGTGTCGCGCGCTTCGACTTCGAGCTCCTCGATGTGAATCGAAGTGAACGAGTCTTCCTTTACCAGCTTCTCGGAGACAAGAATCGCATCCTCAAAGTTGTACCCGCGCCACGGCATGAACGCCACGAGCACGTTGCGTCCCAGCGCCAGCTCGCCCATGTTGGTGCAAGGTCCGTCGGCAATCACTTCGCCCTTCTTTACTGCTTGCCCTTCGCCGACGATCGGCTTCTGACTGATGCAGGTGTTCTGATTCGAGCGCTTGAACTTCGTAAGCTGATAGATGTCGGCGTTGATCTCGCGAGAGGTTGTACCGCCCGCGATCCCGTGCTCGGCCCGGATGATGATTCGCTCGGAATCGACCGAGTCGACCACACCATCGCGGCGAGCAATTACGACGGCGCCGGAGTCCTGCGCCGTGACCTTCTCCATGCCCGTGCCTACGAGCGGCGCCTCGGCGCGCAGCAGCGGGACCGATTGGCGCTGCATGTTCGAACCCATTAGCGCGCGGTTCGCGTCGTCGTTTTCGAGGAACGGAATCAACGAGGCCGCAACCGATACAAGTTGCTTCGGGCTGACGTCGATGAAGTCCAGCTCGGTCGGCTCTGAGAACTTGAACTCGCCAGCCTTTCGCGACCAGGTGCGTTCCTGAACGATATGTCCCTGCTTATCTACTTCGACCGACGCCTGGCCGATCGTGTAGCGGTCTTCTTCCCAGGCCGAAAGATAAAACGGATACGGCTCGTACTCGGCTGGCTGCTTGCCCGCAGAGCTGAGCTTCTTATTGGCTTTATCAACCTGCTCTCTCGGCAGATGGTCGCCGATGTTGTCTTGGGTGTCGCCCGCCGAAGATACTCGCACGTAATCAATCACCCGGCCGTTCTCGACCTTGCGATAAGGCGATTCGATAAAGCCGAACTCGTTGATCCGCGCGAAGCACGACAGCGACGAGATCAATCCGATGTTCGGACCTTCAGGCGTCTCAATCGGGCAGATGCGGCCGTAGTGCGTCGGGTGAACGTCGCGCACCTCGAACCCTGCGCGCTCCCGCGAAAGCCCGCCGGGCCCGAGGGCGGAGAGCCTGCGCTTGTGCGTTATCTCCGAAAGCGGATTCGTCTGGTCCATGAACTGAGAGAGTTGCGACGAGCCGAAAAACTCGCGCACCGCTGCCGTAACCGGCTTCGCGTTGATCAGGTCGCGAGGCATCGCCGTCTGCATCTCCTGGTGGATCGACATCTTCTCTTTGATCGCGCGCTCCATTCGAACGAGCCCGATGCGGAACTGGTTTTCGAGAAGCTCGCCGACGGCCCGCACTCGACGATTGCCCAGGTGATCGATGTCGTCGGCTTCGCCAATCCCTTTACGCATCTTGAGCACATAGGCAATCACGTCGACGAAATCACGAGTCGAAAGCGTCTGTTGATCCAAACGATCGCGCTCGGGCTTGCCGAGTTTTATGTTGGCTTTCAACCGGCCGACGCGCGAGAAGTCGAACTTGCGCTCGTCGAAGAACATCCCGCGGAACAGGTTCCACGCAGTGAGGATCGTCGGCGGATCGCCCGGCCTCATCTTGCGATAGATCTCGAGTATGGCATCTCGCGGGGTCTTGACTGAGTCTTTCTTGAGCGTTTGACTAACAACGACGCCGACATCGTCACGCTCCGGGAAAATTATCTCCACCCGCCCCACGCCGGACTCTGCGATCTGCTGCCACTCACGCGAAGTGAGTTCGGTGTTAGCTTCGGCGATGACTTCGCCGGTTTCAGTGTTAACCACGTCGTCATTGAGGAACGCTCCCTCGATCTCCTGCGGGTCAACCGTCACCGTTTTGATCTTCGCCTTGCGGAGCGCCTCTATGTCGCGCTTCGTTAGCTTCTTCGCGTGCGCGCCGCCTCGCACAATAACCTCGCCCGAACGATCCTCGGCCGTCTCGGCAAGATGGAGACCGATTAGTCCCTCTGAGGGCTCGAAGTACAGCCGGCCATCCTTAAACGCCGCCTTCTGCGACGTGTAGAACATCCGAAGGACTTCGGCATCCGTAAAGCTCGCCCGCTTGATCTCATCTTCCAGGTGCGAATCTGTCCCCATACGATCGATGTCGATCTTTTCCATCAGACCGAGCGCTCGAAGGAACACCGTTCCCAGGAACTTGCGCTTGCGGTCGATACGCACGTAGAGCAGGTTCTTGGCGTCGTATTCGAACTCAACCCACGAGCCGCGATAAGGTATGACCTTCGCAAGAAAATATGTGTTGTTGTTTTCCTTCTCGAAGAACACGCCCGGTGAGCGATGAAGCTGGCTGACTATGACGCGCTCAGTCCCGTTGATGATGAACGTACCGTTGTCAGTCATCAGGGGAATCTCGCCAAAGAAGACTTCTTCTTCCTTGATGTCGCGGATGGACTTCTGTCCGGTATCCTCGTCGGTGTCCCAGACCGTCAGTCGAATCTTGACCTTCAGCGGCACCGCAAAGGTCATCGATTTTTCCTGACACTCTTTCTCGGAGTGTTTGTGCTGAAGCGTCACCGGCTCGCCGCAGTTGTCGCACAGCACGGGCGAGACCGTGTTGATCGTGCCGCACTGCGGGCAGGTCTGCTCTTCGGCCGCGTAAGGATTGACCCGGAGAATTGCACCGCAGGAACGGCAGTTGGTGCGCAGGTGATACAGCCCTTCAAGCTGTCCGCACTTGCACTGCCAGTTGCCGATCGAGTACTCGACAAACTCGAGCTGCGAAGTCTCACGAAAGTCGGTGATCGGAAACACGGACCTGAACACAGCCTGAAGGCCGGTGTTCTCGCGTTCCGCCGGAAGCAGATCCATTTGAAGGAACCGGTTGTAAGATTGACGTTGAACCTCGATTAAGTTCGGTATTCTGATCGCCGTTTTGATTCGAGAAAAATCGTACCGCTCTCGGCCTATGCCGTTTCCAGTGTTTGCTAGTGCTGACATATCTCTCCTCAGTTAGCAGGCAAGAAGACGCTTGCAGGTGTCCACACTAATCCCAGCTTTCGCCGGAGAACGTTGTCCACGCAAAACGGTGTGAGTCACGCGAGAAAATCTCTCAAAGCCGGACTGTTGGAGACCCGCCGCAAGCTTGAAAAAATATCGCGGATACAATGGCGAAGCACGGCCGGACACACCTTTTCCGACCGCGATCTTCGCGTGTTTTTGAGCGCCAAATAAACCTTAATTGTCGTCGCCGCCCCTATACGTTGCTATGACCCGATCTTTACATAGCGGAGCGCCATCGGTCAAGCGCCCGAACGAAATGTCTTTCGCTGTTGGTCACTGGTCCTTAGTAACAACCCATCACCGATGACTAAGAACCAACGAGACAAGGGACAAACCGTTACTTGAGTTCGACAGTCGCTCCGGCGTCCGTTAGCTTCTTCTTGAGCGCCTCGGCCTCTTGCTTGGGTACGGCTTCCTTCACTGCCTTGGGCGCCGCCTCGACGAGGTCTTTGGCTTCCTTCAAGCCGAGCGCTGTGATCTCGCGTACGACCTTGATGATCCCGATCTTCTTGGCGGGATCGGCCATACCCGCGAGTATGACGTCGAATTCTTCCTTCTCCTCAACCGCCGGAGCCGCAGCCGCGCTCGCGGCCGGGGCCGCTGCTGTCGCGGCGGCCGCTGCCGACACGCCAAACGTCTCTTCCATCATCTTCACCAACTGTGAAGCCTCTAACAACGATAGGCCTTTGATCTGGTCGACTAATCCTTCAAGCTTCTCTGACATGACTTTCGTGTCCTCCTGATTCCTTACCTTGCTTGTGGCGGCAGTTTTGAGTCTGCCTTCACGTCGTCGGCTGCGTCGCCGGCGCATCTCCGGCTACCGCCCGCCTTCCGAGCCGCTGCACTGACACATCACAAAGCGGCGTTAAGATTGCGAAGACCGCGCGCGAGCCTCCACAAGCCCGCACACGATTTCGGATTGCATGGTGGCGCGGACTTTAGTCTGTGCGAACACTGCGCGGCGGCGCTCCCACGCGCAGACTAAGTCTGCGCCACCCCGCAATCCGCACTTCCCTACGCCTGCGCTTCCTTTTGAGCGCGGACCTGATCCATCACGATCGCCAAATTCCGGGCAACTCCGGCGGTCACAACCGCCAGTCTTTGTGCGCCGCTGTTGATCAAGAACATGACCTTCGAAATCAGCTCTTCCTTCGATGGCAGATTAGAGAGAGATTCGATGTCCTTGACGTCAATCGCGCGGCCTTCGACTACCGCCGCCTTGAACGAAAACACAGGGCTCTCTTTCGCCCACTTCGAAAGCAACTTCGCCAGTAGGACCGGGTCGCTCTTTGAAAGTGCTACCGCTGTGGCGCCTTCGAATTTCCCTTTGACCTGTTCCAACGGCGTGCCCTCGGCCGCTCGGATGGCGAGCGTGTTCTTAACCACGCGATAAGAAACATTCGCATGTCGAAGCTCGCGCCGCAGTCGCTCATCGGCGCCCACCTTGATTCCTTGAAACCCCACCAGAAGCGCGTTGGGCGATTCTTCAAACTCGCGATGAAGCACTTCGATTTCTTTTTCTTTCTGAAGTCTTGTCTTCACGATTCAACCCCCAAGTTTAGAGTCCAGCCTTCAGGCTGCGCGCCTTAGCAAGCTAAAGCTTGAACTCTGAACTAAAATTCTGCTGTGTTCAGCTTGATGCCCGGCCCCATCGTCGACGAAATCGTCGCGTTCTTCACATACTTGCCTTTGGCCGCCGAAGGCTTAGCCCGCATCACTGCATCTATCAATGTCTTGGCGTTCTCAGCGAGGCGCTCCTTTTCGAAACTCACCTTCCCTACGGGCGCGTGAATCACGCCCGTCTTGTCGACGCGGAATTCGATCTTACCGGCCTTGGTCTCGCGCACCGCCCGCCCGACGTCCGCCGTAACTGTTCCGGTCTTCGGATTCGGCATAAGGCCTCGAGGACCGAGTATCTTGCCGAGTTGACCGACGGACCTCATCATATCGGGCGTCGCAATCAACGCGTCGAAGTCAATCCAGCCACCTTTGATGCGAGCGACGATGTCGTCGCCACCAACCTCGTCCGCTCCGGCGTCGCTGGCCTCCTGAGCCTTCTCTGCCGAACAAATCACGACGACGCGTTTCGATCTGCCGAGTCCGTGCGGAAGCACCACCGTGCCGCGCACCAATTGGTCCGCCTTGCGCGGGTCCACTCCCAGAGTCATCCCGAGCTCGACTGTCTCGTCGAACTTCGCGAAAGCCACTTTCTTCGTAAGCTCGACCGCTTCGTCGATCGAATAAACGCGGCTTTGATCAACTTGGGCCGCTGCCTCTCGATATTTCTTTCCTGCCATGCTTTTCTCCCAGGTGATTAACGTGGCTGGCCTCCAGGCCCCGGCCACTCCCTCGTTTTCACCGTCCCGAAATTCGCTCACCCTGGAAGGGGCCACAGAAGCCCATCCTGCGTCTCCGTCACGCGGAGGGTTGGCGAAACAGTTTCGGAGTAATGAATCGGACGATTAGTCTACAACCTCGAGTCCCATGTTGCGGGCCGTCCCCTCAATTGTCCGCATAGCCGACTCCACCGAAGTCGTGTTCAGATCGGGCAACTTCGTGCGAGCGATCTCCTCAATCTGCTTGCGGGTGACCCGGCCTATCTTATCGCGGTTTGGGCGGGCCGATCCTTTTTCGATCCCGGCAGCCTTCTTCAGAAGATCGGCGGCGGGCGGCGTTTTGGTGATGAACGTAAACGAGCGGTCAGCGTAGACCGTTATCACCACCGGGATAGTCATATCCACGATGTTTGCGGTCTTGGCGTTGAACGCCTTGCAGAACTCCATGATGTTTACGCCGTGTTGACCAAGCGCGGGACCAATTGGAGGCGCGGGATTCGCTTTGCCGGACGGGACTTGAAGCTTGATGAAAGCAGTTATCTTTTTTGCCATACTTGGGTCCGTTGCGAGCCAGCGTCAAACCGCGACGCTGAAACTCTCCCCTTCTTTGAAGTTTCGGGTTCAGGGTTCCTGGTTTCGGGTTCGCGAACTCGGAACCCCGAACCCTGAACTCGGAACCGATTCATTCTTCTTCCGAGAACGTCAATTTCTCGACGTCCAAAAAATTCAATTCGACCGGTGTCGAGCGGCCGAAGATAGTGACCATCACCTTCAGCACGCCCTTGTCGGGGTTGATCTCTTCCACCTGTCCGGTAAATCCGCTAAACGGCCCCGACAAGATCCGAACATGCTCGCTGTGCTGGAAGGTATGCTTGGGCTTCGGCTTCTCAGCCGCCTCGGTCACATGATGGACGATCTGATCGACCTCCTCCAGCGTAAGCGGGGTCGGCTTCTGCCCGCCAACGAACCCGGTCACCTTCGGCGTCGATTTGATTATGTGCCACACCTTCTCGCCTACTTCGCCCTTCTCATCAGTTTCGATCTCAACAAGAACGTAGCCGGGGAAAAACATCCGCGAAGTCTCGACCCGTTTCGAGCCGCGCATTTCGACAACTGTTTCGGTAGGCACGAGCACCTGCGAAATCTGATCCGCCATATCGTAGGCCTGAATGCGCGATTGCAGGGACTCCTTCACCTTCTTCTCGTAGCCCGAGTATGTGTGAATGATGTACCAGTTTCTTGGCATAAGCCTCTGCCTACCTTATCGCCTTTTCCAACGCTTCAAACCCGACCGTCACAATCATGTCGATCCCCCACAAGTAGAAACCAAAGAAGACAATCGCGATCAGCACCACAACCGTAGTGCTCCAGACGTCGGTGCGCGTCGGCCACGTGGTCTTGCGCATCTCGAGCTTGACCGCTTGATAAAACTCTCCGATGCGCCCGACGAGCGACAGTTTTCGCAGCTTTGAAGGCCCTCCGCCATCATCACCACTGCCGCGGCGAACTGGTTCCTCGCTCAAGCTTTCTTCGTCTTCTTCCGTTACTTCTGTGACTCGGCTCATTGCTCTACCTCGCATCTTCCCCGGTGCCGCGTCTGAACGAGGTGGCAGGGGTACCAGGATTCGAACCCGGCCTTACGGTTTTGGAGACCGCCGTGCTAGCCGCTAACACTATACCCCTCGACCGATTGCGGATTGCAGATTGCCGATTGCGGATTCAGAGTTCTTTCAATCCGCAATCCGAAATCCGCATTCCGCAATCGGATCACTTCGTCTCTTTGTGAGGAGTGTGACTCCTGCACTTTCTGCAAAACTTTTTGAACTCGAGGCGATCCGGCGTCTTCTTCTTGTTCTTAGTCGTGACGTAATTCCGGTTCTTGCACTCCGTGCACTGAAGCGTGATGTTATCTCTTGGCATAACTCCTCAATCCGTCTTTGGCTGTCTCCGGCAGTCTTCTGTCTGCCTTGCTCGCCACAATCCGAACAACGCGACAACTTGAAGTTTGTCCGACGTTTCTACTCGACAACCTCTGAGACGGTTCCCGCTCCTACTGTTCGTCCGCCTTCT
>JBBPIH010000014.1:0-126182 GCA_038040455.1 Acidobacteriota bacterium
GACACGGTCACTGAACGCCTGGGCTAATGGAAAAACTGCCGTCGGTGTCGTTCAGGTTTTGACACGGTCTCCAACGCGACTGGGCTATTCTCGAGTATCCCTCCGGGACAGGTTCCGACAAGTCTTACTCGGTGATTGATCACGACGGACTTGGGTGGCGCAAAGGCGTTCAGCGCCTCACGGACTGGGTACAGATCCAAAGTGACCGCCGCCTAAAATCAGATCGCTTGACTTGCACTGACGCCGGTTTATAGCATCTCCGTTTTGCCGAGGTGTCAGATTGTCAACTGTTTCATTCAAGTCACCGATGAAACTCGATTCCTGTTCGACGGCGTTCGAAACATAGCCGTGCTCACCGGTGCGAGAATCTCTGCTGAGAGTGGAGTTCCGACTTTTCGTGGGGAGGCGGCAGCGAGATCTGGACGTGGCGCGTGCGGTTGCGGCTAAGCTTGATTCACGATGACATTTCGATGAGCGCAGCGTCCAGCAACCCTGATTCGCAATAACGCGTGGGATGACACATCAAATCTGATGTTGTATGGACATGGATTTCATAGTAGAGTTCTACGAGACCGAAGCCGGGACGTGCCGGTTCGGGAGTTTCTTGAGGAGTTGAAGACTAGCGATCCGGACGACTTCGCAGCGGTGCTAGCTGGTCTTGCAAAGCTGCGGAGCCGGCGCTATCAGCGGGAGCCGCTGTCTAAGGCGGTTGGCGACGGACTCTTTGAACTGCGCCATTTAGGTAAGCTCAATACTCGCGTCTTGGTTTTTCGCCAAGAATCGCCGGATTGTTGCCGTGCACGGCATGCGCAACAAAGGCCATCTCGGCTCGCGATCTCCGTGTTGCCCGAGAACGGATGCGCGACTGGAAGAAGAGACCGTAATGATGAAAAAGACGAATTTCGACCGCTACCTCGAAGAGCAACTACAGGATCCGGCGTTTGCCGCACGCTTCGAGCGCGCCGGCGAGGCGTGGGACGTAGCGTTGCAGATCGCCGCGCTACGTCAGCAGGCCGGACTTTCGCAGAAGGATCTCGCAAAGCGGCTCAAGACCTCTCAGCAGCAGATCAGCCGGCTTGAGTCTCCCGGCTATGAGGGACACTCCCTTAGCATGTTGCGCCGCGTCGCCCACGCGCTGGATGCACGGGTTCGCATCGTGTTCGAGCTAGGCAGAAGGCGAAGCGGAAAGCAGATAGCCGAGTCACGAGCGCCGTACCGCGCGAAGCTCGCAACAGCAAAACACGAATGAACCTCTCCGTTTTGCCGAGGTGTCAACTTGTCGACTGTGCTTACTCGCGTTACCGATGAACTTCGATTCCTGTTCGACGGCGCTCGTAACATAGCCGTGCTCACCGGCGCCGGCATATCTGCCGAGAGCGGGGTGCCTACCTTCCGTGGTAGCGGTGGGAGTGAAATCTGGACCTGGCGAGGAAGGCCTGTCACTGAACTGTCGTCGGCTGAGTTGATCGCTACTGATCCCAAGCTCGTTTGGGAGTGGTTCGATTATCGCCGCGGCTTGCTCGCGAGCCTCGAGCCTAATCCCGGTCATCTCGCTCTTGCAGAATGGGAGCGAAGGTCCGAAGACTTTACGCTGGTAACTCAGAACATCGATGATCTGCATCGCGCGGCCGGAAGCCTCAATGTGCTCGAGCTGCACGGGAACATTTGGCGGGCGCGCTGTTTGCGCTGCGCAAGCAGTTTCGAAGCGCGAGAGTCGCCCATGGAAGAGAATCCGCCGCGCTGCTTTGCGTGTGGCGGACCCGCTCGGCCTGATGTCGTGCTCTTTGGTGAGATGTTGCCTGAAGGCGTGTTCGATCGCGCGGAAGCGGCAGCCGCTCGCGCTGATCTGTTCTTTGTGATCGGAACCTCGGCTGTTGTTTACCCTGCAGCCGGGCTCCCAATCACGGCGAAGCGCCGGGGCGCGCGAGTTATTGAGGTCAACTCTGAGATGACTGATATCTCTTTGATCGCGGATGTGACGTTGTTGGGCAAGGCGGGAGAATTACTGCCGCAGTTCTTGAAGGAGCGCGGTTGAAATCGCCGCTTTGCGTCTTCGCGACTTTGCGCCTTTGCGTTGTTTTTTCTGAAGCCGCTTTCATTCCGGCTGGCTGTTTCGCGCAAAGACCCAAAGACGCAAAGGCGCAAAGCGATAGATCTTGAGGAGCGAACTTGATGCGAGTGGTGTACTTCGACTGCTTTGCTGGTGTGAGCGGCGACATGATAATCGGCGCGCTGATAGATCTCGGCGTGGATCTGGAAGCGCTCAAGCACCAACTGGCATCGCTCGGACTTTCGGGTTATGAAATCAACAGCCGACGGGTCCAGCGCAGCGGAATGGCGGCGACGAAGTTCGATGTCCAGATCGATCAGAGCGCGCAGCCGGCGAGAACGCTTGCTGACATAATCTCGATTATCGGCGAATCGAACTTGTCTGATCAGTCAAAAGCGCGCGCGATTCGAGTCTTCGAGCGCCTGGCCGAAGCTGAAGCCCGAGTTCACGGGACTACCCCGGACAAGGTTCATTTTCACGAAGTCGGCGCGGTTGATTCGATCACCGACATCGTAGGCGCGATGATAGGCTTCGAGTTGCTCGGGGTTGAGCGATTCTTCTGCTCGCCGCTGCGAGTCGGAAGCGGGTTGGTGAACTCTCAACATGGACAATTGCCCGTTCCTGCTCCGGCGACGGCCGAGCTTCTTCGCGGCGTTCCGGTGTACGCGGGTGAGTTTGAGGGCGAGTTCGTTACGCCGACCGGCGCCGCGATCGTGACGACTCTTTGCCAAGGGTTTGGACCGATGCCGCAAATGAATGTTACTGGCATTGGGTACGGGGCAGGCTCGCGCGACCCCAAAGGTTTCCCGAACGCTCTGCGGTTGATGATGGGCGAGATGGAAGAGCCGAAGAGTGGGTTCGACGTGACATTTCCCCGAGCGGCGGAGGCGGAACGCGAACTGCAGGAAACCATTGTAGTCGTCGAAACAAACATCGATGACATGAACCCGCAAGTCTACGGCTTTGTGATGGAGCGAGCGTTCGCACTGGGAGCGCTTGATGTGTTCATGGTTCCGGCTCATATGAAGAAAGACAGGCCGGGTGTTCTGCTCACGGTTCTGTGTCGACCAGAAACGACTGAGACGTTACTAGAGATGTTGCTTTCGGAGACGACGACATTGGGCGTTCGCTACTACGAAGCGAAACGTCGTGTGCTGGAGCGAGCAGTCGAAGAAGTTGAGACTGAATACGGGTTGGTGCGCATAAAGGTAGCGCGTGATGGCGCACGCACGCTACACTTTCAGCCGGAATACGATGATTGCGCGCGACTAGCTGTTGAGACGAAAACACCACTGCTTGAAGTGCAGGCAGCCGCGAGCGCGGCGTATCGAAACAAGTTAAAACGAGTCGGTTAGATAAGCGGAGTGCTGGGACATCCGTGAGGTAGCCCAGACTTCAGTCTGTAGAGGTAGCACAGACTTCAGTCTGTAGAGGTAGCACAGACTTCAGTCTGTAGAGGTAAGATGACGAACTCAAAGAAGTCCAGCGAGGCGGATCGCCCGCCAAAACGAAACGCCTTTGATCTGTCAAAGGTCGAAGCGGGCGTGCGGTTGATCCTTGAAGGCATCGGTGAAGACCCCGTGCGTCCCGGCATCGAGGGGACCCCGCGACGAGTCGCGGTGATGTATGAAGAGATATGCGCCGGCTTGCATAGCGATCCGCGCGAGTTCCTTCACGTCCTACCCTCTGAGACGCACGACGAGATGGTGATCGTCAAAGACATACCTCTCTACTCGATTTGTGAGCATCATCTATTGCCGTTCTTTGGAGTGGCGCACATCGCTTACATTCCGAAGGATGGGCGGATCGTGGGACTGTCAAAACTCGCGCGCGTAGCCGACCTGATGGCGCGAAAGCCTCAGATTCAAGAACGGCTGGCCACTGAGATCGCGGACCTGCTCGACGAGATGCTGCGCCCGACCGGAGTGATGGTCGTCATCGAAGCCGAGCATATGTGCATCGAAATGCGGGGCATCAAGAAGCCCGGTGCGAAGGCGGTCACAAGCGCGTTGCGTGGAGGCTTCTTGAAAGACCAACGCACACGCGCGGAAGCGATGGCGCTTATTCGGGATCATCAACGATAGTTAGCCGTGTGGGGACAAAAGGAATTGAAAATTGAAAATTGAAAAATGAAAATTTGAAATTGAAGACTGGCATCTTGCAATTTTCATTTTTCAATTTTCAATTCCTTCAAATCGAATCCCGACCGGTTTCTTAGATGAAAGAGAAAACCTTCTACGTAACAACGCCGATCTACTACGTCAACGCGAAGCCTCATATCGGGCATGCGTATCCCACCCTGGTCGCCGACACTCTTACAAGGTTCTACCGGCAGCGTGGAATCGATTCGTACTTCCTGACTGGCACTGACGAGCACGGAATCAACATCGAGCGGGCGGCCGCCGCTCGTGGAGTCGACATCAAGCATCACGTCGACGAGATCGTGAACGAGTTCAAGACCGCTTTCGCGCCTCTGGGCATCGAGTACGACCAGTGGATTCGAACCACCGATCCACGTCACGAGGCTGCGGTTCAAGAGCTGTGGAAGATACTCGACCAACGCGGCCACATCTACAAGTCGAGCTATGAAGGCTGGTACTGCGGGAATTGTAACGAGTTCAAAGACGTCGATGAGAAGACCACCGAGCCACTGTGCCCGATCCATGAACGGCCGCTTGAACGACTTGCCGAGGAGAGCTACTTCTTCAGGCTGTCGGAGTTTCAAAGGCCGCTGCTCGAACACTACGCCCAGCATCCTGAATTCGTGCAGCCCGATGTGCGGCGCAACGAAGTCATCTCGTTTGTCGCGGGGGGACTGAAAGACCTCTCGATCAGCCGGGTATCAGTGAAGTGGGGAATCCGCGTTCCCGGTGACCCGCAGCACACGATCTACGTATGGCTTGATGCGTTATCGAACTACATCACCGCGCTCGGTTGGGGCACCGATGAGCACGAGTTGCTGGATCGTTACTGGCCGGCCCTTCATCTGGTTGGCAAGGACATCCTGCGGTTTCACGCCGTGTATTGGCCAGCTTTCTTGATGGGGGCGGGCGTCGAGTTGCCGCGAACGGTCTATGCTCATGGGATGTTGCTGCGCGGCGGGCAGAAGATGGGAAAGACGTTGGGCAACGCCATCGATCTGGGCGTACTCAAGAAACACTTCGCGCCAGATTTGATCCGGTACTTCCTGCTGAGAGAGGTTGCCTTTGGTCAGGACGGCGAAGTTACGTATGAGGCGCTGATAGATCGCGTGAACTCGGACCTCGCTAACGGGCTCGGCAATCTGGCGAGTCGCACGCTCACGATGGTGCAGAACTATTTCGGCGGCACGGTACCGCGGCCAACCTCAAATGAGGATGTTGAGAGCCACGATGTGCGCGGGTACGTTGTCGATGCCAAGGCGAGGTTGCACCAGGAGTTTGCGGCGCTCAACTGCTCGCGAGGGCTGGAGGCTGTGTGGGGAGCGCTCGCCCGCGTCGACAAGTACATCAGCGACGCCAGGCCGTGGAAGCTTGCAAAGGATCCGTCTGCGCGGCCACAACTCGAGAGCGTCCTGGCAACCGCGTACGAAGCACTGCGCCATCTTGTTTTGGTTGTCGCTCCGGCATTGCCGGTGACTTCACGCGAGATATGGAGCCAGATGGGGCTGGCCGGTGATCCGCTACGGATCGATCCGAACACAAGCGACTGGGGCGAGGCGCTCGACGTGGCAAAGATCGAACGCATCAGTCCGGCATTCCCAAAACTCGATAAGGAAAAAATAATGGCAGAGATCGAAAACGAAAGTGCGGTGCCCGTTAGTGAGCCGGCTAAGCCACAAGAGAGCACTGGACAACCTGCGGCAAGTGAAAGTGCCGCACCCGTCGGCCAACAAGCAGCGACAAGGGAAGGCGCCGCGACGGCTGACCAGCAGGCAGGGATGCCTGCGCTCCCAGGGATGCCTGCGCTCCCAGGTCCGCCGGCAGCTCAAATAATCACGATCGATGATTTCGCGAAGGTGGAGCTTCTGGTGGCGACGGTGCTCGAAGCCGAGAAAGTTCCGAAGGCGGATAAGCTGCTGCGCCTCATCGTCGATCTCGGAGAACCGCAGCCGAGACAGATTCTGGCCGGCATCGCACAGCACTACGCGCCCGAGGAAATTGTGGGCCGCAAGATAATCGTCGTCGCGAACCTTGCTCCTCGCAAGCTTCGCGGACTCGAGTCTAACGGAATGTTGCTGGCAGCATCGATTGGAGAAGACGGCCGGCCCGTGCTGGCGACGTTTAATGAAGACGTTCCGAACGGAGCGCGGTTGAAGTAGCAGGCGCAGATGAATTCAGGCCGATAGGCCTGGCCAGGTTAAGGCAAGCTTGATGGTCTCGAGCACCGTCCCAATGCACGTCAAGCTTGAACGCGCGTTGGAAGCGAAGAAACGAGGGGCCATAGCTAACTATGGCCCCTTCATTTGTCTCAAGCTGACGGATGTCTGCTCGTTATTGATTTTTTAAAGGCACGGTTACCGTAACGGTCTGGCTGGAGGAGTTTCCTGCTCCGTCCGTGCAGGTGATGGTTATTGTATAGACGCGACCGCTGCCAGAGCCGGACCGCTCTGCTCGAAGATTCACGTTGTGCGCATCAAGGACTATCCAGTCGGGAGACGTGTTGCCATCGTCAACGCCATTGACGGGCTCATTGCTCGTCACGCTCAACGTGCAAGTGACGGGGCCACAGTTGTCCGTCGCGGTGTAGTTGATCGTCACAGGAACCAGCTTGTGGTTCGGCGGCGATAGAACTGACGGATTCGCAGAAGCGCCGGTTATGACAGGCGCGATCGTGTCTGCGAGAGTCAGCCGCACCACCTGCGGGTCGTGATCGCTAGTGCGGACGACGAACTCGGAGTTGACATGCACTACGTCGTAGTCGAACGCAGGGATGCCATTGAATAGGCTGTCGCTGAGCAGGATATGATCGAGGGCTTGTGAATTGCCCTCAAACACATATGTGTATCGCTCACTCTGCGGGAGCGACTCAATCAAGTCATGGAGGACACCCCCTTTCAGCGTGTTCAGCGGGGCAGAAAACTCGAAGTCGTTCAAGTCGCCTAGCGTGACAACCTCTGCATTCGGGTCTAGCGCCAGGATGCTGTCAACGAAGTCATTGACGACTTGCGCCTGTTGAATACGCTGAACCTCAGAACTGAGCGTCGGGGGCTGAAAGCGGCCAAATAGCGGGTCGTCTCCGCCCTTGGAAATGAAGTGATTGGCGATCACAAACAAGCTATGGCAGTTGAAGGTGAACTCGCCCACCAGCGGCTTGCGGCTGTTGTTGAAAGCAGGGTTGGTCGGATCGATGCGGCCTGGGCTAAAGGAAACCTCGGGCCCGGATGCGCCATTCACGACCGTCGTTGCACCGGTTGAAGTACCGCCGGGTCGGTCTATGAACGCGAGGCCACGATCAGTGCGGAAGAGGAAGCCGACACGGATGTTTCCGTTAGGCTCGCCTCCATCCTGGTTATTCACCGGGTCTATCTGCCGGAATTCATAGGTTGGGCCGCCCGCCGCCAGGATTGCGGCGATAAGCTGATTGTACGTTTGAGTGGCATCAACCCCGCCGCCGCCGCTAGCCCCATTGTTGTCCTGTATTTCCTCCAGGGCGATGAGGTCTGGCGACTGGAGATTGTTGATGATGACGCCCGCCAAGTCGCTGAATTTTGCAGGCGGGTCATTGGCGTCGAGATTTTCGACGTTGAAGGTGGCGACAGCTAGTTGATTGGCGGTGGGCGCTGCCGTCACTTCCTGACTCAGCCCTCCCGGTACCGCAGTTGGCGATGAAGTCACTTCGAGCTTGAAATTGCCGAAGCTATAATCCATCACCCCAACAATCGGCCCGGTAAAATGATCGCCAACGACGACAGTGGGCGTGCTTGCGATCTCATCGTCAAGGAAGATCCGTTCGGGATTGAAGTCATTACTGCGAACCACGATGCCGTCTCGTGTTGTTCTTACACTGGCGTTAGCGCCGTCGTCACTCAAGACGGGGATCTCGCCGAAACTAACGTTCGGACCGGTTACCACGGCATTGTTGACCTGGACGCGCATCGCCTCGAGGCTCTCATAGAAGTCTATGCCGTCGGTAGAGGGGTCAAATACACCGCTCGTCTCTACATTGCCGGTTGCGTCATCCTCGATGACCATCGAGGGGGGTATCCGGCCGCCGATGCCGATAACTATTGGCGCGGGCAAGGGATTGCCGCTGGATGTCACGCTGATGCTGGGTGAGGTCAGCTCGGTGGTTGTAAGATTGTCGGAAGAGGCGCCGCCGGGTCTAAATTCCGAAACCGTGCCCACGACATTCACTGCGTCCCCTACACTTACGGTGGGGGCTGACGAGGTGAACACGAAGATAGCTTCGGATGTTGCATCATCACTATCAGGCACCGGGTCCTGAAGATAAAAGCCATTGCCCCGTTTGGCGGTAACGATACCGCTGGTGGAAACCATAGTGGTATTAAACGGCGACGTGTGAGTTGCGCCCTGGATTTCGTGGATGGGCTTGAAAGGAGGCGGAGGAGCGACGGTTGTAAAACTAAAAACGAAATCAGCCGACATATTGTCCGGCGGGTCGTCGACATCCGTGTCTGTCACCTCGCTTGCCACGATAGTCACGGTGACCGTCTCGCTATTAACGAAATCTGTGCCCGGGTTCAATGTGAAGTTCATCGGACCGCCGGTCACGGTTGCAGTATGAGAGCCACTCAAGCTGCCGACGATGGTGAACCAATTGGCGCCCACATTCACATTCTCGCTGAAGTTGACTGTGATGGACGCGTTCAGGGCGACGTTGGTGGCGCCGTTTAGCGGAGAAGTGCTCGATACCAGTGGTGCCCCATCGCCAACACAGGTATTTAGTGGAGAGCTCGTGTTGCGCGGGTTCGGCGTAGCAGCAGCAAAATCGGACGCGTTGTTATCCGTATCGGTGCAGCCGCCCAGTGCTCGGAAGGCAGCGGTTGTATTCGTTAGAGTAGGCGCGGCTCCCGCCCCCTCGAAGAAGTTCGCATTGCCGTAGCCGACTAGGTCCACGATAGTGGCAAGCGCCGCAGGCGTGCACGCCGTTGATCCACCGTTGCAACCCAGAGGAGTTGTTGTGTTGACCAAGGCCACTTTCCCTGCGCCTGCCGCCATGGCGATGGGAGTGGCATCGGTAGCGTCTGGAGTTGGAAGCGGTGACCCAACAGCAGCGGTTGAAGCTTCCCGAATCAAGAAGTACTGACCGGGAGCCAGAGTCACGTTCGGCAACTCCGTTATCATGGTGCTGTTTGCGGCGAAATTCCCGGTCCCGGTCGCGCTCGCATACTGCACGGACCAGCCGTTGAGCGACACCGGGCTCGCTCCTCGATTGAACAGTTCGATAAAGTCGTGAGTGAACGTCGCCAAACTGTTGCCACCGCCGCCGTACACCTGACTGATCACGACTCCGCTTGATATGCCTTGGACGCGGGGGGGCGACGCAACCCAGTAGGCTGCCGATAGAAAGACCGTTATCAGAAGCAGAACGGAGGCGTTCCGCCGTACACGCACAGCTATTCTCTTCCCAGGACTTGCTTTTCTTTTCATAATGAAAGACCGGGTCTGCGCCAAACACACGAATGCTTAATCCCAGGGCATCAGACTACGGTCTACTCCTTTCTTGATGTTGTAAGGTAAGTGTTTGTTAAGACCGAACGCTCAATTGAAGCCGCATTCTATCCAATGTCCACCCCCGCAAGCAAGGCGGGGCGGAGATGAAAGTGCCGCGAGTGACGCTCGCTATCCGGCTCGTCCTTCACTGTTGAGTCAAGATTCTCACAATCGCATCACGTTGCCGAGCAGAAAGAAAGCCGGGGCATCGTGTTACACTCTCAAACGCTCTCTCTCATTTGACTCGCTGTTCACTTCAAACATAGAATAGCGGCTCCTGGGAATCCCAGAACCACCCGAAGGAGCGTGCCGCAGTTCGAGTACAGGGCCCATCGGTCGCGGCAACAATCAACTCAACCAAATAGCTGATAGACGGAGAGCAAGTAATCGGAGGACTGCTCAACAGGCGGACTTAATGCACAAGTCCGCCCCGAATATGCCTTCGCGCCCTTACCTTATTCGGGCCAGGCAACAATTTGGTTGCGTCCCGCGACAGAATTTTTTACAGCCGGCTACTCATTGGCGCACAGGCGCCGCGCCGGGTACGTCGATTCTGTGCTCGCTCACCCCCAAGAGAGGCTAGATTCTTATGTCATTCCCCCACAAAGTATTTTCAAATCGCCTTCAGAAGCTTACGTACCTCATCGTGCTTCTTACGGGAGCAGGCACGCTCACGGGGAGCTTTCTTTTCGATACATTTTTTACAAGAGTTGGGGCTAAGCCTAACCCCGTAGCCCCAATCAGTGTCATCACGCTGGGGACAGCCATCACGCAGAACTTCGACACGCTTGCCACGTCAGGCACGACTAATGCCTGGGTGGACGACTCGACGCTCACCGGATGGTACTCACAGTTCGAACTGAATACTGCCAACCCGGTCACCTACCGCGCGGACGCAGGTGGTAGCAACACAGGTGCGATTTACAGTTGGGGCACGGGCACTAGCACCGAACGCGCGTTTGGCTCGGTCGTCTCCGCCACGCCTGGCACCATCTTCAACGCTCTCAAGCTAACCAATAGCACGGGCTCGACGATCACTTCGCTCGATATTAGTTACAACGGCGAGCAGTGGCGCAACGGCGGCAACGTGAACACACAGCAATTAGACTTTCAGTATCAGGTCGCAAACGCGGGCACGATTACCGACGCCAACAGCCCTGCGACCGGCTGGTCAGACTTCAACGCGCTGGATTTCGTCAGCCCCATAACGGGCGCGGCGGCAGCCGCATTGGACGGCAACGCGGCGGCCAATCGCACCGCCAAATCGGCTACCCTGACGGTTACGGTCAACGCCGGTCAGGAAGTCTGGCTCCGATGGAGGGACATTAACGACACGGGCAACGATCACGGTCTCTCGATTGACGACTTCTCCGTGACTCCCAATGGCGCCGCCAACGCTGCGATCGCTCCAACTTGTCCGCCGAACCTAGCAACGATTGCTGGCACCGCCACCAGCGCGGGCGTGAGCGCGACAGACTCCGACGGCACGGTGACTGGCGCTTCAATCACCAGCATAACGCCGTCAGACCCCGGCACGATCACGCTGACGGGCTTTACGCCCGCCGGTGGCGTAGGCGGGACCGCCAACGCGACGCTGCAGGTTAGCAACACAACGCCGGTTGGGAACTACAGTGCGACGATCACCTGGTCGAACAACGACGCGACTCCGCAAACTGCGAACTGTATTGTTGCCGTTTCGGTAGCGGTCAGTTCCAGCGTCGCAATTCACGATATCCAGGGTGCAGGCCATATCTCGCCGTTGAACACTACAACGGTTTCGACTACTGGTATCGTTACCGCTAAACGGGTCAACGGTTTTTATATTCAAGATCCGATGCCCGATACTGACGATGCAACCTCCGAGGGTATCTTCGTGTTCACCTCTACAGCTCCCACTGTAAGTGCAGGCGACGCAGTGACTGTCCTTGCCATTGTGTCAGAGTTTAGACCCGGCGGCGCCAGTTCCGACAATCTTACAATCACCGAGCTTACCTCACCCAGCATCAGCGTGACGTCGACCGGCAATCCCTTGCCCGCGCCAATCATTATTGGCATCAGTGGCCGGATACCGCCGTCGATGATCATAGAGGATGATGCAACGGGCAATGTGGAAACCAGTGGTGTGTTTGACCCCTCTAGCGATGGGATAGACTTCTACGAGAGTCTCGAGGGAATGCGCGTTCAGGTCAACAATGCCGTGGTAGTCGGACCGGACGTCAGTCTCGGAGAGATCCCCGTCTTAAGTGACGACGGCGCTAACGCCAGTGTAAGAACAACACGAGGCGGCGTCGTGGTTCGCAGTAATGACTTCAATCCCGAACGGATTATCCTCGACGATGAGATTGCAGGCACACCCCTTGTCAACGTCGGGGATCATTTTGGCGGGCCGATTGTTGGAGTGATGGATTATAGTTTCGGGAATTTCAAGCTCGAAGTGACTTCATCGCCAACTGCCGTAGCAGGAGGGCTGAGTCAGGAAGTGGCCGCGCTGCCCACCGCCAATCAACTAGCCATTGCCACCTTCAACGTCGAGAATCTTGACCCAAATGACCCGCCCTCGAAATTCAGCGACCTGGCCGGCATCATCGTCAACAATCTGAAATCGCCGGACCTCCTCGCCCTGGAGGAAGTACAGGATAACAATGGGCCTGGCAGCAGCGGCGGAGTGGTTGATGCCACTCAAACGTACAATCTGCTTATCGGAGCAATCCAGACGGCGGGCGGCCCGCCCTATCAATTCCGGCAGATTGATCCGGTGAACAACCAGGATGGAGGCGAGCCTAACGGAAACATCCGGGTCGGCTTCCTGTTCCGCACGGATCGCGGCCTTGCATTCATAGATCGCGCCGGCGGTACTTCAACCGCTGCCACAACGGTTGTGAATGGCGCATCCGGGCCTGAGCTTTCCTTCAGCCCTGGCCGCGTTGATCCGACCAACGCCGCCTTCAACAACAGCCGCAAGCCACTGGCGGGCGAGTTCACCTTCAACTGCCATAAGTTGTTTGTCATCGCCAATCACTTCAATTCCAAGGGCGGGGACCAGCCGCTATTTGGCCGCTTTCAGCCGCCGCTCCTCAGTTCTGAGGCCCAGCGTATTCAACAGGCACAAATCGTCAACAACTTCGTTGACAGCATCCTGGCGCTAGACCCGGATGCAGAGATTGTCACGCTAGGCGACTTGAACGACTTCGAGTTTTCCACCCCACTGACCACGCTGAAAGGGGGTGTCCTCCATGATCTAATTGAGGGGCTGCCGCAGAGTGAGCGATACACCTACGTCTTTGAAGGCAATTCACAAGCCCTCGATCATATCCTGCTTAGCGATAGCCTTTTCAATCGTACCCCTGTGTTCGAATACGACGTTGTGCATGTCAACTCCGAGTTCGTGGTCCGCGCGAGCGATCACGACCCACAGGTGGCGCGGTTGACATTTGATTGCACGGCGGACGTGTCGGTAACGAAGACCAAATCGCCAGACCCTGTGGTGCCTGGCACGCCGCTGACCTACACGATCGTGGTGTCGAACCCCGGGCTGTCGGATGCCGCCAATGTGGTTGTGACCGACAACCTTCCCGCGGAGGTCGTTTTCGTCAGCTGCAGCTCGACAGCGTTAGGAGTCTGCGGAGGCTCCGGCAACAACCGGACCGTGACCTTCTCGACGCTTCCCGCCGGCACGACGGCCACGATCACCATCACGACGACCGTGCTCTCCTCCGTTCCCAGCAGCTCGACGATCACAAATACTGCTTCGGCCACGACCACCTCGACCGACTCGAACCCAGCCAACGACAGTTCGACCGCGATGACGCTCGTGGGGGCCGGGAGCGCCGATCTTGCGGTGACCAAGAGTGATTCGCATGATCCTGTAGTAGCCGGCACCAACCTGACTTACACCATCAACTTCATCAACAACGGCCCAAGCACTGCTCAGAGCGTGACGGTCACTGACGCGGTGCCTGCCAACACCACGTTTGTGTCGGCCTCTATTACAACAGGCACTGGCTGGAGCGTAAGCACCCCGGCGGTTGGCGGGACCGGCAACGTCGTGTTCTCGAAGACATCGGTGGCTCCGGGCGAGACCGCGGTCTTTAGCATGGTGGTAAAGGTCGGCGCCGCCACTACGATAAACAACAGCGCTACCGGGGCGACCCTCACAAGTGATCCGACACCGGGAAATAACACCGGAACCGCCACGACGATGGTGACTGCACAGGCGGATCTTGCGGTCACCAAGACTGATTCGCCCGATCCGGTGATAGCCGGCCAGAACCTGACTTACACGATCAACTTCGTCAACAACGGACCCAGTTCCGCCAACCTGGTAACGGTGACCGACCCGGTACCGGCTAACACTACGTTCGTATCGGCTACGGTGACAACCGGGAGCGTATGGACCACGAGCAACCCGGGAGTTGGAGGGACAGGCAACGTAGTATTCTCCAAGTCGCCTGTTGCGAGTGGAGAGACGGCAGTGTTTACCATGGTGGTAAAGGTCAACGCCGGCACTCCAAACAACACGATAATCACTAACTCGGCTACCGCTGCAAGCACGACGGCAGACAGCACATCCGGCAACAACACTGGCACGACGACGACAAAGGTGATTGCGCAGGCCGACCTTGCGGTGACCAAGAGTGATTCGCCTGATCCGGTCTGTGTGAATGGGAACATCACCTACACGATCAACCTGACCAACAATGGTCCGGGACCGGGTCTCAACACGACCGTGACCGATGGAGTTCCAGCGAACACCACTTTCGTATCGGCATCGGTGACCAGCGGGAGTGGTTGGGGCCAGACCACCCCAGGGGTTGGCGGGACCGGCAACGTGGTCTTCTCGAAGGCTTCAGTTGCAAACGGCGAAACGGCAGTCTTCCAGATTGTGGTCAAAGTCAATTCTGGAATGTTGCATGGCACGGTCATAAACAACTCTGCCACTGCCGCGAGTTCGATACCGGATCCTAATAATGGCAACAACACTGGAACAGCTGCGACGACTGTAGACCCGGCGCCTCCGGTTTTCACAAACGGCTGTCCGGGGGCAATCAACATAGCGGCTCCGCCGACATGTCCGTTTTCTAACAGCGGAGTGGTGAACTACGCGACTCCGGCCGCAAGCGACAACTGTCCAGGGGTGACGGTAGCCTGCGTTCCGCCGTCTGGTTCGATGTTCCCGGTGGGCTCGACGACGGTAACCTGTACGGCTACTGATGCGGCGGGGAACATTGCGACCTGTACTTTCCCGGTGACGGTTGCGGGCGTGTGCCTCCAGGACGACTCGAATCCAGGAAACTTAGTTCTAGTGGATTTGAACACCGGCGCTTATCGATTCTGTTGCAACGGAGTTCTGGTCGCGAGCGGCACAGGCATGCGGAGGGTACGAGGCTGCCTCGCGAGCATCGAGGATAATAGCGGAAACAGCCGAGTGCGGATCACGATCGACACGTCGGTGAAAAAGGGAACTGCGTCTATACAAAATGGGGGTTCGATTCTGTGCACGATCTCCGACAGAAACCTGACGGACAATAACTGCAACTGTCCGTGAGGTGCGGGCCCACATCAGATCATTCAGTTGCAACCGAGGTAGGTGGGTCGTGCTTCAGTGGAATGGGCTGGATGTGAGGATGACAGGTGTTTCACCCCCAACGCCTGCACGCCTCGATGTAATTCATAGGCTCCAACTCGTCTCCGGGCTGGAGTCGATTGACCATTTCTTTTACGACGTGGATGTCAGGCGAATGAATGGAAATTGATTGGACCTCGCTGGTTGCGAATGTCACGTCAGCCAGCTCCAGCCATCCGTTTTCAAACTGATACTGAGATCGCTTCTTGGATACTCTTGTCTCGGTGACCGCCGGCGACGACTCGGCGAGTGCCTTCACGAAGTCCTCTTCAATAAAGCTCGCAGTTGAAAGAACAGGGCCGGGCAGCTTGACGCGCAACAACCGCGCAGCCTCTTCCAACGTGTCGCGCGAGACTGGAAATCGATAAGTAAACTCGGCGCTCTCGTTGTAAAGCTCGAAAGGTCGAGGCGTGGTTTCGAACAGCTGTTTGAGCTTTAGCACCCACCCGCTTGCGTATCGGCGCAGCTTGACGTTCTGATCGCTGTGTGGCGAGACCAGGTAAATGTCTTCGCCTCGAAGATCGCTCACGCCCAGCCTGACCGGATAAGCGCGAACCTCGGCAGCGAGGCTCTGGCTGATCGGCCCAAACGCGCGCCACTCCCAAATCTCTCCTTCTTCAGGCTGCTTCGTCATAATTATTCTGGCAAAATTATAAGCCTCGGGCGCCAGATTTTGTAACGCTATTCAGCCGGACCACAACTTATGGTAAACTGCGCGATCAGAAATCCCGCACTAGCGCGCAGGAGTTTGTTGGATGGTGGAAGACAGAATCATTTCCGCAGGCGCTGAAGGCGACGCAGAGAAACAGTTTGAGTTGAGCCTGAGACCTAAATGGCTGCGCGAGTACATCGGTCAACACAAGGTCAAAGAGAATCTATCTATCTTTATTCAAGCGGCTCGCAAACGCGGGCACGCTCTTGATCACGTACTGCTCTATGGTCCGCCGGGATTGGGAAAGACAACGCTCGCGCACATCATCGCCAACGAGATGGGCAGCGACATTAAATCCACCGCCGGGCCTGTGATCGAGAAGGCCGGTGACCTTGCCGCCCTGTTGACGAATCTCGGGGAGGGCGACGTATTGTTCATCGACGAGATTCATCGGCTCAACCCCACCATCGAAGAAGTTTTGTACCCGGCGATGGAAGACTATCAACTGGACATCATGATCGGTCAGGGTCCCTCGGCCCGATCCATAAAGTTGGAACTGCCGAAGTTCACGTTGGTTGGGGCAACTACACGCGCGGGGCTCATCAGCGCACCGTTGCGCGGGCGATTCGGCATCCCGCTCCACCTGGATTTCTATCCCGTCGCAGATTTGGAAGTGATAGTGAACCGTTCTGCCGACATACTTGGCGTGAAAGTAGAGGCGAGCGGCGCGCTCGAGATCGCCAGGCGGTCGCGCGGCACTCCGCGAATTGCAAACCGCTTGCTGCGTCGCGTGCGTGACATTGCCGAGGTGCTGCACGATGGGGACGTGACCGGCGACGTAGCAGTGAAGGCGCTCGACCGCATGGAGGTGGATACCTACGGGCTCGATGAGGTTGATCGCAAACTCCTGCTGACGATCATAGAGAAGTTTGACGGCGGGCCGGTGGGACTCGGGACGCTGTCGGCCGCCATCAGCGAAGAGAAGGATGCTATCGAGGAGATCTACGAACCTTATCTCCTACAGATAGGGTTTCTTAATCGGACCCCCCGCGGACGTACTGCAACGCGCCTTGCCCGCGAACACCTCGGTCTCGATTTCAGGAAAACGGGCGGTCACTCGGACCAGGCGACTTTGTTCTAGCCGAGCCCTCCACGGCTGAGACTCCTTTCAAAACCCAACCTCCCGTTTGGGTTTCATATCGTCTTCTCTCCGTTCTATTCGGCGAGCAATCGCCCGCCCGGCCGTGTTTTTCCTTGAAACCTTTTCGATTCTCTCGCCACCTACGCAGTGAACTAAGCAGCTACCAAGGCGTAGAAAAAGTTGAACTTTCAATCTTCTTCGCCGTTTTGGAACGCAAGCACTGAGGCGGGAGCGTTGATCAAGCTGGTTCGGAGATACAAATGCTAAGACTTAACAGATCAGCACACGCACCAAAAGGCACGGCTTTCTTTTTGTTCTTAGGCCTTGTCATTGTGCCACTCTCGCTGGGGGCTGCAGGGTTTCAAGTCAGCTTCAGCCCAAGTCTCTCCGCCGCAAGTGATGCCTGGCACCAGATCGCTGACGTGTTTGGCGCGGGGTACCGACCCGCTGGCCCTTTCGACTCATCTGCGCCCGGTGACTCGGGCAGAGAACTGTTGAGGGCCACAGGCCGCTCCGCTTGCCCGCGCAGCGAATTCGCCTGTGCGCGTGAGTTCGCCGAGTTGTCGGGAACCGTGCAGGTCTCGAAGGTTCGCGCGGCAAAAACTGGCTCAATGCGAGGCGGGTGTCCGAAGGCCGCATCGCGCGCTTCTGCGACCGCGACGGCAGTCGTGCCCAATTTCGCAGTGGCCGCACCTAAGGCGAACCTCGAAAATCACGTGCGGGCGCTTCAAGCGCTAACTGCATTCAAGCTGGAGACGGTGACTCACAAGGCACTGCTGAAGAATTTTGAAAAGCAGATAATTGAGCGGAGCCTGGCGATCCCGCAGAGCCTTATGATGTTTGTTCGATTGAAATCTCCAACCATTCCTTCCGCCACCAAAGCGGCTGAGTGCAAGGTCCGCGCGGCGCTGGACTCTGCTCGAAGGCTCGAGCGCGAGCGAACAATGCTGACCGGCCTGTCGTCCGCGAGTCCGTACGAGTGCGAGTTGTAAGAGAGCTCAGTAGCAAACGTTGAGCATACTTCGTGAGCGATCGCAGCGATTGCTTACGCACATCCCGCCGGGTCGAGACAGACCCCAACTCAACCCTCAAAGCTATCCCGTCTTTCAAGTCAACCTGAGTCATAAGCTCGTCAAAGTTGTTAGCGCGTGTGCTACAAAAATTGACGCCGCGGCGCCGTGGCCGTAAAATAAAAAACGAAACGCAATGCAGGGTATGGAGGAGATGGATGTCGGAACAGCGGAATATGAGAAGAAAGATGCGGGAGTTGTTGCTCTTCATTCCAAACCTGATGAGGTTACTGCTCGGTCTGTTACGAGATGAGCGCGTCTCTCAAGCTGACAAAGCAATTCTCGCGGGCATAATCATGTACGTCATTGTCCCGCTTGACGTCATTCCCGACTTCATCCCCTTCATCGGCCAGGTCGATGATTCTTACCTACTTGCCATTTCAATATTGAGGCTGTTGAACCGTGCCGACCGCAGAGTTGTTATGGATCACTGGAAGGGTGAGCGGAACATCAAGGAACTGGTCGATGGCATCGCGAAGGTAGCCGAGTTTTTCCTGCCGAAGCCGGTCAAGAATGTCTTGCGCGGGCGCATAGAACCTAAAGGCCGGATGACCGTCGTCTCCGATGCGCCAGCCGGGACCGCTTAGCTGAACGGCGCGCTAACAAGCTAACCTTCGACTTGCGCGCTAGCCTGTGATTTACGAAGCGCGTTCAGCATCTTGTCGTGGATCCCGCCAAACGAACCATTCGACATAATCACCACAACCTCGTCGCCTTTGAGACGTGGCACAACATCGGAGACGATGTCATCCGTTGAAGGGATATAGTGCGCTTCACGACCGCGATTGCGGAGATGCTCTAACATCTCTGCGGGAGAGATTGCGGTTTCTGCTGTGTAACGCTCGGGGTGAAACAGGCCGGCGATTATTATTTCGTCAGCGTGGGCAAGCGCGTCCTCGAACTGCTGCTGGAACAGCTTAATCTGCGCCGTGTAAGAGCGAGGCTCAAAGATCGCAACGATCGGGCGGCCGGGGTACTTCGCGCGCGCCCCCAGAAGCGTCTCGCGCACCGCGGTGGGGTGATGCGCGAAGTCATCGATCACCGTGACACCGCGAACTTCTCCCCGAACTTCCAGGCGCCGCTTGACGCTTTTGAACTCCGCGATCGCCTCGGCGACTGCGCCTCGATCGAGGGCAAGCTCCTCGCACGCTGCTATGACGCCCAGGCAGTTGCGCACATTGAACAGACCGGCGAGGGGAGTTGAGTAGCGGCCGAAGTCACCTCCTTCGACCCGAACCGTGAATTCCGTCATCTCGGCTGAAAAACGAATATCGTCCGCGCGCCATCGAGCGTCACGATCGATACCGAAGCTCTCCACGCGGCAGAATGCGCGTGCCGCAAGCTCCCTGACCAGATCAGAGTCCCATCCGGCGATCAATTGACCGCGCCCAGGAATCAGATTAACCAGGCGGCTGAATGCAAATTTCACTGCATCAATGTCGCGGTAGATGTCCGCGTGATCGAACTCGACGTTGTTCAGGATTACCGTGACAGGAAGATAGTGCATGAATTTCGGCCCTTTGTCGAAGTACGCGGTATCGTATTCATCACCTTCGATGACGAAGTAAGGGCCGTCCGTCACGCGGAACGAGGAGTTGAAGTTCTCAGCTACGCCGCCGATCAGAAACGACGGACTTGCCCCAGCGCGCTCCATGGCCCACGCCATCAATGAAGTGGTCGTCGTCTTGCCATGCGTGCCGGCGATTACGATTGAGTGGCGGCCGCGAATGAAGTTCTCTTTGACGACGGCAGCCATCGAAGTGTAATACATCTTCTCGTTGAGTACGTGCTCGAGTTCGGGATTGCCTCTCGTGATCGCATTACCTACAACGACCACCTCCGGCCGCTCAAGAAGATTCTCCGGCGTATATCCCTCGCGCACAGGAATCCCAAGCCGCTGCAGCTCGAGCGACATCGGTGGATAGACGTTCTCATCTGAACCGGTGACGTCGTGTCCTTGCTCGACGAGCATCCCAGCGAGCGAGGCCATAGCCGTGCCGCAGATCCCGATCAAGTGATAGTGCTTCTTTTCCAAAACTGTCCTTCTGAGTGAATTGAGTCTGAGTATAGCTGTGCGAAATCTGTTTGAAAAGTATTGCAGACGCTATTACTTGCGTGCCTTGTTGCTGTGTGGAAGAATCTTTCGCTCAAGCACATTTCTTTTGTTTCAAACTGAATGAGAACTCTTGTAGGATGTGATATCGGCAACATAACGGATCCCACAACAGCGGGTAAGTGCCACATGACTGTCGATGCATCCCCGTCGAGCCAGTTCAAAGGCACCGTTTACGCCGTATGGACGAGCACCGGTAAGGACGCTAGTGAATGGAACAGACACGACGCTGTTCGCTACGAAGAAGAAACTTAAGAAACTGGTGAAGCGCGGAAACCTGCTTGTTCGCGTCGAAAGCCCGGCTGGGAGCGGGAATATATCGAACAAGTTCCTGTTTACGCGGTGATGGAAATCGAGTGTGAAAGCTCTTCGGTTTGGTGGCACTCTCCAATTCGTGCGCGACGCGCCGGTTCCCAGGCGCGAGGGCGAAGCGCTCGTCCAAGTGATCTGCGCGGGCATTTGCAATACAGACCTTGAAATCGCGAAGGGCTACGCCGCGTTCCACGGAACGCTTGGGCACGAGTTCGTAGGCCGCGTTGTTGAATCGCCCGATCCCTCGCTCGAGGGGCGGCGAGTAGTCGGGGAGATAAACGCCGGATGCGGTCACTGTAAACTGTGCGTCGGAGGTGACTCGAGACACTGTTCCGTGCGGACGGTGCTGGGAATCAAGGGTCGCGATGGCGCCTTTGCTGAGTTCCTGTCGCTTCCGGTTAGCAATCTAATCGAGCTGCCAGAGTCGGTGAGCGATGAAGCAGCGGTGTTCGTTGAGCCGCTGGCGGCAGCGTTCAACATTCTCGAGCAGGTTGGCATAAACAGATCCCACGCTGTGGCTGTGGTAGGGGATGGCAAGCTGGCACAGCTAGTCGTATTGGTGATGGCTCAAACCGGTTGCTCGCTGACCGTCGTCGGAAGGCATAAAAACAAATTAGAATTAACGCGAAACTTTTGCGCTCATTCATCGCTGATAGATGCCGGCACACTTAGTCAGGAATACAAAGGGCGGTTCGACGTGGCAATAGACGCGAGCGGATCGCCCTCAGGACTCGCGATCGCGTTGGAAATTGTTAAGCCAAGAGGAACAGTTGTGCTGAAGTCCACCCACCACGGCACTACATCCCTGGACACATCTCAAATCGTCGTTAACGAAGTGACTATGGTCGGCTCTCGTTGCGGGCGCTTCGGCCCGGCGATAGACCTTCTCGCCAGCGGCCGCGTAGAGTTGAGGCCGCTGATATCGCGGCGACTGCCACTCGAAGCAGGCTTGCTTGGATTCGAAGAAGCGGCAGCGACCGAGAGCATGAAGGTCATCTTACAGATGGCTTGAGTACCACTAACGTCGCCAAGAAACACCCACCTGCCTTGAATCCGGCTACCAGAACCCGTTCCAGGGAACCTCGAGCAAAGAAACTTATTGACAGCGCGGAGCCTCGATGTTATAAACCCGGCGAAACGGCTACCATATCTTGGGCTAGCTGGTTAAATGACCTACGATATTTAGGAGGCACGATGAACCAGGGCGATTTGATCGAGAAGGTTGCCAAGCGGGCCTCGATCAGCAAGGCAGAGGCCGAAAGAGCGATCAACGCGGTGAAGGAAGCGATCGCCGACAGCCTGCGCAAGAACGACAAGGTCACTCTGGTAGGCTTTGGCACATTCGCCGTGTCACACCGCAGGGCCCGCCGAGGTCACAACCCCTACACGGCAGAGCGAATCAAGATACCGGCTACCAAGGCGGTCAGATTCAGCGCAGGTAAACAACTCAAGGAAGCCGTCAACAAACGAAAAAAATAGTTCGAACGCCATAAGCAGCAGGTTTAGCGCGGAGTTGCCCCGAGCGCCTCGTCCCCAAAGCTCAGCAGATGCTAACAACGCCGGCCACCGAGGCTGGCATCTCACTAGTGCACTAAAAGGTGCGCGATTGAACTGAAAGGTTGACGCCAAAGGATCAAAACTCCTCGTCTTCGACATAAGCCCCGTCATTTAGGAATTTGGCGCACTGATGAACGTGGAATAGCGGTTGCCGTGATGAAGGATGAAAGGGTGTTGTCTCAGGAGATCCCAGCGTAAAAAGGGTTTTGCACGGCGGCTGTTGATGCTATTCTGGGTTGGACGCAATTGTATGAAGAAAGTTTTCCTCATAATCACGCTCTCGCTTTTTGGTGTAACTGCTTCGGTCATGATCCCGAGTAGTGGTTCTGTCGTCTTTGCACAGAAGAAGGACAGGGACGAGAAAAAGAAGGATCCCCCGGGACCGCCAGTCATAAGGGATAAGGAGAGGAAAGAGAAGCCGAAGGAACCACCTCCTAAGAAGGATAGGAAGCCGTCATAGGCTCAGGCTTGTTTGTCTTTGAAGCTCGCCAGCGCTTCGCTCTCGTCAGAGAAGATTTCGAACACACCATCAAGCTTAGAAATTGCCAGAATGTTTCTTACCGACTGTGAGGGAGAAAGCAATTTTAGATGGCCCTTCTTTTTTAGCGCGGAACGGTAGGACTTGATGAGGCTACCAACTCCGGTGCTGCTGACGTAAGTCACGCTTCGCAGGTCGAGCAGAAAATCGATCTCGTCCTCCTCCAAGAAGCCTTCTACCATCTCGAAGAGTTGATCAGGTCCCTCCCCGGGGTCAAGGCGCCCGGTTATCTTAATGATGCGAACCGAGTCTGTCTTTCGGCTGATTACTTTAGTAGGACGTCTCATCATAACTTATAAACTCTTGCCTTAATCTAACGCAGGCGGGCCAAAAACAGTGGGCGCTACTGGACTCGAACCAGTGACCCCTGCGGTGTGAACACAGTGCTCTACCAACTGAGCTAAGCGCCCTTTGAGGGGGAAAAGATTAGCAGATGCCGTCAGGGATTTCCACCGGAGACAGCCTTGTCACTTCTTGTTACGCCCTCGATGTGGCTTTCTGATCTGTCAGGCACGGTGTAGCTTTTGCCCTTCGCAAGAACTAGAACACGTACGGCGCGGAGCTATTGTCGCCATTGAGAACAACGACGACGTTTGTGCCTTGCGGGCCGAGGTTGAGTTTCCCTTTAGCCAGGAGCTGTCCGACAGATCCGTCTTGTGAGAAAGATACAGGCTGGAAAACCTTGCCGTTGATCGAGACAAAAGAGTCTGCCCGGAAGTTCGCACCCAAAACCCACAGCTTTTTCACTCCCTTTATTTTCACGCCTGTGACAGCCGGGAACGACGGCAAACCTCCCCCATCATTCTCACGGATGGTTAACGAGAACCACCTCGCATCCAGGCGCAGCGGGTTGCCCGAGTCAAAAACTTGTATCGCGAAAGGATAAGAGCTGGGAATCGTGGGAACACCGTCAATCGTCCCGTTTGGCGAAAAACTCAGTCCTGGCGGCAGCGCTCCGCCAACAAGACTCCATCTATAGGGAGGCGTTCCGCCGCTCGCTGTAAGCGTTGCTTTATAAGACCGGCCGGCGATTCCCTCGTTTATCCCAAGAGATGTGATGGTGACTGGCCCGCCGCCGCCAGGAGCAGGACCGCCACCGCCACCACCTCCACCCCCGCCTCCTCCAGGAGATGCGGGATAAATCGCCAGAGCGCCAGCTTTGTCATCCGCCCCAAGCGTGGCGTCGCGTCCGCGCCCATGCGACACCGCAAACATAACTGCGGACGGATCGGCTGGATGGTCGAGCCCAATCGAGTGCCCTACCTCATGGCACCCAACCTCGGCTAGATTCGCCGAGTTTGCGAGGAAACAATCCATTCCTCTGTTGAATATGATGTCCGCTTCTAGTAGACGGTTAAAAGTTGTTCCAGCAATAACCCTCGGTTCGCGACTCCAACTGATCGCGGTCATTGCCACGACACCCGCACAGCCAGCCGGCGGATCCAACTGATTCAAACAATCTCCGAACGACAGGGTGTTGGTGTTGTCAGACCGAATCCCGCAACTGCCCGTCTGACCAGCAACCTGCAGCCGAATCCCCGCGCCACTCTGGTTGGGCCAGGCGTCCAGAGCGCGTCCAATCTCCGCAGCGCCTCCTCCTGCAACCGGTGACCCGGTCGGATTGATGTAGTAATTTATCGGCTGGCCCGAGTCAGCTTCCATCCACCGCACGCCACCTACAAACAGCACAAACTCAGGTGAGAAGCCTCCTGATAGCTTTTTCCTGAGCGGGTACTCTGTGGGGATTGCAAGTATAGGTTGACCGCGCTGCTCAAATTCTAGTTCTGCTACCAGAGTCGCCTCTCGCCGCAGCGTGCGTCGAATGTTGTTCACATAGATATTCAAAGGTGCTACATTCGTGACTTCGCCGGTGCTTCTACGGTCGAGAAACTCGACGTCATTTGCGCGGATTCCGCGCTCGACGAATTCGCCACCTGTTGCATCTTCTCTAACGGAGAACTTGCCCATGAAGGCGTGAGCGGCATGCAGGCTGCCATCCGCTCCCGTATTCAGATACAAAAGCACGCGCTCCCCCACCCCGAATTCCGGTTGCCCGCAGACCCGCACGCCGGATTGGCCTACTGACCCTCCTAGCTGCTTCAGGACGATCGTCCTTTCAGTCATCTCTCCCTTCAGCACACGGTCGGTGAGGACTTCGACATAGGTCCACACCAGCGAAGCCGGATCATCCCAAGCGCTAATTACAGAGACGACTCTGCCACTGACGATGAGTCGCGAGTTCACGATCAACTCGGTATCAGTGAGCATCACGACCGTTGTTGCTTTAGCAGGCGGGCCAACGAGGCAGAATAGGATTACGTATAGAACAAGCCCTGGCAGCTTCTCGCAAAACTGCTTCATATACTTCACAACCTTTCAATTCTATAGAAGGGCCAACCAGAAAGCCCGTCGACTATTGGCTCGCTTGTGGAGCGGACTTTTAAGCCTGGGCTCTGAAAACTCTGTCTAAGAAACTAAAGATCTTGGCGTTTAAAGGGGCCACCCACTTTGCTGATCGATTTTCGTTGTCAGCCGACGCATTGAAACATAGCCGGCTTGCTTCGGGGTGTCAAGGAACCTCTCAGTTGGCGAGTGTTTTCTTTCGCTTGTAGAGAGCTTCCAGCGAGCATTCAAGGTTTCGCCTCAAGCTTAGACGGTCAAACGGAGACAACAGTTCGCTGCTCACCTTGGTGAGTGGCCGGTTGTACTGTCAGTCTTGCGATCTAACGTCAGCTTTGTTCAGCAGGTTGGCGGACCAAATGGGAACGCGGGGAGACGGGGTCTGATACCAGTTTTAGTTCATACTGAGGTGCGGGTTTCTTCCCTTCGTTCCGGTTCGTCGCGATACTTGCGGTCGTCGTCGCGATACTTGCGGTCATCGATCTCGTTAGGAACTTCGCGTATTCCCGTCTTGAAGTGACGGATGCCTTCACCAAGACCTTTAGCGAGCTCCGGTATTCGACGCGCGCCAAACAGGATTATGATTATCAGCAGGATGATCAGTATCTCGGGCATTCCAAGTGGCATGTTGTGCTCCTTAACAAGAATAATCTGATGAACCGATTCTAGACCTCGCCTCGAGGCGTGTCAAACGTAAAGCCTTGAGCCGTTTCTTGCTTTTGATATTCTGAGCCGCTATCATAATCCGCGCATCAGGCCAAACCCTCGTGACCGGCGCGGCGCATAAGACAAACGGTCAGGAAACGCTTCTAAGGAAAGCAGGATTCTAACTAGTCTCACTTTGATCGTGAGTATATAGACTAAGCTGATATGCCTTTTGAATGCCCCAAGTGTAACTCTCCCGTTGCTCGCGAAGGGCAGCGCTTTTGTTATCGTTGCGGGCAGGAGCTGAACGCGTATTACGATTCGCTAAAATTGAACATCAACCCAACGGAGTCGGCCCAGCCATCGAGCGATGCCGGATCAAATACCGAGGTGCAAGCGCAGACGCCGCCGCCGGTGCCGGTCGGCACTGTAGTCCTCGACCCAAACGCCTTCGACGGCGCCGACCAAACGCCGCCGGCCACGCCGCATAAAGCCAGCCTGAAAATATTGCTTCCGACCGGCGACGTGTTCGATCGAGAAATCACCAGCACTGAAATTCAGATCGGCAAGGGTCCGCGCAACGACATTGTGATCGCCGACCCTTCGGTGTCCGCAGCGCACGCTCTCATTCGCCTCGATGGCGGCGTGTACACGATCAACGACATCGGAAGCCGCAACGGCACCTTCATCCATGGAGAGCGAGTCTTCGAGCCGCGCCCACTGAATCACGGTGATGTGATCGGAATAGGGCTCTCGAAGCTGACGTTTCGGCTCGGGGACTACAGCGACACGACTGCGATTGAGATCGCCGACATTGCGGCGGCGGTCAAACCCGCCGTGCCACCTGCGTTGACTGAAGAATCGCTCGCACTCGCGGTGATCGCCGCGGGCCTCGCCGAAAAGGCTGATGTCGATCGCGTTGGCGCTGATGCGAAGGGCCGAAGACTCTGCCGTGCTCTGATCGAAGACGGGCTGACAAATGAAGAGATCTTGCGCGACTTGATGAGCCGTACGTTTCAGATTCCCGTCGTCGATTTGAACAACTCGGAGATTGACGAAGCGGTAGTCGCGGAGTTTCCTCCCAAGATTGCCCGAGAGCATCAAGTGTTAGCTGTAGCAAAAAAAGCCGACGCGATTGTCCTCGCAGTGGCCGACCCGACCGACACCGGCGCCACCGAACTTGTGCAGAATGAGGTTGGTTCGCCGCTGAGTATCCGCCTCGCGACTGCGACGCAGATACGCGAGAAAGTAGACCATTATTATGGACCGAGGCTGATCGGTGTGCTCCCGTCAGGCGAAAAGCTCGAATACGCGATCGACAAACATGAGGTCGAAATAGGGAAAGCGCCGCACAATCACATCACGCTGATTGATCCGACGGTCAGTAACACTCACGCGATAGTGATAGCGCGCGAAGCCGGCTACACGATTGTCGATCTTGGGAGCCGCAACGGCACATTCGTCAACGGCGAGCGGCTCGGTTCGCAAGCTCACACTCTCAGGCACGGCGATAAGGTTCAGTTAGGTCAGACGGTGCTCACCTTCAGGAATCCCGGTGAGACTAATGCGAACGTCACGGCAGTGTTATCAGGCGAAGCTTTGGAAGAAGTGAGAAAACGCGCCGGAGTAAAGGAGTCGGAAGTCGAGAAAGGCGATACAGGGGAGAAGCCCGCGAAGCCTTCGTTGGAGCCCCAGATACCCGAGACTTCGGCGCCCGCGGCGATCTCGCCTGTCGTAAATGCGGCATCTGCCGGCGTGACGCCGCCCCATTCAGGCTCGGACGCGATAGTTGCCAGTGAGACTTCCGAGGACGAGAAGGATAAAAAGAAGAAGAAGAAGAAAAAGAAAGGTGGCGACGAGCGGATGAAGGCCGCTTACATCGGCGCCACGAGTCGAATAATTGCTCAGGTCATGAGCGTTGTGTTGGCTGTGTTGCTGGCGCTGTGGTTGCAAAGTACGATGCGATCGGGTCCGGAGAAGCCTGTCATCGAAACCGGCGCGAAGGGCAAAGCTAAAGTGAAGCTTTCGAGTCCGGGCGCCGGCACACCGTTTCAAGGCGGGCCCTTTGAAACCTCCGGCGTCGTGTACGTTCCCGGAAGAAACGGCGTCCTCATGGTGGACGACGGAAGGGCGGGCGAAGTTTTGTGGATGCAAGTTGATGAATCGGGGGGGCAAGTTGGTCAAGTTAAACCGATACCGCTTGGCGTGACTGTTGACAATCCAGAAGGCATCACATTCGACGGAAACTACTTCTACATCCTAGGCTCCCAAACTCAACCTGATGCGGGAGAGCTGAACGCGCTTGTGAGATTCACCTTCGATGCGGCAAGCCAGAGTGTGAAGAAGGCGGAAGCAATGACGAATCTGCGCGACTTTCTGATTGGCAACGTTCCTGAGTTGAAGGACGCCGATAAGAAGGGAAGTGAAGGCGCTCTCAACGTCGAGGGAATCGCGTGGGACGTCAGACGTGGGCGCTGGCTTCTTGGCCTGCGCGGCCCGCTCGGAAAAGATGGAAGCGCGTTCATCGTGGCCATCAAACTGCGCAACCCAGCCGGGGCATTCTCAGTGGATAATCTTGAGCTCGCCGAACCGAATGCCATCCCGTTGAAGCTGGGAGGGCTCGGCATCCGCGACATACAGTACGACCCGGAGCTGAACTCATTCATGATCATTGCAGGGGCGCCCGAACATCTCGACAAGGGCGAGTTCGCTCTGTGGGAATGGACCGGCGGCGTCGATCAAGCTGGATCTGAGACTGCGCTTCGCAAAGAGTACGACCTCGAGCCGAAGATGAAGCCGGAGGGGATAACTCACGTCGAGATCGCCGGCCGGAAGTTCATATTCATTGTCGGCGACTCTAGCAGCTACCTCAAGTTCGACTATGTCGAGCCGCAATAGCCCAGCGCGCTTTGGCGACTTGGCCTAGAAACCAGCCTGCTTTGGCGATTTTGCCCGAGAAAAGTGTTGCACGTTGCTCTTCATTGTCCTAAGATCACCCAAGTCCCCAGCCTTTAGAAACCAGCCGGCCTCCATCGGCTATGCCCCTCCCCGGTTACTTCACTTTAGGCCTCTTTACGTCGAGTTTAGCGATCAAGAAAGTTTTGAGTTCAAGCTAGCCGGTGTGCCCAACGCGAACCTAGCTCAATGTCAACTCTGAACTTCAGGCAGAGCCACCGCGACCGGTCTCAAGGCAACGGACGCGACGTAGAAGCGAGCGAACTCACAATCCGGGAATAAGATGACTGGACTGATCGGCACGCCGCTGAGCCTCACTCAGAATCGGGCCGCCAAAGTACTCATCATCGACGATGAGCCAAATGTTCTTTCGGTGCTCTACTCCCTGCTCGGGACCACCCATCATTGCAAGACCGCAACCAGCGCGGCTGAAGCGATGGAATACCTGAAGGAAGAGACGTACGATCTGGTCCTGTCGGACATAATGATGACAGGCATGAGCGGGCTCGAGTTGCTGGCGGAAATCACCAGACTTTCTCGCGACACCGTTGTCATACTCATTTCAGGCAACCTGAACATCCAGAGTGCAATTGAAGCTATGCGGCGCGGCGCATTCGACTATGTTACCAAACCGTTCGATCTGTCTGACGTCGAGACCGCCGTCGCGCGAGCGCTTCGCCACCACTCGCTGCTGAAAGCTAATCAGCAATACGAGCAGCACCTCGAGGATCTCGTTAGTCTCCGCACTAACGAGCTGACCATCGCGAACACGAATATAAACTCGACGCTGGAGAAGTTGTATCTGAACTATCGCGCGACGCTGCGCGCGCTCGCCGCTGCGCTTGAAGCGCGAGACGTCGAGACAAAAGGGCACTCTGACCGAGTCGTGTCGTACTGCATCCGACTCGGCAAACAAATCGGACTGAATGACCGCCAGCTGATCACGCTGGAAAACGGCGCGTTGCTTCACGACATCGGCAAGATAGGCGTACCTGACGGGATACTGCTAAAGCGAGGCGCACTTACTGAAGATGAATGGAACTACATGCGACGCCATGTGGAGTACGGCGCGCAGATACTGCGAGGGATAGAATTCCTCGAAGGCGCTACTGAAATCGTTGCGCAGCATCATGAACGCTACGACGGCAGCGGATATCCGAGCCACATCGAGGGCGATCAGATATGCCTTGGCGCTCGCATATTTGCGGTTGCCGACGCGGTTGACGCGATGACTTCAGATAGGCCTTATCGCGCTGCCCGCTCTTTCGATGACGCCGCCGAGGAGTTGACCCGGTGCTCGGGGGCGCATTTCGACCCGCTTGTCGTTCAAGCGTTCACCGAGGTGCCGATCGATGGCTGGCGAGAGATCCGGCAGCTTTCAACTGAGCCGGGTTTGATTATGAAGGACGCCAGAACGGGCGTTGATATTCGCTACTCCGTTCTCACTATGTCCTCAGACCAGGTCACGGGTGGATGGACCAGATGAAAGAAACTAGATGGGAAAAGACAAAAGTATGAACCTGAACGGGCGTCCTCGGTGGATGCCCCTCCGCGCCTCGCAAGTGCGTCTCTCGACTGAGGGGCGCCCACCGAGGGACGCCCGTTCAGGTTCATCACACTCTTACTTTTTACTGTGGCCTTTTATTTCATGAAACTATCTTTTAAGAACCGATTTTTCTCGGGACGCCAGGCGCGCGGATGCGCGCTCATCGACAAGTTAGCGACACTGGCTCAGTCATCACTCGACCTTAACACAGCGCTACGCAGCGCCGCTGATGAGATCGGCAGCACACTCGATCTGGAGCGCGCAGCCATCCTTCTTCGAGATGAAAGCCTAATGAGGCGAATTGGAGATTACTCCGCCAGTGGCATAGGCCCTGTCGAAAGGGAGAAGCTTCGACAGCTTGACCTGGAGATCACACGAGACCTCCCATCGCTTGCTTCTGTGCTCGAAATAGCGGACGCGAGATCAGACCCGCGGGTGACCCGGAGACTCGCGCGCGCAACGAACCGTGCGGAAGAGTCGGCCATCAGGTCGATCCTGATAGTGCCGATTGTGATCGATTCAGAAACCGCCGGAGCGGTGCTTCTCTATCAGGGGAGCAAGCGGCGCTGGTCCGCGCAAGATAAGCATCTGGCGCAGGCGGCGGCGTCTACAATGAGCCTGACCATACATCACTTTCGGTCCCAGGAGAGGGCAGCAAGCGCGGCTGACCGCGAAGCGCTCACAAACCGGCTGCTCACAGCCATCAGGAGCGCGGTCGGCGTTGATAAGATCCTGAAGGTCGCCGTAGACGGCATCGGGATGACGTTGAAAGTATCCCGCGTAGTTATCTATAAGCATCGCGGCGGCAACTCGAGCGGGGACGCCTGCCTTACCGCTCGAGCCGAGTACCGATCGAGCGTGCTTGTGCCTAGCTTGATCGATACCGAACTTGACCTTGAAGGAAGTCCGCTCCTGGCCCAGTTGTTCTCGGGTCAGATGATAGACGTTCCCGACACCAGCGACAGCGATCCTATAGTGCGCGCGTTCTGCGTACGGCTTGGTGTGCGCGCGATGGCGCTGGCTCCGATCAGTTACGACGGGCACACTGTAGGCGCAATTGCGCTCGAGCAGTTCGACCGTCCGCGTGTTTTCTCGAAAGACGAGGTCAAGCTTCTCGAACTGGTCACCGAACAGACCGCGGTGGCGCTTTATCAGGCTGAGCTGTATCGGGAGGCGCAAGAGGCGGCTCGACGCGACGCGCTCATTAGCCGGATCAGCTCAGCCATTCACAGCTCGCTCAACGCAGATTCAGTGTTACAGGCAATCGTCAACGAGCTAGGCGAGGCACTTTCGGTTTGTCGCTGCCGGGTGGCGCTTCTTCCGAGCCCGTTGCCCGAGATGGTTTCCGTCACCCACGAGTACGTGGCCGAATGTTGCTCCGGCCGCCCACCTGTGTTGAACGAGATTCAAACCGTAAACAATCCGTTCTTGCAGTCGGTACTCTCATTGGATAAGCCAGTGGCCGTAAGCGATCCTTCGAACGACCCTATCCTCGCTCCGCTGCGAATCCGCATCGCGGCCGGCAGCGTGAAGGCAATTCTGACAACTGCAATTCGTGTCGATGGCAAGCCAATCGGCATACTGAGCCTTCATCACTGCGACCAACCTCATACATGGACGCAATGGGAAACCGAGCTGGTTAAATCGGTGGCGGATCAAGCGGCCGTTGCCATACGTCAGACCGAGCTGTACCGCGAGGTTCGCGAATCGGCCCAGCGCGCCTCTCTGGTCAATCAGATCGTCGCTTCTATTCGCCGTTCGTTAGACCTGAAAGAGACGCTCCAGGTAGCTGTGGAAGAAGTCGGCCGCGCCCTCAGAGCGAACCGCACCTATTTTCGCGAGCTCGTCGGAAACGAGAGCGTGACCATCGCAGAGCACCTTAGTGACGAGGGCCTGTCACAAAGCCACGTGCAGACTTCCGCGAATGACTACATAGCCAATTACCTGCTTGAAACCCGCCGGACACTGGTGATAGACGACGTCCGCGCATTCGTGGCCGCATACCCCGATCTCGCATCAACCGTTAACACCTGGGGGATCGAGCCTGTCACTCTTTCGGAGATAGTCTGTCCGATATTTGTGAATGGAGTATGTTGGGGCGGTCTCTCAATCAGTCAGACAGACCGCGTTCGCAAGTGGACCGCAAGCGAGATAACGCTGGTAGAAATGGTGGCCGCGCAGGTTGAGGTCGCAGTCAGCCACAGCAAGCTGTATCAGGAAACGAAGCAGTCCGCGGAACGCGCGGCGCTCATCAGTCAGATCATCCACGGCATCAACCAGTCAAACCGGCTCGACGAAATCTTCCCCCTGGTAGCGCGCCAACTCGGAGAGCATCTCGCAGCGGACAGAATTCTCGTAACAAGGTCTGACGAGAAAAGTGGGGAGTGGAAAGCCGAATGCGAATACAGCGATGGAAAGGTCGGTAAGCCTGACACGACGTACCGGTGCGAAGACTCGGTGAAGCTTTCTGCCCTGGAGGAGAACGACGTGATCAGGTGCGGCAACACCGCAGAAGATCCGCGCCTGAGTAACCGCGCTCAGGAGTTGCTGCGCGCGGCGGGGACTCGTTCGTTCATGTCGGTGCGGCTTTCTTACGAGGGCGCCCCACGGCTGGTGATTACGGCGATCATGAAGTCGGAGCCGCGCAACTGGACCGATGACGAGGTGGAAGTGATCCGCGCCGCCGCCAACCAAGTCGTGATCGCGCTGCAACGCGCGGAGCTGTTCGAGCTGGTATCGCACGGCAAGATCCAGTGGGAAGCGACCTTCGATGCGCTCAGTGATGGAATCTTCATCTTCGATCAGAACGGCGTGCTGCGGCGTATCAACGAGGCCGCGGCGGCGTTTGAGGGCGCGGACGTGCGCGAGTTGATCGGCCGGCAATGTTGCACCCTCCTGCAAGGCGTCGAGGGTGAGACGTGCCGCGTCGCGCAGGTCATCAACTCAGGGAGACCCGTCACCTTTGAGCTAATGCCCGAGCGGTTATCACGCCCGATGCTGGTTACAATCTCTCCCCTTACAAATGGCTCCGGGAGCCATTATGCAAGTCATAACGGCGACCACGTCGGTCCGCGCGGCGCGGTCTGCATCGTCAGAGACCTTTCGGAGCTGCGAGCCGCCGAGGCGGCTGCCCGCGAGCAGCGCAGCTTCCTCGCCAAATTAATCGAGCACGCTAACGACGCCATACTCGCGTTCTCGCCTGAAGGCCACCTGATCTGGTTCAACGAGCAGTTGATCAAGCAATCCGAATACTCGCGGCAGGAACTTGAAGCCGGTGACTACAGGCTTTTTGTTTTCGGCGATTCGAAAAAGCTTGCGATTGAGAGATTCAATCGCGTGCTCGAAGGCGAAGCCCAGACCTTCGAGATGAACGTAGTAAGAAAGAGCGGTGAGAACCGGCTCCTCTTTATCACCAACACGCCGATCTACGACGAAGGCCGCGTGACCAGCGTTCTGTCCATAGCACGCGATATCACCGAAGAGCGAGTGGCGAGCGAGCGAGCGGCACAAGCCGATAAGCTCCGCGCGCTTGGTCAACTGGCCTCTGGCGTCGCGCACAACTTCAACAACATACTCGCCGCAATACTGGGACACGCTCAATTGATCAAACGCGACTGCCCGGATGAAGCGCTGGCGCAGCGCATCGACATTATCGAGCACGCGGCGCTGGACGGCGCGCAAACGGTAAAGCGCATTCAGGCGTTTGGAGTTCAGCAAAACGAAGGTGTGAACGAGGACGTTGATATCAACCAACTGGTTCAGGATTCGACGACGCTCACAAAGGCTCGATGGTACGACGAAGCGCAAGCGCGCGGCCTGCAGTACGAGGTCGAGCTTGACCTTCAGACGGTTCCGGCCGTGCGCGGCTCGGCGTCGGAGTTGCGAGAGGTGTTCGTCAACATCATTCTCAACGCGCTGGACGCGATGCCTCAAGGCGGGCGGCTGAGGATCTCCACTGAAACAAGAAGCGGCCTTGCGCGCGTGAGCTTCACCGACAGCGGAATCGGGATGACCAGCAACATTTGCGATCACATATTCGAGCCGTTCTTCACGACGAAGGGCGCAAGCGGAATAGGGCTGGGGCTCGCAGTGAGCTACAGCATCATCGAACGCCACGGCGGCCACATCGAAGCGCAGAGCAACCCAGGACGAGGCACCACGTTCACCATAAGCCTGCCGATCGCAGATGGCGTTCATAAAAAAGTCAAGCGCGATCGAAGGGCTGGCCCTCGGGTGGCAAATGTGCTCGTAGTAGATGACGACCAGCGAGTCCGCGAAGCGCTGGTAGGCATGCTGAACTCCGCCGGGCACCACACTAATCATGCGGGAAGCGGCCACGAGGCTCTCGCCAAGCTCGAGCGGGACCAATTCGATCTCGTATTCACCGATCTTTCAATGCCGGAGATGGACGGCTGGGCCGTAGCAAGCGAAGTGCGCCGCCGCTGGCCAGAAGTGAAGGTTGTGTTGATAACCGGCTACGCCGTTTCGCCCGAGACGGTCGATAGCAACCGTGAGCTTGTGAGTGACGTGATCTTCAAACCAATCAGCTTCGATGACCTCAGCTTGACATTGAGCCAAGTGCTTTCCTGATCAAACACCAGACACCTCGCCAAGACCCACAAGAAGCCCCGCAACCTAACGTTAGGCGGCTAAGCGTAGTTCGACTTCGTTGGTAGGCTGTGATAAAAGGAGCGATTGACCGAGAAAGTTAGTCAAACTAGGATTGCGGCCGCTAGAGTAAACCTGAATGATAATATGCGGTTACGCTCGTCAGTGCGGGACAGTAACTGCCTTCAAATGGCTGCCTACCGCTCTCAAATATAATCGGGACGTGGAGTTTGAGCTAAGTGAAAATGAATATTGGCGCAGTCAATTATGCCACAAGGGTAAAGATGAGTGCGCTGGTGCTAATTGTTCTCACCGCCTTCTGCACGAATCTATCCCACACCCGCAACAACCGCAGTCTCGACCGACACGCCATCGGCAAAGATGACGTGACGATTTACGACAAGCGTTTCGAAGAGCTGCGGAAAGTGTTGCCTAAGCGCGGTTTGGTTGGGTACGTCCACGACCAAACTGATGAGCTGAAGACTATACAGGCCTATTACCTAACACAATACGCCCTTGCTCCTATCATGGTTGTCCATGGCGTAGAACCCGAATTAGTCGTGGGCAACTTTAGCTACTCCAGCGCGGAGACGGAAAAGAGCGTACCTGACAATCTGATTCCTATTCAGAACTTCGGAAATGGTGTCATCCTATTTAGAAAGGAATAAGATGATACTTTCACTGCTGCTGTCGTTTATCATTTCCTTCGCGATAGGCTTCCTCGTCATTTCCTTGATATGGCCGTTTACAAAGTCATGGCCGTCCGATTTGCTGGTTAAACTCTCACTCGCAGTAGGGATCGGTCAGGGGCTCACGTCATGTGGTTTCTTCCTTTGGTTGATAGTTTTCGGGAGCTACGATACAAGAATAATCATCGCCGAGGTAATACTTCTGGCGGGCCTTCTCGCAGCCTTAGTTTATAGGGCAACCAAACGTGATCGGTCATCGGAGGCCGAGCGTGATTCTGACACGGCTTTTCAAGCAACATCTGTCAAGCTAAGGCACGGGTGGTTACTTGCCGTCGCCTTTTATACAATGTTCGTTTCTACTGCCTTCAGCATCGTGATTGCTCTCCTGCGCAGCCCCCACGGGATTTGGGATGCGTGGGCGATTCACAATCTTCGCGCTCGCTGGATCTTCAGGGGAGCTATCTACTGGCGTGACAGTTTCCTTATCCCTTGGACTAGAGAAACGCACGCTGATTACCCACTTCTCCTACCTATGAGCGTTGCGCGAGGGTGGTTGTACACGGGCGGCGAGACGACGGCGGTTCCGGCCATGCTCTCGTTGTTCTTCACCCTCGGCAACGTCGGGTTGGTGTGTTCCGCTCTGGCGGTGCTGCGGGGTAAGTTGCAGGGATATCTCGCCGGAATAGTACTGATGGGCTACACCTTCTTTATCGAGCACGGAGGGTGGGAGTATGCCGATCCGCCGCTGATGTTTTTCTTTACTGCCACGGTTACTCTAATAGCGTTCCAATTCGAATCGGCCAAGAACAGTTACAATATGCTGGTTTTGGCAGGCCTGGCGGCAGGGCTGTCTGCGTGGACAAAGAACGAAGGACTGCTCTTCATCCTCAGCATCGCTGCTGCATACACAGCAGTTGTCCTCCCGGCTGAAGGGCTGAGAGCTTATCTTAAAAAGTTGCTCTTCTTCTCAATAGGGCTGCTGCCAGCGCTGACAATGGTGCTCTACTTTAAGATCCAGTTAGCGCCGTCGAATGATTTGACGTCGGCGATGATGAGTCAAGTGACTCTCAATAAATTGCTAGATTATCATAGGTATGCTTCCATTCTTCGAGCGTATATGGCCCAGATACTTTTTTATTCTGGGCACGCGATTAATCTCTTTTTTTTGCTTGCGATTTACCTGGTATGCTGCGGAGCAACACTCAGGCACAAGCGAAGCGTTATCTGCACGGCTATCTTGCTATGCTTAATGCTGACCGGGTACACATTTGTATACTTAACGACTCCTCACGATCTCACTTGGCACCTTCAGTATTCTACTAACCGTCTCCTGCTTCAACTGTGGCCGAGTTTCGTCTTTCTCTTTTTTCTGACGGCCCTAACTCCTGAAGAGATGCTAAGAAAAGAGGAGGTCAGACGCCCTTACAACGAACGGCCCGCGCATATCTAGTAGTTTTTTATTCCATTGATTCACTTCAGTCGAAGCAGCAAGCGTGGCGCATTGAGGTTCGGCTTTCTCGCGTTCGAGTTTCGGTGCGACAAAGATCGTGCCGGCAAGCCTCACGCCGTACGCAGAACGTCTCGGAAGAAACTTCGTAACTCGATCGCCAACTTCACCCAATGGTGGAAGCAGAATCGCAACCTGCGGCTCAATCTGCGCTTTCCGATTTGGATTAACTCTCGCCGGCATATCTCGATCAACCTGAAGAGAAGCTTCTTCGCACTACCATTCCTTGTGGCTACTGAGGCGCGCTTGCTAGAATTCCCTCGTGAAACCTCACACTGCGACCGGCGTTGAACAAACAACAAGACGCATTTGTGATCAGACGCGGCTTGTCATTTCTTCCAGCGAGAGGATGGATGTATGAAAAGGTCTCCGACGATTTCGGTCAGCATGCTACTGGCGGCATTAGCACTCGGCTCACTCGCCTTCGGGCAAGCTGGTAGTGACGTTCGCCGTCGAACCATCGCTGTCACCTACTTGAAAGATCCTGTGACTGTCATCTTGGCCGGCACAACTCTCAGGCCGACCGCGCGTGGCGAAGCTACGGTCGAGCGGTGGCGCAAGCGAAACGAGAGCGAGATAGACATAACGATCCAGAACATGATTCCCGCGTTCAACTACGGGGCTGACTTTACCACTTATGTGTTGTGGGCCATCACGCCCGCGGGCCAGGTAGATAACCTCGGAGAGTTTCGTTTGTCCGGCAGCTCGGCTCGGCTCAAAGCTGCGACGCCACAACAAACCTTCGCGATGATCATAACTGCCGAGCCTCATTTTCTTGTCAAGCTGCCTTCGCGTATGGTTGTGCTCGAGAACCTGGCGCCAATATCCAAGAACGTTCAAGTGCAAGCTTCGCAGATCTACTTCACTGGCGACTCGGGCAGGTACTACACCGACACGAGCGTTCCGGAGCTCGCCGAGCGCGACTACAACAAGACTCCGATGGAACTTTTGCAGGCCAGACGAGCGGTGCAAATCGCACAGCTTGCTGATGGCGAGCGCCACGACCCCGCCGACTTCAATCAAGCAGTAAATTTGCTGAATCAAGCTGAAGCCGCGTTCCGTCGCGGCGCAAAGGTTCACGATATCGGACTCATCGCACGCGATGCCATAATGATGGCGGTTCGCACCCGAGACATTGCCGAAGAGCGCGCCACTGCGGCGGAGCGCCGAGCTGAGATATCCCGACGCGATGCCGAGGTGCGCCGGGCGACCGATGCGGCTTCCGACCTAAGCTCGCAGCTATCCGATACGCAGTCGCAATTGAAGGCGTCCGAAATCGCTCGAGTGAACGCCCAGGACCAGCTCGACCGTGTGATGCGTGAAGCCGCTGACGCCCGCGCGGAGAATCGCTCACTCAAATCTGAGAACGACAGGCTTCGCAGCGAAGTGGATCGCGTAAGCCGGGACCTCTCGGAAGCGCGTGGGCGCATCTCTGATTTGCAGTCGCAGTACTCCTCGACCACCGCGAAGCTGTCCGAGACCGCAACGAAAGTCGAAGCGATGGAGCGGGCCGAGCGCGAAAAGCAAATCGCCGAAGCTCGCCGCCGCGACTTCGCGGCGTTGCGGGCGGGAGTTGCAGCGCTCACGACGGTGAAGCCGAGCGGTAACGGCTTTGTCGCTACGCTGGCCGAATCATTTTTCGTGCCCAACCAGACGACTCTACATGTGAGAGCAAAGGCGAAGATGGACGCGCTCGCGAGGCTCATCGCCGCGCATCCCGACGCTCAGTTTACGATCGAGGGCCATTCGGACGTCCGCCCGAACGCCGAGAGCTTCGCGCTCAGTCGCGCACAAGCCGTTGCCGATTATTTCGCAGCACTCGGGGTTACGCCCGGCAATTTTAGAGTCGAATCGCGCGGCGCCACCGTTTTGATGTCGACTCGAAAGACACTGGCGGCTCGAGCCATGAATCGTAGAGTGGAGCTTGTGTTTGTGGGCCCCCAGTAAAAAGTGTGCAACAAAGGTGGTTCTATGATGTCCAGTCGTGTTGGAACTTCTCTTCGAGCAATCCTCGTTGGGTGCGCGCTTCTTTCCCTCTCCACCGGCGCGGCGATTCACCAGGGGCAAGAGACGGCAGAGCAGTTTGTCGACAGAGTGAAGAAGGCGATCCAGAGGGAAGAGTGGGGCCGCGCTAAGAGTGGGATCGGGCACGCACTGGCGCTTAAGCCGAAATCGGCTGAAGCGCAGTTTCTCGCCGCGCAGGTGTACTGGCACGAAGGCGCGCGCTCTATGGCGATGGAGGCTCTCGAAAAGGCGATCGAGAATAAACCGGTTTATCCCGAAGCTCATCTGCTGCTGGCGCGGTGTGTTGTGGAGGTCAACAAACCGGACAAGGCACGCGAAGAGGTGAATATCGCCATCGCTCAAGGCATATCAGGGTTCCCCGCCTATCGTTTGCTGGGAGACATAGATATCGAGAAGGGCGACTTCTTATCGGCGATTAGTTCACTCGAAACGGCACTCCGTTACTCAACAACAAGCGACGACGGAGACGCGACCGCGGTGCGTGAGCAGCTTTCAAGGCTTCGTCAAATCACCGAGAAGTTTGAGCGATTCACCGATCTCGAACCGCATCAAGAAGCTCCGGGCATCGTCCGTCCGGTTCTGGTCAATTCTGTGGGACCTCGCTACACGCAAGAGGCTCGCGCGCTAAAGATTCAAGGGAGAGTTGCCATGGTTTTACTGATCACTGAGGACGGCGATGTCGACACAGTACTTCTCTATTGTGGTTTAGGACACGACCTCGATGAGCAGGCTATGGAAACGGCGCTCAAACTCAAGTTTTCACCGGCAACTCAGAGCGGCAAGCCTATTCGGTATTGGAAGAGGCTGAGTATGGAATTCAACCTGCGGTGAAGTTCGCGAGCACCCAGCTGCGTTCCTTTCGTTGAAGGCTAGCCTCTCCCACGGAGAGTCAAGTTTCCCGGTTTGAAAATAGAGGCGCTTGTCGTTGTGGCCCTAACTAGAGAAACGTTCCTGTAAATGAGTAAGAACCTTCTTATACGCGGGTTGCAAACGGGAGTTGTGAGCGGCTGCGTACTGGTTTTGATATCTGTAGATGCACACCACGCTGCGCCATGGCAGGCTGGTCCGGCAATGAAAGAGGACCTTGCCAACGACCATATCAAAAAAGCAAAGGAAGCTTACGATACGAAGAGATTCCGCGTTGCCAAGGAAGAGGCTCAACGCGCCCTGAAATTGAAGAAGGATTCACCGGAAGCGAATCTGCTGTTGGCGCTTGCTTACAGGAATCTAAACAAGCCTAAAGACTCGCTCAAATACGCTAAAGAAGCAGTAAAGTATCGTCAGGAATACGCCGACGCGCATTACCTGCTCGCGGTCCTCCTCTATGATAAGAACGAGTTGGAACCGGCGAGTGCGGAGTTAAGCCGGGCAATAAGTCAAGGAGCGCGATTCTCCAATGCGTACGTTTTGAAGGGCACTCTCGAGCTCTTGGCGGGCCGCAACCAAAGTGCATTGCAAACGTACAAGGAAGCGCTCAAGCTAGCTTCGCCGAACGATGCGTTGCTCCCGCAGTTGAGAGAACGGGCCACTGCGCTGGAGAACTACATTGAGTTCACAACGCACCGGAGCAACGCATCCTTAAAGGGGCCGGTCCTGTTAAACTTTCCCGCGCCTCGCTATACGGAAGCGGCTCGACAGAACAGAGTGCAAGGCGCTGTCAGGGCAGCGGTTCTGATCAACGAGCAGGGGACGGTGAATTCAGTTATTCTTTTGTCCCACCTAGGTTGGGGCTTGGATGAAGAAGCGATCATTGCCGTTCAGCGCCTTAAGTTTTCACCTGCCACAAGAGATGCCAAACCAGTCTCCTTCTGGAAACCGGTGCTCATAGAGTTCAATCTAAGGTGAGGTACCTCTCTGGCGATTCGAGATAGGAATCTCCGCGAAACTGACGCTCGCGGTTGGAAATCTCTTCCGTAAAAGCTTATTCTTCGAGCAGACCAAGCGAGGTGACCGATGTACTGCCCAAAATGCGCAACGGAAAACAACGACGAAACAAAGTTCTGTCGCTCATGCGGAAGCAACTTGAGCCTGGTGCCGCAAGCGTTGACTGGCCGCTTGCCTGAAGCTCCTTCCGGCCGACGGCGGCGCCGTGACCTCGAGCACGGGGGCCCAGCCACTTTGGCTAACGGCATCACCAAGATCTTTATGGGGCTCGGCTTCTTGTTCGTATCCGCCGCAGTTCTTTTGTTCGCGCCGGCAGGTAGAATCTGGTGGTTTTGGATGTTGATCCCGGCCTTCGCCATGCTTGGTAAGGGCGTCGCCGAAATCATTAGCTTCAAATACGGCCCGAACCTGACGCAGGGGACAAGCCGACCGGCTATGCCTCCGGCAGCGCGGACTGGAGAACTTCCGCCTCGCAACGAGGTCCTCTTCCCACCGCCCAGTGTCACCGAGCAGACTACGCGGCAACTCGACCCTACGACCGATCCATACCGGTATCGCGATCGAGACGCCCATTGAGCTTCGGTTCCTCAAATTACTCCGGGCCTTCGTGGCATCAGCGCAGCGTTGAAATCCATTCTGAATGATTCTATCCTTCAAGGGTCCGGGGGTTCGTTGCTTTGGGAATCAAAGGCATTTTATGTACTGTCCCATGTGCGCAACTCAGAACATCGATAGCGCGAAGTTTTGCCGGTCGTGCGGTGCTAATCTGAGCCTCGTGCCGCAAGCACTGAGCGGACGGTTAACTGAAGCTAGCCCCGGCAAGAGTGAGAAACCGAAAAAGCGAGTAAGGCAACGACGCGAGCCTAATCTAGGACGCGGCATCAGGACGTCGTTCATGGGTCTCGCTTTTCTAATGGTCGTAGCGGCGCTCTTCCTTACAAGGAGTCCTGGTGGCTTCGGCGAGATATGGCTCCTCATACCGGCGTTCCTGCTGTCGGGCAAAGGCATCGCCGAAATCGTAACCGTACTAAGCGCAGCGAACGCCGCATAGCAGACCGCAATGCCTCGACCTGTGCCAAGCACAAACCAGCTTTCACCTCATCCGGAATACGAGTCGCTTGCGCCGCCGAGTGTCACTGAGGGCACGACTCGACATATGGATCCCTGTTCCGAAGAGACGAAGAGAGACCAACTGAGTATGGTGATTTCTTTCCCGCTGCTACCCCTGCTGTACTGGAGAAGGAACTCGAACGACTCAGTCAGGAATTAGAGATGTTCGCTCAGGTGGGTCCGTCATGAAGATTCTGATCGCCGAAGATGATCCCGTTTCCCGCTGCCTTCTTGAAGCCACGCTGGTCAAATGGGAATACGAGGTAGTTACGACTTGCGATGGTTGTCAGGCGTTGGAGGTGCTCCAGAGCCAAGAGCCAACGATTCACACCGGGCGTTTAAAGCCTCGTTCGATGTCGCGCAATCCCATCCGCATCATAATTGGGCGGCCGTGCGGGCAAGTCATTGGGTTCTGCGTCTTCATGAGCTCATCGATTAGCCACTGCATCTTCTCAGACGTCAGCGGCATATTGACTTTAATCGCCGCTTTGCATGCAAGCTCGGCGGCGATCTTATCGCGCATGCGTTCGATAGTGAAATCGCGCCGCTCGCGCTCGACTACGGCGAGCACTTCTCGCACGACCGCTAGCACGTCGCTTGCTCCGAGCCCGGCCGGCGAGGTCTTAATAGCAACGGTACGACCTGATAGCTGCATCGTTTCGATCCCTATGTTTTCAAGCTCGCTTTGAACGATAGCGAAGGCTTCTGCTTCAGCCGGAGTCAAGTCGATCGTCGCCGGTATGAGCAGTGGCTGCAAGCCCGCCGCGCGCGCGAGCCGAGCGTCGCGAAACTGCTCGAACAAGACTCGCTCGTGCGCCACGTGCTGATCGACCAACAGCAAACCTTCCTCGTCAGTCGCCACGATGTAGCTGTCGCGAATCTGGCCAAGCGGCTTGATGCCGTGCCCAAGCCCGGGCAACGCGCTTGACTCAAGCGGTCTCGCTTCGCTCTCCAGTCGGATTGGCTCAGCCGCTTGTCCCGCGCAGCCAGACTCGAGGACATCTACATGCCCGGCTGCGATCAGTGAAACTTCGTCGCTTGTCTGTGCGAAACCTTCCAGCCGTTCTTCTCCACCAGGCGCCGAGTTGTTGCGGCTCGGCGGCGCAACACTCGGGCGCGCAGCATTCGCCACGTTATCGACGCCGACCGCTGCCGGATTTGTCTGTAGGCCCCTACCTGTACGCTGTGAGCGTACGGATGTATCGAAATCATCCGAGGCCGCGCCCTTCTGCTCCCCTGCTCCCCATCTCCCCTGCGATACAGCACCCTCGTTCTCCGCGCGCGCCCTCGCGAATCCGGGGACCTGCGTAATCGGTTGGGTCGACCGCAGCGCAGCCGCGACGGCGTCGCGAACGAAAGCGAGCACGGCGCCTTCGTGAAGAAAACGCACTTCTGTTTTTGCGGGATGAACATTCACGTCGATTTCAGCCGGAGGAGCTTCGATGAAAAGGACCGCGGCCGGGTAAGTTCCCGACGGCATCATCGAGCGATACGCCTCGCTGAGTGCGCGGCCTATCAGTTGATCGCGAACGAATCGACGGTTGATGAACAAGTATTGCGCGTCACGCGACGACCGTTGCTCCTGCGGGTTGGACACGAAGCCCAAAACCTTCAGCCCGTTTGCTTCGCTGTTGACTTCGACCAGCTTCTCCAGAAGCGCGCCACCGAGCACTTGATAGGCGCGCTCCTTAAGCGATTGCGCGGGAGCGACGCGAATCACGTCGCGGCCGTTGTTGACAAGTAAGAAGGACAGTTGCGGGTTGGCCAGCGCGTAGTGCTGAACCAGGTTGGCGATATGAAAGCTCTCGGTCGCATCACTCTTTAGAAACTTGCGGCGCGCGGGAATGTTGAAGAACAGCTCTCGCACTTCCACTTCCGCGCCGCCCGGCCAGGCGATATCCCGAACGGCGACCAGTTTACCGCCGTTGAATTCGACCTCGGTGCCCTCCGTGTCGCGCGCGGTCTTCGTGCGCAGGAACAAGCGAGAGACCGATGCAATTGAAGGCAGCGCCTCGCCTCGAAACCCGAGCGTGGTGATCGATTCGAGGTCTTCGGAAGAGAGAAGCTTTGAGGTAGCGTGCCGTTCGAAGGCGATGATCGCGTCATCGCGGGTCATGCCTTCGCCGTCGTCAAGCACGCGAATCAATCGCTTGCCGCCGGTCTCGACTTCGATGTTGATCTTAGCGGCCCCGGCATCGAGCGCATTTTCGAGCAATTCCTTAACAACTGAAGAAGGCCGCTCGACCACTTCTCCTGCAGCGATCTTGTTGGCGAGCGCGTCTGGCAGAACTCTGATCTTTGACATCGGTGCTCGAATATTATCGCAGGCGGGAGTGAATGACTACTGTAGGAGCATAGACGTTATTAGTCTGTGACACCATACTTTAGCCACAAGCGGACGTGACAGATTCCCTCCCTAGCTAACCGTTCTTAGACTCGCGATCGCTAACGGCCTTCGGAATTATACTGGGACGCAAAGGGATTTGCGATACCAAAGCTTGTGAACCTAACCGCAGCTTGCTCGCGTCAGCCACTCACCGCCTTGAGACGGAGCGATGACCTTCGGAATTTCTGTTAAGAGAATTGCCGGGTTGCAAATCGAGAATCTCTGGGTGTTGATTCTGAGACAAGCAATTCTGGCCCTCTCTCTATTGATACAGAGTCGTGTAGGGAGCATCCCAGTTTTCACGATACACCTCTTTGATCAGGTCGATGTGGTCACTTGAAGCACTGCTTCTTATCTGGTCGAGGTAATCCAAGAATTCCTGCTTGCTGTTCTCTGAAAATAACCTTGTCCCGAAATCTAACTCGCGCAGCAATGGCTGCTCGTTGAGGTAGGTTCGACATTCATTATCAATCAACATTGCATCACAGTAAGGTAACAGGGTCGAGAGCGTCTCAACGTCATTCGACATCCCTCTGTTTGGAGGCTCTTTTCGTCCAGCTGCGGCCTTCCTTGAAAGAGCGGCCCACAGCATAGCTGAAATCTTCTGAAATGGGATCTCTTTCAGAGACGGTGCTGCTAGGTACTGCAAAATAGTAGGCCAGATGTCCGAATCCGACACTCCCGCTCTCCGCAATCGGGATTTGATCATCTGAATCATGACCACTGAGCTATGGGGGTAAAGATCGGTTATTGTCATAGCTCGTTGGCCTGTTCTGATCTGTTCAAATTTCTTTAAGCTGATTTTGGTAGGCTTCTAGGGTGGACGTAGCAAAGGACGTCACTCTTGTTCAAACCAGTAATCAAAAGTCTTGTCAGTCTCCGTCCGCCAGCGAGCAAAAATCGGTTTGATCTCCTCGTTGGTGGATCGTTCACACTCGGCCTACAGACAGACAGACCGCCGCGCCCTCCTGAATCCCACCAACGCAGTTGGTGGATTGTTCATACTCAGCCTACGGCCGCCCTCTCAGGAAAGCCTTCAGCAGCGCGGTCGTCAACTCTCCACACGTGCCGACGTACGCCGTCGACTGCCAAAGTTGATTTATCTTGGCCTGCACAAGCGCGCGAGGGAAGTGCTTCGCCACAAAATACTGTCCGTTGTTCATCAGCGAAAGCGCGACTTGTTCGACGGTTGTCTTTGGTGTGATTCGAACAAGCAGATGAACGTGATCAGGTAGGACGGAAGCTTGATCAACTGCGAAGCCACGCTTGGCGGCGACCTTTATCCAGTAGTTGACCAGAGCCTCACCTGTCTTCGAGTCGAATACTCCGCGACGAAACTTGGTAGCTAGAACAAGGTGATGAGTGAGAGCGAAGCTCGCGTGCGCCGTTGCGAGAACCTCGGGTTCTGTCGCTCGGAACCGAAATACCGGAGGAAGCGCGCGTTTGCTGTAGCCGTGATGTTCCGCTTGATAGTCGAGGTAGCGCTTCTCCGCTTGTACTCTGACACGCCCGACGCTACGCGCCAGATAACCACGGGCCCAAAGCGGTGGCGCGAGGCCGAATTCCTGGCAGAGCGCGGCTGAGCTTCGACCTTTGAGTGTCTTCAGCACGCCCGAGATTAGCTGGCTTGGGCGAAGGCTCAATACCAATTGTACGTGCGCAGGTTGACAGTCTTCCTCAAGCAAGTGAAGGTCGTTTATTTTGCACAAGTCGGTCAGCGCTTGTGAGAGAGCAGCAGTTCTGGATCGATCATCGAAGACAGTCTTGCGACGGTGAGTGCGGAAGCAGATGTGGTAGTGAAGCTGGAAAGCCCACGAGATTTCTTTGAATGGATCGAGCTGCATGACGGCGAGCATACGAGAGCTGAACCTTTGGAAGACAATAGGGGTCTGCTAGGTCGGGTATGAACGATCCACCAACTGCGTTGGTGGGATTCAAAAAGCAAGCCGGGGCGCCGACAAGTAGGCTGAGTATGAAGAATCCACCAACTGCGTTGGTGGGATTGCTCTGTCTCATATTGTTTTGACGCTTCCAAAATGCGAAGATAGTGCTACCGCTTTCAGTACAGCCAGCTTGAGGAGACACAATTCTTGCACGAGGACCTGATGATCGTTGAAGAGGCGGCTGCCGCTACAGATAACCTCGAAGAGCTTGAGCGATTGTACTCCCTGCGGAAGCCCATACACGTGAGGAGATTCCTTAATGAGCATGCTTTCTTGGCTCGTCTTCTGGTTGCAGCCTGCGACATAACAAAGAGTTACTTCGCACCGCTGGGTCTCGCTCTTGAGGTGATTGCGGAGCCGGATAGCACAAACGACCAGCAGTTAGTGCTTTTCGTAAGGGTTGAGCTAACCTGCCGAGGCTTTTACACGGTTGCAGCAATTCGACAACGGGTGGTGGCTTGGCGCTATGGACGAAGCGCAAGGCAGCCTTTGCATCAGTCTGGAGTTCCAGTGAGCTTTGATTCGTCAGACTATCCCGGTTCTGCCTTGCTCCACTCACGCCAGTCTGTTATCACTAGCGAGCCATGATCAGACACGTCGTCTTCTTTAAGTTCAAACCGGAAGTGACCACCGCCGAGCGCCGAGCAGTACTCGATGAACTACGCTCCCTGCCTGACAAGATCGACGTCATCCGCTCTTACGAAGTGGGCGAAGACATCCTACACTCCGCTCGCGCGTGGGACGCGGTGTTGATCGCAACCTACGACCATCTGGGGGCGCTGGAAACATACACTCGCCACGACGATCACGTTGAAGTCGTGCTGAAGCTCCGTGAAATCTGCGACGCCGTCGGCTCGGTTGATTACGAATATTGACCTAAGCCGTAGACGTGTGGTCGTGCACGATCTTCCAGCCGTCGGAAAACTTTCGAAACGTCAGCGTGAACAAGCCGCCTGACTCTCCGTTCGACATCTTCAGATGAAATCGACCGCGAACGAATGCTGCACTAGGTCCGAGCAACTCGATCCTCAAGTCCAGGAATTCCAGCTTGCCCATTTCATTACCCGCGCTCTGATACCGATTGCGGTAGCGGCCCAGAGTCTCCTCCCAGCCGGAAACCGTTGTTCCGCCCGAATAGAAAGTCAGATCGGACGAATGCCAGTAACCCCTCATAAAGCCTTCAAGGTCGCGGCGATTCCATGCCTCAACTTGCCGGTCGAGCACTCGCCGTATCTCTCGCACTGTTGGCGGCTCCGCGGGGCTCTTCTGCGTCCTCGCGCCTGCCACCGTTGTCACCAGCAGCATACCGGCGCATATCCCAAAAGCGATTTTGATCACGTCCTTTCTCGGCATCGAAATGTACCTCCCAGGATTGGGTCGATGATCGCGTTCATAATCGTTCGGGTAACCACGAAGGCGGCAGATTGACCGTGACCTCTATGTCGTCGAATTCTACAGGCTTCGCGGGACCGTGTTGTCTGACCCAGGCTGCCATGCGGCGAATACCCTCCGGCAGCCGGACAGGCGCAGGCGGATCGAACACGCGCCGCACTCTTTGATGAGATGAAAAGGCGTGCTCTGCTTCCTTCCGTGGCGGCAAATGCTCGATGCGTGGCTCGACTTCAAAAGCCTTTGCAACCTCGCGAGCTAGTTCGAGCACCGTGCAGGGCTGATCCGCCCCGATGTTGAACACTTTGCCGTACGCCGATTCAACCAAAGGCGCTCGCGCGATGATCGGAGCGACGTCATCTATGTAAGAGAACGCCCGCGTCTGCTGGCCGTCGCCAAAAATGGTCATTGGCTTGCCGCTCATGGCTTGGTTCATGAAAATGCCGACAACGTTTCGGTACTTGTCGGAAATGTTTTGGCGCTCACCGTACACGTTATGCGGCCGGAAAATTATGTAGGGCTGTCCGAAGAAGTGATTCGCGGCAGCCAGGTCCATTTCGACGGCGTACTTCGCGATGCCATAAGGGTCTTGAGGGCTCGGAACCACATCTTCCGAGAGAGGCGCCTGGCTCTCGCCGTAGACGGCAATCGAAGAAGTGAAAACGAAACACTTCACTTCGTGCAGCACCGATTGATTGATCAGATTTATCGATCCGATCAGATTATTTGTGTAGTTGAAACGCCGAATGAAGTGGCTCAATCCCTCGGCTGCGTACGCCGCCAGATGATAGACGTAGTCAAACCCACGCTCGTCCCAGAGTCCTGATATAAAGCCGTTGTCCGTAATCGATCCTTCTCGAAAAACCACACCCTTGGGAACGTTATCGACTGAACCGCCCGACAAATCATCAATCCCGACTACCTCGAAGCCCAGGTCGAGGCAGTGCGCGGCCACATGCGACCCAATGAATCCTGCAACACCCGTGATAAGCACTCTTGTCATTCTCAAGTTACTCCTTCATTGCTGTTGACCTGACCGAACTGTTGCCCTGACCGATCGCCTCCAGCTCGGCGTAGTCGTCATAAGCAAAAACATCGGGCCTTTTTTCCAGTGTGGTGAAGACATTGAACACGTCTCGATCACTTCGTCGCGCAGCCCGTTTTTCTTCAAGCCGCCGCTTGCGAACCTGCCGCAGCTTTTGCAACGCCGCGACAAGAGACAAGAGGAAGCCCGGCTGAAGTCTCAGCGGAGCGGTGAGAGCCAACAGTGCCACCCACATCATGTGCGAAGCCATCAAGGGCCGATCGTGTAAGTTGACCCAGTGGTAGATCAAACGATTTCGCTGTTGCATTCGCCACACGCTGCGCTGATTGACCGTGCGCATTGTGGAAGAAACGCGATGGTGCACGACTGATCGTGGCTCGTAGAGGACCGAAAGACCCCGCTTCCACGCGCGATAGCTAATATCTACATCCTCCCAATAAATCGGAGCGAACAGACCGTCGAATCCTCCGATCTCGAGGAACCTCCGGCGATCGAACATTGCCGAGCCGCCGCTCGCGAACATCGAGTAAGGCAAAGTACGTTCTCTCACCTCCGCTCTTTTTTCGCCTGTGATCCCCGGCACACAGACATAACTGCGATGAACGCGAATAAAGCCGCTCGAAAAGCTCCCTACTTTCCCGCTTCCACATTGGCGTCCGCTTTCGAGATCGAAGACCCGGCAGTGCGCGGCAAACACCGAAGCATCTGCGAAGTTCTCGACCAGGGGCGCGATCGAGCCCACGTCGACGTCAACGTCATTGTTGAGCAAGAACACCAGCGGGTAGCAGGCGTATTCGAACCCGCGATTACACGTAGGGCCGAACCCGCGATTCGCTTCGTTTCGGAGTAGCTTCAGAATCGGCGTTCGCTTCTGATCGATAGAAGCGTCGCTTTCAGAGTTTTTGATCTGGCCTGCTTTGTGCACATCTGCTCTCCTGCCCCCGGTCTCCTCTGCTCCTGCGCCCCTCTGTGTCACTTCGACGAATCCCTGGCCTAGCAACCATTCGACACTCTTATCAACACTGCCATCGTCGACGATGACGATCTCAATTGGAGCGTCGAACTGTTTGCTGTATTGGGTTGCGGCGGCGATCACGGATGGGAAGAACCGCTCGAGCAGGTCGCGTCCGTTCCAGTTTGGGATCACTATGCTGACGCCAGGTGTCACGTTAGTGGCGATGGTGCTTTACCACACCCGCGCTGATGCCAGGGTTGGCCATCTGCTCGAGCGTCTCCAGGCTGGTGTGGCTTCCGAGCGCAACCAACGCATCTCTTTCTTCGATTATCGTGTCAGCGGAAGGGTTGAAGATCATAGCTCCGTCCGCGCGCTTGATGCCAATGACTATGACTCCGTGTTCCGAGCGAATGCCGGTGGCTTTCAACGGACGACCGATGAAGGGCGATTCGTTGCCGATTTCTACCTGTTCTATTTCGAGCTCGAGCTGTTCAGTCATCGTCGCCAGCTCGATGAAATCGGCCACCGCTGGACGAAGCAGCATTTGCGCCATCTTGGTCGATCCGGTTAAGGCAGGCGATACGACTTTGTTCGCTCCGGCCTTCTCGAGTCGGTTAACCGCCGCCTCGTCGTTCGCGCGAGCGATAATCCTGAGGTCTTTGTTCAGGTCGCGCGCGGTCAGCGTTATGTAAAGGTTGTCCGGGTCGGATGACACCGCGCAGACGATGCCGCGAGCGCGCTCGATGCCGGCGGCCTTGAGCACGTCTTCGCTGGTAGCGTCGCCCATCAGCACCATGTGGCCTTGCGCTAGCAGGCGGTCAGCGATGGTTTCGTCGCCTTCGATGACGACGAACTCGTGACCGCTCCGAGCGACATCGCGGACGACACCGGAGCCCACACGGCCGGCCCCGCATACGATGTAGTGACCGCTGAGCTTGTTGATATCCTTGTACATTTTTCGCTTCCCAAAGGTTGATAGCAGCTCGGACTCTATCACGGCTTGCGCGGCTGATGACAGCGCATAGCCGAGTGTCCCAACACCCAGGATGATCACAACTACCGTGAAGTAGCGAGTGCTCTCGGTTGTGCCCTCAGGTTCGCCGTAGCCAACGCTTGTGAGCGTAATCAGCGTGAAATAGAACGAGTCGAACCACGATAGAGAAGGAAGTATCAGCTTAAAGCCAACAGTTCCGAATGCGATCAGCCCGGCGATCGCGCTAAGTGCAATCTGGAGTTTCTTCTTCGGCGACATAGGGGTGTACGTGAAGCTGTATGTTATCGTCGCCAGGGCTTTGAAGCAAGAAATGGAAACGGCGAGGCGCAAGTTCCGCCGGCGTTGATGCGCGCCAAAAAAAGGAGGCGCAACAGTCGCGCCTCCTGGATAGGATAAGCTATGAGAAGAAGGTTAACCGATCGATGATTGCCTTGCACTTACAACTGCGCGGCGGCGTGGGGTTGCAGGCACTCGTTTTTCGAGCGTCACGTTGATAGTTTGTTCGGCGTGATTTCGAACGATTTTGACCGAGACCGTCCCTTCTGTCTTGCCCGAGAGCGCCTTAATCATGGCTCTCCCGCTGTCGACCCTTTCGTTGTCGACGGCGATGATCACATCTCCAGCCTTGATTCCTGCTTTCGCCGCGGGGCTGTTGTCGTCGACCGAAGCGACCAGAACGCCCTTGCCGTCCTTCACTCCAAAGAATTCTGCTAGCTGAGCAGTGAGCGACTCGGCGGTGATGCCAAGACGCGGCCCGCTGAAGAATGCAAACTCGCCCGGATTCACAAATGCGAAGTCGCCAAAGTTCGGCGGCAGAGGCTTCAACAATTCCTGGTACCGCTTCAGTTCTTCTTCGGACTGTTTGAGAGATTCTTCCGCGCGCTTCATCGCTTCCTGGTTGCGTTTTATGAATTGGTCGTCCAAGCCGGGACCTAACATCTTGAAACTCTGAAGAGATCGTTTGGCCAAAGTCGTCGCGAGCACTTGTCGGGAGCCGCCGCGAATGACCTCGATCTGGACCGTGCGGTCAGCGGGAGTCTCGTTCAGCAACCGCTGCAGCTCACGAACGCTGTCGATGCGGCGTCCGTTGAAAGACACGATCACATCATTCTCTTTCAGTCCCGACTTTTCGGCCGGGCTGTCCCCGACGACCTTCATCACGACCGCCCCACGCTCTTCCTTCAAGCCAAGCTCCTTGGTCCTCTCCGGGGTGACTTCTTCAAGATAAACGCCCAAGTAGCCACCCCCGCCAGCGCCTAGCTCGACCCCAAACAGGCCGGGAGACTCGAACAAAGTCTTGTCCTTCTCCTTCTGCTCCTTGCTCTCGGTCTGGTCCTTACTCTTTGCTTTGTCCTTTTGGGCTGCGTCGTTCGCAAGGCCGACGCCGACTCCAAGCGCGGCGATAAGCGTGATGATAAAAGAAAGGCGTCTGAGCATTTTATACCTCTGAAACTTTCTGAGTTGTGAAGTTTGCTTTCAGGCTTCAGCACGCCCTGGTAGTACAAAAGTTCCAAAACTTGCTCAGAACTCCGAAGCCATCATTCTTGATTACCCCTCGAACCGTTGCCACTTCGGGTCGCTTTAAGCACGAAGCCGGTGAGCTTGGGGGCGCGCGCCAGGACCCTCGCAACTACACTTGCAGTCAGCGGCGAGAAAGCGGCGGCCCTCAGCAGACCGGCGACCTTCATTCGACTATCAAACTCACGCTCGTAACGACCCCCGTAACAGGCCAGCACTGAATCAAGAAGCGACGACGACGGGCTTCCAGGGTTTGCCGTCACAACTTGCGGTAACGCCGCCGAATCCGAAGATGTCTTACTTGCGAGGGAAGATCCCATTGTTTCGAAGATCGCTTCGGCAACCATCTCGCCGGTTCGCAGGGCCATCTGGATTCCTGTGCCCGTAAAAGGGTCGATCATTCCCGAAGCGTCGCCGATGGCGATGACTCCGTTGCGCGCAAGGCACCTGCGTCCAAACGTCAGAGGCCCCGCGCTGTGCCACTTGCCTACGACTTCAGCCCCTTTCAGCCGCTCGCGCGCCAGGCTGTTTTTCATCAAGCTCTGTTCGATGACTTTTGAAGGATCACGGCCCGCGCTCTTCAAAGTGCGCTCGTCAACTATGAAGCAGAGGTTGACGAGGCCTTCTTCGACCAGAGTCAGACCGCCGTAACCTCGGGAGAAGAAATACAGCTCCACCTGTTCGCCGATGCCTTCGACACCTTTGAGGTGCGCCTTGAGCGCATAAAGTCGCGAGCCGCGACGGCCAGCGACGCGTTCACTCTTACCGACCATCAGGCGTGAGTTTCTACCCGAGGCATCGATGACTAGGGGCGCCTCGAAGCTTACCCTTGCGCCCTCAGATAGGAACAATGCTTCGACCCCGCACAGCGCGCCGTCATCGAAGATAGAGCCTTTCACGGCGACGCCTTCCAGGCAGACAGCTCCTGCCTCTCGCGCGCGATCAAATAGGACCTGATCGAAACGCGCACGGCTTAAGCTCATAGCCCAGGTGGCATCGTCCGACATTTTGGAGATGTGTGTCTGAACTGATCTACCGCTCGCTGCGACGAGGCTCACGCGGGAGATCTTCTGCGCGCCGGCGGCAAGCATGCGGTGCATTACGCCGAGTCTCTCGAGCGTCGGAAAGCATTCCGGCGTTATGAACTCACCGCACAATTTTCCCCTGGGCATGCGTTTCTCCTCCAGCACCAGCACACGCAAGCCGCGTTGGGAAAGAGATATTGCAGCCGACGAACCAGCCGGCCCCCCGCCGATAATAATTGCGTCGTAATCTGACATAAAAGGAGTGGTCCGTAGTCAGTAGTAGTCCGTAGTCCGTAGTCCGTAGTCAGTAGTCAGTAGTTCCGTAGTACGGTTGTCGGACCGATGACTACAAGCCCCGGACTACGGACTACTTCTGACTATGGACATCTGCTACAAGTGAGAGCCGATAAGGAAATACTCGCTTCACTTGATGGTTCTTCAAGCCCGCCCTCCGCGCCAGCTCGCTCATTTCATCGGTAGTGAACGCTCTAAGCACCGACACGGGTCCGTCGTTTCGGGTCAAGAAACTCGAAGCCAGAATCGGAAACGCGATCCGGGCGAAGTAGTAGGGCACAAGGTTTCTGATCAGATCGTTGACGATGACGGCGCGCGTCGCGATCCTTCCAAAGTCCGCGAGTAAGCGAACAACATCTTCGTCGCGAAAGTGATGAAGAAAGAGGGAAGCAGTAACGAAATCAAAGCTGCGCGCCGCGAAAGGCAGCTTCAACGAATCGGCTTGCACGAAATGAACCTCAGGACTGACGCCCAAGCGTGCTGTAGAGATTCTGAGATTGCGCTCGCTTATGTCGACCGCCGCAACGAACGTTTTCAAGCCGCGAAGCCTGCAGAGCTCAGCAACTGCGATCGGAATATCGGCTGAGCCCGTCCCAACGTCTAGCAGCGATACTTCCTCCTCCGTCCAGCCGTCTAAGCAAGCTGAAAGCGCGCGCAGCACAACCTTCCTTCCCCCGAGGAAGCGATTGATGCGGCGCAAATCGGACAGGCTTCTGGCGACGTCATCGTCGGTGCCCTCGCCGGCATCGAGCAGTTCCTCTTCGTAGATTCGTTTAGGGGTCAGCATGCTTTCTGATCTTCCGCCTGCAAAGATCGATTCCATTGTAGCTATCGCTGTTCGAATAGGGATCATATCGCCGATTGAGCCTTCGCGTTAAGCCGCAGTAGGCTCTCGAGTGTTGTGTTCGAGTTGACTTCGAGAGATGAGCTACACAGAAGGACGGCCTGCTTGACTTTGACGAGCGTAACTAATAGAATCGCGGGGCTTGAGGGATAAGAATCCGTAGACGCCCCGCCAAAGTGGACAGCACTGCAGGGAAGCACGAGCGTAGGTCCGTTTCCAGAGGTTCTAGATGGCCACTAGAGAAGTGCTTGGCAGCCATCGCATCGAGGAGGCGGTAGCTGCCGGCCAAGCCGCGCTGGATGAGAGCCGGTTCGAGGAAGCGGCGAATCACTTCAGGTCTGCCCTCCGAATGGGCGCGCGATCCAATGACGAAGAGGCACAGATACGTTGCCTGTTGAGCATCGCGCTCGAGAAGCGAGGTCTCCGTTCCGAACAGCTTGAGGCCGTCGCCAAGTACGAAAAGCTCACCGATTTCGACCGCTTATCCGAAGTCTCTCGGATATCTGTGCTCATACAACTAGGATGGGGCCACTGCTTCAACAACGACATCCCACGCGCAATCGCGCTGTTCAACCAGGCTTTGCAGCGCGCGCGCGCGGCTGGCGACAGGGCGCAGATTGGCGAGTGCTATTTCGGAATGGGCCGCGCATATAGCGTCTTCTCTGAGCTTCGCATTGCCCGCGACCACTATACGTCGGCGCTGGATCACTACAGGCAGGTTGGCAATTGGAGCAAACTTGCCGAGTCATACATAAACATCGGATACATCAATACGCGCGAAGGTGACTTTCGAAACGCACTGCACGCGATCAAGCAGGCGCTGGCGATCGTTGGGAACCACGACGATCCCGACCTTTTGGGCCACGCGCACTGGTATCTTGCAGTTGTCTATGACAACCTTGGGGTAATAGACAAATCGCTCGCCTCGTGGGAGAAGAGCATCGAGAACTTTCGTCGTGTTGACAACCCCGTCCACCTGGCGACCAATCAGAACAACTACGCTATGCAGCTCATCCGGCTTGGCGAGTGGTCTCGGGCCGAAGAGCTCACAAAGTCGGCTATTGAAACGCTTGGGGAGCTTAAGAATGTAGCGGCCTACGGCGGAGCACATGACACGCTCGCCCAGCTCTACGTGGTCATGGGAAGACTCGACGAAGCAGATCGCTTGCTCGAAAAGTCGCTCGCGATACTCTCATCGATCAAAAACGGCGAGTGGGTCGAAGGGAGCGCCCAAACAACAATCGGCCGCAGCTACTTGATGAAGGGCACACCTGAGCTGGCAATTGCGCCGCTCGAACGGGCCGTCGACATAGCGACGCGGCGCGGCGAGCAGCACGACCTTCCTGAGGCGCGGCTCTGGCTCGCGGAGGCGCTCATCCAGACCGGGCGTCTGGAAGAAGCGAGTGAGATCGTCGAAAGCGTGCGCTCTTATCTTCGCGAAGCGCCCAACTTGCTGGTCTGGGGACTGATGATGCGCATGGTCGCCAAGATCGAAGCTGCCGACGGACACATCGCCGCAGCTATTCAATCGCTCGCGCAGAGCACGTCCATTTACACCCTCAGGCGGAACCCCTACAACTGCGCGGTGAATCAGATTTTGCTGGCCGATATGCTGGAGAGACAAGGCAATATCGAGCATGCGGTGCGCGAGGTGGAATCGGCGCTGGGAATATTTGAACGCCTCGGCGCCGCAATTGATGCCCGAAGTGCTAAAACCTATCTCGAATCACTTAAAGGTAAACCAGTGCCGCAAGAGTTGTCCGAGAACGCTGAACGGCGTAACTTTGAGCGGAACTCGGACCGTCGCCAGGCCCTCGACTACGGTCTGGCCTCAACGGTTGATGGCTTCATTGCGCAACGGCTCGTGCAGGCTTCCGCATCGCGCGACCTGCTTCTACACGAGCTTGTCTCGATCACGAAGGAACAGTCGTCGAGCCGGGGAGCGATTGTGGCTGAGATTCTCAACGACGAATCCGCAAAGACAGAGCCGCCCAGGTTGAGACTCGCGGCTTCAATCGGGCTGAATGAGGCAGAGCAAGCCCAAAACATCGAATTCCTTCTCACGCTTGCGCCCGACCAGTATCCCAGCCAGTCGGTCCACCCGTTCACCGACAATCAGGAGTCTGCGTACTTGCTTCACATCGTCGCTCCGGCCTCGCAGCGCTACCTGAATGGCACCGTCAACATGAAGCCTTTGCTCTACATAGTTGAACAAGGCCTGGAGACTCAGATGCTCAGGAGCAAGAATCGCCGTACGCAGGTGTTCGATCCGGCGCGATTGCTGGCTCAGGTCGAGCTTCCGGGTTTCATCTGTGCTAGTCGGGCGATGAGCCGCGTATTGGAGCAAATTCACAAGATTCGATCGTCCGACGTCACTGTGCTTATTACCGGCGAGTCGGGCACAGGCAAAGAGCTGATCGCGCGAGCGGTGCACGCCGGCAGTTCGCGGCGGATGAACGTCTTTCTCCCTTTTAACTGCTCAGCAGCGCCGCACGACATGATCGAGAGCCAGCTATTCGGCTTCCGAAGAGGCGCGTTTACCGGAGCCGTTGCTAACAGCGAGGGCATCATTCGCGCCGCCGAACACGGCACGCTATTCCTCGACGAGATCGGCGACATGCCGCTCACGCTTCAGCCGAAGCTCCTGCGGTTCTTACAGGAGGGCGAGATTCATCCCATCGGCGAGAGCCAGCCGCAACGCGTCGACGTGCGGGTCGTGGCAGCCACCAACGCAGAACTCGAGCGCGCAGTTGCCGATGGAAGATTTCGCGAAGACCTTTTTCACCGCATCAACGTTATCAGGGTCGAGGTTCCTCCGTTGAGGCAGCGGCGCGAAGAGATTCCGGCCCTGATCAATCACTATATGAATCAGTATCAGCAAGAGTCGGCGAAAAGTGAGATCAGACTCTCAGAGGAAACAGTCGATCTGATGGTAGTGTACGACTGGCCTGGGAATGTCAGGCAGTTATGCAATGAAATACGGCGGATTGTTACTTATAGCGAATCAACTACGATCGTCACGCCGGAAGCGCTCTCTTCTGAGATCGTAAGAGCCAGCCGCGAACTCGATACGATCTCAGCTAGCCCAAGGAAACAGGCTGCGGCGATGCAGGCGAGCACGGACTCGACGACGCTGGGCGAAGCCGTGGAGGAGTTGGAGCGCCGAATGATTCAAGACGCGCTTCACCGCTCGTCGGGCAACATCGCCCGGGCCGCTAAAGACCTGGGCCTGTCCCGCAAGGGACTCTATTTGAAGATGGACCGCCTGAACTTCTAGCGCCTGAAGCCAACCACTAAAAGCGGGGGAGGCTGCCTTGGTGGGTGACGCTAACTAATTAAAAGCCAGACAGGAGGCGTATATGCCTTCAGCCCCCTGCCCGATAGCGGCGATGATCGCCTCGACTATCGCTGAATCGGCCTGCACTTTTCTCCGCCGGCTATTCGCTTGATGAGGCGCAAATTCAGTTCGCGACTTTCTGTTTTGTTTAAGAGAGCGCAGACGCTCGATCCAGTTTCGGGCATCATAAAGTCCACTGAGGGATCGCTACTCTACTTCGCCCGGCTCTACGACCAGGCAATAAAGCAGCTTTTGCGCTAAGGAGAAATCTCCGTCTACCTCAACACAGGCCACCAATTCGGGCAAAGCGCGATGAAGACGTGGCTCTACTCAAGGTTGATCCACGGCTGGATAGCCTGCGTGCCGATCCAAGGTTCACCAGCTTGCTGCAACGTGTCGGACTCGGAAGTTCGAACCATCTCACATCATCAGAATGACTGTTTCAAAGCCCGCTTGAGGTCAGGCTGACTGAACTAAAGCCAGCTTGAAGTAATCAGCCATCCCACATAAGCCTCGCCATTGCTTGAAATAGGTTCGCTTCGAGAGAGCGGCATTACATTTGAGAAGAATCCGACGACTAGACTGGTATTCATCCACTGATAACTCAAAGCGCGGCGATACTTATGGAGTGGCTCAAGGACGATCTCAAGCGGTACACAGCGAAGGGCCTCATTCTGCTAGCCTGCTTGACGCTGTTTAGTGGCTTTCTGCTGGCCAGGGGAATTGCGGAAGTGGCCGGTGGTGGGTCACAACGAGCGCTCGTTTTGTTACTACTTGCATTGATCGTCGCAATAACCTCAGCGCAACATCCTATGAAGTTCGTCAACGGCACCGCCGTCTCCGTCTCTGACGGGCTGATATTTCTTGCGGTAATAATGCTAGGGCCATATTACGGGGCGTTGCTTGGCGTCGTTGATATGCTGTTGGTAAGCCATCGTCTGAGGCTCAAGCCCAGCAATTACTTGGTGAACGCTTCCAGCATAGCCATCTCAGTCTATGCATCAGGTAAGGTTTACTATGCGGTCGCGCTTCACCTGGAAAGTCAGCAGACGGTGATGGGATCGGGCAAGGGAGCGCTGGTTTTGGCGGTTCCGCTCATTGCCTTGGCGCTCGCCAGCTGTGCGTCACAGCTTGCTATCATGGCGATGTTCTCGCTCTTCACCTCACTTATCAAGATCAGGGACAGGGTACGCGACACGTTCCCATGGGAGCCTGTTTCATTTCTGGCGTCTGCTATGGCGGCAGGACTGACCAATTATTCCTTCCTCAATTTCGGACTTGTTACTACTGCCGTCATAATGTTGGTATTGATGCCGGTACCTATTGTCATCTACTACACGTTCAAGACCTACCACGACAAGCTTGGCGTACAGCAGAGCCACTACCAGAAACTCACCAGCGTCTACGATTCGATTCTGGAAATGCTTGCGATGGCCATCGACGCCAAAGACGACGTCACCCACGATCACATTCAGAGGGTGAAGCTGTTCGCGCGCCGGATGGGTGAGGCAGTCGGCCTCTCGGATCTCGAGATCGAAGCGCTAAAGGCAGGCGCGCTGCTTCACGACATCGGCAAGATCGGCGTGCCCGCTTACATACTGAATAAGCCGGGCAAGCTAACCGAGCACGAGTTTGAGCAGATGAAGGTGCACACAATCATCGGCGCGGACATGCTCTCAAACGTCGACTTCCGTTATCCGGTCGTTCCAATCGTTCGGCACCATCACGAGCGATGGGATGGACGCGGCTATCCGGATGGTTTAAAGGGCGAGTCGATCCCAATCACCGCGCGCATTCTCACACTCGTTGACAACTACGACGCGCTGCGCTCGGACCGGCCGTACAAGACCGGGATGACTCGCGAACAAGCGCTCGAATACATAAAGCAGAACGCGGGCACTTTCTTCGATCCTGCTCTGGTCGAAATATTCCTGGCGATGGCTGATCAACTTGAAGTCGAGGCCGTGAACTTCAAGCCGCCACCAACAAACAAACGCAATAAGGTGGAAAGCGCGGCGATGGCAAATGCGGCGCCAGCGGCCGGATTTGACACAACGCCGCCGGTCGACCGGGCTGCCGCCGCTCTCAACTCGATCGCCGAGACGAATCAGCGAGTCACCGCGCTGTACGAGATGTCTCGCACGCTGTCGAGCATTCTCTCGCTGGAAGACACCGTCGCGATACTCACGAATCGGCTGTCGAAGCTTGTACCTTTTACCACCTGCGCCATCGCGTTGTTCGACGCGTCGCGATCAGAGTTTGAAATAGTCCACGCTACAGGACTGCACGCCGAGAGATTCATAAAGCGTCGAATGCCTGCTGAGGCGGGAATCACCGGATGGGTGATAACCAACCAGCGACCGATGTACAACACAAACCCCGTGCTCGATCTCGGGTTCCTCGGCGCGGAAACTGCGAACGCCTATAAAGGTGTGCTTGTGTTCCCGCTCATAAAGAACGAAGAACCGATCGGCGCGATCGCCTTCTATTCGACACAAATCGCGGCTTATGGAAGCGAGCATATACAGTTGATGGAATCGATCTCGCAGCCTGCGGCTGAGGCTGTCTACAACGCGCTCAGGTTCGAGCAGGCGCAACGTGACGCGTTCACTGATTCCGCCACAGGACTCGCTGACGAGCGTTCACTTATTACCCAGTTCGAGCGAGAGCGCGCGCGAAGTCACCGACTAGGGACTGCGCTTTCGCTTATCATTGTCAACCTGAGTCATTTCGGCTTAGGCACCGCCCACGGCGATAACAGCGGGGAACAAAGCCTCGCGCAACTGGGCAGGCTAATCAAGAAGCAACTCCGAGAGACCGACCCGGTGGCGCGCTATGAGAGCCACTCGTTGATCGCTTTACTGCCCGACAGCGGGCAGAGCGACGCTGCCGAAGTTTGTAGTCGCATCGGACGAGAAATAGCGATGTCAGGATTTTCCGACGATTCATCCGTTAGTGTGGGAGTTGCCTCGAGCCCTGATGACGGAGATGGCTTTGAGGGCCTCGTACAAGCCGCGCGAGCATCCAGCGTCCAGTGTGTCGGAACAATGTCAGACTTAGCATTCGTCACCTTCGAAAACCAGGCCACCAAAGCGCCGAGTTAATACGCTGCATCTTCGTTTCTTTGGTTCTCATTCGAGTACCCTCGGCCCTCCCTTGCCAACCTTACAACGTGTGTAGCAGGTACACGTAAGGATAGTTGATACACAACCCAAGTAACTCCTGCCTTAACTGAACTTACCGCCGCCACCTAGCAAGTGTGTAGTGGGTTCCCATTTCTGGGGACTCGACTCTTCGTTCCTCAATTACCTAAGTTGCTGAGTTCAAACACGCGCCAGCTAATCCGCTCCTCGAGCTGCGGCGGCACGAGCATTGCCAAGTCTAGTGCTGCAAGAAGCAAGGGGTTGTGAAGCTGCTTCTGGGTCGCGGTCACAACCCTTTCACAGAATACAAGAACTACAAAGGAGACCATGATGCGAAACGAAACAATCAAGATAGTCGAAGACGGAGTCATCTTCGACGAGTTGGTAATCGAAGAAGTGGAAGAGGTAGTCGCGCCGGCGTATTTATTCAGCGGCTAACCGTAAAGCTACGAACCTGCGAAGGGCGCGGTGACAGAAACCCTGAAGCGCATCATCCACAAAGCAGAACCGCAGAGGATGATCCGCCAAGATCCGAAGCCACCGCGCCCTTCGTTCCTTCACGCATATGGACACGCAAGAACAACAACCTGGACCCTATTGCCTGTACCCGCCTCAACTCGCTGAAGAGGTCGATATCACCGAGCAGATCGAAGCGGGCGTCGCGCGTTATGTCGTGCGTAACGCCGCTACCTCCCGTTACTTCCTAGTCAAACAGCCCGAGTACAGAGTCCTGAGTCAGTTCGATGGAACGCTGACGCTTTCGGATGTCGCCAGCGGCGGACGTCAAGCCAACGGTCCGCGCGTCTCGCTCTCGACGCTGGTGAGATTCCTGAGCAAGCTCGATTCGTTAGGTCTCCTAGCTCGCGGCGGTGCAGACGAAACCACCGTTACCACGAAGCGTGAACGGGGCCTTTATCTCAGATTCCGCCTTTTCAATCCAAATGAATTACTGGGATGGCTCGACCGAAGTTTCGGATGGGTCCTAACGAAGACTTCTATTGGTTCTTCGTTTGTCCTCATGATCGTCGTTGCTTTCGGTATGCTCTCTCGAATGGATGAAGTCTCGACCTACGCATCGTATCTATATAGCGAGTATGGCATCGCAGCTATTCTTGGGATAACGCTGGCGATAACTGCTTTGCACGAGTTTGCGCACGGGCTGGCCTGCAAGCACTTCGGCGGTGATGTGCGCGAGATTGGTGTGTTGCTGATCTATTACGTTTTGCCGGCCTTTTATTGCAACGTCACGGATATCCACCGTATGGGCAGGAAGCACGAGCGCCTGTGGGTGATCTTTGCGGGTATTTACTGGCAACTTCTGGTAAGCGCAGCGGGCGGTTTGGTCTGGCTTGTCGCAACGCCCTACACGCTGCTTTCGGATCTGTCACTGCTGTTTTTCATAGGCGGCTCATTCAATATCCTTATCAACTGCAACCCGCTGATCAAGCTCGACGGCTACTACGCGCTTTCCCAAGCGCTCGGGGTTGTTAATCTGCAGGGTCGTTCCTCTGAGTACGTGCGCTCACTGTTCGCTCGCGTTGTGGGCGAGCCGCAAGAGAGAAAGGCGGATGCCCAAAGGCCGATGCTTTATGTAAGCTACTGGGTCTGCTCGATTCTTTATTCAGTGATCCTCATCTGGCTCATCCTCGGATGGGTGAGCGGCGAGTTGATGGATGGGTTGCGATTCTTGGGAGTGTTGCTAACGATGCTCCTGGCAGCGTTGCTAACTGAAAGATGGTGGAAACCGGTTTCGACGAAAGGACGTGCTCTTCTCGCTTCATCCCTCGCCAAGGTTCTGACTCATAAGTCGAGTGATAAGCGGACTGGCGTTCATTCTTTAAAGCGAGTATCAAGCAACATCGGAGGCGTACCAACCATGTCAGCAGAAACAGCTATAGACAAACCGACGGCCGAGCGGGAAAGCCTGCAAAGCTCGACACGAAAGAAATGGTTACCCAGGCGCCGCAAGGTTATCAAGGTGGGGTTCGCATTGATCGTCATCGCGGTGCTGATCGCGCCCTGGGAAGCGGCTACCGGCAGCGACTGCACTCTACTCTTGCCCCCGGAACGTGAAGGCGTCGTCCGCGCGAACACCGATGCCGTGCTGGCCGAAATTTACGTTCAGCCAGGCGACGCTATCGCCGGGGGAGCAAGAGTGGCGCGCCTCTCCAACCCTGAAATCGAAGACCGGCTCACACAGTTGAGCGCGGAGATAGACCGGCTCAACACCAACAATTCGAGAATAGAGGACGATCTGCGCGTACGAAGCGAGAACGTGCTTTCAGCCAACTTCAAGGAGTTCGACCGCAAGCGTCTCGCCAGCGAGCTTAAGGATGAAACGACGCAGATCGCCAAAGCAGAAGTAGGCGCAGGTGCTCAGCGATCTCAGAGCGCTCAACCGCTTCCGCCGTCACTCGCGGTTCTGCAATCGGAGATAGAGCTGAAGCAGATCGAGCTTGATCACAACCGTCGCGAGGTGGAGCGCTACAAAAAGTTGTTTGATCAAGGGTTGGTCGGAGAGCAGATCTATGACCGAGCCGTCGCCGAAGCTCGGCTAAGCGAGACGGGACTTCGCGCCGCCCGAGCGCGACTGGACGCGGCTCTTGTGGACCACCACAGACTAACGACTGGCGCACAGACAAATTCGCTCGTGGCGGAAACTGAGGCACGCGCCGCCCGCTCAACCTTCGAGTCGCTGATCGCAGAACTACACTCGAATCGACAGCAGCTCGAATCCCTCCGGCAGCGGCATGAAATACTCAGGCGCGAGTCCGAAGGCATGGCAATAGTGGCGGCCAATGCAGGAGTGGTACTCGGTGAAGATCTGCGCAAGATGGTTGGGCGACGATACACCCGGGGCGAAGAGATTTGCCGAATTGGCGAGATCGGGAAGTTCCTCCTCAAGATTGACGTGAGCGAGCGCGAAATCGGCAGCGTCAGACTCGACAGCCCTGTACGGTTCAAATTGAAGACTGTTCCCGGGCGAGTATTCACAGGTCGAGTCTCAAAGATAAACGCCGAGCCAATTCCCAATCAGTACGCCCAGCGGTTCTATCCTGTAGATGTTTTGATCGAGAACTCTGATGGGCTGCTGCGTCCCGGGATGACAGGCTATGCGCGGATCAGTTTCGGCCGCCAATCCATAGGCTTGATCTTGGCGCAAAAGGTCTGGCAGGCGCTCAGGCCCGAGCTGTGGTTGTTCTGACCACGATAGAGCCTCGCAATTCGATTGCTCCTCGCGGAGCTTCGGACGATGTCCGAGCCCAGGGTCAACGTCGGGGTCGCCGCTTTTTGATCATCAGCTGCCGCGGAAACCGTCACTGGCTCACCCGACAGGTGATTCAAGCGTTATCGGTTTCGATCTAGTTCTTCCTTCGAATGTCCAAACGCGTGCGTGAAGAAACCTTTCAAGCTTCGCGTTATTCCGGCTGGCCCCTCCCCACCGCGCACGACCAGCACCGGACACTCGGCGCGGTTGACGATCTCACGGGTGATGTTCCCCATTATGTAACTTCGGAGGTTGCCGCCCTCCGGTGAGGAACCCGTCACAACCAGGTCGTAATCACCGCGACGGATCTCCTTGAACACTTCGCTGATCACCAGCCCGTGCCTCAGGCGCACCTCGGCCGAGACGCCCATCGCTTCGAGTGATTCTTTCTCGCGGCGCAGGTTTTGCCCCAGCTCCGAGCTCGAATGCAGCAAGAGATTCACGTCCTCCTCCATCCTGATCAAATCCGTGTAGACCGCGGGCGGGTCGGCCATCACGTGGAAGAGCGTGACCACAGCGCCAGCCGCTTTCGCTATTGCGCCGGAAAACTCCACCGCACGGTCGATGTACTTCTCGCCGCCGCTGCAAACCAGAATGCGTTTGAGCGTCGCGCGATTACCGATGACAACTAACACCGGAGGCGCTACAGCTTTGATTATCTTGTAAGCCTTAGCCGACATCAGGAACGGCCCGCGGGTGCCCTTGCGCACGGCCCCGATTACCGCAAGGTCGTAACTCGTCTCTTCCGTGCGTTTGACTATCTCGTCTATGGGCTCGCCGGCTTTGGAGATAACCTCCGCGTTTACACGGCGCTCCTTGAGCAGTTGCTGCTGCGCGCGGCGGAGCGAATCGAAGACCGCGTCCTCGTCGCCCGGCTTTTCGGTTATTCCCAAGAGGGTGGTCTCGCCCTGAGGGTTTTCGGCGAGGAGCCCGGCAAAGCGTACTGCGTTCTCCGCCTGAGCCGAACCGTCGGTGCAGATCAACAGTTTCATAGCTGTTCAATTCCTGTAAGCGGTTGGACAACGATGCTCAAGGCAACGATCATATAACAGCGGAAGGCCATTCATGAAGTTGATCGAACAACATAAAGTGCACGCCAATCACCCACTGCCGGCTTGTAGAGATGTCTGCCGAACAGTAGAATTCATTTAGTTGCGAGGGTATCTAAAAATGCGAGCGAAAATGTTTTCTCTTACTCTGACTTTAGTATTCGCGTCTGCGTCGGCGGTTGCCTATCAAACCAGCCCGCCGCAAAAACCTCAACCGCCTGGCATCGAAGAAGTAATCAGACGATTCGCTGAAGCCGAGACTCAGAACAGTATTGCCCGGAACAACTACACATTCACGCAGGAGTTTAATCTGATAACGCTTGGAGAAGCCGGCTCGGTGACGGGGCGCTTTCATCGCGTTTCAGACATAGTCCTTGACGACCGTGGCAACAAGATCGAGAAGATAACTTTCTTTCCACCCTCGACGCTGACCTCGCTTCAAATTACAAACGAGGACATGCAGGACCTGGCCGGCGTGCAGCCATTCGCTCTTGCGACCGAGGATATTCCGAAGTATCAGATCGATTACGTCGGCAAGGAGAAGCTAGATGAGTTGAACACCTACATCTTCGATGTGAAGCCGAAGATGATGGTAAAAGGGGAGCGATACCTGGAAGGCCGCGTCTGGGTCGATGATCAGGACTTGCAGATAGTAAAGGTGAAAGGCCAGGCTGTTCCCGAAGTCGGCGAGCAAAAGTTCCCCCACTTTGAAAGCTATCGGGAAAACATCGACGGGCGTTTCTGGTTCCCGACCTACATCTACGCGGACGATGTGCTGGTCTTCAAAAAGGGACCCTCGGTCCATTTGCGCATGACTGTGCGCTTCACGAACTACAAGAAATTCAGCGCCAGGATTCGCGTGGCCGACGAAGGCGAGGCGGCGACTGAGGACGAAGTGAAAGCCGCTGAGAAGAACAAGGTGACAACACCGATCAAGCCTCCCGAGCCATCCAAACCTGATTCGAAGAAGCCAAAGAAGCCTTGATGCATGATGCTCGACATTGTTCGGACGATCGTCGCATGCTTGATCATCGCGGCGGCTGGCCTATCGCCGGCAGCGTCCGCGGCGCTTCAAAAGGCCTCCCCGGCTGAAGTACTCTCAGGCGCCGCCGAGCGCGGCAAGGAACTCTTGGCCGCGTTGCGCGAGTACAGCTATTACGCCGAGCTTACGATCCGGACCGTCAGCCAGGCCGATACCATCACCGGCAAGTACTATCGCTTCTCTAAGATTTCATTCGACCGCGACGGTAATCGTCTAGAGAAGGTGCTCGAGAACACGTCGACTCTGCCTAACGACGTTTACATCGGCACGAACGCCGCCAACAACCTGACGCGCGTCTACCAATTCATAATCACTCCCGAAACGCTCAATCAATATGAACTGAACTACGTCGGCCGCGAACGCATCGATGAACTGAACACTTTCGTCTTCGACGTGAAGCCTAAGATAAGAATGCCCGACCCCGACAAGAGTCACGAACGATATCTGAGGGGCCGGGTCTGGATTGACGATCAAGACCTCTGTGTGGTCAAAGTCGCCGGCGAAGCGCTCCCAGAACAGAGCGGGCATCGCACGCCGAAATTCGAGACTTACTTTCAGAATTACGATAAGTACTGGTTCCCGGCATACACGTCGGCGAACGACAGTGTTCGCGTCGGGCGCTACTTCACTCACGTCGTCGTCAATGCACGCTTCACCGGCTACAAGAAAGTGAGCGCGAAGCGATGACCGCTGCCACCGGCACTGTCTATGCGCGTCACCCTGTGAAAGTCCAAACAGCGTGCGCGCCCCTGGTCTTCGTCGCATCGCTCGTTCTGTATGTTTGCACTCTCGCCCCAACGGTGACATTGGTTGACAGTGGTGAGCTGATAGTAGCGGCGCACTCTCTCGGCGTAGCTCACCCGCCCGGCTTTCCGCTTTATATTCTGCTGGCTCATCTGGCGACCTTGGTTCCGATTGGCAGTGTGGCCGTGAGGGTGAACTTCGCATCGGCGCTGTTTGCGGCGCTGGCTTCAGCGGTTGTGACGCTCGTTGTGATTGAAGCAATGACGACCCCACGGTTGTCGGTTCTGGCAAACCAGGCCCGAAAGAAAGCAGGCCGGGGCAAGAAAGCGAAGCAGACTGCAGCATACGCACAACAGCAGAATGAGTCGGCCGGCCAAAGCCCTCTAGTGTTGGTCGTTTCGTGTTTAACGTCTGGACTGTTGTTGGCCTTCTCGCGGACGCTCTGGGGGTACGCAACGATAGCCGAGGTCTACACACTCAACTCGCTGCTGATACTTGTCGTCTTTCTCCTGATGTTTCGCTGGCGGCGGAGAATCATCGAGCAGCGGGCGAATAGGCAGGATCTTGATGGACGGGCTCGCGCTTCTCTGAGAGACAAGCCGCTCTATGCCGCCGCGTTCTTTTTTGGGCTCGCGCTCGGGGTGCATCACGTCACGGTAGGCCTGATGTTGCCTGCGTTCGCCGCGCTGGTATTCGCAACCGAAGGTGTAAGGTTCTTCACGAGCAGGCGGCTGCTCTATGCCGGGCTGTTTGCGTTTGCGGGACTGTTGGCGGTGTACGCCTACCTTCCGCTTGCGGCTTCGAGGTCGCCGGTAATGAACTGGGGAGACCCGCGGACCTTGGAGCGATGGTGGTGGCACGTGACCGGAAGACAATATCAGGTCTTCTTCTCTTTCTCGCTGAACACGCTGGCAAGCCAATTCAGTGATTTCATAAAACTCGCGGCGCGGGAGTTCGGTCCGTGGTGGATGCCAGCGGCCCCGGTCCTCGTGATCGGAGGGTTGATCAGAGTGTTTCGCCGAGAGAAAGCGATGTTCTGGTTTCTGACGTTGGTCGTCGCCGCGGATCTTATTTATTCGCTAGGCTACGACATCGCTGAGGACAAAGACGCGTACTATTTGCCGGCCTTCATCGCCGCGACGATCGCCGCAGGCTTTGGAGCAGAGTGGTTCATCGACAAGGTGATATCGGCGCGCCCTGGTGTGAAAGCCGCGCGACCCATCGCGGCTACGCTTGTGTTGCTTGTTCCGATTGTCGCCCTTCCGGCAAACCTGCCTTATGACAACCGAAATCGATACTTCATCGCGCAAGACTATGTCGACAATATTCTCTCCACGATTGGGCCAGGTGGTATGTTGCTCACGCGGGATTGGCAGGTCTACTCACCGATGTTGTACTTTCGCGAAGTCGAGGACCGCCGTGATGACGCTGTAATCATCGATATTAATCAACTCCGGCGCTCGTGGTACTTTGACTATCTCACTCGCGCTTATCCGGAGATGATCGAGCAGGCCCGCGATAAGGTCGAGGCCTTTTTGGAACACCTTCGGCACTGGGAGCGTGACCCGAACCTTTACCAGCGCGATCTAATGCTCAATCAGCAAATTAATTCCCGATTCTACGAAATGATTCTTGCGTTCGTTGCAAATCAGATTCGAGCCGCGCCGGTCTATGTCACTCTGGACATCGCCGCAAACCGCGAGGGGACGGACTCGGAGTTGACCAAGTCGCTTGCGGCCTCGTACGAGTTTATTCCGCAAGGTCTCGTTTTCCAGGTGGCACCTGATCGCGGGTTCTCGCAGCCCGTTGATCCGAGACTGATCACACGAGGCCTGACCGATGGAACGATCAAGTTCGAAGACGACGACGTGGTCAAGCTGAAGGTGCTGCCGGTGTACGTGACCATGCTCTATAACCGAGGGCGTTATCTTGCGGCGAATGGCCGTCACGAGCAGGCGATTGAATCATTCAAACAGGCGCTCATCCTGGAACCCGGCTTCAGCGTCGCGCAGCAAGGGATCAATGAGAGTCTAAACGCTATTCGCACTATTCCAGCGCGCTGATGTGATCGGTGTCGAGCACATACCTTTTAGCGATCACCTTATTTCGCAGCAAACGTTCCATGGTTTTCCTGCCAACGCGGCTTGTGGGACTGGGTCACGGTCTCAAACCTTTGTTTCAACTAACCCGACGTGCTGCTTTACGCCGCTCGCCTGATCTTGCGGAGCTTATTGTTGTACGGACCTTCAGCCCGGTTCGGATCAGGCTGATTTTCAAAAGCCAACTCGATAAAGCGAGTGATCGTCAGACGGGCCGCGTACACGCCGTCAGCGCCGTGCTCGATGGCGGCGATGATCGCCCTGATTATGCGCCGAATCTGCCTGCACTTTTCTTCGTCGGCCATCTCCTTGATGAGGCGCAAATTCACTTCGCCACTTTCTGTCTTGTCCTCGCTAATAGCCCTGGCCGCTTTATCAACGATTAGTAAGCACATCGCCGCCCGTTGAGCCTCGCGTATTCGCAGGTTTCCAGCAAGGTCTCGGATTTCGCGTTCAGGAAGAACCAAGCCCTTAGGATAGTTCCGGTTCAGCGATTTACTACTTGCGCTTTTCCTTCCTTTTCTTGCTATACTCATGGCCGTTCCTTTAGCCACACCGGGGTGTTTGAGCACACCACTACTTATGCACCCCCGTGCGTGTATTGGGGAGTAGGTCGTCATTTAGCGGTGGCGGCCTACCCCCGATTTGAATTTGATTGAATATTTGCGGCTCGTTTCAGAAGAGTGGAGGAGGCGCGCGAGGCGCGATGCATCTGAGCACGCGGTCAAGGATGCTTCTTATTCCAATGTTGGCGATCGCCCTCGATGCGGCAATCGGGATTGTTGATCTTTGAAAAGAACCTGGTTTGAGTACATGCCGACTGAAGGCTACCGGCTTAGACGGCACTGGCTTAAGTTCCGGTTCAATATCGCGTGAAGGTTCTGCTTGCGGCGCGCGATTGATTGCGACAACCGAAGACGTAGCATTGACGCGTTTGGCTGCAATCTCATCGCGGGTTTCGCTCCATTCGGGATAAGCTGGGGCAAACGGAGAAGCCAGAGCGATCGCGCAGGCAGCTTGTGCTTCCGCGATGCGGCCTAATTCCGCGAACTCAACTGCCAACTCGTTGTGGTAGAAGTAGAAATATAAGGGGTTCTGTTTGGCTACGAGCCGCACGAGTGGCGAGAGGTGTTCGTAATCGGCTAAGGCTTCGCGGTGATCGCCCCTTTTGCTCTTGATGCAGGCTATTTCCAAATAAGCGAGAAGCATGGTTAGCAAGTCGCACTTATTCTCAGAGGACGCTGCCTGCATTGCTTTGGGATAAAGCCGCAGTGCTTCATCGAGGCGGCCCTGCCGATGATAAATCGAGCCCAATGTCTGAATGGCTCGCGCCCTATAAGCACGCGGCGCATTCTCTGCAACCGCCTCCAGCAGTGACAGAGCTTCATCGGTTCGCGTGTTTCGACTGATGGCGAGCGCTTGATAATACTGACCTATCTGCCTTGCATCAGCTATGGGCAGATTCATCAATATCTGGCTCACGCCCTGAAGCGCGTTCGCATCTCGCAGACTGAAGGCATGCTCTGCGAGTGGAATCAATCTGTAGGTAAGCTCATTAAATGCCTGCCGTGAATTGGCAGCGCGAGCCAATCGGGTGACGACTATATGCTGAAGCAAACCATCCAGGCTGACTCCGCTTTCAGAGTCAGAGAACCCCAAGCTAGAGGAGAGATCTATGAGAAAACGACTTGTTTTTGCGGCGCTCTGCATGCTTGCTGTTCCGCCTCTGTTTTCGCCTTCTCAAAATGACCAGCTAATAAGTTCAGCCCCGTTTGCTACCGTTGCGCTGGCCGGTCACACAATCGCAGGTTCTTGGTGCGAATGCGGCGCACCGGGTTGCATCTGCGACCCCGGTGAAGAGCCTGGTGGTCAAAGCGCCAAGCCGGTGTCGGATAAAGCCAATGGTTCTTTGAATCAGGGCGCTACTCCAAGACGCGGAGCGTTCTCTGGCCTTGACTTCGGCTCAGGCGCGCTTATGCTGGCGCTTGCTTTCTTCTTGTGGGCTAGATTGCGGGCATAACCTCCCAGGCGCATTCTAAGCCCTGTTCGAATAGCTCTTACTCAATGGCTGTCGCAACCAATCGCGGCTGAGGTGATGTGTGCCACCCCATCGCGCGGTATTCTACTATAATTGCGACATCATTGCACCAAGAATTCTAATTGAGAAACGCTTCGGTTATTGGTGGAGCAATAGCTCGCGAGGCCAGGACGTGCCGTCGTCGAATCATGCCTCACCGGCCACGCATCACGAATCACGCTTCGGACTTCCTCGCCTTCTCGGCTGATATGCGTTACAACTATAATCAAATCAAAGCTCAGGAATCTTAACCATGTCCGAGACTGACCATATCAATACTCTTCCCGGACGCTCGCTGAGCGCCGGAGAGATCTACCTCGAAATGAAACGACGGCTTGAGCAAGGTGAGCGCGCGGCGATGGCGACCGTGGTAAAGACGCGCGGATCAACGCCTCAACAGGTCGGCGCGAAGATAGTGATATTTGACGACGGCTCATTCATCGGAACGGTGGGCGGCGGGTGTGTTGAAGCGGATATCTGGGCCGAAGCGCGCGAAGTGCTGCGCACCGGAAAGACCGACATCTATCACTTCAACCTGAACGACGAATATGAAGACGCGGAAGGCATGGTCTGCGGCGGACAAATGGATGTGCTCATCGAGCGGTGGTCGGTGGACGAATGATAGGTGTTTCCACGAAAGGCGTGAGAACCTTGTTGTCAAAGAGTCTGCCCTGCGTGATATAACTTGCCGAATAAGGTCAACGATATCCCCTTCCCTTCAGCTGGCTTCTTTCAGACATTATCTCAAAGATGTAGATAATGTGGTCCTTAGCGTAGTCGTGCCTTTCTGCCTTTTAGCTTAGCCATGAATTACGGAAAAGGCTCCATACAACCATGAAAGTCCCACTACCGTGGCTCTGGTACTGAACACTTTTTAGACTCGTGACTCCTTGGTGGTGCTTTACGTGTTGTATTTTATTTGTTGTCTGCTGTGTTTTTTTGTTGACGTCGTTACGCCGCGATTGTATGATCGGCGCCGCTTAGTCTTGCAGTCGACTGTGGTGCCGCGACAGTCCGCAGATATCGGTTCCGTCGAGGAAGTAAGGCTAGCTATGAGCCCCGCTCCCCCAAAGATCATCAAATTCTGACCAGGTGGGGAGTAGATAATGTCAAGCGGCCGCGCAGTGACACTGTCTGGCCTCGCCGCGCAAGCCTATTGGGTATGCTTCCCACGGCGGCATCGACTCGCAGCCGGAAAGATTCGACTCAGGTGTGTTTGGTAATCGAAAAGCATGTGGGCTCAAGAAGAACTCGGAAATTATTTTTTCCACAACGCGCAATTTTTCTCGGCTCGTCTGTATATACATATGAGGGCCGAAGATTGCGGCAAAGGTCGGCAATCTACGGCTGCTTATAGCGGAGTGCCAAGCTCTCGGACGAAGGGTTGGCGTAGCGAACGGGAGTGTGCTTGTAGAAAGGAGAGCCGATGCCCAGGACGATATCGAGAATGAAGCTTGGTAGCCAGAGACCTTGGGGGTTTCTGATCCGTCGCAGGGTTCAAGTTGTTATTGCATTTGGCATTGTTCTGAGTTTGTTCGCAGCATGGACGATGCTGGCATCTTCCGGCGCCCTCGGCTCGATCTTCAGGCAGAAAGGTGGGAAAGGGCGAACAGTGTCGACCGCCAGTTTCAACTCAAACAGCCCTTCAAAGGAGTACGTCTACGCTGGCGGGAGACTTGTCGCTACAGAAGAGCCGGTCGGGAGTAGCGGTTGTGGGAGTCCTCCTCCCTCGCCAGGCAACTCTCTAGTTGCTACGGCGCAGGCAACAACATCAGTTCTGCTAACTTGGTCCGCGTCCCAGGGCGCTGACCACTATGAGGTTGAGCGGCGGGCAAACATTAGCGATGCGTGGAGCCCTTTAAGTCCAAACCCGACGACCAACAGCTTCCCTGACAACGGCTTGGTTGCGAGCACGGCATATCTCTATCGCGTCAGGGCTGCCGATGCGGCCGGCATTTGCCCCTCCGCGTATAGCAACATCGATATGGCGACTACCATTATCTTCGAGGGTGATCCACTCCAAAGCCAGTTGACGATTATTAGAGCCCAAAACGTAACACAACTGCGACAGGCGGTGGATGCGGTCCGTGTCACAGCCAACATCGGTGCGGCTACTTGGACGAATCCCCTGGATCAGGTCAAAGCCATACACTTTAGCGAGTTAAGGACCAAGCTTAACGAGGCCTTGTCATTGCTAGCGCTTTCACAGATTTCAAATGATCCCGCAATAGCGCAAGGACTCACTGTTTACGCAACTCACCTACAAGCCGTGCGCGACAAGGTGAAATGAGAGAGAAGGCAAACCTAGTCCTTGCTGTCGTGGATTCCCGGAATGATTGGGATTTCAGCAGCTGTGAAAAGGAGATCAGAAATGATGAACAGCATCAGTCGACCAGAACGTTTACAGCGTCCTATGTGGGCAGTTGGCTTGATAGTGCTTGCATTTGTCTTATGTCAGACAAGTGAGGCTCCGGCTCAGAGCACCGTCACCACCCCCGGAGGCACAATAAACAAGATACCAAAATGGACAGCCACCGCTGCGATCGGTGATTCAGTGATTGCCGAGTCCTCAAACCGCATCGGCATAGGGACGCCAACCCCCGGGCGCGTACTGGACATAGTCAGTCCTAGTGGCACCATCGAAGAAGACGGTATCAGGGTAACTGGTCCCTTTGTTTCGAGATTGGATTTGTGGAGTACGAATGGCAATACCGGTTCACGTAACTGGACATTCCGGCCCGATACTGTAGTGTACGGCGACTTCAGCATCTTGCAATCGAATGCTCGCCTGGGGGATCCCTTTGGCCCAGGCACGAGCCGTCTTTACATCAAGAACGATGGGAAGGTCGGCATCGGCACAACCTCACCTACCACCACGCTTCACGTTGCCGGCAGTGCAAAGATAACGGCTGATCTAACGGTCGATGGTAATGTGGCGGTCACCGGCAACATCGCCGCTAAGTATCAAGACGTCGCTGAATGGGTGCCCGCCAGCCGCGCTATCGCTGCCGGGACCGTTGTCGTCCTCGACATCGATCAGTCCAACCACGTGCTTCCTTCTGCTCACGCATACGACACGCACGTGGCTGGAGTCGTATCTGCCAAGCCAGGCGTGTTACTGGGAGAGCGCGGCGAAGGCAAAGTCATGGTCGCCACCACCGGACGTGTCAGAGTCAAGGTCGATGCCACCAACGCTCCGATTCGAGTGGGAGACCTTCTTGTCACCAGCGACAAAGAAGGAAGCGCGATGCGCTCACTGCCGCTCGATTTGGGCGGCACTCCGATACACCGCCCCGGGACTCTGATCGGCAAGGCGCTGGAGCCGCTCGATAAAGGCGTAGGCGAGATTCTGGTGCTGCTCAGTTTGCAGTAATCCGGGTTTAGTCGACGCGACGTGCTGGCTTGGTGTGGAGAGTAGAGTTGATCACGGCAATTCGTGGAAACGGGCCTTGCGAGCGAGGAGCAGGATCGAGACGAGAAACATGATCGAGGCAGGGTCCTTTCTGAGAGCAGACAAAGGAGGAAGGGATGAGACACCCGCATTTGAACGCGATGAAAGCGAGCCGTTTGGCGCTCACGAAGATCGGGAAGTCGCCGGGTCGCCGGCTAGCGTTGATTGCCTGCTTGCTGACCGGCGGCGTGGTGATGGTTGTAGCGGCTCGCACATACAATTACTCCACTGTAAGAGATGTGATCACCACTAAGCCAACCTCCGCTTTGCTCTCAGGTAGGCAACAAGGCCGCACGCGAAAGGTGCGATACTACGATCGTCTTGGTCTACAGCCCGCAGCCGACCGCATGCGAAGGAAGCTGGGCCGCCGTTTCCAGGAGTCCGGCCGCGAAATCTCGGAGTCTGCCGGCGCCCTAACCATCGGCGCGGAGCGTCACGCAATCGTCATCGTCAGAACAAGAGATGATGACGGCGAGCGAGTATCAATCGGGTTGGATGGCGGGCCGCTCAAGTATGCGTGGAATGCCGATGACGGATCTCAATCTCAAGGAAAGAGCGCAACCGGGATCGAGCGGTCGCTAATCGAGAGAGTAGCCCTCGACAGCCCGGAGCAGTTTGTTCTTGCTCAACTCAGGGGCGCCGCATATTACTCGGCGGCGAGGGCAGTTAGGCCAGCCGAGGCCGGCGGCTCCGACGATTACCAGGGACCCATATGGGACGTCATTCAGGTGACTGAGCCAAACGACCGTCGGAACAAGCCCGAGAGCGCCTCGCGACTTTACTACATCAACAACGCCACCGGCTTAATAGACAGGACGTTATCTCGAGATCAATCGGGCGCAATAGCCGTCGAATTTGCCGATTGGGTCAATCTGGGCGGCGAGATGCTTCCATTGCGAACAACCTGGACTCTCGACCAGCAGGTGATTATGGAACTCGTCCTTTCGACCGCGGTAACCAAAGCGAAGAACTGACAGGGAGCGCACCGGCGCGAGTACGGCATTTTGCAATAGCGATCTAATAGGAGAGCGGTATGCGAGCGAACTTTGATCCCAAAACCAAGGCCGGCCACACAGCAATCAGAATCCAGCGATCGGCGCTTCGAGTGAGCCTCCAGCTTGCTCTAATCCTGCCAGTCCTAGTCGCGCTCAACGCAGGCGCTGCCGCCCAGACAGCCCCGGCGCGTCCCGATCGCGGAATCAACCCAGGTGGTTCCTATTCGATCTCGGACATCGAGAACGTCAACATGACCAATGGAAACGTCAGCCTTTCCATTCCCCTTGCATCGCTACCTCCGATCGCGGGCGGCAAGCTCACGGACTCAATCCGCGCGGTGTACAACAGCAAGTTGTGGGATGTTAAGAGAAAACAAGTTCTCCCGGATCCTCTAAACCCCGCGAGTGCGTACCAGACAAACGAGATGCAGCTGTCCGACTTCAACGGCGGGTGGCTGATCGACGGCGGATACAGCATCGTCTTCTTCAACGCCAGCGATGACTTCGAGTGGCAGCCTCTTCCGAACGATCCCGAGAACGAGTTCCTTACCTCGCACACGTTCGTGAAGTGTATTCTGACCAGCCCGGATGGGGCGCAGCACGAGCTCAGGCCGCTCGATTTTTCGCCTTACACGGACCCGTTCGGAAACCACCCGAATCTCAGGGGCTACTATACGGACTACCCGGGCAACAAAACCACTACGTTGCGGTATTACTCCTACGATGGGAGCTATCTCTGGCGACTATAGATCCGATATCGCTGGGAAATATTGCAACAAGCTGGATCATCTACATGCCCGACGGATCGAGCGTCGCGCAAAACAATGGTTTGCGGAAGATGCGAGATGGTAAGGGCAACCGGATTAACGTCTTTGCAACGGAGGACCTCCCAGGAGTCTTTACCACTCACCACGTAGACCATCAAACGGGACGCGAGATTCAGTCCGTGTACGACGCCAGTAACCCCAACAGCCCAATCGGCCACGTCAAATATCAGACTGTCTTTGGTGGATGGGCCACCATGGACATAGTCTTCAGAAACTCCGCGGTGATTGGACAAGCCTATCTGATCGGCGACGCGATTTGCCCGGATGCTGCATCATTGCCCGCTGATTCCAGTTTCGGGGTACTGGATTCTATTGTGTTGCCGCAAACCGAACCAGGCCAGCCACAACGCAAATTTATCTTCACATATAGCTCCGATTCCACCGTCACCGTAAACTATACATACCGGCTTGATTGCACCCAAAACCCTCCTATACAGGTAACCAGCGCGTCCAGGGGTTTCGGCTCACTCAGCAGCGTCACCCTGCCCACGGGCGCCAGAGTGGAGTATTCGTATCTGCTAGACATCGACATTAACGGGCTTCCGACGGGTCCGCTTCAAGATGCAAACGACGCGGCGGCGGATCGAATCGTACGAAAGACCGTCACCCATGACGGGATTTCTGACGTCTGGAACTACTCGATCAATACCTCCGGCTCCTCGGTCTCAGGTCCAGAAGGATCGGTCAGTCAAAACTACTATCCACGCGCGCTGTGGGCTCAGCATCTTTACGGCGGGCTGGATGGAAAGGGCGGGCTGGTTTACCGAACGAATCAATCGAACAAGGTGATCACCGAACGGCACTGGATCCACAATTCATTCGGCACGAACCCCGGATCGCCTGCCCAGGCGACGGGCGCGATGGAGGCGGCTGCCTTCAATCCGCTGGTGGACTTCGAATACACGACGTTGCTCGATCAAAGCGGAACTCCGCTGAAGATGTCCACGAAGGCTATGCAGTACGACTTCAACGGCAACCTCAAGTCGGCCACCGAGTATGACTTTGTGGATCTCACCCAGGTTACGATAACCCGAGACTTGCAGGGTATTCCGGTGGGGTTGCCACCGGGCGCGGTCGCGCTGCGAACAACGACCAACACCTATTACAATCCGGCTGACACAGGGACTTCAGCAAATATTTACGCCAAACGGCTGACTGCCAGCGCCACTCCGCGGATACTCAGTGCTTTGCAGACTTCGGTGACTGGAGCAAGCCAGTCGGAGTTCTATTACGATGGCAGTCTTGACCTCAACACTGCGCCAAGCGGCGGCAATCTTACCAAAGAGCGGCGCTCGGAGGGGACTAAGTGGATACAGGCGACTCATACCTACGACCCGAACACCGCCAATCTAACATCTACAACTGATCCGAACCTGAATCTTACTCAGTTCTTCTACGACGCGACCAAAGCTCTCCCCAGCAGCGTAGTGGTCGATCCGAACAATCAGATTTCTGGCGATGAGCTGACCACCCAAACAGCATATGACTTCTGGACCGGACTGGTCACGATCGTCACCGACCCAAACGGCAGGAGCACGTCCAGCGACTATACAAATCAGCTACTCTTAACAGTCGATCCGTTTGGGCGGCCGGGCGTTGTAACTGACCCTCAAGGCCGTAAGACGGCTACTCGATACTTCGACAACGCCCGCCAGCTCGAAGTGTGGTCCGATCTCAACGGCCAGTTTGACGCGAAGCTCAGGAGTCGCAGTTCGGCTGATCAACTCGGAAGACCAACCAAGACAGAATCGAGCGAAGACGGGGTGAGCTACACGATCTTCGCCGATACCGTGTATCAGCAGATGGGTAAGATCACCATCACGACTAACCCAATGCGCGCATCATCCACCAGCACCGACGGGTGGACTCGCGCAACCAAAGACGACCTCGGCAGAGTCTTGACCGTGGAAACCTTTAGCGGGAGATACCCTAGTGGGACGTTGACCGGAACTGTCACCACCAGCTACAACGCTCACGCAACCACGGTAACCGATCAGGCAAGTAAAACGCGGCGCAGCATAACAGACGGGCTCGGAAGACTCATCCGGGTCGACGAGCCTGACAGCTTCGGCAGCCTGGGGTCGGTGACGGCTCCCACTCAGCCGACCAGTTACACCTATGACTCGCGCGGGAACCTAACCCAGGTCGCACAGGGCAGCCAGACCCGCTCGTTCATCTACGACGGATTGTCCAGATTGAAACAAGCAACAAATCCGGAGAGCGGGACGATCAGTTACACCTACGACGACAACGGAAATCTGAAAACAAAGACCGACGCGCGAGGAGTGGTAACGACGTTCGCCTATGACGGGTTTAACCGGGTCGTGACTCGGACTTACTCAGGCACCCAGCCGGGGCCTTCGACTCCGGCAGTGACTTATGTGTATGACACGCTGGGAGCGGGACTAAACGGCAAGGGGAGGCTCACATCGGTCAGTTCTTCGGTCTCGAGCTACAGCTACGGGAGCTACGACGTCATGGGACGTGTCGTGACCGGTACGCAATCGACCGACGGTCAGAACTATGCGATGAGCTATCAGTACAACCTCGCTGGAGCCGCGACTTCCGAGACTTACCCGAGCGGCCGGGTCGTGGTCACCGAATACGACTCAGCGGCGCGAATCGCCGGCGTGAAGAATCAGGCTACAGCAGCCTACTGGGTGGGCGCTGCGCCCAGCGACGTGACCAATCGAATTCAGTACGCCGCGCACGGAGCAGTCTCGGTGATGAAGCTGGGCAACAGCAAGTGGGAGCATACCAATTACAACTCGAGGTTGCAGCCTGAGCAGATCGGGCTTGGCACTTCGAGCGCAGATTCGAGCACTTTGCGCCTCGACTACACCTATGGCTCGACCAACAACAACGGCAACGTTCAGACTCAGCGCATCGTAGCGGGATCGCTTGACGTGACTCAGAGTTACACCTACGACGAATTGAACCGATTGAAGACCGCGAACGAAAGCAGCGGAACGAACTGGTCGCAGACCTACGGATATGACCGCTGGGGCAATCGGTGGGTCAGCGCGTCTACCGGGTACACGCTGAGTTCGTTGACGCCTACCGCATCGGGCGCATTCAACACTGCGAACAATCGACTGTTTGCTAGCGGGTATGACACCGCCGGGAATCAGACCAGCGACTTACAAGGCCGCACTTTTGAGTACGACGGCGAGAATCGCCAGACGAAATTCAACGCGACCGCCGGGCAGTACTTCTATGACGGCGACGGGCGTCGAGTGAAGAAGATCGACACCAATGGAACAGTAACGACTGTCTTCGTGTATAATGCCGGAGGTCAGTTGATAGCTGAATATCACAGCGACCCGGTGCCTCCGGCAGCAGGCGGAGGCGGCACGAGCTATTTGACAAGTGATCATCTGGGAAGCACGCGGGTGGTGACGAAAGCGGATGGAAGTGTGAAGGCTCGATACGACTACTTGCCTTTTGGTGAGGAACTCGGGTCTGGGATTGGCGGTCGGACCGTCGGGATGGGTTACAGCGGTGCAGATTCGACGAACCAGAAGTTCACCCAAAAAGAAAGAGACAACGAATCGGGGTTGGATTACTTCGGAGCTAGATACTACTCGAGTGCGCAGGGACGATTTACAGGCCCAGATGCCTTCTGGAAAGACTCACAAGTTGTAGACCCGCAAAGTTGGAACAAGTATGCCTACGTCCGCAACAACCCTCTAAGGCTTGTCGACCAGGGAGGCGAGAAGGCAACGGTTAACATTGTAACCGATGAAGAAAAAAAGACAGGAACGATCACAATAACCGCAAGCATCGCCATCTACTCTCAGGGCAATAGTAATTTCACTCAGCAGCAGCTGAACCAAGCAGCGGCAGCCATACAAAGCTCGATCCAAAGCGCTTGGTCAGGCACCTATAAGCAAGACGGGATTACTTACACGGTGGGCACGAAGATTGACGTTCAGGTCTATGGTAGCGAGAACGACGCAACAAAGTCTGGTGCCCAAAATGTCATAGGGATAAGTAAGATTGATGCGAAACCGGGCGAGGCGAGTAGTTTTGTGGATGCCAGAGGACTTCTCTCCCGCGGCTCCGCGCCGGATACTGGCGTTTGGAGGTTTTCGAGGATCGTGCAAGGTGGAGTAGCTGCACACGAGTTTACCCACCTCTTAGGCGTAGATGATCGGCATAATGGCGGTAACATTTCTACAACCGGTCAAAGCGTCTATCCAATGGCAGTTCAAGATGACTATGGCTGGGCGCTGAGCGGAGGCATCAGAAGCCATCGGAATGAGGGTCGGCAGTACTACGGAAACGGTAATAGCTTAGAAACTAGATCATCCCCAGGTTTTAAGTTAGGGCCGCCAGTGAGCCATACATCTACAAGGGAATTGAGGGCTGCCAAGATCTGGTGGAATTGATCAGGAGCCGCGCATGAAATTCTTGGTCCTTCTTGCCTTGGCATTGTTAGCCGAACTCGGAGCTTCTTGGTGGACTTGGGTGCGTTCCCCAACTGATAGCCTGCGTGCGCTGTATCTGGGTTCATTCTTGGACTATGAGCTTGAGCGACTAGTTCCATGGTCAGTGGTTATGATGGCCGGGATGTTGGCTTGGTTCGTCTGGCTGAGACGTAAGAGATTATGAGCAACCTTCCATCGGTGCTCGAAGGCCCTTCGGGCAGGGATGAAGACTGTCAATTTGGAGAAGTGGTGCGCAGGGGGGGAACGCACCGGAGCGCGCGGCGGCCGTGTAGTTTCCGCCGCAAACGCGAGGAAGATATCGGGGCGTCTCTATAACGCGCATTATGTTGTCGTGCAGCGCAAGTGCCACTGCTTTTTAGTGGCACGCGCGCTGGCCTCGATGAACATAATGCCGCGTTATCGGATGACCCTTCCGCTTAGACTACTCACCTCGCAACCAACAAGCTTCGATCTACGAGGCGAGCTCCGAAGCTCTTCTTGCCTGCCTGATCTGTGCAGCTAAGAGAAAGCGCGCTTCATCGGTTGGCGTCTTTTGAGCGACGATGAAGGCTTCGGCGACAGCGGCGATCTTCTGTTGCTTGCTTCGCGGGAGCTTTGAACGTTTACCTACGACGCGGAGAATCGCCAGAAGACCTTCAACGCGACAGCGGGGCAATACTTTTATGACGGAGATGGTCGTCGAGTGAAAAAGATCGACAACATGCGGACGACCGTCTACGTGTATAATGCTGGCGGTCAGTTGATAGCTGAATATCACAGCGATCCGGTGCCTCCGCCAGCAGGGGGAGGCGGAATCGGAGCGCTACCGCGTCAGCGGATTCTTTGCCCGTGCCATACCTCTCAGCTTGTGTGCTAGACTTTTTAGCATGTCCGACCAGCGCGTGCTCATAGTCGACGATGAGGAACCCGCGCGGCAGGGCCTCAGCGAAGTAGTCGCCAGATGGGGCTACGTGACTGAAACTGCCGCAGACGGCCGCGAAGCAGTCGAACGCGTCGAGAGCTTCGCTCCTCTCGTTGTTATCACCGACGTGGTGATGCCCAACCTGGACGGTTTCAAGCTGCTAGCTCATCTTAGAACTGAGCACCCCGAGACGTCTGTAATTCTGCTGACCGGACAAGGCTCGGTTGATGCGGCGATCCGCTCTGTCAAAGACGAAGGCGCTTTCTACTACTTCGAGAAACCCATTGAAATGCGCAGGCTTCAGCTTGTGCTGAGGAAGGCCGCCGAGTACAGCAGCGCTCGTCGTGAGAACGAACTGCTTCGCCGCCAGCTTCGCCAGTACGGCGCGTTCGGCGATATGGTTGGCGCATCCGACGCCATGCGCGAGGTTTACACCGTTGTAGAGCAAGTGGCTCCAAGCGCGGTCTCGGTGCTGGTCACCGGCGAATCCGGCACAGGCAAGGAAATGGTAGCGCGCACGATTCACAAGCTCAGCCCGCGGGCTAACCAGCCCTTTATTGCCATCAACTGCGCAGCGGTGCCTGAAACCTTGATGGAGTCAGAGTTGTTTGGTCACGAGAAGGGCGCATTCACCGGCGCAGCCAACCGGCGCATAGGCTGCTTCGAACTGGCTAACAACGGCACGCTGCTGCTTGACGAGATCGCTGATATGCCGTTTCTTCTTCAGGCGAAGCTCCTGCGCGTGCTTGAAGACAAGAAAGTGTGGCGGCTCGGCGCAACTAAAGAGACAAGCGTCGATGTGCGGGTTATCGCCGCGACCAATAAGGACCCTGTGAAGGCTGTGCAGCAAGGCACTCTAAGAGAAGACTTGCTCTACCGTTTAAACGTAATTACAATCCAGCTTCCGGCGTTGCGCGATCACCGCGACGACGTACCGTTTCTGGTTCAACACATGATCGATGAATTGAGCAGGCGTCACAACAAGGCGGCGCGGCTCATATCGCCGGAGGCAGTAGAGACGCTGCTGGGTTACCATTGGCCCGGCAACGTTCGCGAGCTTCGCAACGTCATCGAACGCGCAGTCGTGATTTGCGAAGGAGAACAAATAGAAAAGCGCCATCTGCCTTTTCATATCACCGGCCAGGAAACCTCACCCACCGCCGACGCCGTGATGATACCGATCGGCATGCCCCTTGAAGAAGTTGAGCGCCGAGTGATACTCAGCACACTCGCTCGCACCGGGTACAATAAGACGAGAACTGCTGAAACTTTGCACATCAGCCTCAAGACACTTCATAACAAGTTGAAGGCGTACAGAGAGGCCGGCCTGGTACAAGAGGAAGTGTAAGAACGGACCCTTCGTCTTGACGCATCTCGTACTGACATGGCGACGACAGTAAGCGCCCCGGAACAGCTGCAGCAAGCCGCCGAAGTGGAGGCAAGAGTGACCGGGCAACCGGCCGGTTCACCCTGGCTCAAGCTGGGCGTGCGCGCTCGTCAGATTGCGCTGATAACCCTGCTCGTAGCGCTCGTCGTGGTGGTCACCACCGCGGTTAACATCGCTAATCTGACGGCCGTAATAATCACCCGGACCACAAGAGAAGCCAGTCAGGTATCGGACCAGATGGGCTATGCCGTCCGTCAGGAGCTTGCCCACAACAGCGCCGTCGATCATCTTGATGTCTACACGGCGCTGGCGAGCGAGCACTCAGGCGTGCGAGGGCTGATGGAATCCACCCTCGTTACTTCGCACACAATCGCTTATCTCTATCTAACCAACGCTAGCGGGCAAATCATCACCGATTCCGAGGGGCGGCACGAGTTGGCTGCCAACCGATACTTGATCGGTGACGTGCCTACCGGCCGCCCGAACCTTAACCAATTGGCTGATCAGAGTGGGTACGTTCAGCTAGCCCGCGTGCTGCTGGGCCCCCCTATCTACGAATATCACGAGGGTTTGGAGAGCGAGGGTTCCTTTGCGGGCGCGCTTTACATCGGCGTGTCGGCGTCGGCTGTTGGGCGTGAATTGCTCCGTCCGGTGGCGACGAACTTATTCATCGGACTGTTGGCGATCGTTGGAGCTGCCATCGTCGCGATCGGCTCTGCGAACTTGCTCCTGCGGCCGCTCGAAGCGATATCAACCAGCATCGATCGATTGGGGCTCACGGACGAATCCGGGACAATCGGCGATTTACCGCAAGACCAAATGGTGACCGGGGTGACCGCGCGTCTCAGGCAACTTGGCGAGCGCCTCGCAGGTGAGCGAAGCGAGCTGGAAATAATGCGAGGCCGCTTGCGCCAGGTTGTAAGCCACCTCGAAGAGCGCCTGCTTCTAATAAACCGTGAAGGCCGCGTGATTCTTGCCAGCCCCGACGCTGGGCAGACGCTGGGGCTTACCGATGTTGATCTCAGCGGGTTGCCGATCGACGAGACGCTCGGCGCTGATCATCCCCTGGTCGCGACGGTCGAACGCGCTTTCACCGAGAGGAGGTCGATAGCGCGAATGACTCTGCACCTTCCGGGCACGCCACGTCCACGACAACTGCTTGCTTCAGTTCAGTACATCGAGGACGCTGGGGAGCCCGTGGGTGCGCTGGTCAGCATGCGGGACTACGAGTCGTTTAAAAAGCTCGAGTCGCAATGGGATCTCTCGAAAAAATTGGCGGATCTCGGGCGCATCACATCGGGCATCGCGCACGAGGTCAAGAACCCGCTCAACGCGATGGTGATCCATCTCGAGATTCTTCGTTCCAAGCTCGAGTCGGGACAAGCGGATCCAAGGCCTCAGCTCGAGATACTCGACTCTGAAATCAAACGTCTCGATCGAGTCGTGCAAACCTTTCTCAACTTCACGTGGCCGGTTGAGGTTCACCTGCAGCCGATTGATTTGAATGTGATTGTGAGCCAGGTTATCGCCCTGGCGTCCACCGAGGCGCAAGAGCGCGGCGTCACCATCAATAAGCAACTCGATCCGGGCGCGCTAGTGATAAAAGGGGACGCCGACCTGTTGAAGCAAACGTTGCTGAACATAATCATCAACGGCTGTCAGGCTATGTCCGAGGGAGGTCCGCTGAAAGTGACGACATCTCAGGGCGCCGACGGTACAGCGCGAATAACCATAACCGACCGTGGCATTGGCATCGCTGCCGAAGATCAGGAACGCGTATTCAATCTTTACTACACGACCAAGAAGGGCGGAACGGGCATCGGCCTCGCTCAGGCGTTTCGTGCAGTGCAGCTTCATGGTGGAGAGATTCGATTTGAAAGCCAGATCGGAGTCGGTACGGTCTTTGAAATAGTCCTTCCCGCTGCGGCGTAATCCAAAATCGCCAGGCAAAAAAATCTCACCCTGCGGCACACGCGACGCGCTCTCGCTTCATCAGAGTGCTTGGGGAGCGAGTAAGCAGATGGACTCGGGGAGGAGTCCCATGTCCATGCAATCCCTCAGACGGGCCGCCACCACAACAATTACCGCGCTGTTGCTAGCAGCAAGCTTCGTTGCCGCGCAGGATCAAGAACCCGCTCTCAAAATAACTCGACCTGCTCAAGAAGAAAAACAACATAGCAGGAACACGCCAATCGCCGAGATGGAGCGCGATACCGCTTTCAACAGACTTCACCCGGTTTCAGCGCTCGCGTCGCAGCAGAAGAATCGCAGGAGTGAGCGCGTCAACGCGGCGCGTGTAAGCACGTTTGGGCAAGCACGTGGATCGGCAGCGTCTCCGGAGTTGCTAAGTATCGGCACAGGCGGGGGCGATATCAACGAGACCGAGCCTAATGATCAAGTAGCGCAGGGAGTCTCCTTGCCCGTTAATGTCTTCGGCGAAATAAGCGTTGATCGCGATGTTGACTTCTTTGCGTTCCAAGCGATAGCCGGACAGCGAATCACGATCGAGGCCTTCGCCGCGCGACTGCGCAACTCGGATCTGGTTGCCGACATCGCGCTCTTTGATTCGTCGGGCCAACTTCTTGATGCGGATGCCGGTAGTGAGAACAACGATCCGTTGATTCGATTCCTGTCGCCGCGCGACCAGATCTTGATTGTCGGTGTTGCAGATGGAGATGATCTCGGGGGTCCGTCGTTCGATTACATTCTGAACATAACTCGTGGCAACGACGTGGACGAGCAGGAACCGAATGACCGCAGCGCTCAGAGGCTGCCCGATCTCCCACAGACGGTTTTCGGCGAGATAACCGTGCCGGACGATGTGGACTTCTATAGCTTCACAGCCCTCGCGGGTCAGACTCTGATCGTAGACGTAGACGCGGAAGTGCTCGGCTCACGGTTGGACGCTGAGATCAATCTGATCGACCCGGAAAGCGGAGCAGAGTTCTTCTACAACGATCAGCACGACGGCGACGACCCGCGCTACAATATTGTTCTCCCATACACCGGCCGATACGTTATCGGCATTGGCTCATTCAACAGCAACTCCACCGGGTTCTACCGGCTTAATGCCTCTCTGGTCTCATCTGCGGGTGCGCCAGTCGTTAGCGGTGTTACTCGCCTGGCGAAAAAGCTGATGGAAGTCTCCGGCTCCGGATTCATCGCAGGTTCGGTGGTAGCAGTTAACGGCATCGCGCGCCGCACGACCGTGGTCGACTCGAGTACCCTTCGCGCTAAAGTGAAGACTCGTGCGGGGGACGTGGTAACCGCCGCGAATCCGCCGGATGGCCTGAGATCGAATCCACTTGTGGTTCAGTAGCTTTTGGCGGCTAAAAGGAGATCATCTTCGACTCATTCAAACTCATCGGTGAGCGGCTGCCGGCCGCCGAATCCCCCGTCGGTCTCGTGCCACCAGCCTATCTCATCCTCGTCGGGTTTCCAGCAGAGATACACAATGCGGCCGTCGCGGTCGTAGGGAAAATCTACAAGGCCAGTGCGGAAGTCCTTGACGTGTACGCCGAGGTATTCGATCTCCTGAATGCCTTCACTGAACGCGATCAGGTGCGCAAGGTAAGTTGGACCTAGCGGGCTGCCACCGCCGCCTTCGCTAGCCTTTTCTCTCGCCAGATCGATTTCCACACGCATATCCAGAAGGGCTTCGCGCTCTCTTATGACGCGCGCCAGCAACTTGCGCAGCCGTGGCATCAGATTGCGAGCTTCGCTCAGGGTGAACACTCGGACTTCTTCAACGTCTTCGTCGTACATTAGGCCCTTTTCCGCTAGAGAGTGAAGGTTTAATGCTGCACCACGCGGCCGTCATGGTCAAGACGGGTGGGCGCGGTATGTATGAAAGCTGGACTAATACTCTCTACCGCTTCGGGCGTTGGCGTGTGGGCGCATTGAACTCAGGGAACCTGGACCCGGCTCCCAGTGAACTGATGGTAGCTCGAGTGTCGGCGATTATCCGGCGCCGAACCATAGCCCGGAGGCGTTCGCTGCGCCCGTCAGTCAAGTGATCGATTAGAAGGATCATCCGATGCCAGCTCGCTTCAAGCTCGTCGGCGATGAACGATATCTGAGTGATGTCATAAGGAACGGCGATCACCTCGCAGCCGAGCCGGGCGAACACCGACAAATATCTGGCAGTCGCCAGATCGGGGCAGAGAAGTCTGCGGTTGCCAATCTTCAGCTCGATGCCAAGCAAAGTGTGAAGCACATCGACGGACGATTTCTTTGCGGACGCGCGCAGCTCGTACTGACGCGTTCTCTGTGAGCGGACCTTGTCCCGGTAGATGGAGGTGATGCAGAGATCGCCGAGTTGCTGAGCTACCTCGGAAGCGATGTCTTCGGCTTTCACCGGGCGAACACGACGCGAGAGATGGCCGTCGATTGATTCGATGGTTTTCGCTTCAGTCTTCATCAGTGAGCTTCTTTATCTTCACCAGCTGGGTTCAAAGCTACCATCCACGCTTCCTACTGGTGAGAGTGAATTGAGGGGTCGCCTCTAACACCACCGCAGTTTCACTTTCGCGCCTGCGACATCTGATCGCGCGCGCGCTCCAGCGTATCCAGCACTCGGCCGGGCAAAATACCCAGATAGAGAGTACCAAGCAGTGCCAGCGCTATCGCCGCCGCCATTGAGCGAGCTACAGGGGGCCGCTTGAATCCGGCGGCAGGCTCGGCGAAGAACATCGCAACGATAACGCGCAGATAGTAGTACCAGGAGATCGCGCTGTTGATGACGGCAATCACCACCAGAGCGTGAAAGCCTCCCGCCCACGCCGACTTGAAGATGAGCAGTTTCGCCATGAATCCGCCCGTGAGCGGGATGCCTGCCAGGCTCAGCAGAAAGAGCGACAGCGCGCTTGCCAACCCGAGCGACTGAAACCCGATTCCCGCGTAGTCGGAAATCTCAACGCGCTTGTCGCCGCGGCGGGCGATGACCTGAATTATTCCAAAAGCGCCGAGGTTTATTAGCACATAGCTCAACATGTAAAACGCGACTGCTCGCCAATCATTTGCGACTACTCCGATCAGAGCGTAGCCCGCGTGTGCGATCGATGAGTAAGCGAGCATGCGCTTGATGTTGCTCTGAACAATGGCGGCCAGATTGCCAATCGTCATCGTCAATATCGCCATCACTACCAGAGCGTTAGTTATGGCTGACTGCAACGTGTGCAAGGCTCCAGTGCTCACCGCGAAGGATGTAGCAGCGAACGTCAGTATGAACACGCGCGAAAACGCGGCAAACGCGGCCGCCTTTGAACCGGTTGAGAGAAACGCGGTTACCGGGGTCGGCGCCCCCTCGTACACATCCGGAGACCAAACGTGGAATGGAGCGGTAGCGACTTTGAATCCAAAGCCGACAATCATCATCGCCGCTCCCGCCAGCAGCATCTGGTCCGAGAAGAGCTGACCCGCGACGATACGTTCCTTGATCAATTGCAGGTTTGTAGTCGCCACGGGCTGGGCGGCGGGACTATAGCTGGCGCCATAAATGAACGCGATTCCGTAAAGGAGAAACGCGGTTGAGAACGAACCGAGGATGAAGTACTTCATCGCCGACTCGTTAGAGCGCAGGTCGTGCCGGCGATAGCCGCACAACACATAAGTCGATATCGAAGTGATCTCGAGCCCGAGGAAAATCATCACCAGGTCGTTCGCCGCCGACATGAAAAGCATACCCGTCGTTGCGAACATAAGCAGCGCGAAGTACTCGCCGGTGGGCAGCGATTCGTCTTCTACCCAGCGAAGCGAGATCAGGACGGTCAGAAAGGTTACCACTAGAAAGATCATCGCGAAGAAGAGCCTGAAATCATCGGTGATTATCATGCCCTTAAAAGACGTCTCCCCGTTGCGTCCCCAGAGACTCACAACTGCCACGGCGGCCGCGATCAAGCCCAACAGCGACATGGCGCCCGCAACTCGGCGCTCGATCTTGCGCGCGACGGCGTCGATCATCATTATGAGCACGGCGACCGAGGCCGTGATTGTCTCAGGCAGGATCGCGTGATAGTTGATTCCAAGGCTTTCCATTTAGCGTTCTTCGATACCGACGGTGCTGCGTCTTGCTTCTGTTGCAAGTTCGGCTGTGGGGGTGATGCGTTCTTTGATTAATTGAATCGTCTGGGCGGTGCGCGACAAGAAGAGGCTCGGATAGACGCCCATCGCTAGAACCAGGAAGGCAAACGGCACGAGCACTAGCTTCTCTCTGAGGTTCAAATCCGCGAGCTTCAGGTTGCTGGGATTGCGTACTTCACCGAATACGACTCTCTGATACATCCACAGCATGTAAACCGCCGAGAGAATCATCCCGATTGCAGCCAGCGATGCGAATAGCCTGGCGTGCGGAAGCAACGTGGAGTTGAACGTGCCGAGCAGTATCAGGAACTCGCCGACAAAGCCGTTGAGCAATGGCAACGCTATTGACGATAACGTCACCACCATGAAGAAAGTCGAGAAGATTGGCATCACGCTGGCCAGCCCGCCGAATTCAGCTATCAACCGGGTGTGGCGCCGGTCGTAGATCATTCCGACGATTATGAACAGCGCGCCCGTCGAGACCCCGTGGTTGAGCATTTGATACAACGCGCCCTGCATGCCCTGATCCGTGAATGAGAAGATACCCAGCACGACGAAGCCGAGATGGCTCACGGATGAATAAGCCACCAGCTTCTTAAGATCGGGCTGAACCATCGCGACCAGCGCTCCGTAGATGATTCCGACTACGGCTAGTGAAGAGATCAGCACGGCCCACTGATGTGCTGCGTCGGGGAAGATCGGCAGATTGAATCGCATCAAGCCGTAAGTACCCATCTTGAGCAACACACCCGCGAGGATCACCGAGCCTGCAGTGGGAGCTTCCACGTGCGCGTCCGGAAGCCAGGTATGAAAAGGGAAGAGCGGGACCTTGATCAGAAACGCCAGCGCGAACGCCCAGAACAACCAGCTTTGCGTTGTCGGGTTCAACGCCAGCGCACCCGTAGTCACATCGTTCGTGATCGTCGCAATGTCGAACGTGTAATTCAGCGTCGCGCTTCCGTGGTAGTAATATAGCGCGATTATTCCGGCAAGCATCAGCAGGGAACCGACCACCGTGTAGATCACGAACTTCACTGCCGCGTAAATGCGCCGCTCGCCGCCCCACACTCCGATCAGGAAGTACATCGGCACGAGCATGACTTCCCAGAAGAGGTAGAACAGGAACATATCCATCGCGACGAAGACGCCGAGCATCCCCGTTTCCAGAGCGAGCATCGAGACCAGGAACTCACGCTGGCGCTTGTGGATTGAATTCCAGGACGAGAGGAGCGCGAGCGGAACGAGAAACGTCGTGAGAATCACAAGCCATAAACTCAAGCCGTCAATCGCTACGTGATAGCGCACTCCCAGGTTGAACGCGTTGATCCATTCGACATTGGTTTCAAATTGAAGCCCGGCGTCTTTGCTAAAACCGATCGGCAGCGCGAGCGAGACAACGAACGTCGCGAGAGAGAAGAGAAGTGCCGTCCGTTTGAGCACACCTTCGTTGGGTTTAGCGCCTCGCCCGATCAGGAGCAACGCGATCGCGCCGACAAGCGGCAGCAGAGTTATGATTGTAAGAATATGTTCTCCCATCTAAACCCTGTATGAGCGGCCCTCCGTGGCCGCCCCTCACTCCGTTAACGTGCGCGAGTGTATCAGGCGACTGAGGGGCGGCCACGGAGTGCCGCCCATACACAACTCAGGGCGGCGCTACCTGATAGCGAAGTAGCCAATTAACAGCAAGGCGCCGAAGACCAGAACGGCGACGTAGCTACGAGCCAGTCCGGACTGCAACCGGCGCAATATGCCCCCGAGCAGGCTGGCAAGATAGCCGGCTCCATTCACCCCACCGTCGATGATGTGAACGTCGATGATCTTCCAGAGTATGCTGGTCGAACTCTGCTTGATAGGCTGCACAATGGCCGCGTCGTACACTTCGTCGACGTAGTATTTGTGTTCGAGTAAACTGGGCGGTTCCCAAAGCGGCTTCCGATTGAACCAAACCCATCCAAGCCCAATTCCAAGTATCGCAATGATTGACGAGATCAGAGTCAGTTTCAATTCGAGGCCGTGATTCTCAGCCGGCGTAGCATGTCCTGACTGAAGCACAGCCTCGTGAGCAACCGGCGGTATCGGCTCGGTTGCCACTTTAGCGGCACCAACGGTTTGCCCTGAATGCGAGATTGACGGTTCGAGGAGTCTCTCGAAGTAGTTTGGGATTCGGCCGCCCGAAAGACCCTCGGGCACTCCGGCGTATCCCGCGAGAGCCGCGCCGATCGCCAGTACAACCAGAGGGATCACCATCGAAGCGGGCGATTCTCGCGGAGAAGCCGAATGATGCTCATGATCTCCTGGCGCGGAATGGACTGCTGGAGCCGATTCTGAGGAGCCGAACCTTTCTCTTCCCCAGAACGTCAGCACCATCAGCCGGGTCATGTAGACCGCGGTCAGGAGCGCTGATATCGCTCCGATGGCCCACAAAACCGTGGGCCACGAACCCGGAAGCACCTTGGTTGTGAACGAACTGAACAGAATCTCATCCTTGCTGAAGAACCCCGACAGTAGAGGCACTCCCGAGATCGCCAACCACCCGACGAGCATCGTCGCGCAGGTCACGGGCATATATTTCTTCAGCCCACCCATGCGCTTCATATCCTGCTCGTGATGCATCCCGAGGATTACCGAGCCGGAACCCAGAAAGAGGAGTGCCTTGAAGAATGCGTGGGTGAACACGTGGAAGATGCCGGCGCCGAATGCTCCGACTCCGCACGCCAAAAACATGTAGCCGAGTTGTGAGATCGTTGAATAAGCAAGCACCTTCTTGATGTCCCACTGCGCCAGCCCGATCGTCGCCGCGAACAGCGCAGTGGCCGCCCCGATGATCGCCATGATCAGCATCGCCGTTGGAGCGTTCATGTAGATCGAGCTTGCGCGTGAGACCATGTAAACGCCTGCGGTCACCATCGTCGCGGCGTGTATCAAGGCGCTTACCGGCGTCGGCCCGGCCATCGCGTCAGGCAGCCAAACATAGAGCGGTAGCTGTGCGCTCTTACCGGTTGCGCCAACGAACAGGAGAACGGCGATCGTCGTTATGCCGCCGGCGAAGATCGCCGACCAGGCGAGCGGGTCCGCGCCTTGCGCCATGGCCCAGTTGAACGCACCGTGAATGCCTCGCGCAGGATCGTCGAAGTAGGAGACGGTTCCCGCCTTCGAGAAAAGCAGCATCACTCCAAGCGCGAATCCGAAGTCACCGATGCGATTGACGACGAACGCCTTCTTCGCAGCGTCGTTAGCAAAGTCTTTTGTGAAGTAATAGCCGATCAGCAGGTACGAGCAGAGTCCGACGCCTTCCCATCCGACGAACATCATCAGGAAGTTGTCGGCAAGAACCAACGTTAGCATCGAGAACATGAAGAGATTCATGTACGCGAAGAATCGCCAGTAGCCTTTGTCCCCATGCATGTAGCCGGTCGCGAATACGTGAATCCAAAAAGCGACGAAGGTGATAAACAGAATGTAGATCGCCGACAGTGAGTCTAGGACCAACGAGGCGTCCGCGCGAAACGAACCAACGCTGATCCAGGTGAACATATAGTCGTAGAACTTCTGTCCTTGTTCCAACTCTGCGTGATGCTTGAAGAAGACGTAGAAAGACAGTATCGCCGACACGGCGACCGTAGAGCAGGCGATGAGGCCAATCAGGCGCTCGCCCATTCGCTTGCCGAACAGGCCGAGGATTGCGGCACCGACAAGCGGGGCCAGGATTATCGCGACTAACATTCTCTAAGCATCCTTAAAGTGATGCGTCATTCATGATGCGTGACCGGAAAAAACATCACGCATCACGCATCACGCATCACGCATCACTTTTTACAGCTTGAGCGTATCCACTTCATCGACGTTGAGGGACTCGCGGTTGCGGAAAATCGAAATGATGATAGCAAGGCCCACGGCGGCTTCGGCTGCGGCAACTGTCATCACGATGAACACGAACAATTGACCGCCGACATCGCCAAAGAATCCGGACAGCGAAACCAGCGTCAGGTTGACCGCGTTCAACATCAGCTCGATGCACAAGAATATCGTGATCGCGTTGCGCTTGATGAAGACCCCGACCGCTCCAATTGTGAACAGCAGAGCTGAGAGTCCCAGATACCACGATAGAGGAACCATTGCGTCTCCTACGACCGGGGGCGAGGTCCCGGTTCGAGTATTGAAAATGAAAATTGAAAATTGAAAGAGCATCAATCCACTGCCAATCTTCAATTTTCATTTTGCAATTTTCAATTCTCAATTCCCATTCCTTCCTAATCTCCCTCTCGTCTCGCCAACACCATCGCTCCGACAACCGCCATCAAGATCAATACCGAAGTCACCTCGAATGGAAGCAAGTAATCCGTGAACAACGCCGTGCCTATGCTCCAGGTTGTGCCGACAGCTTGCTCGGCATTTCCGGCTGGAATCGGTGGGAGTGTGCTTAGACGAATCGGCCGGAGCACGAAAAACATTTCGGCGATCAGCAGCCCCGCAAAAGGTACAGCCAGATACCGCAGACCCTTTTGCTTTTCTATCTGAGGCTGGTCCTTCGGCACGTTCAAAAGCATTATGACGAACACGAACAGCACCATTATCGCGCCCGCATAGACGACGATTTGGACCGCGGCGATGAACTGCGCTCGCACTGTCATGTAGAGTGCGGAAAGAGCCAGCAGCGTTCCGATTAGCGACAGCGCACCATAGAGAGGGCTTCTCTGAAGCAGAATGTTCAACGCGCTCGCGAGCGCGATGACGGCGAAGATTATGAACAGAACCTTTTCTGCTTGCATGTCAGTGGCCTAGCGCAGAAACAAGATCACGGTCGCGCTAATGATGATATTGACGATCGACGCCGGCAGCAGAACCTTCCAGCCAAACCGCATCAGTTGATCGTACCGGAAGCGCGGCACGGTATAGCGGATCCACATGGCGACGAAGATTAAGGCCAGAACCTTAACTGTGAAATAGATTGGCCCGAGCCACTTCGCGCTCCCAACAAACGGCCCGTTCCACCCGCCAAAAAACAGCGTCGTCGCTATAGAAGAAGCGGTTATCAGATTAAGATACTCCGCCATCTGAAACATCACGAAACTCATTGACGAGTATTCAGTGTGATAGCCGGCAACTAGCTCCGAGTCCGCTTCGGGCAAGTCAAATGGAGTGCGATTCGTTTCGGCAAGCGACGCGATGTAGAAGATGATGAACACGAACATCAGCGGGAAACGAAATATGTTCCATCCCATATGCCCGGGCCAGCCGCTCTGCTTATCAACTATATCCACCAGATCAAGCGAACCGGTGTACAGCAACACGCTGACAATTGACAGCCCCAGTGCAAGCTCGTAGCTGATCATCTGAGCGCTCGATCTCAAACCTCCCATCAACGAGTACTTGTTGTTCGACGACCAGCCTGCCAATACGATGCCGTATACCCCGACCGATGTTAATGCGAGTATGTACAGCAGTCCGACATTCATTCGTGTTACGTGCAGTTCCACGCGGTGACCAAAGAGATCGATCTCGCTGCCGTACGGAATCACGATGAAGGTCATCAAGGCCGGAATCAGCGAGAGTGCCGGAGCGAGTATGTATAGCCAGCGACTCGCTTGAAGCGGAACGATGTCTTCCTTAAAGATCATTTTCAGCCCATCGGCCAGAGGCTGCAACAATCCCCACGGCCCTACTCGATTCGGCCCTACACGCATTTGTATCCAGCTCATGACCTTCCGTTCCATGAGCGTCACGTAGGCGACTGCCGTGACTAGTATGAATAGGATTACGATGGTCTTGATTATCCACTCAAGAAGGAGGTTAGCCATAAGATCTGATAGACGTAAGGCGAGCTCAAACTTTCATAATCATCTGTTCCACTCGAGAATTCCCTTGCGCCAGACGTAAACCAGTCCGACGAAGAGGACCACCATAAAGACCATCATCTCGCCGTAGAAAACGTACTTCAAATGTCCGTAAGCTTCCGACTGCACCACGCCGCGAAAGACTACCGCCCACGGGACAAGGAAAACGGCTTCGATGTCGAACAGCAAGAAGGCCATCGCAACGAGGTAGAACTTAACGGACTGACGCTCGCGGGCTGTCCCGACCGGCTCAACGCCGCACTCGTAGGGCATAAGCTTCTCGCGGGTTGGGCGGCTTTTTGCTGCAAGTCGCGAGAGAATGATGATGGCTGTCGCCACACCGGTTGCGATGATAAGTATAAGAAGGACGGGAAGGTAGTTGACCATTGTCCGGTCTGCTCGTCTCTTAATGGTGCTCTACGATTCGGCGCGACCGCGTCCTCGGCTCAAAAAAAAGTCGCCATCTGAGAGCAGGCATCTTATCGCCTGCTGAAAATTAGTGTCAAGCAAGAGAGGCAGCAACGTCGCTACAGCATTGCCTTCACATTACCCAGCTAAACCGCTGTCAAAGCTAATGGTTTCCGGGTGAGCGTGTCATTGACACTCCTCACCGGTTTGCATAACATAGGGCTGCGCGGATTCTGCGGCATAGTCCGCGCTCACCACGCACGCGGTTCGGTGGACGCTGGCCTCGCGCTGCAACTTCGAGCCAGGTACAAGGGTAATGACCAAAGCCGATCTCGCGCGGATTGTTTACCTGCGTCACGGCGGCCTGACAAATCGCGATGCGCTACGTCTGGTCGATTTGCTGTTTGATTTCGTCAAGCGCCATCTCCGGGAAGGCGAGAGGATTCACATAGTCCGTTTTGGCACCCTCGAAGTAGTGAATCGCAAACCACGGCGAGGGCGAAATCCAATCACCGGTGAGCCGATTGAGCTTGGAGGCCACCGCGCTCTGGTCTTCAGGCCGTCGCGCTCGATGCGCCCGGCTTGAGACTTGAGCCGACTTAGCCCTGAAGGCGCGGATAAAACCATGGAATCCGCATCAAGAATCCCAGAAAAGTTGTTCTTCAGGATCGGAGAGGTGTGCGATCTGATAAAGGTCCAGCCCCACGTGCTTCGTTACTGGGAGACTGAATTCCCGATGCTCGCGCCTCAGAAGAACCGAGCCGGTCAGCGAGTCTATCGTCGTAAGGATGTAGAGATGGTTCTGCGCATTCGAGATTTGCTCTACGAAGAAAAATTCACGATCGCTGGAGCCAAGAAGCGACTTCTGGACGAGTCGCGAGGAGGCTCGGCGCGTGTGAGCCGTGCCGAGGAACCCGATCAGGAGAAGGCCGGGCCGAACACTGCCAGCGCCGCCGTTTCATCAACAGCAGATCCAAACTCACCAAAAACCCGCCGTGTACTGCGCATGATCAAGAGCGATCTTGAGGATTTATTGACACGACTAAACACGGATGCTAGCATCAAACGTTGAACGCGAAGATGCATAAGCTTCTATGTGAACGGGACGTGGCGCAGCCTGGTAGCGCGCTTCCTTGGGGTGGAAGAGGTCGCTGGTTCAAATCCAGTCGTCCCGATTAGAATCCAGACCCAGGACGAAAGACCTAAGACAGAGACCCTCCGAAGTGTAATCCCGCCAACGCGGCGTCGAACCCGGGTCCGAGTCTCGAAGCTTCGTCCTGGGCCTTCTCGTTTTAGCGCACGCTCCTCTCATGCCTAAGATACTGGTCACCAACGACGACGGCATTCATTCGGAGGGAATCATCGCCCTCGCCGACGCACTCAGGGAAATTGGCGAAGTGCTGGTCGTGGCGCCCGCCCACGAGATGAGCGCGGCTTCGCACTCGCTCACTTTGTCGCGTCCTCTTCGAATTGAAAAGATTGACGACTATCACTTCTCGGTGGACGGCACCCCGACCGATTGCGTTACGCTGGCGATGAACCATCTTCTGAAAGATGACCTCCCCGACCTTGTTGTATCCGGCATCAACAAAGGCGGGAACCTGGGTGAGGACGTCACCTATTCAGGCACTGTTGCGGGCGCGCTGGAGGCTTCTATTTATGGTCTTCCGGGAATAGCCGTCAGTCTGGTCCAGAGGACGAATTTCGATTTTGGTCCGGCCGCTGAATTCGCGGCGGAGCTTGCGCGGCGCGTGCTAGGCGACGGCTTGCCACGCGGAACGCTTCTCAATGTCAACGTTCCGCCGGGTCCTGTTCGGGGCGTGCGTGTCACTCGGCAAGGAACAAAAAACATCAGACCCAACATTATTGAAGGCACCGATCCCCGGCAGCGAAAGTACTACTGGATTGGAGAAGAATCACTCACCTGGAATGAAGAAGCGGGCACCGACTACGAAGCGCTGGGGCACGGGCTGGTCTCCATAACTCCGCTACGCACCGACATGACAGACTACCGCGCGCTTGAAGAGTTCAAACTGGGCGACTGGGACATACTTTTGGAAACACAATCGAAATGACAAACCACACGGCAGAACAAGTTCAAAGCGCCGGCCTGTACCAGTCTCACCGCGCGCGAATGGTTGATCTGCTGCGCTCTCGTGGAATCCGAGACGCGCGAGTGTTGAAAGCGATGTCCGAGATTCCGCGCCATCTGTTTGTCCCGGACGCACTGGCCGCAAAAGCTTATGGAGACCATGCGCTGCCGATAGGCGATATGCAGACCATCTCGCAGCCGTATATGGTCGCGCGAATGACCGAACTCCTCGAGGTAAACAAAGACTCAACCGTGCTCGAAATCGGGGCTGGCTCAGGCTATCAAACCGCCGTGCTGTCGGAAGTGGCGGGCCGCGTGTTTGCCATCGAACGAATCAGCGAGCTTGCGCGGATGGCTCAAGCGAACATCCGAAAGCTCGGCTGCTACAACGCAACGGTAAAATGGTTCGACGGTACGATTGGCTGGAGCGACCACGCGCCGTATGAAGGGATACTGGTTGCGGCCGGCAGCCCTGAAATCCCAGATCCTCTCATAAAGCAACTGAGCGTTGGCGGTAAGCTTGTAATCCCGATTGGTGACGCCGAGCAACAAGTCCTGGTGCGAATCATCAGAACAGAAAGTGGCATCACACGCGAAGATCACGGTCTCTGCCAGTTTGTTAAGCTGATCGGCCGGCACGGCTGGCCGACCTAGCAGGCTGCTGAAAAATGAGGTTCGCCACTAAGACACAAAGACAGAAAGCTGCACCAAGTCAGTGAATGCATCGGTTGTGGGCTTTGTGCTCCTTTGTGTCCTCGTGGCTTAGTGGCGATGAATTGGTTTTTCAGCAGCCTGCTAGACCGCGCAGCAGTTCAGCGCGGTGCGTTGCTAGTCTGGCACTCGGAATAATCATGGAATTGATCGGCAAGCTAATAGACGTCTTCCTTCACCTCGACAAACACCTCAATGACATCATCGGCCAGTACGGAAGCTGGACCTACATGATCTTGTTCCTCATCGTCTTCTGCGAGACCGGCCTGGTTGTTATGCCTTTCCTGCCGGGCGACTCGTTGCTCTTCGCGGCGGGAGCTTTTGCGGCTTTGGGATCATTGAACGTGTTCTTGCTTTTTGTGCTTCTGTCAATCGCGGCCATCGTGGGCGACACTGTCAATTACTGGGTAGGTCATTGGGTGGGTCCAAAGATATTCCATCGCGAGAACGTTCGCTTTCTAAACAAGAAGCATCTGGAGCGAACGCACGCGTTCTACGAACGGTATGGCGGCAAGACGATCATCATCGCGCGCTTCATACCCATCGTCAGGACCTTTGCGCCTTTTGTCGCGGGCATCGGAAGGATGAGCTACTGGCGGTTCATCGCGTACAACGTGATCGGCGGCGTGGCGTGGGTCGCGATATGCGTTTTCGCGGGTTACTACTTCGGCAATCTCGAGATCGTCAAGAAGAACTTCTCGCTCGTTATCATAGCGATTGTTCTGATCTCGGTGATGCCGATGGTGGTGGAGTACGTCCGTCATCGTGTCCGCAAGCCGATAACGACCGCAACGCATGCAAAGCGTCCCTCCGACACGGTTCAATAGATTCTGGAGACTTGATGATATGTACAAAGCGATGTTCGCGATCAGTGAGTTTGTTTTGACCTCGGCTTCAGTGGTTGGACAGCAGCAAGCCGCTGCGCAGGAGCCGAGCGTCAAGCTCCCGCCAGCTCTGGCGCGAGTGTTGACCGACTACGAGGCTGCGTGGCGAAGCAAGGATGCCGCCGCACTCGCACGCCTCTTTGCTGAGGACGGGTTTGTGCTCCCGAGCGGCCGGCCACCTGTGAGGCGGCGCGCTGAGATCCAAAAACACTACACGGGCCAGGGCGGTCCGCTTGCGCTTCGCGCGCTTGCGTTCACAGCGGAAGGCGCGGTCGGTTACATCATCGGCGGATTCGCCAGGCAAGAAGGCGAGCCGGACATCGGTAAGTTCACGCTGACGCTGCGCAAAGGCGCCGACGGGCGATGGCTGATCATGTCGGACATGGATAACTCCAACCGGTAGTCGCACTAAGCAGTCCCATCAACGACTTCGGTTGAAGGTGTTCAGGACCCCGAGCGATTCGTTCCGCGGACTCGCTTCGCTCGGAGATTGGCTTCGACCTCGCGAGTGGCAGAGTCGCGGCGTCAAAAACCGCGGCTCACGGGCAACCGTTCACCAACGCGCGACCGGAAAGACCGGCGCCAACTCGCCTGGGCGCTCATCCTTGCGATAGACAACCCGCTCGAGGAATAGGCCGGACGGAGGCGCGGTGTGTGAGGCGACATCAAACCGGCTCGAGCTGTTAACGCCTGGCCGTGAGTCGATGAGGCTGGCGAATTCGGCGGTACCGATCGAACCCCGGCCCACCTCTACAAGCGCTCCGATGACCCGGCGCACCATCTTCCACAGAAAATGGGACGCGCCGATTCTAAAGAGCATCAAATCGCCATCGCTGCCAAACTGAACACCGTTGACTACCACGATCGTTGAGCCTTCTTCAGTTCGCTTGTCGCAGAAACGCGCGAAGTCGTGGCGCCCGAGGAGCAACCGGGCCGCCTCGCGCATGGCCGCTTCGTTCAGCCTGTCTTTCACCCACCACACGAACCGCTTCGCGAACGCCGTGCGTCTCGACGAGATCTGATAAAGGTAGTAGCGTGCCAAGGCTTCCCTCCGAGGATCGAACCCCGCCCGCGCTTCCTCGACTCTCAAAACATTGATGTCGGGAGGCAGTCTGTCATTCAATGCGTGAAGCAGATCGACACGCTTTTGCCGCCAATCGGTGCGCAAGCGGGCGACCTGCCCAAGCGCGTGCACTCCGGCATCAGTGCGCCCGGCGCCGGCGATCTCAACTGGCTTTGAAAAGAAGGCTTCAGCAGCAACGCGAAGCTCACCCGCAACGGTGCGCGCGTTTTTTTGTTCCTGCCAGCCGTAGAAACGGGTGCCATCATATTCGAGTGTGAGTTTCCAGGTCGCCACCCAAACCTCCTGATTGATCGATGACTTTCATTTGAGATTGCGGGCCTCCAGATGTTATGTCAACTGCTGGTTGAAACGATCAAATCTTGAGATCGGAATGCCGATCATTGTTAGGTACAGAGATCAGAAGGCACCCCGTAGGGGTGCGATGTTTATAGAAACGTGGTCCGTGCGAGAGCCGCACCCCAGCGGGGTGCAATGTGCCGGATCAACTCTCGTAAAGCGAGTGACCGACATAGCACCCCGCTGGGGTGCGCCACGCCGAACGACCTGCTTCTATAACATTCAACTCCTAGCGGAGTTGCTCAAACGGAGTTGGGAGATGCACCGGTGGAATGTCCAGACCAGAGTACACCCAACTGAAGTTGATGTTATGAGAACATCATCCGTGGACGACTGAGCGATTCGACGTCGAAAGCGCTAATCAAACCCGGCTTAGTCAAGCACGCCGTTTTTTGTTGACCTCAATCAATTACAGAGATATTATAAGCGTCACCTGACTTTGACTTGGATTATCTTACTGAGATGACCTTGGACACGATAGATTATAAGCTCCTCGATCTGCTACAGCAGAGCGCTCGAGTAACGCAACTGGAAATGGCGGCCGCGGTAGGCCTTTCGCAGCCAGCCGTGGCCGAGCGAATGCGAAAGCTTGAACAGGAAGGCATCATCACCGGTTACACGGCGCGGGTCGATGGCCGGAAACTGGGCAAAGACATTATCGCGTTCATAGGGGTACGCATCGAACACCCTAAATACAATGCCGGGTTTGCCAAAAGGATTCTCGCGCTGCCGGATGTGCTGGAATGCCATCGCATCACTGGCCCAGACTCTTACCTGCTTAAGGTCGTCACGGAAGACACACACAGTCTGGACCGGTTGATATCAGATCTATTGCGGCACATCCCCGGGGTGACCAGGACCCTCACCACGGTGGTCACGTCCTCAATCAAGGAAGGTTCGCACATTACACCGGCGAAACCTGAGCATTCGCCGGCACAACGCAGCCGAAAGAAAGCGAAACGGACACCAAGATGAACTATCCCTGCTAAAAAGAACGGAGGAAAATGAATGGAACGGAGATCAATCGAACCCCGGCTCGCTGCGGCTCACCGGGTAGCTTTCGAAGAAAATAGTCATCGTTTCGCGAGCCGCATGTCGAGGATGCCTGTCTCGGCGATTCGCGAAATACTCAAGGTGACCGAGCATCCTGAAATCATATCATTCGCCGGGGGCCTGCCCGCTCCTGAAATGTTTCCGGTGGCTGCAATCGCTCAGGCCTACGCAGACGTGTTCGCCGAAGAAGGCCCGGCCGCGTTGCAGTACAGCACAACGGAAGGCTGGCGTCCGCTGCGCGAATGGATCGCGCGTCGAATGCGGAATCGCGGCATCGGAGTAAGTGCTGATCGACTATTAATCACAACGGGATCGCAACAAGGCATCGACCTTGTCGGGAAAATCTTTATCGAACGCGGCGATACGGTTGTTGTCGAGAATCCATGCTATCTCGCCGCTCTCCAGGCTTTCTGCGGACACGAGGCGAGCTTTATTCCCATCGACAGCGACGACGAAGGGATGCGCGTCGATGAGCTCGATAACGTGTTAATGCATTCTCGTCCAAAGCTGATCTACATAGTGTCCGAGTTTTCCAATCCGAAAGGCACCACGCTCTCAAATCAAAGAAGAATAAAGTTGATCGAGCTGTCCTCGCGTTATCGGGTTCCGATTCTAGAAGACAATCCTTACGGCGAGCTTCGATACACGAGCGAGCAGACTCAGCCGCTGGCCGCTTTAGACAGAGAAGGACTAGTCATTCATATCAGCACGTTCTCTAAGACTCTCAGCCCAGGCATGCGGCTCGGATGGCTTACGGCCTCGGAGGAGATTTTTCAAACCGTGGTGATAGCAAAGCAGGCGGCAGATCTTCACACCAGCACGATCGAACAGCGAGCGGCGGCCCGGCTGCTCGACGGCTTTGATTACGACGGGCACGTCGGGAATCTATGCCAGGTCTACGGAGAACGGTGCCAGACGATGCTCTCGGCAATGGAACAATACTTCCCGGTGGAAGCTAAATGGACTCGACCTGCGGGCGGGCTCTTTTTGTGGGTCGAATTGTCCGAACACGTTAGCGCGGATGAGTTGTTCGAAGAAGCGATAGCCGAGCGCGTAGCCTTTGTCCCGGGGACATCGTTTTTTGCTTGCGAACCGAAGCTCAACTTCATAAGGCTCAACTTCTCAAACCAGAAACCAGAGATGATCGACGAGGGCATCAAGCGAATCGCAAACGTCCTCAAACGGAGATTGAAATGAATAGCAAGCAATTTGTGATCGCGGATGTTTTTACCGACGTGCGATTCGGCGGAAACCAATTGGCAGTCTTTACCGACGGCTCCGGGCTCGATGCGGCAACAATGCAGAAGATCGCCAGCGAGATGAACTATTCGGAGACGACGTTTCTGTTTCCGCCCCAGCGCGAAGGCGATTATCGCGTGAGGATATTCACGCCAGCCAGCGAGCTTCCGTTCGCTGGACATCCGCTGGTTGGTTCCGCCTATGTGATAGTCGCCGAGCGAATGAAACAGTGGAGCGAGCCGCTGACCTCAGTCATCCTCGAAGCCGGTGTCGGCCCGATCCACGTTGAAGTGCGAACCGAAGGTGGTCGGCCGGGCCGGACGACGATGACGCAACCATTGCCGGTCGTTCGCGGCTCGTATTCGAACGTGGCGGCGCTGGCAAAGGCGCTGTCGCTTGACGCGTCTCGGATCGAACAAACAGGGCTGCCGGTGGAGACGATCTTCAACGGCATTGCCGTTATGGTCGTGCCGGTTGGGACCCGGGCGGACGTTGAGAACCTCCGCCCCGACAGCCGCGCGCTCGCACACATTAGCAACGACGCAGGCGCCGCGACGGTGTTGGTCTTCGCTCGTGAAACCGTGCTTCCGACGAGCACTGTCCATTGCCGGGTGTTCGCGCCTGCGGAAGGAGTGGCCGAAGATGCCGCAACGGGATCAGCAAACGGACCGCTGGGCTTGTACCTTGTGCGTCACAAGCTCATCAAGCCCGAAGAAACAACGAGGATCATAAGCGAACAAGGCTACGAGATGAAACGACCCAGCCTTCTATACATCGACGTCGATGTTGATTTGGAAACCAACGAAGTCAACGGCGTCCGCGTGGGAGGGGGAGTAGTAATTGCGGGCCGGGGCGAGATCTTCGTTGGCCGATAGCAAAGAGCTTGGCAGCAGCAACAGTGATGAAGGCCCAATGTTAACACTAACCGCAGAGGACGCAGAGGAAATGGCAAATAAAAAATGGAAAATGGAAAATGGAAAATCCGGGATTTGTCATTTTTCATTTGCCATTTTTCATCTTTTATTTTCCTCTGCGGTTAGTTTTCCGGAGTCTCCAGGTAGCGGGGAGGAACAAGAATGAATGACAACATGATTCGCTTAAAGACCGGGTTGGCCGAGATGCTCAAAGGTGGAGTGATCATGGACGTCACTAACGCTGAGCAGGCGCGAATCGCTCAAGACGCCGGCGCGGTCGCAGTGATGGCGCTCGAACGCGTACCCGCCGACATACGCGCCGAAGGCGGTGTTGCTCGAATGGCTTCGCCCAGGAAGATTCGCGAGATCATGGCTGAGGTCACCATTCCCGTGATGGCCAAGGTGCGCATTGGCCACTTCGCTGAGGCTCAGGTATTGGAGGCGCTCGGCGTCGACTTCATTGACGAGAGCGAGGTGTTGACGCCAGCCGACGAAGAGCATCACATCGACAAGCATCAATTCAAGGTCCCCGTCGTATGCGGGGCGCGTGACCTTGGCGAGGCGCTTCGACGCATCGGCGAAGGCGCGGCGATGATTCGCACGAAGGGCGAAGCAGGCTCCGGCAACATCGTCGAGGCGGTGCGGCATCTTCGACGGATCGCACACGGGATCAAACGGTTGACGATCCTGGGCCCGGAAGAATTGATGGCTGAAGCGAAGCAGCTCGGCGCTCCTTATGAACTGGTGAGAATGGTTGCGGTAGACGGTCGACTGCCGGTTCCAAACTTCGCCGCGGGGGGAATAGCTACGCCAGCCGACGCTTCGCTGTGCATGCAGTTGGGCGCGGAGTCGGTGTTCGTTGGCTCCGGCATCTTCAAATCGTCGGACCCGGCGGCTCGCGCACGGGCTATAGTCAAAGCCACGACGCACTTCAACGACCAGAAGACTGTGCTTGAAGCGAGCGAAGAACTGGGCGAGGCTATGCGAGGACTCGACGTTTCTAAGATGACTGAAAGCGAGTTGCTCCAGAATCGAGGATGGTAATGCGAGTGCATAGGGGTAGCAGCGTGATTGGCGTGCTGGCAATTCAGGGTGACTTTGCTGCGCACGCGCGGGCGCTTCGACGCATCGGCGCCAGCGCAATCGAAGTTCGGCGCGCGGTTGATCTCTGCCCGGTGGATGGTTTGATTATACCGGGCGGCGAGAGCACGACGATGCTCAAGTTCATCGAGGAAGAGAGCCTCGCTGTACCGATCACCGACTTCGCTCGCGCAGGCAAGCCGATTTTCGGAACCTGCGCGGGAGCTATTCTACTAGCAAGACAGGTGTATAATCCGACGCAGCCTTCGCTAGGGTTGATCGACATAGCCGTTGAACGCAACGCGTACGGGCGGCAAGTCGACAGTTTCATAGCCGTAGTCGAAACATCATTCGAAGGCGGAGCGCTCGAAGCCGTGTTCATACGCGCGCCGAAGATCAAGCAGGTCGGTCCGAACGTCGAAGTGCTTGCAAGCTTGAACCAAGAGCCCGTCCTTGTTCGAGAGCACAACATTGTCGGCGCAACGTTTCACCCGGAGCTTAGTGCAGACGATCGAATGCATCGCTTGTTTGTCGAGATGGTTCAGGCGGCCGGGGAAGTGGAAGTTACGCTGACCACTCTCTAAGGTTTCGGCTTCGCCGCGGCACCGCCACTTAACGAATCCCATTCTACGGAGGATCGCAATGAAGCTTTACAATTGGGAACAGATGCCTGAAGAGCAAGTACACGAACTGTTCAGCCGTCGCTTCATCTCCGGCGAGCAGATGACGATGGCGAGGATATTTCTGAAGAAGGGCTGTCTTGTCCCAACGCACAACCACGAGAGCGAGCAGTTAACTACGGTGTTCACCGGCGCGCTGAAGTTCCTGATCGACGGGAGCGAGATTGTTGTTCGAGGTGGTGAGACCTTACTGATTCCGGCTTTCGTACACCACAGCGCCGAAGCGCTCGAGGACACCGATGAGATGGACGTGTTCTCGCCGATCAGGGTGGACTGGATCGAAGGAACGGATGATTATCTGCGCGCTAAGAAGTAGCAGCGAGACCTGTAAGGGCGTCCCTGGGAGCGCAGGCATCCCTGCCTGCATGGCGTTGCGCGAGAAAGATGCAGGCAGGGATGCCTGCACTCCCAGGGACGCCCTTACAGGTTCATCGCCGATGGCGGCGTGGAGAGTGGCGGCGTGAAGAATGGCTCCGTGAAGAACCATGATGGCGCGAACGCACGGCCGGCACTGTTCGATAGCGACCTATACGCCCGTGGCGGCCTCGCGAGGCACGCACAGCCTTTGGAAACTTGACCGTCTGACCCTTGCGAAGCTGGCCGCGCGCCGAAATGCGATTCAGCTTCGCGAGTTCCTTCACTGACACTCCAGATCGTCTCGCAACCGAAGCAAGTGTGTCGCCTCGCCTTACCTGATAAGAAGCAAACTGAACACGGTAGTTGCCACGATAGCGCTCGGCGATCGCCTCGGTGGGAACTGCGATCTTGCGCACTCGCTGCGTCTCGGGCAAGGCGGCGTAGGCAATCTCGAACTGCTTCTTCAAACCCTTTGGCAGCCTGATCGTGTAGCGCTCGCCTGCCGGCGAGGTGCCGCGCCGGAGCTCGGCGTTCAGGTCCTGAATTGTTTCGTAGGGCACGCCAATTAGATCGGCTACCACCTTTAGATCTGTCTGCGCCGGAAGGTCGAATGTCTCGTAGTTGAGTGCTGGGTCCGGCTTCACATCAAAGCCGTAGCGTTTCTGATTCTTGCTGATGATGATGATCGAAAGAATGGCCGGCACGTAGTTGCGAGTCTCTTGCGGCAGCAGTCCTCGCTTGTAGAGTTCCCAGAAATCCGCGTAGCCACACCTGGCAATTGCGCCGTCTACTCGACCCTCGCCCGAGTTGTAAGCCGCCATCGCAAGCAGCCAATCGCCCGCGAAATGATCGTGCAGCCAACGCAGATATCTGGCCGCAGCGCGAGTCGATTTCTCAGGTTGCGACCGGTCATCGATCCACGCCGTCTGCGCCAACCCGTAGCGGATGCCGGTGGACGGAATGAACTGCCAGATGCCCTTCGCCGCGGCGCGTGAAAGCGCGTTCGGTTTCCATACCGACTCAGCCTGAGCAAGCCATATGAGATCGGTGGGGACACGCTCTTCCTTGAAGACCTTCTCGACCATCTGGCGATAACGCCCTGACCGTTGTAGTCCGATTTCCATCGTGGAATGGCCGCGTCCGGAAACGAAGAAGTTGATGAACTGAAACACCGGCGGCGCTACCGAAAACTCGAAATCGTAACGGCCGAAGATCTTCACTCCATCCGGAGTAACCATCGAGAGTTCCGCTTCTTTGATCTCAGAAACTTCGTCAAGCACCGAAGGCTCCGCCACCTCGGGCTGCTCCGTTGCCTCGTGAATATCTCCGGGCTGAGCTTCGTGCTTGTGTATTCGATCGAGCAATGAACGGTAGTAAGCTGCGAGCCTGGCATCGGCCTTCAGGTCTATGCCTGATTGCAGGACGGTATCGAGTGCTTGATCAAACATCTTGCGAGCGATGTCGGGCAAGCCCTTCGCGGTAGCTTCTTCGCCTCGGAGATAGACTTCCTCCGCACGGTCGATGATGGATTGAGTGCCAGTGGATAAGGCCGGTTGCTGTGACCCGCCGAGGGCTTGCACTGGTCCGACAGTTCCGATGAGCAATAACGAAAGGAGTAACACAACTACAACACGACTCGCCTCTCTTGCTAGCCTCATCTGTGAGTTTACCTTCCTGTTCTCAAATGTCGGGACGAAGTCGCGACTCAAGTGACTCGTTTTAATCGCCTTCGTTCACCAAGGGACAGAGTCGCAGTCTCAAACGTTTTGACCTTACACTCCTGCCGAGTGCGGCCTTTATAGCACGCTAACTTTAGGGCCGTCAATAAAATACTGGTCTCGCAACAAAATTGAAACAATTAGGTAGCCATGCGTTTCCTGCTGCCGTGTCTACGCCTCCGGCTGGTGTGCGCTCGGGCAACTCCGGGCTAGATAAGCGCTGTTTTCAACGCCTGACGAACTGATTCGACAAATACGAAGTTGATTTCCTTCTGCAACTCCTTCGGCACCTCTTCGAGGTCTCGGCGGTTCTGTTGAGGCAAGACGATCGTGGTTACGCGGGCGCGTCGCGCGGCGAGGACCTTTTCCTTGATCCCTCCTACGGGGAGCACATTTCCACGCAAGGTTATCTCGCCCGTCATCGCGACTGATCGCCTCACCGCTTTGCCCGATAGAGCGGAAACCATGGCCGCGGCGAGCGTCACGCCCGCGGAGGGTCCGTCCTTGGGGATCGCGCCTTCGGGAACGTGAACGTGGATGTCGAACTTGCCGAACTTCTCGGGATCGATGTCTAGCTCTTCGGCGCGTGCCTTTGCCCACGAGAGCGCTGCTTGCGCCGACTCTTTCATCACGTCGCCCAACTGACCCGTGAGCTGCAGTGACCCCTTGCCGGCGGTCAGCAACGCTTCGATAAACAACACGTCGCCACCCGCGGGCGTCCATGCGAGCCCGGTTGCCACACCGACTTGATCCTTCTTGAGCACTTCATCGGGATAAACGTGCGGAATGCCGAGGAACTCGTTGAGGTTGTTGATGGTCACGCGAACGAGTAAGTCGCTTCCTTCTGCGACTCGGCGCGCAACTTTTCGGGAGACGCCGGCGATCTCGCGCTCGAACTGCCGCAAGCCCGCTTCGTGCGTGTATTGGAGCACTATTCCTTTGAGCGCCGAGCGGCTGATCGTCAGGTGGCGAACTGTGATGCCGTGCGCTTCCATCTGTTTTGGAATGATGTGGCGCCGCGCGATCTCGACTTTCTCCTCTTCGGTGTAGCCCGCCAGGCGTATGACTTCCATCCTGTCTCGCAGCGCGGGGTGTACGGTGTCTAGCATGTTCGCAGTCGTCATAAACATCACGTTCGATAGATCGAACGGCACGCCGAGGTAGTTATCGCGGAACGAGAAGTTTTGTTCGGGGTCGAGCACCTCGAGAAGCGCTGACGAGGGATCACCTCTAAAGTCGGCGCCAACCTTGTCGATCTCGTCGAGCATGATCAGCGGGTTGTTCGTTCCTGCTTGCTGAATGGATTGAACGATGCGGCCCGGCATCGCTCCAATGTAGGTACGGCGATGGCCGCGGATCTCAGCTTCGTCGTGCAAGCCGCCCAGGCTCAACCGTTGAAACTTGCGATTGAGCGCGCGGGCGATGGATCGGCCCAGGCTGGTTTTGCCGACGCCGGGCGGTCCGACCAGACAGAGTATCTGGCCTTTCAGTTTCTCTTTCAGTTTCCGTACAGCGAGCGTTTCAATGATTCGCTCTTTGACCTTCTCTAGTCCGTAGTGGTCTTCGTCGAGAATTGCCTGCGCACGCTTAAGATCGAGGTTCTCTTCAGAAGCCTTGGACCAGGGCAGCGCGACCATCACATCGAGGTAGTTTCGAAGGGTCGCCGCTTCGGCAGCATCCGGATGCATGCGCTCGAGCTTCTTGATTTGGCGGTCCACTTCCTCCTCGACCGGTTCGGGCGGCTTGGCCTGCAGCATTTTCTCGCGGTATTGGGCAATCTCTTCGCCCAGCTCGTTGCCTTCCCCTAACTCGGTCTGGATCGCTTTTAGTTGCTGGCGGAGATAAAACTCACGCTGGCTGCGATCTATCTCGCCTTTGGCTTGAGTGTTGATCTCCTGCTGAACCATCAAGACGTTTATTTCTCTGGCGAGCAGTTCGTTGACGCGGTGAAGGCGCTCAGAAGGGTTGAGCTTTTGCAGCACGCTTTGGGCATCCACAACTTTGAGCTCAAGATTGGACGCGGCGACATCGGCAAGACGGCCGGGGTCTTCGAGGTTGGCGACGATGGCCATGACCTCGCCAGAGATGTTCTTGCCAAGAGTGATCGCGCGTTCGAGCGAAGCTCGCACGTTCCGTATAAGTGCCTCCATCTCGAGCTCGTCGGTGTCCGGCTCGATATCGGAGAGCGGCAGGATATGAGCGAGCAGGTGAGGGAGGTTCTCGTCGAATCGCGTGACGCTGGCGCGAGCGAGCCCCTGCACAAGGATCCGTATGCGGCCATCGGGCATCTTGAGCATCCGCATAATCGACGCAGCAGTCCCATAATCGTAGAGATCGGGTCCGGCAGGTTCCTCCTTCTCGAGGTCGCGCTGGGCCACCAGCATGATCATTCGATTTTCGGCGAGCGCTTGTTCGACAGCTCGAATCGAGCGTTCGCGCTGCACAAACAGGGGCACGATCATGTAAGGGAAGATGACGATGTCGCGAAGCGGCAAGACCGGAAGCGAATCGGGCAGCTTTAGCTGCTCGGCGCTTTGCTCGATGTGGATCTCTTCTGGTTCGATTAGTGATGACATAGGATGAGGAACAATTCCATTTCTTTTTTATGCATAACTCTCTTCATAATCGTAGAGTGACGCAAGCTTGACTGCTTCACGCACTGCCGCCACGGGAATGCGATAGTTGCGTGCGATCTGCTTCGGACTGTCTCCACGCTTCAAAAAGCCGATGATGTGCAGCGCATCGAGCCGGTGGTACTTAATCGTGGGGCGCCCGCCGCAAACGCCAGGCGCAGCCACGATGTACTTGCCCAGAGGACAATAATCGTACGCGTCACCATCAAGAATCTCGCGCACTAGCTTCAGCTTCCTAGCTTTTTGTGCTTTGGGAACTCGCCCGTCCATCGGTTTGATTTCCTTCCTGGCAATTCTAGCACAGGGTTTGAGGAGTGTTGCCAATGATCATTAATCGCGTTCGTGCGCTTACTCAAAGTAATCTTCGAGTTTGCGCAAGCCATCTCAGATAATTCTTAGCGCGAATCGCCGGTCGAAATTCATTTTTCGAAGGTTACGTTTTGCCACTTCCATCTCGTCCTCTGGTACACGACCGACATCGACCGCATACCTTCTGGTTTGCGTGGTTATCACAACCTCATTAGGGCCGACTTGAATAGCAATAAGCAGGTCGTGCTCGGGCTCAGGAAAGTCCTCGTGTGACACAGTGACGCCGCGCTCTGCGTCATCCAGAATGAACTCGTATTTTGGCGTTCTTAAGAGAGTCAAACTTCTGACTTCGCCGGGTTCGTCATCCGCAAGCGCAAACGAGACGATGAGATCGTCACCTGTTTCGATAGTTATGAACTCCGCATGGTCCATTTAAATAAGTGGTCCGCCCGATTATCACTTAACCCGCCCGGTGCGAACCAACGAGCGAAGCTCGCTCATAAATTCCGACACGTCCTTAAAATCGAGATACACGGATGCGAAGCGAACGTAAGCTACTTTGTCCAGCTCTTTCAGCCGCCGCATTATCAACTCGCCTATTTTTTCAGTCGAGCGCTCGCGTTCGCGCGACTCCTGGACGTACTTCTCGACCTGGTTCACGAGCGCTTCGATCTTAGCAGTCGGAATGGGCCGTTTTTCACAAGCCTTCATTATTCCCGACAGCACCTTCTCGCGTGAGAATGGCGCGCGAGTGCCGTCTTTCTTTACAACCATATACGGTATCTCATCGATGCGCTCGTAGCTTGTGAAGCGGCGCTCGCATTTCAGACACTCGCGTCGGCGGCGTATCACGTCGCCCTCACGGCTCTCGCGCGAATCGACCACCCTGTCTTCCAGATGCAAACAAAACGGACACTTCATAGGAATCTCTCTTGAGCGTAGATTGTCAGCCCCGGGCGGCCAGCGCTCCTTCATTCTCCTGCGCGTGCGGGACTGCTTCACCAACCCTGTCTTCACCGGCGTGCTGCTCGCCGATGCGCCTCAACCGGCCAAGCGACAAACCTTCCTTCGCAAGGTAGTACATGCCGAATACTGTCGCCGGGGTGAATATGAGGAGATGCAAGATTATCGCGACCGATGCCGCCTTGTTCTGTTCGACTCCGAGAAACGCCAACCCCGCGGCCGTCGCCGTGTGAAAGGGTCCAGTCGCGCCGCCCGGCGTCGGCACGACCGAGCCTAACATTGAGAGTCCCATTACAAACACTGCGCCGGTGAAGGGCACATCCTGGTAAGGGATTCCAAAGGCGCGCACGACCAGGAGGTGTGCAACAGCAACCATCAGCCAAAGCAAAACGGTGTATGAGACCGTGACAGTAAGCCCGCGTACATCGTGCAGCACTGCCAGCCCCTCGGAGATATGACGCAGCAGGCTCATAACGGCAGCACTCGCGCTCTTAGGCAGCCAGGCGAGCTTTGCTTCGAGATAAGTTAGCGCGCCGTTGCGACGCCGCCTGAAAGCAGAAAGGCCGTAGATACCAGCTGCCGCCATGATCAGCAACACTATGCCAGTTACCTTGATCCAGCCGAACACGCGCATTGCATCAGCGTCTCGTGCGATATATTCGAAGAAGACCAGATTCACCGCAAAGAAAACGACGACCATCACCATGTCGAACACACGCTCGATCATGACCGTCGCATAGCTGGCCGACGGGTGCACTGGCTCTTTGACTGAAAGCGCGGCTGGCCGCACGATCATCTCGGCTGCGCGTCCGGCAAAAAAAAGAGTCGTGAAGCCAATCATCGTCGCGCGGAATAATGCACTAAGCGATGGGCGCGCCATTGGCTCGAGCAGTTCTCGCCACCTGAGCACTCGAACGAAGTAGGTGCCCACTAACAAAGCGAGAGCGAGGCCAAGCTGAGCGCTGTTTGTCTTGCGCACCTCAATCCAGACTTCAAGCCAATTAAGCTTGTGGACGAACCAGTACACAAACAGCGCTCCCACGAGGAGACTTAAAATGGTTTTGACCCTTCTACTCAACGGCGTTCCGACGCTCCTCGTGTTATACTTTTTCGCGAAATCGAGCGCGGCTATCTGATGCACTCGACTTCTTTCGCGCGTGAAGTAAAGCCGCTATGGACTGTAGCAAGCGGGGATTCTAGCACAAAATATGGAGGCTCCGCATGGCAACCGCAGTCCAAGGCGAAAGCGGCTGCGGCTGGGCTTGAAACATTTGCCGTCACCGTCTCGTTTAGCGAGTTTGGAAGACTTCACCATAAATCGGGAAGCTAAACGAGTAGCTTGCGAGAAGGCGACAGGTGGGAGCACAACTCGCGTTGACATCGACCGATGCTGAATTAGTTCAGCGTTGTGTGGAAGGTGACCAGCAGGCCTGGGGGGAGATCGTGCGCCAGTATTCGAGGCGCATTTACAACCTGGCTTACCGGTTCACGTCCAGTCATAGCGCGGCGGAAGACCTTACGCAGGAGGTCTTCATTCGTGTATATCGCTCGTTGAGCCAGTATGATCCGGCGCTCGGTGACCTGTCGAATTGGCTGATGCGCCTGGCGCGGAATCTGGTAATTGACGATTATCGCAAGCGGCAGCGAACGCCAACCGAATCGGGCGACGACCTGGCCAACCATGAGTATCATCTCCCCATTGCCAGCGACAGCCCGCAGCGCACGCTTGAACGCAAGGAACGAAGGCTGCAGGTGCTGGCTGCGATTAACAAGCTGTCTCACGACCTGCGAGAGTGCGTCATCCTTCGTGACATCGAGGAATTGACGTACCAGGATATTGTCGATCTTCTGAAGATACCTGAGGGCACGGTGAAGAGCCGCATCAACCGGGGCCGGATTGAATTGGCCAAGGTGTTGCGCCGGATGAAAGTGAACCCTGACTAAGACGGTCAGCGATCAGTAGCCCGAAGTCAGGGGCCAACGATCAGCGCTCAATGGCTGTCACCCTGCGCGAGCAAAAGACAACGCCTATGGCTGAGCTGAGGTCACTCGGCTGGTGCGGGAATTGATTTCGGAGGGGTGGAGTTTGCTCCACTAAGGACCAGATGGATTGCAACAGATTCGAAGAAGGGCTGAGCGATTACTTCGACAGCTTGCTTGCGCCTCAGGAAGTGAGCCTGTTTCGAGCGCACGCGCTCCAGTGCCGCGGGTGCCGCTCACTGATGGACGATGTGAAGGCGGCCATCAACGTCTGCAAACAGCACGACGAACTTGAACCGCCGGCGCTCCTTGAAGCGATGCTTGCGGCAATTCCGGTCGAGCACGGAGCCCTGGGCTGCAGCGGATTTGAGGATTTGATTACGGAGTTCCTGGATGGCTTCGTACCGGCAGAGACCTATCATCGCTTTGAAGAACACGCCGAGAAATGTGATCAGTGCTCGACGTTGCTTACTGGTGTCGTGTATGCGGTAGCCGCTTGCCATTCAGTTCACACGTTCGAAGAGGTGGAAGTTGCGGAGCCTGTAATAGCTCGCTTGATTGCGATGATGCCGCAGCAGAAGCCGCCCCTGGCACGACGCGTTGCGGATCGCTTTGCTGCCTTTGCCGGACACCTCATCCCGCGCGCAACCCAGAGCGCACGTTGGACCTTTGCGACGGCTGGTTCGCTAGCGTTCGCGACGTTCGCATTGTTGCTGTTTGGATTCTCGGACGACGGGACGGTCGGCGGCATCTATCGCCAGGCTCGCGTGAAGGTTTCCGAACTGTATACGCAGGGCGCCGAAGTCTACACCCAAACTGACAAAGCTGTTGCGCGGTTGGAACGCGTCGGGTTGGGCATAGGCGAGTTTTGGGATACGTTGGGCGGTGAGACTAAGTCAGACGGCAAAGACAACCACGATCAAAAACAAGAACCGAACTCGAACAGGCGCTTACAGACAAACGAGAAGAATTAGTCTGCGCCCGATCGCAGCGATTCCTTGAACCATATCCGGAAGCAAAGCGTTCTAAGGATGGGAGCTAAACCGAACGAGCTTTTCATCTGAGGCAGGGACTGATTATGTATTGTTCGTACCACACCGGAAGCGTTGCGCGAGTCCAATGCTCTAGTTGCGCGCGGCCGCTTTGCCGCGCTTGCGATCATCGAATAAAGGGCTACCCGTATTGCCAGGACTGCATCGTGATGGGCGTCGAAGGCCTTTCGCGAAACTACAAGAATACCAGGCCAAGAGGCAGGGCACGTTTGGCGGCGTTGTTCGCTTTACTCCCGGGCATGGGGGCCGTCTACAACCACCAGAACATAAAAGGGGTCGTCCACTTCGTGACGATAGTGGGACTCTTCCAACTCACCGCTATTCATATAGCGTCGGGGTTCTTCGCGCTCGCAGGACTGGCCTTTTATCTATACTCTATCGTCGATGCATATCGCACCGCGCAGTTGATTGCCGGCGGTGAGAGCGCGGCAATCGACGAAGAACGGTTCAAACGCTCTCTCATCAAACGCGCGCCGCTCATTGGAATCATCTTGATCAGTGCCGGGCTTTTTCTGGTTCTTCAGATCGTCCGGCCTTTCGCGTGGATTACATTTGCGCGGCTCTTTCCTGTTGCACTGATCATATTGGGCGGTTACCTGTTGACGCGGTACTTCAAGCGTTCGCGCGAAGTGAGCTATGAGCAGCACCCGGCGGCTCCGCCGTATTCTCTGGTGCCCGGAAGATTCAGTGAGCGATCATCCGAACGGGGCGGGCGGCGGTCCCATCCCGCTGGTCGAAGGTAGGACGAAAGTTGCCGGTTGGACGCAAGAACAGAAGAGGAACGTTGCTGCTTGGGGTGTTGCTCCTCGGTGTAGGACTCCTTCTTGTTTTGGCCCCCGCCGGTTCGGGGATTGCTGGATGGCTGATACAGCTATGGCCCGTTTTTCTGATCTGCGCAGGAGTAGTTCGGGTGATGGGCTTTGCCGTCGAGCGCAAGCCTCGATCGCCGTTAGTTGGAATGCTGCTGATAATCATCGGCGTTCTGTTCCTGGCTGCTCGCTTTCAGCCGGGCCTGAACGCGCTCCAGGTATACGGTCGTTATTGGGTGCTTCTACTGGTCGTCTTCGCCAGCGTCGAGCTGGTCCGCTACTACTCACATCGTCACGCGGAGGGTCCACCGCCTGGCGTCTTTACTCCAATGCGCGTGCTGGCCGTCTTGTTGATTGTGGCCACCGGAGTGCTCGCCAACCGCGCGGCTAACAAGCCATCGGTCCTTTCCGCCCTGCGGCTGCCGAGCTTTCTCAGCGGTCTGCGCGATTCGGTTGTTGGCGAGGCATACGCATTCACGGATCAACCTGTTATCAATAACGACATCAAGCCTGGAATGACGGTCTCTGTGAATAACAGCTACGGGAGTGTCAAGCTCACAGGAGGCGGGTCGGCGGTTAGAGCGACGCTGATAAAAGGCGTTCGTGGCTGGAGCCAGGAGGACGCGCGCAAGATCGCCGATCGCATTCGTCTGATTGTAAATCAAACTGCAGACGGGTTGACGATCACCACGAATCGGGACCAGGTCCCCGAGCAGTTCACAACAGACATCCAAATAGAGCTGCCTTCAAATACCAGCGTTTCAATAACCGACAGCTACGGAGCGGTGACCGCTAATGGTATTCACGGTGGCTTGACTGTAAAGGCGAGCTACGGTCAGGCGGATGTAACCGGTATCAGAGGTGACGTCAACCTGGCGCTCACCCGCTCCGACGTCACCGCCTCGAACATAGACGGCGATTTGACTGTCACTGGCGCCAAAAACGCGCGAATATCAAAGGTCGTTGGAACTATAGAATTGACGGCTGGCGCCGCAAGCAACGGCTCGGTTGAACTGCGTGACATCTCCGGTGCGGTCCGCGTTAACGCGCCGTTTTGCCGAATTGTCGCACAAGGCCTGGATCAAACCGCGGAGCTCAAGACAGAACACGCCAGCGTGGATGTATCACGCGCGGCGGACGTCATAATCGATGCGCCGCACTCCAATGTTCGCGCGAAGAACATCAACGGCGACTTGCGAGTGTTGTCGTCCAACAGCAACCTTCAGCTCTCATCGATATCCGGCGACTTGGAAGTCCAGGCCACGCAAAGCTCGGTTGACGTCGAAGACGTGAAAGGCAGTGTGGCAATCGAGACAACCCACGGCGATGTGGTCGTTAAGGATTTTTATGAGGGCGTTCGAGTCGAAACGAGCTATCGTGACGTGGCTTTGATGACAGCAGTCGAACCAGCCGGTGATATTGAAGTCCAAAACAACCACGGCCAGATCAAGCTCGTGCTCCCACAGTCAAGCCGCTTCCACCTCGACGCTGAAAGCGCTCACGGCCAGATTCAGCCAACAGGCTTCGGCCAGCTTGAACAGAGAGTGCGTAACAGCCTGGTGACAGCGCTCGGACTGGACGGCCCGACGATCAAGTTGAGGACTTCTTACAAGAACATCATCATTCAGGCGAGCGCGGCTCGTCAGACACAGGCAAAGGCTCTCGTCAATTGACGGCGAGAACAGCAGCAATGGGGGCTGTCGCTCTTCGTCGCAACAGCTCGATAGGAGGTTAGTCATGGGATTTATCAGATTCGTACTCGGACTGGTGGCTTTCGTCATAGCCATCAAGCTGGTCGCAATTCTGCTTGCGATAATCGGCTTCGCGTTGAAGCTCGTTTGGATCGCGATCGTGCTTGGCTTCTTCGTGCTGGTGGGGTGGCTCATCTACAAGATGATATCGCCGCGTAGTCCCCAGCAGGCATAGGAGGAGATGAGAGAGCAGGGGGAGCAGGTCCGCTGCCATTAGCACGTTGCCTCGCACCTCTGCACCCCTGCTTCTCCGCTCTCCTGCCCCTGCCCCTGCCCCTGCCCCCTGCTCCCCATCTCCCCATCTCTCCATCTCCCTCGGCAACCCCCTTCTGCTATTTGTTGCGATTTTCTTAAATTTCGTCCTCGAGCCCTCGTCTCCGTTGCTTTTCACGTTCCCCGTGTGATAGTCTCGCCTTCTGTTTGAGTTGAATCATCCCCCCTGGTAAAAACGGCAGTAAGCTATTCGGGTGTTGCTGCGGTTCACAAGCAACATCGAACACTCTCAAAAAGATGCAAGGAGTGCTGAATGTCGGACGATAATCGCGTTTATACCTTCCTGATCTCTCCGAGCCGAACATCAAGCGTTAGACAGCTTAGCATTAATCGCACTCTTCTTCGCGCCGTTGCCGGAGTTGGCATGATCTCTATCGCGCTGGTTATTTACGGCGCGGTGCGGCTCGGGCAGCACGAAGCCCTCAACCTGAAGTACATATCCGTCAAAGCGGAGAACGAAAACCTCAAACAAACCAACGACGCCTATCAGAACTCTTACGCAAGACTAAAAGGCCAAATCTCTTACGTCGAGGATATGTCAAAGGAACTGGCTCGAAAGGTCAGGATGGAGCACTCGCCTGAGATCGACGAACTGGTGGGAATCGGAGGACCTGAGACCGTTGTGGCCCTCGACAAGGCAGCCGATCACCTCGAGCGCGAGGTGCGTCACATCAATGACCGTTTGCGTTCCGACATTCTACGGTTGGCCTCGATCCCCAGGGGGCTACCCGTGAATGGCTACGTTACGGACGGCTTCGGAATGCGGCGCAATCCGTTTAACGGCGAAGGGCGAGAGGTTCACGAGGGGCTCGACATCGCTGTGGACTTCGGCACACCGGTGAGCTCAACTGCCGACGGACTGGTGATTTATGCGGCTCCTCACGCGGGTTACGGTAACCTGGTCATCGTTTATCACAGCAATGGAATCACGACCCGTTACGGGCACCTCTCGCGAATCTCAATTGAGGCCGGCCAGCGAGTCAAGCGCGGCGACCAGATTGGTAACGCCGGAAGCACCGGCCGGTCAACCGGTCCGCACGTTCATTACGAGATAAGAGAGAATGATCAGACGGTTGATCCGCTGCGATACGCAGGACAGACTCAGCCTTGAGAGACGGTGGGACTACAATGTTCAGGTTGCCTCGTTGCGATGTTTCCGGCCCGAGATAGGTATTCTGAACACTAGCGGAAAAGGTCGATGAAGCCGGCGATGTCAATCGGCCCGAGCGACCAAGAAGACTGTCCGCGTTTGCGGCGAAGATTTTCGCGAAATAGTTCATTTACCTTCCGGCTTACATCGCTGGTTTCATCCCCTTCTTTAACTTGAGTCATTCGCTTGAGGTCGGCCTCCCTCGTCCTAATGTACTCGTCAGGCAACCGGCGCCCGCAGTAGTTACACGCGGGGCTTCCCAGAGCCAGAAGTCTGCGATGGCAGAACGGGCAGGATCGAAAGTCCGGCAAAGCAGCATCACTGCGGGCGATTGGAGCGCCACAATTGACGCACTTCATCTCACCCTCACCAATCGGGCTGCTACAGTATTCGCAGGTGAATGACATTGCTCCGTTCCGATGTGACAAGTCTCATTTGGGCTTGCGGTTCGTACTCGACTAAGCTGAAGCTTGATCGCGAGCCGGCGCCTGGGGACGCGTTCGTCACGATGTTAGTCGAACCCTTCCGGGCCAACAATACTTTTCTCTATCGCTTGGGACGAACTCGACGGCCGTCGTCGGCCAGATGCAGGCAGGGTAGCAGTTCGCTCGGATAGGTTTTCGCTGCTACCTTGCGACAGCGGATTCTCTTTGTGATGGGATGGCGGGCTCCCGTTCGAATCGAACTCCCACTTTGAAGATGTCGCTGAACCATGTAGACTTGCGCTCAGCCGACCAAATCTCCAGCTCACACTCACCCACGCTTGAAGTCACGAACGTTACGTTTCCGTCGGCGACTTCGCATCGCACATCATCTATGAGCTGTCGATGGGACCGATCGAGCCCGTCTGCTATTTGGAGTATCGAAGCCAGGCGAAGCATCGTGGCGCGCTGCCGTCGATCGAGACCGTAGAAGTCTTCGTGCTCGCGTCGGGAACGCGCGTCGTCCGATTTCCTTGGGAGAGAGCCGCGATGATATCGCACCATCGTGGCCAGGATCGCGATCTCATCACCGCTGAAACCCGGCATTTCTGAGTTCTTTATGAGGTACAACCCATGACGGTGGTGATTGTTGTGCGCGATGTGAAAGCCGATGTCGTGAAGAATCGCCCCGTACTGCAGCATCGTGCGGTCCTGTCCGCTTAACCCGTGCACCTCTTTTGTGTCTTCGAATATCTGCGTCGCAAGCCGTACGACGTGATGCGAATGAGCCACATCGTAATCGTAACGCCTTGCCACCGACAACACCGACCGGCCGCGTACACTAAGAGGGGAGTCGTCGGTCACTGGATACAACAGCGGGTCTTCGCCGTCTGAAGCGAAGAGCGCCGGTACCTGTTGAATCTGCGGAACCGCATGTAGTTCGCGTCTGCGCCGCAGATAGTTGAGAATCATTCCCTCTCTCAGAGACCAATCGCAACTGGTTATCTCGATCGCGCCCAGGTCGGACAGAATGTATTGCAGCAACAGTCCGCCCGCGACAATGATATCGGCGCGGCCTTTCTCGATTCCCGGAACGCGACGGCGTTCTCGCAGAGTCATGCGCGCGAGCTTGTTATTCAACCATTCGATTTGCTCCAGCGTGACCGTCTTGCTGAAGGACTCGAAGTCGGATACCTCTTCGCCTCCAACGGTTTCATCCGCCTGCACTAATGCGTTAACCATGTTGAGAACGGTGCCCGATGAGCCGATGACGAAATCGTAACCCGCGTTCTTTATTTCCCAGGCCGCGCGCGTGAAGTCAGCTCTTATGCTTGCGATCAGGCGGTTGCGTTGTTCGGTCGAGATGGGATCGGTTGTGATAAATTTTTCGGCGAGCCGCACCGCGCCGACGCGTAGCGACAACAACAACTCGGGCTCGCCGCCTCCCGTGATGACGAACTCAGTGGAACCGCCGCCTATATCGATTATCAGAGCGCGACGATTGTTGAAGTCGGTGACTTCAGACACAGCCATTGCTATCAGCCGCGCCTCTTCGACTCCTGGCAAGACCTGAACGTCCAGGCCGACTTCTTTCCGAACCCGGTCGATGAACTCGTACGAGTTGCGCGATTCGCGAACTGCCGAGGTTGCGGTCGCGATTATCGGGTCAGCGCCGTTGTGCTCCGCCATCTTCTTGAATCGCCGGAGCGTGGTTATGGCTCGCTCGATGGTTTTTTTCGAAAGGCGATGCTCACGCAACGTGCCCGCGCCAAGCCGGACCATCTCTTTTTCGCGGTCGATGATCTCGGGATGCTGGCCTCGCACGGCTCGAACGATCACAAGGTGGATCGAATTGGATCCGATATCTATAGCTGCAAGTTTCATAAGTCGCGTTGGTCTCAGATCTGTCTGATGCTTCCGGTTCTTATTCTGGTCACTGTCCGCAAAGCACCAACTTCATTGTTTTGGGCTAAGCTTGGCAGTGGTTTCCTTTATGCTGTAATCCAGCCAGCCTCGCTCGTTGGTATTCTTGCAGCGGCTGCGGAGTATCTCAAGCGCCTTCAGCCGCGCTCCCAGCGACTTTCGGTGGTGCGCATCGGCGGCCAGCGCAATGTCGGTCAGATGGAGAGCAGCGACCGCGTCCCCCGCTTGAACGCGCTCGACGGCGAGCGCTGCAATCGCGTCAGGGCCGCCGGCCAGCTTGACTACGTCAGCATAGACCGAAGCCGCAGGCCTTTCATACATCGTCGCCGGATTGAGATCAAACCACCCAACGTAGCCTTCATAGATGCCTCGGATCGACCATACCAGGTTGCCGTAGCTCTCACCCACGTCGAGCGCCGGTGGCAGCTTGATCTCGCGCATCAGCGTGTAGACGTCCTTGTCGGCATTCATTCCTTTGACCACTTCGTCGTGAACATACTGGATAGCATCGCGGTAGCGCGTGAGCCGCCGGGTGATTTCCTGGTCGCCATTAATGGCACGCCCGTGGCTCGGAAGAACGATCTCAGGCTTGAACTCCAAGACTGTGTTGAGCGAGTTGACATAGTCCAGCGCCCAGCGCGGTTCGGTCCCGCGCAACGTGTAAATGTTCGGGAAGGATTCGTAGTAGTTGTCGCCCGTGAAAACTGCTTTGTACTTTGGCACCCAGACGGTCAGGTGATCGTAAGTCTCGCCCGGCGTGCGATAGATCTCGAACTTTACGCCGCCAAGCGTGAACTCGTATTTGTCGTCGAAGAGAATAGTCGGCTCGATCTTAGCGCCGTAGTTGCCGGCCCACTTGCCGGGTTCGGGAAACCTCAAAGCGAACTGCGCAGCATTGCGCTTCGCGTAGAAGCCTGCGAGGCGCGTCTGGTAGTGCATGAACTCGACGTGATTCTTTTGAGCGATGATCTGAGTGCCAGCTTCCTTCCACAGAGGTACACCGCCAGTGTGATCGCCGTGAGCGTGCGTCAGAATTATGTACTTGATCGGTCCCTTGTTCGCAGCGGTCAGCAGTTGATGATGCTGCCGGGCGTGCAACACGATCGAGGTGTCGATGATGACGTTCCCCTCGCTTGTAGTCACCATGAACGTGTTGCCGAAGCCCTGGACCATACTGATGGCCTCGTTCACCTTGACTACCTTGTCGCCGACTCGCAGGAGGTCCGTAGGATTGTCGGCGACCATTCCTTGTTGACCGCGCACGACAAGGACATTGCTCGCCACAAGAAGGATCATCAGAACAAACCGAACGCGACGGGAATAAGGCTTCATGTTTTGCTCCTGGGGTGTTGACTGAATTGCCAGTAGTGAATTGGAGATGACTGTTTATCTCACAGGACAGGCGATGTCAAACGCAGTGGCGTAACCTGGGAGCGCAGGCATCTTGCCTGCGGGCCGACGACGAAAGAGCTTCGCTCCCTAGGAGCCCGGAGTTGACATTGACATCGAGCCCTGCGCAAGTTCACAGTTGGAGCGGAGAATGCAATGGCTGAGATAAAAGGAATACTGCTCAACGCGTGGGTGAAGTTCGTGAACGATCGGTATGGTGAGGAAGCGGTTGCCAAAGCGCACGGCGCTCTCAGCCCTGAGGATCGGCGATTAATCCCGGCCAAGTTTCTGGATGCGAGTTGGTATCCGTATGACTCGCTCCACGCTCTGGGGAGGCTCACTCGTCCTCTGGTGACGCGAGCCGAAAGCAACATCGCCAGCGAGGTCGGGCGGTTTATGGCTCAGCACGCCTTTACCGGTGTCTATCGCTCGCTGTTAGCTCACGACCCGATCAAGCAGGTAGAAAAGTTCACTTCGATAGGGGCATTCTTCTTTCGCGAGACTCGCAAGCTTGAAACCGAGATAACAGGACCGTCGTCGTGTCTTGTGCGCTACCGCTATGAAGCGGGCGCCAAACCAACCCGCGCCATCTGCACCAGCCTGTGCGGATTCTGGAGCCGGTCCATCGAGCTTGCCGGGGCTTCAACTGTCAAGGCCTCTCACCCTAAGTGCTTCGCGGCCGGAGCAGACTGTTGTGAATTCGTGTTCGAGTGGCAGCCCGCTGAGTTTTAAGCTCCTACTTTCATTCGCAATCGTCGAAGTTTACTTGCAGACCCGAAGTAGAATAAGAGTGAGAATTGCGTTTCGCTCAAATGCAGAATAATAACCATAATCTCACATTCGGGTGGCGCGAAATCGGTTGTTGATTCCAACATTTCATTACTCGAAAGCTGCCCTCTATCGTCCAACCCAGAGTTATGAGCCTCCGCTAAAAAACGCGTTCTGCAGTTCTCTATGCTTAGCCTCAAGTCCTTCGTGTGGGCCCGCCACTGTAATGAGCACAGAATTCTCCCGCCTTCCCCACCAGACGGCTCCTACGAACTGATCACTATATCCGTAGGTAACATCTCCGCTATTGATCTCTTTGAAGCCAGTTTTGGTCAGCGCGGCCTTCGCCTGCTCCATACACTGAGCCCGGGAAAGGGGAGTTTCTCCAATACTGAACCACACGTCGGGCGGTGATGGCTTTCCTGTCACATTTGCGGGCTTTTCTTGACCCGTTCCAAATGTAAGGGAAGCGCCGGCGGCGGTTAGCGTGCCCGATTGTATTCGTCGCACCAGCTGCTTAATGTCGGAGGAAAAGACGAGCAACGCGCACATCACAACAATTGGCCACATGAACACTTTGAGGTAGTCTAGTATGAGCTTTGCGGTTTCCATCGTACACACCTCGCTATTCGCTTCTGCTCTTGTTTTGCTTCCTTGGCGTGCACCTCAACAAGCCTGCAACGGCGATATAACACAGCTCGCGTCGGAGCTAACGTGAGTATGTAATCGCGATCCTGTTAAGGCCTCGGCGGATTATACGGCATAGGGTAGCGCCAACGTCAACGAACCCGGGGAGAGGGTAGTGAAGTAAATCTACTACACCACGATGCAACGATGCCAACCAAGAACCAAGGAACAGTAAACAAAATCCAACACCCCTCACTCTTGCTGGTCGAGATGAAACAGATCGTGTACGACCTTGACCGCACGTTCTGCGTCCTTGTCGCTGATCACGCAGCTTATTCGTCGCGCCGAACGCAAGGAGGGGTCAGGCTTGACTTTGTTGGAAGCGACCGGGCAATACCGCGTAGTCCAGTGGGTGGGAAGCCCACCTCGGAAAGGCCTAGCCAGCCGCCGAGTAGCAAGACCTTGGGAGGCGAGCAGTAATGATCGCTTCTAAGCGTAGGCCAGCAAGCACGCAGGCCGTAAGCCGAAAGGTTGAAGGGATAGAGCCCCGTAAGCAAGGACACAGGAAGGACGACGCCTTCAACAATGGCGGAAGTCAACACGAGCACAACCGCAAAGGCGAGGAAGTGCTCGCTTCCTCGGGGTCTGAGACCATGGCATGCGTGACATCGAGACTACACGGCAACCTGGGAGGCCCTGCCACTGCTTTCCAGAAGCAAACAGGAGAGTATGCCAAACAACCGCAGAAAGGGAGAGAGGCAAAAGGGTGGCAGGGAGTCGGATCGTCTAATAGTACCAATGAAGGCGGGTAATGCCGCCGGAGGGAAGGAGACGACAGATGGTCGAGCAGAGTAGAGAGACACCGGCCGCGCACAGAAGCGGCGAGACGGTGGGAACGAAACTGCTCCGCATAGCAGCGAAAGCACGCAAGGAGGGGAAGTTCAAGTTCACCAGTTTGTACCACCTGATGAATGAGGAACTGCTGCTTGAGTGCTTCCGGCGGCTGAGTGAAAACAAAGCCGCTGGGATAGACGAGGTGACGAAGGACGAATACGCCGGAAACCTGGAGGCCAACATTGAAGCGTTACTTGGCCGATTGCACAGGATGGCGTATCGACCGCAGCCAGCGCGAAGGGTTTACATCCCAAAGCCTGGAAGCGACAAACAACGGCCTCTAGGAATCCCTTGTCTGGAAGACAAGCTTGTGCAATCGGCGTTGGCGCGGATACTGGGAGCAATCTATGAGGAAGACTTCATAGAGGGTTCATACGGATTCCGGCCAGGGCGAAGCTGTCACGATGCGTTGAGAGCATTAAGTCAGGCAGTCGAGTGGGAAGGAACCAACTACATAGCCGAAGCAGACATCAAGGGGTTCTTCGACAATGTAGACCACGACTGGCTGATGAAGATGCTGGAGCAAAGGATAGCAGACAAGCGAGTGTTACGGCTGATAAAGAGATTCCTGAAGAGCGGGGTGATGGAGAGCGGAGAGATGAGAGCAAGCGAGGAGGGTGTGCCGCAAGGCGGCAGCATCTCACCAGTGCTCGCGAATGTCTATCTGCACTACGCCCTGGACCTGTGGTTCGAGAAGGTCTACGGGAAAAGCTGCAAGGGAAAGACGCGGCTGATCCGGTATGCTGACGATTTCGTCGTGTGTTTTGTGAGCAAGGAGGACGCGATGAAATTCAAAGCAGAACTAACCGAGCGGTTAAAGAAGTTCGGCTTGGAGGTAGAGCCTACAAAGACCAAGGTGCTGGAGTTTGGACGCGACGCGGAGAGGCACGCACGGACAAGAGGAGTGAAACCCGAGACGCTTGATTTTCTGGGATTCACTCATTATTGCAGCCGGACGAAAGACGGGAGACGATTCCGGATGAAGCGGGTAACGTCGAGGAAGAAATTTCGGGCGAAGCTCGTAGCAATGAAGGAATGGCTCAAGCAAATTCGAATGAAGCCAACGCAGTGGATCATGCGGGTACTAGGACTGAAGCTCCGTGGACACTATCAGTACTACGGGGTGACAGACAACTACCAAGGAGTGGCGCGATTTCACCACGAAGTAAGGAAACTCCTTTACAAGTGGTTGAATCGGCGGAGCCAACGGCGGAGCTACACGTGGACAGAATTCGAAAAGCTGCTAAACGTATTTCCGTTGCCACAACCGCGAATACGAGTACATCTCTTCTATCGAGGGCGAAAGACAGTCTGAGGAGCCGTGTGCGTTAGTTGCGCAAGCACGGTTCTGAGAGGGGCAGGGGCCAACTGACGGAAGGTTGAAATGATGTGGCACCGCCGGGAAACCAGGCGGCAAACGGAGAAGACGAAGCTCAACCTGAACCTCGGGAGAAACCTGCCTACTCGACACATTCAGTTAAGACCGCCCCTTCGATCTAAGGGCCTTCCGAAGTCTTATCAGAT
>JBBPIH010000015.1:0-98870 GCA_038040455.1 Acidobacteriota bacterium
ACTACGGACTACTGACTACGGACTACTGACTACGGACTACTGACTACGGACTACTAAGGAGGAGAAGCTATGGCTACAAGTAGAAATTCACGGAGAGACTTCATCAAGACCTCGGTTGCGGGTGCGGCCGGGATTGCAATCGGCTCACGCGCATCGAGCTACGCGAAGATCCTCGGAGCAAACGATCGCGTCCGGGTCGCGTTCGTCGGACCCGGTGACCGCGCGCGTGATGCATTGATTCCAAGTTTTCTCAGACTTTCGCGCGAACTGAATTTCGAGCCCGTCGCGGTCTGCGATATCTGGAACAAGCGCCGCGATGACGGGGCCGAGTTTGTCGCGCAGCAGGCTGATAAGCTGAAGGTTCCGATCGCCGGCGAGCAGTTGGCTAAGGCGCGCAACACGGAAGAGCTCTACTCGATGAAGAACGTCGATGCCGTCATCATCGCAACGGCGGACTTCCAGCACGCTTATCACTGCATCGAAGCCGTGCGAGCAGGCAAAGATGTTTATGTCGAAAAGCCCTTCGCTAACATAATGAGTGACGCGCGCGCTGCGTTGAAGCTGGTGACCGCCTCGAAACAGATCGTTCAGGTCGGCACTCAGAGACGCTCGACGCCGAGTTACATGCGCGCGAACGAGTTTCTCAAGTCGGGCAAGTTTGGCGACATAGTGATGGCCGAAATGACCTGGAACGTGAATCAGCCGGGTCGCTGGCGCCGGCCAAAAGTCGTGCCCACGCTGCGCGAACAGGACACAGATTGGAAGCGGTTCCTCATCAACCGCCCCTCGGATTCGTTCGACGCAAGAAAGTATCTCGAGTTCCGGCTGTTCTGGCCGTATTCCTCGGGGATACCGGATCAGTGGATGGTTCATCAGATCGACACCGTTCATTGGTTCACGGGGTATGACCATCCGGCGAGCGTCGTTGCCAACGGCGGAATATATTTGTGGCGCGACGGCCGCACGAACTTCGACACGATGACCGCCGTCTTCGATTACGGTGACGCGGCAAAAGGCGGCAAAGGTTTTCAGGTTGTATATTCGTCGCGACAGACGAACAGCGCTGGCGACGTGAAAGAGATTTACTACTCGAACGGCGGCAGCTTGAATCTCGACACCAATAAGGCCGGACCCGAAGGCGGACTCGAAGAGAAACATGCAAAGGCGATGGGCAAAGAGCGGTTCTTGCTGCCGCAGATTTCGCTAGTAGAGAAGGACACGGTTAAGGCTGAAACGTCGTCCAGCACCGGAGTGGATAATTCGACGATGGCGCACATGCGCAACTGGATGGAGTGTGTGCACTCGCGCAAAACGCCTAACGCGGACATTCACGCAGCGTACAATCATTCCGTCGCCCTCTGCATGACAATTGCAGCTTTGCAGACCGGCAAGCGCATCACGTTCGACGATGCAAACCAGGATGTCGTGATCGGCTAGGAGAACCGGTACCGTAGACTGTCTAGTCTGCGGCTGTTCGTCAGGCGGCGCTTTGGTCTTCGAATGACGTGTTAGTGGAGACCGCCCGCAGACTAGACAGTCTACGGTACATTTTGCAGGAGGCGTGATGTGCAGACCGCAAAGACTGTGCGGCTTTGCTGCGTTGCTACTAGCGTTTGTCCCGGTGACGGGCGCAGCTCAGACGAAGCCGCATGCGGCCGGAGTCCAGCTTGTGGCGAACGAAGCCGCGCACCGAGTCGATGTGCTCATCGACGGTCACCCGTTCACGTCCTACATCTGGCCCGACTCGATCAAGAAGCCGGTGCTCTACCCGCTTAGGACGGCGAAAGGCACATTGGTCACGCGGGGCTATCCGCTCGACCCGCGCCCCGGGGAACGAGTCGATCACCCGCATCAAGTCGGCACGTGGTTCAATTACGGCGATGTGAACGGCCTCGATTTCTGGAACAACTCCGAGGCTATCAAACCGGCCGAGAGAGGAAAGTACGGAACGATACGACACAGCAAGTTAAAACGCGTCAAGAGCGGCAAGTCCAGGGGCGAGCTTGAAGTCGAGATGGAATGGATCGGACCGGATGGTGCGCTGCTTCTGCGCGAAGAAACTACATTCGTGTTTCACGGGATGAACAGTGGCCGCGCGATCGACAGGATTACCAAGCTCACCGCGCTCGATAGGCGAGTGGTCTTCAGCGACAACAAGGAAGGCGTGATCGGTATTCGCGTGGCGCGGCAACTTGAACAGCCAGCGGATAAGCCCGAGGTCTTCACCGACGCCAGCGGAAAAGCGACGGCGGTACCGAAACTCGATAACACGGGTGTGACCGGCCGTTATCGCAGCAGCGAAGGCAAGACCGGCGACGAGGTTTGGGGAACACGTGGCAGATGGACGATGCTCACTGGCAAAATTGCGGAGGAGGACGTGACGCTTGCCATACTCGATCATCCAAGGAATCCTGGCTATCCCACTTACTGGCACGCTCGGGGGTATGGTTTGTTTGCGGCAAACCCGCTCGGCCAGAAAGTGTTCAGCGACGGAAAACAGACTCTGAACTTAACGCTGGGGCCCAGGCAGTCCGCGACGTTCAGGTATCGCATCTTGATTCATTCCGGCGCACAGCCCGATGATTTGGAATTGCAGTATCGGCGGTTCACAAATGAAGTGAAGTGAGACTCAAACGATGGGTTACCACGCATTTGATTTGACCGGCAAAGTGGCGGCAGTCATCGGAGGAACTTCGGGGATCGGGCGGGCGATCGCTCACGGACTGGCTGAGGCGGGCGCGGACGTTGTTCCTACATCGCGCCGAATTCAACAGGTCGAAACGGCGGCGGCTGAAGTCGAGCAGCGCGGACGACGATCCCTGAGAATCGCGTCCGATGTGACGGATAGAGCTTCAATCGAAAACCTGTTGCAAGCGTGCCTTGACGCCTTCGGCAAGGTCGATATTCTCGTCAACTCGGCGGGTAAGACCAAGCGAGTCCCGACCGTTGATCTGACCGACGCCGACTGGAACGACATCATGGAAACCAATCTGACGGGCCTTCTGCGCGCGTGCCAGGTGTTCGGTCGTCACATGCTTAAGCGCGGATACGGACGGATCATCAACATTGCCTCAGTGGCTTCGTTCGTATCGCTCTACGAGGTGGCCGCCTACTCTGCAAGCAAAGCGGCGGTGGCCTCCCTCACGAAGTCGCTTGCGATTGAATGGGCTTCGCGCGGAGTGTCGGTCAATGCGATCGCTCCTGGCGTTTTTCGCACGGCGCTCAACGAAAAGCTTCTGGACGAAACGCCACGCGGCCACGAGTTCCTGCTGCGTACACCGATGAAGCGATTCGGCTCAGTTGAGGAGCTGGCGGGCGCGGCCGTCTTTCTGGCGTCTGACGCAGCCAGCTTTGTCACCGGTGAAATCCTCGTCGTTGACGGCGGGTTACTCGCCAGTGGCGTCAATCAGTAGGGGTTCCGGGTTCAGGGTTCAGAGTTCAGGGTTCAGAGTGCACGTTTCGAGGTTCAGTATGGAAGGTTCGGGGTTCCTGGGTTGTTGCTGTTGGTCTAAATCAACGGCAAACTCGGAACCTTGAACTCGGAACCCGGAACTCAGAACCCGGAACCCCGAACCCTGAACTCTGAACCTTTTACCAACTATGCATCGTCCCGTCGAGCTTCCGATTAATCGGAAGGTAAGCGCGCTCGTACGGATACTGCGCAGCCAGTGTCTCATCAATATCGACTCCCAGTCCCGGCTCGTCACCCGGATACATCATCCCCGCTTCGAAGGTGTAGTGATGAGGAAATATGCGGTCCGTTTCATCCGTGTGACGCATGTACTCCTGAATGCCGAAATTGTGCACGCTCAGATCAAAGTGCAACGCTGCAGCCAGGCAGACCGGACTTAAGTCCGTAGCCCCATGGCACCCGGTCGCAACGTGAAACATCTCGGCGAAGGATGCGATCTTACGCAGGTGACTGAGCCCCCCTGCGTGAACCACCGTCGTCCGTATGTAATCTATCAACTGCTCGCTTATGAGTCGCTGGCAGTCAAAGATTGTGTTAAAGACTTCGCCAACCGCGAGCGGCGTTGTCGTATGTTGGCGTATCAGGCGAAAGCTCTCTTGAAGCTCAGCCGGCGTCGCATCCTCCATCCAGAAGAGGTGATACGGCTCCAGGCTCTTGCCAAGCCGCGCTGCCTGAATCGGCGTGAGCCGGTGATGCACGTCGTGAAGCAGATGCACATTCGGGCCAAACTCCGCACGCAAACGCTCGAACAACTTCGGCGCCGAGTTCATGTAGAGTTCGCTGCTCCACGCGTTCTCGGGGGGAAGACCTTTCTCCGCGGGTTCATAGTACATCTTCCCACGCCCCACTCCATAAGTGCTCGTAAGCCCGGGGACTCCGCTCTGCGCGCGAACGGCGCGGTAGCCTAGTTCCAAATAGTGCTTAACGGCTGCCACGGTCTCGTCTGCGTCGGCGCCGTTGGCGTGACCATAGACCATCACGGCATCCCGCGACGCTCCACCCAGAAGCTGATACACGGGGACGCCGAGGGCTTTTCCCTTGATGTCCCAAAGCGCAGTATCAACCGCACCGATCGCGGCCATCGTCACTGGGCCGCGACGCCAGTAAGCACCCTTGTAAAGATATTGCCATGTATCTTCAATTCGACGTGCGTCGCGTCCGATCAACAACGGGATGACGTGATCGTTCAGGTAGCTCGCAACCGCCAGTTCGCGGCCGTTCAACGTGGCGTCGCCCAGGCCGTAGACTCCATCTTCGGTCACAAGCTTGAGCGTCACAAAGTTCCGGCCTGGACTGCAAACAATGACCTTCGCGTCAACGATCTTCATTATCCAGCTCTCCTCCTTGCAACCAATCCCCCTTCGTCCTATTGCACTTGGATCTCAATTTCGAATCTCGGATCTCGAATCTCAAATTTCAGATCTCAGATATCTCAGATCTCAAATCTCAAATCTCAAATCTCAAATAATCTCAAATCTCAAATTTCTTCAAACTTCAGATTTCAAATCTCAGATGCCGCCGGCTGCGACGACGGGGTTTCGCAGAGTCCCGAGTTTCTCGATCGTCACTTCAAAGACGTCACCCGGCTTCAATAGCACCGGCGGCACACGGAATATCCCCACACCTTCGGGAGTGCCAGTTGCAATCACATCGCCTGGCTCGAGCGTGATGCCCTGCGAGATGTACGAGACAAGGCAGGCTACCTTGAAGATCATCTTCGCGGTGTTTGACGATTGCATCACCCGGCCGTTCAAACGGCCTTCGATGCTGAGAGCTTGTACATCGGGGATCTCATCGCGAGTGGTGATGAAGGGTCCGAGCGGAGCAAAACCGTCGAGACTCTTGCCACGCACCCACTGACCATCGCCGAACTGCAGGTCGCGCGCGCTCACATCGTTTATCAACGTGTAGCCGAAGACGTAATCGAGCGCTTCCGCTTCACTCACGCGTTTGGCGCGGCGTCCGATGACGACGGCGAGTTCAGCCTCATAGTCGACTTGCGAGCTGATCTCGGGAAGCACGATTGGCGCGTTGTGGGCGCTCAGCGAATTGGGCAGCTTGTTGAAGATCAGCGGAGCGGCCGGCGGTTCTGCACCTCCTTCAATCGCGTGGTCGAGGTAGTTACGGCCGATCGCGATGATTTTGCTCGGATAAACCGGCGGCAGAAAAGGGACTGAATCGACCGGAATCGCAAACCGATCGTCTATTTCGAAGCTGCGAGATCGAGCCTGCTTGATCAGCGCAACTAGTTCGGCCAGCCCCTTATCGCCGCGCTCGATGACCTCAAGAGTGTTTGTGGCTTCGAGCAGCCAAGTCGCTGTCTCCTTGCCAGAGTGCTGGCGGGCCCAAGCCAGCGCAGAGACGTCTACGACTCGATCGTCCATCAGGACACCGAGACTCTGTCCGCCCGCTTCGCTCGATGTGAATTGCGCGAGTTTCATTGTAGTCTCCTTAGCTCTATCTCGCTCGCTCACCGCCCGCAACGATCCGTTTGATCTGCTCTTTCATCAGGCGCAAACCTTCGTCAACACCTAGTTGATTCACTATCACTCGTTGGACGGTGCGCCACAGCACTTCTTCGACTTCTGGATATCTCGCGAACTTCGGCGGAATCAGAATGTGTTCGGCGATCACGTTTTCCAGCATCGCAAGACGCCCGCGGTTTGCCGGATCAGCTTCGCTCTGCATATGCCGCATCACGCTGCGGCGCACCGGCACACACCCATTTCGCGCCTCAAGCAGTTGCTGATCAAAGCCGGTGAGGTGATGCAATAGCTTTAGGGCCTCCGGTTTGTCCGCGCCCCGCCGGGTTATTGCGAACGTGTGTCCGCCCCCGTAAGAAAGCGACTTGCCCGCTGGGCCGACGGGGTAAGGGCTGAGTCCAAGTCGATCGTGAACTCGAGAAACCCCCGCGTCGCGATACAGGCTGTAGTACCCGGGCCAATCGCCGGCCATCGCCGCGCGCCCAGCTCGAAAGCACTCGTGTACCTTGTCGTAATGCCATTCGGGAAGCTCCTGCGGGACGAGCCCTTCGACATAAAAAGTGCGCAGCAACCCGAGCGCCCACCGGCCCGCTTCGTTCTCGATCTCAGGCACAAGGTCTTCGGGGAAGAGTCGGGCGCCGGCCATTTCAGCCAGCTCGAAGAAAGTTCCAAACAGTCCGGATTCTCGACCGGGAAACAAAAACCCGTACCGCTCCGGCGGAGCGTTGAGCTTTCTCGCTAACTCAAGCAGCTCATCCCAAGTCGCCGGTGGTGAGTCGATGAGATCAGTGCGGTAGTGAAGCAACCTGACATCTATATTCCGCGGAAGTCCGTAGAGCGAATCATCGAGGCTCGCCATTTTTAGCAACAGCGGAACGAAATCTTCGAGCCCCGCGCCATCAAGCACGCCATCGAGCGGCGCAAGAAAACCGAGCTGCGCCGGCGCATACTTGGTGTGAGTAGACACAAGATCGTAAGGCACCTCGGACAAGGAGGCGAGATGCCTGTTCAAAGCGGGATGATCGCCGCGAAAGCCGACGTTGACTGCCACGCCCGTTGCTTGAGTGAATGCAGGCAGGCACTGATAGAGCGGGTCGTATGCCGGCCCGGCAATCAGCGCAACTCTTAATTCCTTGGTCACTCGACTCACCTTTAAGAGATTTCTTCCACGCTACCGCCCGCGCGGCTGGTGTAGAGCTTCGGCGCGAGACCTGTAGCTTTTTCGTAGCCCCTCGCGACCGCCTCTTTGAATCGCGTCACGCTCCGAGCGCTTACCAGATTTATCGTGCATCCCCCAAAGCCTCCTCCGGTCATGCGAGCCCCGTAAACACCGTCGACCTCGCCGGCTAGATCGACCATGAGGTCCAGTTCAGCGCAACTCACCTCGTAGTCATCGCGGAGGCTGCGATGTGAATCGCCCATCAAACGGCCAAATGCGTGGAAATCTGCCCGCTCCAGAGCTGCTGCCGCCTCTAGCACCCGCGCGTTCTCACCAACGACGTGCTTGCAACGATGGAACACCACGTCGGAAAGGTTGAGGCGAAATCGCTCCAGGTCACCGCTGGTTACATCCCGCAGCGATCGCACGTGGGGCAGCGTGCGCGCCAAAATTCGCACGCCTTCTTCGCATTCAGCGCGGCGGGCATTGTACTGGCTGCTTGCGTGCTCGTGCTTGACCATCGTGTTGCAAATGACCAGCCTGACGTCGAGGGGCACCGGCAGCAATGTGTACTCCAGCGAACGGCAGTCGAGCATCAGCGCACGGCCCGCCTCGGCGCGACAGGCAATAAACTGATCCATCAACCCGCAGCGAATGCCGACAAATTCGTTTTCGGCGCGCTGGCAGAGCCGCGCCATTTCAACGGGATCGATCGTCGCGCCGGAGTTACTCAACAAGGCGTATGCGGTTGCCACCTCGAGGGCGGCTGATGAACTCAACCCGGAACCTTGCGGCACTTCGCCTCGGATGAGCAGGTCGGCGCCGCGGAGGGGATGGCCCGCGCGTTCGAGCACGACCGCGACCCCACGTGGGTAGTCGCTCCAGTGTCCCCTCCTTTGCGGATCTGGCTCATCCAGATCGAACTCTACCGCCTCAGACATCTCCTCCGAACGAATCACCATCCTGCGATCGGCGCGCGGCCCGATGGCGACCCACGCGTAGAGATCTATCGCCACAGGCATCACAAACCCGTCGTTGTAATCCGTGTGCTCACCTATCAAGTTGACCCGACCCGGCGCGCGAAATGCGCGAGCATTGGCGCCGTACAACCGGCGAAACGCATCCTTGAGTTCGCGCGCTTCGATCATCACCGTGTTTGAGGAACACTTAGCCGTGAGCCGGTCAACGAGCGTCGCGCTCCGGGTGGCTCTCGAGACCCTCGCGACGTTCGCGGTGCTCGATCTTGAAACCCTCATCGCTCTCCACAGCCGCCCGGACGGTCGACCTGCCCCGACGCGCCAGGAACAGCATCACATCATGAATATGCCCACGAACACCATCGCAGGAATCGCGCCTATCCAGTAGAAGTGGCTGGTTGCGATTCCATACTTCGCGCCCGAGGCGCCCATCCCGATGACTTCCTGGGCACCCAAGTTGGCAGAAATGAAGGCCAGTCCAGTGATCCACGCGGGAACCGAGCGGCCGGAAAGGAAGAAGTTGTGCTTGTCTTCATGTACCGCTTGACCGCAAAGCCAATCCCCAGCACGAAGACGAAGTAGACAACTATTATGATCAAGTCGATGATTGTGAGATTCACGGGGCAGTTCCGGTAGGTTCTCCTCTCAATTCTGGCTCAGTTCAACACCCCTGGTAGTCACGTAGTACTTCGAAAGCATATTCGGCTTCTCCCATGAAGGTAGTTTCTTTGGGTTCCTGGCGTACTCAAGAAAGCGGTCTGTCACTTCAGCAAAGTGCTCTTCGTGACCAACCCGATATATGTCCGGTATCGTGACGCGCATCCGCTCGCCCATATCTTCGACAGCGATTCCGGGATAGTTCGCCTGAAGAGCTTCGACTCTTCTCCTCAAAGCTGCGAGGAGTTCAGATTTCTTCTCCGTGCTGTTGGGTACTACGTAGAGGTCGGTCCGGTACCTTTCTTCCTTGCCCTGCCGAACCTCAATGCGAGACTTGCTTCCTTTGAAAACAGCACAGTGTGTATCGCCGGCGCCCGCCGGAGCCTCATAGTCCCAACCCACCTTCACTTTGGTGTGAACGCCGCGCAGCGTATATGAAACGAATCCGTTGCAGAACAGGTCGAGCCGGTCTCTGTTGACGTTCGCCGAGAGATACTCCGGAAAGCCGGCCTCTGCCGTCACGCTCCGGAATTGCGATCTGTTGATCGCGGTCGCCCATCGTTTCGCAGCGAGCACCCTGATATCCTTGCGATAATCAATCGCCTGCTCGGGAAAGAGCATCCATTGCACGAGATCGACAAGGTGAGTTCCGGTATCCGCCAGGCCTTCTCCCTGCTGATTGATGTCGAAGAACCATGCCGGTCGAAGATTCGGCACGCCTGCGACGGTCTTCATCAAATGATGCACGCCTTCCATCACGACGCCGGGCTCCTGCTCGGTCCCCGCAATGATTGAGCCGAAGACGGCAGGGTCATTGAGGAGTTCCCTCTGAAGTATCGTTGTGATTTCGTAGCGCTCGGTCATAATGTCGTACGCGACTAGACCCTTTTGATGCGAGGTGTTGAGCGCCGCCTCGAGCTTTTGCAGATCTTCCAGCTTGATGATCCACGGCTTGTCCGAAAGCACGTTAAGTCCTGCTTCAACGCATGCCTTGATCCGCTCGATCTTGCCTCGATTACGACCTGAAATCACTACGGCGTTTCCCGGACGGTCTTTCAGCATGCGCTCAAAGAAATCATCTCCTGTATGAACGTCCAGCTCCCAGGCCGTTGGAGCTGCAGCGCGCAGATTAAACCGGGCGATTCGATTCAAATGTTCGGTGAGGTCGAAGCCCAGAGGCGCATACACTGCCACTCGCTTTGACACGCCGGGATACATCCGCTTCTGAACGAGGGCGGCGTGGAAGTGGCCGGGATCAAGTGTGATTATTTTCACCTCAGACATGGGCCGATTCGCTTGCGGCGTCTTTGACATCGTGGGTTTTTCAAACGGGCCCGCCATTCCTGCCAGGGTCAGCGCCAACGCTAACAACAGCCGAACTCCCGAGAACTGACGTGAGTCAGATTTTGACAACTCGTCCTTCCTCCATTGCTTGATTGGCCGACAGCACCGACACCGCCGCGTTTCGTCCGGCTTGAACGTCAACGACAGCTCTTTTACCCTCGCGAATGCAGGAGACATAGGATTCAAGCTCGCGATAAACGGCGCTGCGTGGTTGCGTCTCTTGCGGTGCGATCTGCGCCCCTTCCTTCTGAGTCTGTTGGGAAGCTTGCATAGTCTCGCCCGTAGATGTAATAACCGTCGCGCCCTCGGCCTTTACCAGCTCTGGCGGTTCCTTCTCACGGAAGTAAAGCGCCTTGTTCCAGCCCATCTCGATGGTTCCCTCAGTGCCCATGATCACTATGCGTTCGCCGTCATGGGCATTCGTAGTAGTCGAGCTGAATGAAACCTTCTGCCCCGCAGGATAGTTGTAAGTGACCACGACGTTGTCAAAGGTCTCTCGTCCGTCTTTCCAATAGTCAATGCCTCCCATGCCGGTGACTGCGACCGGCGGCGCGCCAAGGATGAGGTTGCAGATTTCGATCATGTGCGAACCTAGCTCGCACATCAGCCCGCCGGAATATCGCTTGTACATTCGCCAGTTGATCAGATGCTCGAGATCGGGATAACCCCAGGGGCTTGGATCGAAGCTGACCTTTGGAACCGGACGACGCCAATCGCCGTTGCGATGCCACGTGCAGCGAATGTGCGTGACCTTGCCGAGCGCGCCGCCTCTGCACATGTCCACGACTTTTCGGATGACTACATCGAAGCGGTGTTGGTGGCCCACCTGAAGAACTAATGCCGGGTGAGCTTTCGACGCGCGTACTATCTGCTCGCATTGGCTTACTGAATAGGCCATGGTCTTTTCGACGAAGACATGCTTGCCAGCATCCAGAGCAGCCAGCGCAATCGCGGCGTGCATGTGAAGCGGCGTAGCAATTAACACCGCGTCAATTTCTTTGCTCTCGATCAGCTTTCGATAATCGGTGTACGTCTTGGGCTCGCTCCCGGCGAGCCCGACTCCTTTCTTCAAGTTCGGCTCGAAGATGTCACACATAGCACTGATCCGGGCGTTTGGCACCGTCGCGAGGTCTCGTATCAGGCTGCTACCCTGCACTCCCGCTCCAATGACTCCCGCATTGACGCGCTCGTTGGCTCGCCAAGCCGTGCCGAGAGCCGGCCCGCTAGAACCGAGCATCAAACCCGCGGCCCCGAGCGTCGTCGCCTCCAGGAAGCCTCGTCTTGAGAGCTTACCTTTGCTTTCGGTCATATCGCCTCCGTCAAAAATTCAACCTGGCAGAGCCTGAGCCGCCTTCCGGTTGGCGGTAGAAGAGAATGGCGCGAACGTGAGGGCGATTCTTCAAAAACGCCCTCGCCTTCTCGACTCCCATAACCATCAGGGCTTTTGAGAGTGCTTCGGCCTCAACTCCGGCCGGCGTAATGATCGTCGCGCTCAACAGCCCCTCAATCGGATGGCCCGTCCGAGGGTCCATTATGTGACAATAAGTTTTGCGGCCAGCCTCGAATGTCTTTTCATGACATCCCGACGTAGAGACAGACTGGTCTTTGAGGTCGATTGCCGCGAGCTGGCGGGAACGATCCATCGGATCACTCACCTCAACACGCCACGCAGTTTGACCGGGCGGCGCGCCGATAGCATAGATGCTGCTTGACCCAGAGGTTATCAACGCCGAGGTCACGCCGCTTGCGCGCAAGATCTCTGCCGCTCGATCGACGGCATATCCTTTCGCGATGCCACCCAGGTCAAGCTCGACCCCTTCACGGTCAAAACGAATCGAGCGGGTCCGCTCATTGAGCAAGACATGTCTGAATCCAACTCGCGCAGCGGCTTTTTTGAGCTCGCTTGGCTCGGGCACTCGTCCTTGCTTGTTGAAGAATCCCCACGCCTTCATCAGAGGTCCTACTGTGATGTCAAAAGCGCCGCCGGTCGTTCGGCTGTAGTCAAGGGAGAGTTTCAGAAAATCGAATAGCTCCTTTTCGACGATCACGTCTTCACTCGCGGCGTTGCGATTGATGTAGCTCAGCTCGCTTGCTGGGGAGTAGTTGCTCATCTGGCGATCGAGCCGGTCGATCTCATCAAAAGCCGCATTCGCAGCTTCGGCAAGTCGTGAACGATCCGCGCCGTAGGCTGCGATCTCGAACTTCGTCCACATCAATCGCCGCGCTTCCTGATACATCACCGGTTGAGTCTGCGAAGCAGACGAAGTTGGCAGCGCGCCGCCAATAAGCGGCGCGAAAGAAAGCGCGATCAACAAACCTGTAGCCTTCACAGTCATCCGTCCATCAAGACGCCACGAGCATCAGACATCGAGGCCCGAACCTGTCAACGAGCCAACCTGCTAGAAACCCAAAGACCGGTACGATGACGAGCTTGCTGATCGCATTGCCCGACGTAACTTGCGTCCGCGTCCAGCCGAACGATCAGATTCCGCTTTGTCCGGCGGCCCATCGTAATCCCCTTCAAGCTCGTGGGAAAGTCAAACGAGACTAGTAGTCTGTCAGCGTGATTCTGATGAACAGCAGTGGCTTCGGAATCCCACCAACGCAGTTGGTGGATCGTTCATACTCAGCCTAGATCGGCTGTTCCCGCTGCGTAGGCAGGATATGAACAATCCACCAACTGCGTTGGTGGGATTCGGCAGTGGAGCCGCAGCGCTCGTGTAGGCTGGGTATGAACGATCCACCAACTGCGTTGGTGGGATTCCGAAAAGTCACGCTGTTCATCACAATCACGCTGACATAGTACTAGTACCTCGCTCAAAGGATCCGGCTCCCAAGTTTCGCAGTCGCAAACTCACAGAGACACAGCCTGCTCGGCCCAGATTTGAAACTCTCGATGCTTGTTCTCTTCCGCTCTAGTAAGAATCTCTCCGTCAGCGACGCGCTTTATTTCCTCGAAGACTCGCGAGCCCACTTCATCAATAGTCTCTGTCCCATCAATTACGCCGCCCGCCGAAAGATCTATATCGCGCTTCATTCGCTCGAAGACGGCGGTGTTCGATGCAAGCTTAATGACGGGCGCAATAGCATTGCCAATCGTTGTACCGCGGCCTGTAGTGAAGACAATTACTGTTGCGCCTGCGCCGACCAAACCCGGTGTCGACTCCTGGTCGTAGCCGGGTCCTTGCATCAACCAGACGCCCCGGCCCTTCGGCGGTTCGGCATAACCGGTGACGCCTTCAACGCGCGTTGTACCCGCCTTGGCGATCGCGCCAAGCGACTTGATTGTGATGTTGAGAAGACCTCCAGTTATGTTTCCGGGGCTGGGATTCTCACCGAGTTTTACGCCGCGTTTTCCTGCAAAGTCCTTGTACCAGTCGACCAATGCGTACACCGCGCGGCCTGTCTCGGCGTCCTTTGCGCGATTGGCGAGGATGTGTTCCGCACCGCAAAACTCAGGCACTTCGGTGAGCAACACCGTTCCACCCGTACGGACCAGGAGATCTGAGGCGCGACCCAGACTGGGATTGGCTGAGATTCCGGAGAAAGCGTCCGACCCACCGCACTTGACGCCTAACACAATTTCGCTTACAGGCACTTCCTCGCGTGTGCAGCGATTGACCTCGGGCAGCATCATCTCAACTTCCTTCAAGCCTCGCGCGATTGTCTCCTGGGTGCCGCCCGCTTCCTGAATTCCGAACCTCACCATAGGCTTGTTCAACTGCCGGCCTCGTCCGTGGAGATAGTGCTCAACTATTGAGAGGTTCGTCTTCTCACATCCGAGCTCGATCATGATCACGCCGCCGACGTTCGGGTGATCGGCGTAGTTTGCCAGCGTCCGCAGCATTACCTCGATGTTCGATCCATCCGAACACCCACATCCTTTGTTGTGCGGAATCGCAACCACGCCATCGACATTGGGATACTTCTCGCGATTGTACAGCGTGTACTCGGCGATCGTGGAAATCTGCTGCGACTCAGTGCTCGCGCACATGCTTGTCGGTATTATCAAAAGGTAGTTGCGCGTCCCCACGCGGCCATCAGGGCGGCGAAATCCCTGGAAGGTTGCGCGCCCTGGAATCGGCACATAATCAGGCGGCGCAGTATGCAGGTGCTCAGGCAGGTCGCGCACAACTGGAACATCGTCCGACATATTCACGTGCGAGATCAAATTGCCTTCACCTATTCCGAGCGACGTGCCAATAGGCTGGCCGTACTGCAAGACGAACTCGCCGGCAGGAATTGCGCGCGTGGCGAAGCGATGACCGGGGCTGACCTTCTCGGTTACGCACACCACGCGCGAGTCCGGCAACATGATCAGTGTGTCCGGCAGGATCTCTTTCTTCACCACTGCAAGATTGTCGTTCGGGCTAACGATCACAGCATACTCGCTTAACGATATGCTGGTTTTCACTTCCTTTGACATAACTATCGCTTTCTAGCAAATGCTGAATCAGCAGTCGAGCTTAGACATTCAATAGATTATCAAGATAACACGTCGCTAGAGCAAACTTTGTTGTCCCCTCAATGGCGTGACCGGCGACACCCTGCGTATATTCTATCTGGATGACGTGCTTGCGATACGCTGATAGAGTGGTGATAGTCACTGGTGGCAGCAGCGGTATAGGCGAGGGCTGCGCGCATGAATTCGTTAAGGCAGGGTCTAAAGTCGTCGTGTGCAGCAACGACGCCGAAGAAGGCACGGCGGTCGCCACAACTCTTCGATCAATTGCAAAAGCTCCCGCCGACGCTTCTTTCCTGTACTGCGATGTCAGAAGGAACGACGATATCCGCAGTCTGATCGAAGCTACTATTTCCCGTTATGGAAAGATTGATTGTCTAATCAACAACGCAGGATGGCATCCACCTCACAAACCGATTGATGATTTCTCGGTCGACGAGTTTTGTGATCTGATCAACCTCAATCTCGTCAGCGTATTTACTGCTTGCAAGCTCGCGCTTCCGTACTTGAGACAGACCAAAGGCAACATTATTAATATGGCAAGCCTGGTAGGTACGATCGGGCAGCACCACGCAATCACTTACGTAGCCACGAAAGGAGCGATCACTGCTCTTACAAAGGCGCTGGCTATTGATGAAGCGCCTCACGGTGTTCGCGTCAATTCGGTTTCTCCAGGCAACATCTATACTCCCCTGTGGCAGGAAGCGATTGACCGTGCGCCTGATCCGCAGCAGTATCGCGCCGACGGGGAGGCCGCGCAGGTGATGGCACGAATGGGGACGGTCGAAGAGGTCGGTCGCCTGTGTTTGTTCATCGCGGCCGAAGCGACGTTCACCACAGGCGTAGATCATATCATCGCGGGTGGGGCTGAACTGGGCTATGGTCGAAAGACCGCCCAATGAAAGCGTGCGGCTGGAGACTGCTCAAATATCAGCGACAGAGATACACAACTTGGTGCCAATCCCTGACCAAGCGAGCCGCCGTCGCGGCCAGTGTCTTCACGAGGGGTTTTGCTCCGCAGGAATTGCGCACGACACGTATCGAGGTTGCAGATTTCAGGTAGGCGACGTAGTCGTCAGCGGATAACTGCCTTCGCGCCTTTGAAGAAACCGAACGACCAGAAGCAGCCGGCGACGAGATACATAGGCGAAATCAACAAGAACATCAAGAAAGCCTGTCTATCAATTCTTGCGAGCCACATGGCTGCTCTTGCCAATCTCACAAAAGGCATCAGCGTTATGAGCGCAGGATGTCGAAGCAGCATGTCGCCTGGCATTCCGCCTCGCCTTCGAGCTTCTGCCGAGCACCTCCCAAGGCTGACTTGATACGATAAGACCTCCTTCCAGCCGGTTCGATTTAGATGGATAACCTCGATAGCCGAGTCAAACAGGATGCGCTGGCCTGACTTGTAGATCTTCCAGTTGAACAGAACGTCTTCTGACAGCCACATGTCGTCGTCAAAATAACCGTAGCGCTCCAGCGTCTCGCGCCTGTATGTCACGTTAGCCGTCGGTACGGTAGTCACATCCCGCATCGGAGCGCTGGGAATGAACTCCTTGAACTCGAGCAGGTACCCGGTCCATCCGCTCAAACTCTTCGGCGTTCCGTTGCGTAGCGAGCCTCCGACGGCAGCGTATTCCGCTTCACGGTGGCGAGCAATCATCCGCTCTATTAAATCGGGGCGCGCTATACAGTCTGAATCTATCATCAGGCAAAACGGGGCACTCGTTGCTCGCACTCCGATGTTGCGCGCAGCGCCGGCAAAAGTGCGCCTTTCAAGATGAATGAGGCGAACCGTGGGAAATTCCTGCTCAACGATACTCGGGGTTCGGTCCAAAGAACTATCGACCACAATGACCTCAAAAGGAACAGAAGTGCGCTGACTGAGTATCGCAGTCAAGCACTGTCGTATTGTCCGCTCCGAGTTGTAGCAGGGCACTATGACCGACACGATGGGTTCGGCTGGAAGCATAATTGAGGCTTTAGATATATCGTCTGGGCTTACGTTAAGCAACATTGACAGCGGCCACCCTCTCAAATAGTTTCTTAGCGGCATGAACCCCTACCCTCAGGTTGCCGTCGTGGTCGTGAGCTACAACACCAGAAAGCTGCTGCTCGAGTGTCTGGATTCCGTGGTCGAAGCAGCGCAGGGCGCGAGCATCGAACTGGTCGTCATCGATAACGCGTCCGAAGACGGCAGCTTCGAAGCAGTTCGGGAGGCTTACCCGCAAGCGACCGCCACACGCAACTCTACAAATATCGGATTCGGCGCGGCGTGCAACCAGGGAATCACGGCCACAAGCTCGCCGTTCATCCTGTTGCTCAACAGCGATGCGCGGCTTACAACACCGGCCTTCCAGGCCCTGTGCGATTGCCTGGAAGAGAACGAACGCTGTGGAGCCGCGGGCTGCAGGTTGATCAGTGCCGCGGGGGTTGTGGTAAACAACACCAGAAACTTTCTCACGCCTTTCAATCAGGCGTTCGAAATAGCCGGAATCAAGCTCAGATCGCGCCGCTTGCAGAGATCGTACCGGCCAAGTCTCGACAGCACGCTGGTAGATTGCTCAGTTGATTGGATCGACGGCGCCTGCTTGATGTTGAGGCGCGCGGCCCTCGACGAAATCGGACTCTTCGATGAGCAGTTTTTCATGTATTCGGAAGATGAGGACGTCTGCTTCCGGCTCAGGAAACAAGGATGGCTGGTGTGTTTTTGCGACGGCGGAACCATCGTTCATCACGGCGCGGCTTCGAGCGAGCGAAACAGAGATGATATGTTGCGGCACTTCTACCTGAGCCAGATGCGTTTCCTTTCGAAGCATCGCAGCCCTGGTTCAGCCTTTTTTTATGCGGCGGCGATGAGTGTGGTTCTGGTCCTTAAGCACCTACTGCTGAGGGATAGTCGTCGACGCGAACGAGCACGTGAGCAGTTGATGGCTTTGAAAGAAGCCTGCGCTATAAAGGAGCAAGTTGGCAAAAGCTAGTACAGAGTGGGCACGCGGCTATGCGACACTGCCCGCAAAATTATCGCTTCTATAACGTTGCCGACCTGACGCTGCGAATCCTCAGAAGAAGTCTTCAGGATGTTTTCTGAGAACGTGGGACCGAGACTGTTGGTGAAGTAATTCACGATCTGGCCGGCCAGAGCATTTGGATCTCCGGGCGGGAACAAGAGTCCCGTGACGTTTTCTCTTACCGCTTCGGAAAGCCCTCCAGTTCTTGACGCTATCACAGGCAGCCCGCTTGATAAGGCGATGCGAGCCACAGCGCTTTGGGTAGCGCTCAGGTACGGTAGAACCAGCACGTCCGCCTTTTGGAAAATGCCCTGCACTTGCTCATTGGGAACGTATCGATTGTCTAAATGCACATGGCTCTCAATCCGATGCTCTCGAATGAGTCTTTGGTATTTGTCTATCGAATCGTAGAACTCTCCCACAATGATCAGATTACACTCTACCTTCAGCAACACCTTCGGCATGGCGGCGAGCAGCACATCCAGTCCCTTATGCTTGCGCACGTTCCCGAAGAACAGAATCGTGCGGCCGCCTCGGCCTCTGGCGCTGGGACCCGAGAACTCATCCAGGAAAGGAAGTGAAGTTATGGTGACCTCTTTTCCTGGAACGATCGCCAACAAATCATTTCGGTCCTTGGTCGAGTGGGTGATGAGACGATCGGCGGTCGAGAGCGCAAATTTGGCTAGCAGTCCATCGAGCGGGCTGCCTTCATGAGAAAGCACGTTATGGCATTCGATGATGCACTTGAAGCCAGCCTTGCGAAACAGTCTCGCGAGCGTTCCAACGAGCGGGCCAAAGAATGGTTGCCACCACTGGAAGACGATGACGTCGGGCGCGAAGGCCTTTACTTGCTTGAATGCACGCAGCCATGTTGCCGGGTTTAACGGGGTCAGGGTTGGAAGCGCGTGCGCATCCAGCTTCAAGCGGCTGGTATCAAGCTGGGTGGTGCCAGGGAAAAATATGCTGGGATAGAGCTTGCGGAACGAGACTACTTGAACTGTGTGGCCCCGGTTAATCAGTTCTCGCCAGAGCCAGTACACGTGGTGAGCGATGCCACCCCTTAGCGGGTATGCCGGCCCCAATATACTGACTCTCATTCAGTGGTTTTACCTCGACCGACTCCGACGGCGCGCTCATCCGCGCCGAAGTTCATATCCTCTTGCTCGCTTGATTCGACGACGGAGTAGTCGTTTTCGCGTCTGTATGAGAACGCGACCATTTCCGCCAGAAGCCCAAACAAAATAAGCTGAACACCAACTATGACCAGCAACGTTCCGATTATCAGCAGTGGGCGATTGCTCAACCACTCGTTGAAGAAAACTCGCATCGTAATCAGGTACAAGTCTATCGCAGCCCCGATCCCCGCCAAAAACAGTCCCATAACTCCGAAGAAGTGTAAGGGTTTATTGGTGTATCTAGTCATCAGAATGACAGTGAGCAGGCTGAAGACTCCTCCAACTACTCGTTCCAAACCGTAGCGTGAACTGCCATGCTCGCGCGGTGCGTGCTCTATTTTCACCTCTCCCAGACGAAACCCTCGATAGCTCGCCAGCACAGGAATGTAGCGATGGCGCTCGCCATACACCATGACCTCGTCCAGCACTTCTCTCCTATAGCATTTGAAGCCGCAATTGATGTCGTGCAGGCGGACGCCCGTAAGAAGCGAGGTCACCCAGTTATAGATCTTCGATCCGATTCGCTTGGTCAGCTTGTCGCGCCGTTGATAGCGCCAGCCAGAAACCATGTCGTAACCTTCATCCAGCTTCGTTAGAAGCAGCGGCAATTGCTCGGGAATATCTTGAAGATCGCCATCCAGAGTCACGATAATGCGATAGCGCGCGGCGCGAAACCCTGCCGCAAGCGCCGCCGACTTGCCGAAGTTCCTTCGAAAGCGTACGTATCTGACTGAGCCGTCCAGGGTGCTGATCTCTCTTAGCCTTTCAATTGAGCCATCCCCGCTTCCATCATCCACAAAGACGATCTCGTAGCGCGATGCTATCTGGGCAAGCACATCAGCTAATCGGCGATAAAGTCCGTCCAGCGACGCGCGCTCGTTAAACAGAGGTACTACCACAGAAATTGTCTTAGTGCGCAGATCAAGAGTTTTGCTCTGATCAGTTTTCATAATTCTGGGGCTTTTAGTAATTGCGCGCCTGCCCGCGCTTGGATAAGATATAGCGGCTATGCGTCTGATTACAAATGAATTTTTACGCGTAGGTTTTGTAGATTGCTCCCATTAACAAGCTCATCAAAATCGAAAAGCTGTAAAGAGATAATGTTGTTGTGTAACTTTTTCCTCAGACTGCTCCAAGCTGCCGCAAGTGGTAAACCAAGATGGTGAGCGTCGCCGCGCGCAAAAAGAGAAAGAATACACCGATCGGAGTCTCGAAGCCGGGAGAAAAGCTCGTCGCTCGCGTCTGGAGCAGGTCTGTCTATATCGCATGCGGAGCACTGCTGGTCGTAGTCTTCCTTTGTTATGCGAACGCACTTCCGAACGGCTTTGTCTTTGACGACCACGTGAATCTGCGAAACAACCCTTTGCTGCGCAAAATTGAGAACGTGCCCGAGCTTCTTATCTCCGGCTTTCGACCCCTCAGAGAGGTATCCTACGCGCTCGATTTCGCTCTATGGGGCGAACGCCCATTCGGGTTTCATCTGACAAATATATTTATTCACGCCGCCAATACAATCCTTGTGTTTTTGCTGATCCGGCGGCTGATCGGAGATGTTCTATCGTCAGCTATTGGGGCGCTCGTCTTTGCCATTCATCCGATACAGCCGGACGCGGTAACCTACATATCAGGCAGGCGGGATATCCTGTTCGCTTTCTTTTATCTCGCAAGCTTTCATAGCTATCTCGCTTACCGAAATGTTGTTCGCGGCCAGGACCGGCCGCATCGCCGGCGATCGGCGCTATCGTACTTTGCGCTGTTTCTCGTTTTGTGGGCGTTCGGATTGATGTCTAAAGAGATGGCCGCGACTTTGCCGCTTGTTATTTTCCTTTGGAATTTTTGCGATGCCTGGGACAAGAACTTAAGCTCGTGGGGCCGGCGCTTCTTGAGGGCCGCACGAGAAGCTTTTAGCAGAGATAAATGGCTTTACACGATTCTTTCTTTGGCAGTCCCTGCTTATGCGTGGTACGTCGTCTTTGTCAAAGGCACTTCCGTACGCACGCTCACAGGATTCAATTATTGGGGAGGTAGCTTCTATACAAACCTGCTCACGGTCATCCGGGTCCACGCCTGGTATCTGAAACAACTCGTCTATCCGACTCCAATCGTGCAATATTACGGAGCGTTTGACATATCTACGTCACTTCTGGAGTCGAGGGTCATACTCGCCATACTAGTGGTCGGCGCGGTTATCATCGCAGGTTTTGTTCTGCTCAACAGGAACAGGCTTATGGCGTTTGCGATTCTTTCTTACTTTGTGTTGCTGCTGCCGGTGAGCCAAATCATCCCCCATCACGAATTGCTTGCAGACCACTATCTTTACATCTCGTTGATGAGCTTCGGTCTATTTGTGGCGGTGTTGGTACAGAAGCTTTCCGCTAAAGCAGAGCTCGTTAGGCGCATTACTTATTGCACGTCAGGCGTCATATTGGCAGTTCTGATGGTTATGACTTTTTCGCGCAACCGAGTGTACAAGAATGATCTCACGCTTTGGCAGGCGAACTATGCTGAAGTGCCGAATTCAATTCGCGCATTATTCAACTTAGGAAGCGCCTACAACGACAGTTATCCAGCAAGAGCGGGAGAACTCTACAAGAGATGTATTGCCCTTGACCCATCCTATGCGCCCGCTTACGTGAGGCTCGCTATGTTATACCAAATAAAGGACAAGGCGCGCGAGGCGGAAGAGCTAATCAAGCAGGGTTTAACTGTTCCCGCACATAAGGTCAATGCGCCAGGCTTTAGCCACCCGCTCAGATCACGCTCGGATTTAACTACCGCGCTGGCTATCTCCAAAGGGTTTCAGGGACTCCACAAGGAGGCGGAGGATTTATTACTGGAAGCTATCAATATATACCCTGCCAATTCGCAAGCCTACGACCTGCTGGCAGGCTATTATCATACGGCAGATCGTGCGAAGGAGCTTGAACTACTAAAAAGGCAAATCGCGGTTTTTTCAAGCGCCTATTATCCGCTTCAGACTTTGACAACTCGCCTGATCGAGGACAAAAGGTATGACGATGCCTTGCCGTATCTGGATCGAATGCTCACGATCGTTCCTAATGACTTTTATGCAAATTACCAGTTGGGCCAGATTTACCTCAGAACGAAAAAGGACTGCGGAAGCGCGAGTAGATACCTTACCACCGCAAAACCGGCAGCCTCTGGTCCTGACGATACCAAAGCTATCGACGACGCCTTGATCAAGCTTCAAGAGCAATGCGGAGGCTCTTAGAAAAGCAGGCTGCCCATTCTGGGGAGACGATCTCAAATGAAGAGTGCTAAGGTGACTGAACAAAAATGAGTTTAAGCACCAGCGAAAAAGTGGAGAGTATTGAGGCTATCGAGCAGAGTGCCGGGGCTAACAACTCCGACATACCCCACATCTCCGAAGGTTTGTCTTACAACCTGCCTGACAAGCCCGTGGTCACTATTGAGGCCACCAAGTCATGGGTCCCACTCAACCTTCGTGCTTTGTGGGCCTATCGGGAGCTGCTCTATTTCTTGATGTGGCGCGATATCAAGGTGCGCTACAAACAGACTGTGCTTGGCGCCGCCTGGGCAGTGATTCAGCCATTGGTCACGATGATCATCTTCACGTACTTCTTCGGGAAGCTGGCGAAGTTACCGACGGACGGAGTGCCGTACCCAATATTCGTCTACGCGGCGTTGTTGCTTTGGACATTCTTCTCAAACGGCGTGACGAGCGGTGCAAACAGTTTGATTGGCAACAGCAACTTGATCACCAAGGTCTACTTCCCTAGGCTCATAATTCCATCAGCAGCGGTAGGAGCGGGTTTGCTTGATTTCGCGATTGCATCTGTTTTGCTGGTCGGCCTGTTGGTCTACTATGGCTTCTCGGTAACGTGGGCGTACCTGATGATCTTGCCGCTAATCGTGCTAACAACGATGTTCGCGCTCGGCGTTGGAATATGGTTTTCGGCGTTAAATGTCAGATACAGAGACGTGAGGTACGCGCTCCCGTTTCTGATTCAGGTATGGTTCTTCGTTACGCCGATCATATATCCATCGAGTCTCGTGCCGGAAGAGTGGCGATGGGTTCTCAATCTGAACCCGCTTACGGGCCTGGTAGAATTCTTTCGCGCGTCGCTGTTCGGTACCGAACTCCCCTGGCTTCCAATCGGCTATACAGCCGCGTTTACTGTGATCATGCTCGTGTACGCGTCCTACACGTTTCGGCGGATGGAGCGGGCCTTCGCGGAGTTTATTTGAGCGACCGGAATCGCAGCGATAGTTTTTCTCGACACCCTAATGAAGCCAATCATCACAGTCGAAGCTCTAAGCAAGAAGTTTCACATCAATCCGAGCGAAAGCCCATCGGTGCGCTACGAAACCCTGCGCGAATCGCTGGTCAAGTCCCTTCGCGCACCCTTCACTCGAAATCGACACAACGGAAAACGCGATGACACAATATGGGCGCTCAAAGACGTCAATTTCGAGGTACTGCCTGGTGAAGTAATGGGTATAATTGGCCCAAACGGCGCCGGCAAGTCGACGCTGTTGAAAGTGCTTTCGCGCATAATCGAGCCGACGAGCGGCCGGGTCGAGCTCTTCGGGCGAGTAGCAAGCCTCCTTGAGGTAGGCACCGGCTTTCATCCGGATTTGAGCGGGCGCGAAAACGTATACTTGAATGGCGCGATTCTCGGCATGAGGCGCCGCGAGATAAACGCGAGGTTCGACGAGATAGTTGCATTCGCAGAAGTCGAGAAGTTCATAGACACAGCCGTCAAACACTACTCGAGCGGGATGTATATCCGGCTGGCGTTCGCCGTCGCCGCGCACTTGGATCCGGAGATACTGATTGTCGATGAGGTTCTGGCAGTTGGCGACGCACGCTTCCAGAAGAAGTGTCTTGGGAAGATGGATGACGTTACTCAAAGTGGAAGAACTGTGCTGCTTGTCACTCATGGCCTGATTATGGTAACGCAGCTCTGCCGTCGCGCGATTCTATTCAATGGCGGCCGGATCGCAAAAATGGGTTCAGCTGAAGAAGTAGTCAACCACTATGAGGCGATGGTCAGATCGTCGCAGGCAGAGCCCTAAAATACATTTCACTGACAGGGCCTCGCCCTTCTTGCATCCACTGAGGCTTTGAATTACCATTTGGCTGGAATTTACAACTGCTCTTTTTAACCCACAAGGAGGGAAGAATCCATGAGTTTGTCGGATACCGAAGCGCTCAAACAGCAGCTTATGGCCAATGATGTGCAGTTCGCGGAGCTGGCTCACACCCACGGCGAGTACGAGAAGAGATTAAGCGAGTTGGCCGCGTTGCATTATCCGAGCGTTGAGGAGCAGATGGAGGAAGCCACTTTAAAAAAGAAGAAGTTATTCTTAAAAGACAAAATGGAGACGATCCTGCGGCGCTATAAAGAAAAGCAGCAGGTGGCTCACTGAGATTGGAAGGCGCGGCAACCGCGATCATCTTAAAGCACTAGCGCCAGACATAGAATAAATTAACCGTTGGTTACTCACGAGCGGACGGTCTCGCATATCCGAGGCGAGGTTGTCTGGTTGTTGATGGGTAACCAATTTTTGTTGAGGCTCGAATGAACCGCTGATTCGCGCACCCTGTCCGATCGCAGACTTCGCTGATCTGCGAAGACCAGCGCCACGAGAGTCACCGCAACCAGCGGTGAATCCGAAGCGCGAGGTAGAGATCGATGGCCAAAGAAGGCATACCTTTCATCGCCCTTTTTCTCGTTCCGACTTTTATCTTTATCGCTGTGGGCTTGTGGATCCCGGCGGTCGTGGCTCTGATACTGGCGGCTTTCATGGCGTTCTTCTTTCGCGATCCCAAGCGCGACTGCCCGGTCGATGATCGCGTCGTCGTGTCGCCCGCGGACGGGCGAGTCGTGATGGCGGCGGCGGTCGATGAGCGAGCGGAGAATTCTCCGATCCAGATCTCGATCTTTCTATCACCGCTCGATGTGCATATTAATCGCTCGCCCATTGCGGGCGAGATCGTCGATGTAGTCTACAAGCCCGGTGCGTTTCATATTGCCTCACGCGATATCGCTTCGGTCGAGAATGAGCAGAACGTCGTCACCGTTCGCGGAGACAATCTGACGATTGTGTTTCGCCAGATTGCGGGTGTGATTGCGCGGCGAATCGTGCTGTGGAAAAAGAAAGGCGACCGGGTCGCTCTGGGCGAGCGCGTCGGGCTGATGAAGTTCAGCTCGCGAATGGACGTGATCTTGCCGGCTGAGGTGGAGGTGATCGTGCACAAAGGCGACCGCGTTATCGGAGGTGTGAGCGTTCTCGGACGACTGCGGGGTCAGTAACGATGTGAGCTGCGGCGTGGGGTTGAGTTACGACCAGTCAAGAATTGTCTCGCATTCCTGAAACAGAAACCGCTCACCTGCGTGTAAAGGAACGTCCGAGTCGAATCGCTCAATCATCCCGGTTCAAACTGTGGTTATGGTTGTAAGAGCTGTGCTATGATTTTCGCTTGTTTGCGCACAGCCCCAGGCGCAAAAAGCCGGCTGCGACCGGCCAATCTTGAAGAAAGTTCAATCCGATGGCTGAGTACATTTGCAGGCTAGGGACGCCTACTGGCGAGGTGGTGACGCGAACGGTCGAGGCGACCGCCGAACGTGATCTTCGCTCGAAGCTGGAACGCGAAGGCTTTCGAGTCTTCTCAATCGCTTCGACGGGATCGGTGAACATTCGCCGCGCGTTCGGAGGCGAGCATCACGTTCGCAAGATCAAGACCGAAGACTTCCTGCTCTTCAATCAGCAACTCTCGGCCTTGCTGCGAGCCGGCCTTCCAATACTTCAGGCAATTGGCATACTCCGCAAGCGCGTTCACAACGAACAACTCAGGCTTACTCTCGAAGACGTAGAAGCGAAAGTCCGGGCGGGCCAGGCGCTATCAGAAGCGTTCGCGGCACAGGGCGACGCGTTCCCGCGAATCTACATCGCTTCGATTCTGGCGGGCGAGCGGGCGGGGTCACTCGACGAAGTGCTGCTGCGATACGTCAGCTATCAGAAAACTATCACCGAAGCGCGGCGCAAAATAAAAAAATCGCTCGCGTACCCGGCGGTGCTCGTGGGCGCATCTTTCATATTGGTGATGGTGCTTTCGACTTACGTCATTCCGCAATTCATGAAGCTGTATAGCGGTGTCGGCGCGCAGGAACTGCCGACGGTAACGATAGCCGTGGTAAGCACCGCTGAGTTCATAAGTTCAAACCTGATCTGGTTGATACCGGCCATCATTGGCGGATTGATCTTCATCTTTGTTTGGAGGCGGACGCCCACCGGCAGGCTCGCAATCGATCGGTGGATCCTGCGGATGCCCGTCGCAGGCGAGACCGTTCGTCAGATGACAATAGCGCAGTTCACCAGAAGTCTTGCCACGCTATTGGCGGGCGGCATCACGCTGCCGGAATCCGTGGAGATAGCTAGCGAGTCGATCACCAACCGAGCGCTCAGACTTGCGAGCGCCGGAGTGCTCGTAGGCATCCGCGAAGGCCGTCCGTTCACTGACAGTCTGGAGGCTTCTGGCTGGGTCTCGGAGCTTGCGATAGACATGATTGGCGTTGGCGAACGCTCCGGCGCGCTGCGCGAAATGCTCGATGAAGTTGCTAATTTTTATGATTCCGAGATCGACGTGAGGCTCAACACGATAACAACTTTCATTGAGCCGGTGATACTGGTGTTCATGGGCAGCCTGGTGATGACAATCCTTCTTGCCATGTATCTGCCGCTCTTCTATATGATCGGAAACATGGGCCAAAGCCAGGGCATGCCTCATTGAATGCAGCGGATTGACCTTGACGATGGTGATCTCGAATCGCACGTATTTGGCGTCTCAAATTAAAGGCGTAACACGTCCGAGTCTGGGAATGCGAAGTTCTGAGTAGAGGAGAGTAAAGGTTAATGTCAAAAACAGTCGAAGAAGATGCAAGTCAGACCTCATCAAGTGCCGCCACGATTGCGGCGGAGTCCGCCGAGCGCGCGCCGTCGGAGATTACCCAGGAGGAAATTGCTGCGCGAGAGAAGGCGAGGCGCTACCGGTTGAGGTTCGTAGACCTGAAGACGGAAGAGCCGGCTTACCATCTCATTCACGAGTTGCCCGTCGAGATGATGGTCCGTCACAGCTTCGTGCCTCTCGATCGCGATGGAGACACGTTGTACGTGGCGATGGCTGATCCGACTAACCTCGAAGTTATCGACGAAATCGAAGCTCAATTGCACGTGCGATTGAAGACCGCCGTCGCGACGCAAACGGCTGTGGAAGACGCCCTGAAGCGGGGCGATACGGCGGCCCGCATACTCCAGGACGCGACTGCTGGGTTTCGCACGGACCGCATGGCGCTGGTCCGCGAGACCGACCAGGGCGAAGAAGTACTCGACCTGGAGAGGCTAACTGGCGACGAAGAGATGTCGCCTATTATCAAGCTGGTTTACACCATCGTGCTCAACGCGCTCGAGCGCCGCGCATCGGACATACACATCGAAACTCGCGACTCGGACGTCGCCGTGAAGTACCGGATCGACGGCGCGCTCTATAGGGCGGCCGACCCTATCGACATTGCTCACCATCAGACGATCGTGCAGCGCATCAAGGTCATGTCGGAACTGGACATCGCTGAGCGCCGCGTACCGCAGGATGGCCGTTTTCGAATCATGATTCGCGGACGCAAGATTGACTTCCGTGTTTCTATAATGCCGTCGATCTACGGCGAGAACGTGGTAATCCGTATCCTCGACAAAGAGCAGATCAACGAAGCCTTCCGCGAATTGAATCTGGATGTAGTCGGCTTTGCTGCTCAGGACTTGAAGAAGTTCCGCAAGTACATCGCCGAGCCCTACGGTATGGTGCTGGTGACCGGACCGACTGGCTCAGGAAAAACGACGACGCTTTACGCCGCGCTCAACGAGATCAAGAATGAAGAAGACAAGATCATCACGATCGAAGACCCCGTCGAGTACCAGCTTCAAGGCATCACCCAGATCCCGGTGAACGAGAAAAAGGGGCTGACCTTTGCGCGCGGACTTCGCAGCATACTCCGTCACGACCCCGACAAGATAATGGTCGGCGAGATTCGCGATTCCGAAACTGCGCAGATCGCCATTCAGTCAGCGCTCACCGGTCACCTCGTCTTCACGACGGTGCACGCCAACAACGTGATCGACGTCATTGGCCGTTTCTTGAACATGGGGGTCGAGCCATACAACTTCGTTTCGTCTTTGAACTGCGTGTTGGCTCAAAGACTGGTGCGTATTCTTTGCACGCACTGCAAGCGCCGGCATGACCCGACAGATGAGGAGCTCAACGAGTCGGGGTTGAACCCGGACAAGTATCGCAGTGAAGCTTTTTATCGCTCGGTTGGATGTGAAGTGTGCAACCTCACAGGATATCGTGGCCGAACGGCCATACACGAGCTGCTCAACGTGACTGATCACATCCGCGAGATCATAATCGAGCGGCGTCCCGGTTCGGAGGTGCGCCGCGCCGCTCGCACGGAAGGCCTGACGTCTCTGCGCGAGTCCGCGATCGCTAAAGTGTTTTTGGGAGTGACGACGTTACACGAGATCAATCGTGTCACGTTCGTGGAATAGTCAGTAGTCCGTAGTCCGTTGTTCAATTGCTCGGACGCGCAATCGTACTGAGTTCTAATCAAGGACCACGGACTACGGACTACTGACTACGGACTCGGGATAAGTTCTTTGTTTATTTTGAAACCGAAGCGTGCTAGAGTGGTTTAACCAAGCAGACACTCTTAGAAATAAAGGTCGATGCGGCAGATAGCCCCAGGCAGTTCGGGAGGTTAAGCCGCAAGCCGCGACAATCCACTGCCGAAGTTTTCAAGGGTGCGCTTTCTCTGTGGGAAGTTCAACAGCGAGGAGTTGTGCAATGGCAAAGATTCCTAGGATGCAACAGGCGATAGCGCTTGCGGTGGCGCTGATGTTGGCGGCTCCGATTGCGGCTTTTGCGGCCGACGGCAAGAAGCACTTTAGAGAGGGGCTCAAGTACGAAGAGAACCGCCAGTGGGACAAGGCCGCTCAGTCGTTTGCCCTTGCCGCAGCCGAGAAACCCTCCAACGTCGAATACATGCTTCACCTTCAGCGCGCTCTGGTTAGCGCTGCTATCATGCTCGTCGAGCGCGGAGACAGCCTCGCTGAGAAGAAAGACTACAATGCCGCTTACAATGCATACCGGCAGGCGTTTTCGTTTGATCCTACCAACGAGCTGGCATTGATCAAAATGCGCAGAATGCTCGAAGCGCAGGGGCTTCCAATCGACAATCTGCCTAAGACCGGAGATCCTTCGGGTCCGAGCTATAAACCTAAAGCCGATCAGAACCTAAGAGCATCCTTCACTTCCGGTGGTGCAGTGCACACCAGCCAGATGCGCGTTCAAATGCCGGGTATACCGGGGCGCCGCTTTAGCAGGACCGATGTAATCTATCGTGACACCAACATTCTGACAGCCATCGAACAACTGGCTCAGATGATGAAGCTGAACGTGATGTTCGATCAGATGGTTGTCAATCAGATGAAGATGCTCAAGATCACGGTCGAGCTGCGCGACGTGACATATCCCCGCGCTCTCGAGATGATCCTGAAGACTAACAATCTGATGTACGCGCAGATCGACACTCGGACAATCGTGATCGCAAGCGACGTCCCTCAGCAGCGAATGAAGTACGAGCCTTTTGCAGTTCGCACGTTCTACATCAAGAACGCCGCGGTTGAGGAGGTGCAGAAGGCCATACAAGGGGCGATGCCGGCCACGAAACAGATAACCCCGGTCAAGCAGTTGAACGCGCTGATAGTGCGTGATACGCCGTCTAACCTTGAGCTTGTCGAGAACATGATCAACTCGCTCGATAAGGCCAAGGCCGAAGTGTTAATAGATGTCAACATCTATGAGGTCTCGCGCAACAACATTCTTCAGCTTGGCAACCAGTTCACGAATGACGCCTCTTCTACCCAAGTTGGGTTGAGCGCTCTCGGCGGCCTAAACGCGCAAAAGAGCATTCTGGGACTTGGAGCGCGAACGTTAACCGGACCTTTGGGCTTTGCACTAGGACTTCCCAATAGCAGTATCAGTTTCTTCCAGGATAAGGGCAAAGCCAAGCTGCTCGCTTCGACCCAGGTTCACGTACTCGACGATCAGGATCAATCAATACGAATAGGTCAAAGGGTGCCAATTCAAACGGCTACTCTTCCCACCTACTCGAATGTTACCAATCAGCAACAGAAACAAGGTGCGGCGCAAAGCGGGCTCAACGCTGCGGACCAGCTCCTTGGGCTCGGTGGAGCGTTCGGGGCAGGTATACCACAGATTCAATACGAGAACGTCGGACTCAATATAGACATGAAGCCAACTGTCTTCGAGGACGAAGTTCAGATGAAGATGAAGATCGACTCAACCTCGCTGGACCGCAGCACCGGCACCTTCACACCTTCGTTCAACCAGCGCACGATGACTACTGTGGCGCGGGTCAAGGACGGTCAGACCACAATGGTTGCCGGAGTAAGCCAAGACGAGCAGTCCAGACAGGTCAAGGGGATCCCGCTTATCGGACTTATCCCAATCCTGGGCCGGTTTTTCGCTACGCCATCCACCACGAATAGGCAAAGCGATGTCATTATTACGGTGACGCCGCACATACTGCGTCGCGCCGACATCACTGAGCAGGATCATCTGGCGAGGGCCGCAGGTGATGCCCAGAGCTCAACGAATCAGCTGAAAATCGAGCAGATTCTCTATTTGGCGGACCAGGAAGACGCGCAGCCGAATCAGGTTGCTGAGAATCAGCCTCCTCCTGCCGCTGAAACCAAGCCGCAACCAGTCATCGCGCCGCCGCCTGCGGTAGTAAATACCAGATCAGACTTGCCCGGCGTCGTCGTCGCCCCACCGCCGACGGTACAACCCCAGGCGCTTAAGCCAAACGTAATAAAAATGACGGTTTCCAGACCTGGCGTCCAGACTGACAATCCGGCATCAGCCAATCAATCCAACAGGGTACTGGACGATGATGACGACGATGATGATGAATCGGCTTCGAACCAGCAGCTCGCCGCTCCGTTGATGGTCTCCGTGAGGCCTAATACGCCAACCGCTACGAGGGGGCAGGATCTCTACGTCGCGATATTCGTCAACGGTAACAGCGAAGTCTCGGCGGCCCACATTACTCTGAGCTATGACGCCTCCCTACTCGAGGTCAAGGGTGTGCGCGACAGCGGGATGTTAGGCGCTGGTGCACGCGCCGAGCTTCAGTTTAGTCACGAGGGTGGCGTGCTGAATGTTCAGATGGACAGACCACAGGGTACGGGAGGCGTTACAGCGCGCGGCCAGTTGTGCCTGGTAGTCTTCGGTGTGAAAGCACCAGGACAGTCCCCGCTGCTGCTCAACGCGGCGCAGACACAATTCCGCAACTCCAGCGGTCAGGCGCTCCCGATCAAGGTACAGTCTTCGCAGGTCGACATCCGATGACCAGATCGCAGGATGCAGACCGGGGATTGCGGACTGCTGATTTGAGAAGTATGAAACGCCTTGATTTGCGGATTTGCGGATTGCGGATTGCGGGAGAGATTCACGTCTCGCAAATCCGCAATCCGCAATCCGCAATCCGCAGTCGAAACGGCTTTACTCTCCTCGAGATAATAATAGTCATCACTATTCTATCCGTGCTGACCGCGGCAGCGATCCCAATGGTACGGAACACGGTGAAGCGCGAGCGCGAAGCCGAACTCAGGCTCGCGCTACGCCAACTGCGCCAGGCCCTCGACAGGTACAAACAATTCCACGACCAAAGTAGCGGCGGCGCCATCCCAATCGAGTGGAAGACACAGAGCGGGTATCCCAAGGAGCTCCAGTTATTGGTAGAGGGCTTCACGCCCGCGAACGTTGTCGGCACCAGCGATAGCCGGATGCGCTTCCTTCGCCGCATACCGATTGATCCAATGACCGGAACGACTGAGTGGGGCTTGAGATCCTATAGAGACAAGCCCGATTCGACCTCATGGGGTGGCGAAGACGTATTCGACGTTTATTCCAAGAGCAACGGCGAGGCGCTCAACGGAACGAAGTACAAGGACTGGTAATGAGAAATATAATCAGATCGAGGATTGCGGATCGAGGATGGAGAATCGCGGGTCGGCGGGAGGCGCAGGCGAGCCTCTATCCTCAATCTTCAATCTTCGCTTCGAATGGGTTCACACTGCTCGAGCTGGTGATGGTGATGACCATTATCGTAGTATTGGCGGCCGTGGGCGTCACCTCGTACCAGAATATTCAGTCCAAGGCACGAGAGACGATACTCAAGCAAGACCTGATGACAATGCGCAAAATGATTGACCAGTACGCCGCCGACAAAGAGAAACTTCCGCAGTCGCTGGACGACCTGGTGACCTATCTCTACATGCGCGATGTTCCGATTGATCCAATCACCGGACAAAAGGACTGGGTAGTGGATGTGGGCGAGGACACCGTATCGCGCGACGGCGGTACCGGCGTAGTTGACGTCCATAGCGCTGCTGCAGGCGTAGGCAGCGACGGCGTCGCGTACAAGGACTACTAGAAAAGGGTCTCAGGAAGACAGAAGGGGAAATGTAAAAGGCAAAAGTAAGAGCGCGATTCTCTTTGCACTTTTTCCTCTACCTTTTTTCTTTTGCCTTCTTTCTCAAAGATGTCAGCCTTACGACGAATACTACTGGCGCCGCCGGCGCCTAATACAGCAGCCGGTTTCGTTGACGACACCTTCGCGGTCGTCGATTTACGCCGCGGACGGAATGGTTTCTCGCTTGCGTCGAGCGCGGTCACCCAGCTTCCACTGGGCCTGATCACCCCGGGCTTTGACACCTTAAACGTTCAAGACGCGGACGAGCTTGCTCAGATCGTTGCGCAGACAGCCGAAGCCGCGGGACTCTTAAACAAGAAGCGCTGGTCAGTCGCTTTGCCCGATGCCACTGCGCGAACGATTGTCGTCGCGCTCGACAGCAGGCCTTCCAGCCGCCGCGAGCTGAATGAGGTAATCTCGTGGAAGATCGAGCGCGTGATCGCGGCGCCTTCCAAAGATCTCTGCATCTCGCGTCAGCGCATAAACCCAGCCGCAGGACAGGACCGCTACCTTGTCACAGCCGCGCACAACGAAGTTCTCTCGCAGTACGAGTCCGTCTTTGCGGGAATGGGTTGGAAAGCAGGGTTGATATTGCCCCGGCACATGGGCGAAGCCCAGTGGCTGATGTGGGACGAGGCGCCGGGCGACAAGATGCTGGTGTCGGCAAATCGCAGCGGCTTCACGTCGCTGATAGTGCGAAATGGTGAGCCGGTGCTCGTGCGCACGTTCGTGTGCGATCCTGCGTCGATCACCGATGAGCTGCATCGCTTCGCGTTATATTACCGCGACAGGCTGGTCGATGGGAGCGGAACCCCGAACACCTTGACTCGAATGCTGGTCCTGGGCGGCATTGATCTGACCGAGGCCCGCCACGCCGTCGCCGACGCGCTTGATAGTGAACCTCGGACGCTCGATCCGGGGGAGTTTGGAATGGACCTGAAAGGCGAAGCGATTCGATTTGACCACCTCGCCGGCGCTGCCGGCCTGGCAACCATCGCGTGGCAGTGACACGAAGGTAAGGCAGGAGTGAGAGTTCAGAGTTCAACCTTCAGGTTGCTTCGGGTGGTCCGCAAGCTGAAGCTTGAACTCTGAACGCAAGCTAAAGTTCTTTCACCTTGCCTTTTCATCTATCTGGTTTTCGGTTTCCCGCTCCAGACGTTGACCGCATCAGCGGGATTGATCGTGCCACCTGATGACACCCCGTACATCTCCACCGACAGGAAAAACTTCTTAGGTGTGATCAGCCCTATTACCAATCGAGCCTCCACGGTCTCGCCCGGTGATAGCGCGTTGTCGGAACCCGCGTCAATCGTCTGACGAGCTCCCTCAGTCCATCTCGATTGGGGGTCGCGCGTGAGCAGCACGTTGCGGCTGAGCTCGGCGACTCGCAGGAAGGGATTGAAGATCGGAGTACTGCCTCGGTTGGTGATCTTCAAGTTAACGTTCAGGCGTGTTGCTCCGTTCGCCGTGCTCGGGGGTTCACCGGAAGCCGTGTCCGACCAGCCCAGGTCAAGCCTCTCAGAAGAAACAAAACTAATATCTACATTTGAACCGACGTTTAACCCAATCGAGAAGTCCGCCTGACTCGCGGCGAACAAAAAATTCTGAGATAAGGGATCAACGGCCAGAAGCCGAATGCGCGCGCGCGTCGTAGAAACGCGCGGAACAGTGACCTCATAGCGCTGCGCGTTCGAAGGTATGTTCCCCGCAAGCAGTCCATAGCTCTCGCCGCCGTCAGTGGAAAGCGATAGCGATTGGGGGAAACCCGGCGCATTGGGCGCCGTCCAAACGACTGTATATCGCTCCTCGCCGGCGAGGCGCTCACCGCCATTGGGCGACGCGACTAGAACGTTCGGGAAATCGCCGCGCACGCCGGGCCCAAGCACATGCTGGGTATCAATCCCACCGTCATTGCCTTCCCCCGGCGAGTCTTCGTAGTTGTGCCAACGGCTCGCGCCGGCCGTGTAGGTTGCTGTAGTCGCGGGCACTGCATCGAGCAGGAAGCCGTGCGGGTCAGTCGCCGAGATCGCAAGCCGCCACGGGCTGGTCAGATTTCCGTCTTCAATCAGGACCGTCTCGCCCACCCAGGTATCGTCCGCATAAATCGACTTCTGCCAGCCTTCATTTTCATTGAGAGCTGAGAACGACAATTCGTCGAGCCGGGCGTCCCGGCCGAGCGTTGCGCGCGGCGCCAACGAGGTATTCATGGGCCTTGAGAATTGCAAACGCACCTTTACTCGGCCCGGCTCGATGCCGGCGAAGCGTGTGTCAACGATCATCTGCCTTTGCTTGCCCGGGTCTTCAGGAGACGCGGACCAGTGTGCTGAGTACACAAGCTTCGAGAAGGTACCATCGGACCCAGGAGTGTATGCTTTGACCGATTCGAGAATCGGCGGACCGCTTGCCCAGTTCAGCAGCGACTGGGCACCCGCCCAGTTCTCCCGATTCACCATTGCTATTTCGCCCTCGGGCACGGTGAAGTCGCAGCAGTCTGGCCGCATCTCTATAACGAACGGCGCGGGCACGTGGTTGACTCCGTACGCGTAGTCAATCGACGACCCGGTTAGAGCATAAAGATCCACAGCTTGTTCCGGGCGGTACCGCACCCTGTTAATGCCGAACACCGCATCCGACATTCGCTGTGAAAGCCGCGAGAGTGTGTTGGCGTCATCCGTTCCAAAAGGCGCGTAGCCCCATGGGTAGAGAATCAGTTGAGAATAATTGTGATAGTCGATTTGCGCGCGGAAATGGCGATTGGGGTCATCGACGAGCGATTTGATCGCCTTCACTTCCGGCTCGCTCTCGGGCTGAGGCCCGCGATAAGTCTCGCTCCTCGGATCGTCGCTCGCCCCTATATCGTCGTTAAAGCACCTCCGATCGGGAGAGCAATAATCAGAGCAGGGCGCATCGGCTGGCAGTCTCCACTGGTAGTTATAGTTGCGATTCAGGTCAACACCTACCGTCGAAGAGCAACTGCCGAGGGAAACCGGTCGCCGGTTCTTGCGCCACAGCCGAACCGAGTCCATTTGATCGTTGGCCGAACTCTGAGTGTACGTGAGCCCATCAGGGTTCATTATGGGAACGATCCAAACTTGCAGATGGTCAACCAGATACTTGATCGAGTCGTCAGAGGCATAACCACTCAAGAGTTGATTGGCGATGTAGACCGGAGATTCGACTGATATCCACTCCCGTGCGTGATGACATCCGGTGATCAAAACATCCGGCTTGCTTGAATCATCTACCGCAGCGTCCTTGCTGATCTTGAGCGCGAATATCTCTCTGCCTTCGAAACTGGATCCCAGCTTGGAATAACGCGCCAGGCCCGGATGCGAAGCGGCAAGCGACTTGAACTCGGCGAGTGTCTCGTCATAACTGTGGAATTTTCCGTCGGCAAGCGCGATGCGGACGTCGCCCGCAGAGTCGCGTTTCGCGCGCCGGCCAGCGTCGAAGTTCTTACCCGGGAAAAACCGAGGGGCGATATCGGCGAACTCTGCCGGAGTATGAAACCCCGCTAGCTTATACCCGCGCCGCGTGTACTGCTCGGCTATGTGAGCATCGATCGATGCGCGGGAGCCGTCCGACGAAAAGATGTCCAGATATGCGATGCGGGACCCGTCGCGCATCAGGATGTCTTCGCGGTCGCCCAGCCAATCCGAGTACCCTGACGAGACCGGCGTACGGTCGGCGAGATCAATGACAGCGATGCGGATCTGCGATGCCGAGTCAGCGCTAGCAGACTGATATTGAGGTGTGATTGATTGGGCAACGGCATCTTCATTTGCGCGCGCTCTTTGCCAATCGGCAACTGAGCTATAGATGACCCTGGCGTCCACGCCAGCGCTTTGAAGGCTCTCGATCAAAAACGGAGGGACTGCTGCGACGGTTTGAGTACTGCTGGCGGACCAGATCGAGACGTCAATGCCGTCCGAGTTGGCGAGGCGCAATACTTCGTCCGCGGGCGCGTTGATGTGCGCGATCTGCGGAACGAACTGTTTGCGCGTGAGCTCGGCTTGAACCAGCCGATACCTGCTCCACGCCTCACGCTGAAGTCCCGGGTCAGCATTGCTTAGCGCGGTGCGCCACACGTCAAGCGCGCCGGGCTCATCCAGACGAGCAAGAGCCGCGAGCGCATCTCTAAACTCGGTCGAACGCGTCGAAGCGAGATGAACCTGCAACTCCGCTTGTCTGACTCGCCGTTCCTCATCAACCGCAACAAAGCGCTTCTGTTTTCGACTCGACCTGGCAGGAACGGAAGCGGAGAACGAGGCGCTTGCAAGGAGCAGCGCAGAAGCAACCAGGACAACCCCGGCGACCATCAATTCACGATGGAGCGAGCGCTTTTTCATCCGCCTCACTGTGTCTATGATAAAGAAGGGGCGTACCAGAAGGCCGCAACCAGGTCGAAACCCATGCACATGACCAGCTATTCCGATTCGACGGTACGTGTCGCGAGCTTCAAATTCCTGCGGGAGAGACAACCCCACCGGCACCAGTTACGTAATAAGAGCCACGGCCGCCGTGGCTCTTCACGTCCGAACCTTGCTGCAAATACCAGCGGGTCAGTACGACTACGGCTTCCTTCCGCGTCTCGTGGGAGCCGGCTTCTCCGCTTCTATCTTCAGACCGTTCTTCAACTCTTCGAGAGAGCTCTTCACAACCGGAAGGCGCTTATCCGTCGGCGGCGCCTTGGCGAGAAATTCTGCAAGCGTATTAGCGCCTTCCTGGATTTGCGCCCTTTCAGAACTTGCGATGAGAGTCAGTCCCAATCCATAGAGTGCATCCGCATAGTTCGGATCGGCAGCAAGCACCTTCTTATATGCAGCCACTGCTTCTTCCGTACGGCCCGCAGACCGATACATGTCGGCCCGTAGAACTCCCCACTTGTTCTTATTTACGGCATCCAGCGTTTCAGCTTTATCCAATTCCTTGACGGTATCATCAACCAAGTCAGCTTTCCCGTAGTACTCGACCAGCAGCATCGCGTTCTTACCTAGCATGTTGTAGTAAATCACCAGGTCATTGTTAAGATTCGGATTGTTCTCCGCAGTGTCTTTCACTGCGAGGACCAACGCTTTCTTTACGCCAGCCACTGCGGCTTCGAAATGGGTCTTCGCTTCCGGTCGCTGCTTTTTATTGAACAGGTCAACGCCTATCTGGTAGTGAGCTTCGGCCAGATTCGCGTTCGCCCTATAAGCCAGCATCGTCATAGCCGCGTGCTTGCCCGGATCGACGGTGGCAGCTTGTTCGAACTCGCTCAGCGCATTCTGATAGTTACTAGCCTGCATCATCTCAACGCCAGTGTTGTAATGGACGCGAGCCTGATCAAAAGTCGCCTGGACTTCCTGGCTCTCTTTGACTTTGGCTTCGTACTCCTTCTGGGCAGCATCTGCTTTTGCCTTATCTCCTGGGGCTATTGTTTTCGCCGCGGGCTGGCCGCCGCCACTCTTCTGTTGGGCAGTAGCCTTCTGCACATCATCGAACGAGAGCGCACGCCCGTCTCCGGGGTCAAGCGTAACGTCAACAACCGGCATCACGGTTATGCGAACGTTATTCAGAAATGTCGGGGCTGCAAGGGGAGCCGAGATGAGGAATAAGTAGGTGCCCTGCAAAGGCAAGCCGAGCCGCACGAAGTGACCGTTCTTGTCGGTCTTGATGGGCGCGAAGTGACCCTTGTTGATGTCGATGCGATAGATTTCAACCGATGCTCCAGCGACGGGTTTCGTTGAGCCGTCTGCGGCCTTGAGCTTGATCGTTCCCTCAACCTGTGAAGTCTGCGCAAAGGCTACAGTGGTCAGAACGATTATTGCGGCCACGAAACCGGCGGCTTTCGAAAGACTCATGCGAAACATTGAAATTACCTCCATCGGCTTGGCGCTAACGTACCAACCCAGTGATTACGATGTCTCAACCCAAGCGCTGGTTGGCACGAGAGTGATGATGCAACCCCTCGGTGCTGAATGACCTTTATGCTCAAATATGCTCAAAACTCAGAGTATATGCAGTCTATATCAGCACTTCATCAGTGTCAACGCAGAGGAAATCTATCGGCCGATGTTGACTAAGCGGGCGTCGCACCGAGTGTGACATTCAAAAGAGATATGTGAGGAACGCACAAGTCCACCACAATTGACAAACTCCCGGCGGTTGAGCCAAAGTAGTCTCGGCCGGGAACCAAAGAGTGTGGCGAGCATAGCTCAGTTGGTTAGAGCGCCTGACTGTGGATTCGATGCGAGCGTCCGATACGTCCGAAGGCTACGGTTTACAAGCAGGTTATCATCACTTAAAACCTCCCTTGTCCGAGTAGTCCGAACGATTCAGGCTGTCAAAGTTGGCTGTCAGGTTCAACGAGAGGTACGGTGTTATGGCTAGACGCAGATTCGATATTTACCAGGGGCGCGATCCGCGCGACATTCCGACATATAGCCTTGTCGAGGCCGCGCATTTTCTGCAAATCCCTAAGCCAACGTTAGCGTCCTGGATTCGAGGTCGCTATTACCCAACGCGGGCCGGTAAGGGACGCTCCGAACCAATCATTGTGCGTCCTGATCAGGACCTTCCGTTGTTATCGTTCACGAACCTGGTTGAGGCGCATGTACTTGATGCGATCCGTTATTTTCATAACGTACCGCTCAAGAATGTACGATATGCGGTTAGCTATTTACGGCGGGCTTCTGATTCGTCTCATCCACTAGCTGATTATTGGTTTCAGCTTAAGGGCGTAGAGCTAATCGTCAACGACGGCAACCTAGTTGTAAACGCAACACGCGACGGACAGCTTGAGATGAAAACCGTCATACGTGCTTACCTAGAACGCGTTGCGCGTGATCCGCGAGGCGCAGCTGAAAGTTTATATCCATTCTTAACTCGTCATCCTGAGAACGTGGAGGATCAACCAAAGATCGTGCGCATTGATCCGCGAATATCGTTCGGAAAGCCTTTTCTTGTAGGGGTAGGCGTCCCCACTGCGGTAATTGCGGATCGATACCAAGCGGGAGAGAACATTAGCGCACTAGCTCGCGACTATGGGTGCGAAGCGTCGGAGATCGAAAACGCAATCCGATACGAAGGCGGAATACGACAGGCAGCTTAAGCGAACGACATTCTTTCTTGAGCGTTCATTGAACGGGACCCTCATCCTTGATGCGTTTCGCAAAGTTGGCATGAAGGTCGAACCGCATGGGGCATATTTTCGGCATGATACCCCTGATATAGAATGGCTTGCCGTGGTAGGTGAAAAAAAATGGGTTGTCTTAATGCGCGATCAAAAGATAGGGCGCCGACCGCTTGAGCTTGATGCGCTTTTAAGGGCAAAGGTGAAGGCGTTCGTATTGACGACTGGGGAATTGAAAGACTTACAAAACGCGAAGATAGTCATTGAGGCACTTGAACAGATTCTAGAAATGATTCGCGAAAACCGGTTCCCATTCATTGCTAGGATTCACGAGAACAGTAACGTAGTTTTATGGAAGTTTACGCGAGGACGAAAACGGAAATGAATCTTCGGCTTGCCTCACGCTCGACTAGCTATCGAGCGGACAGCCGCGCAATCCTGAGCGTTGGTTGGTGAGCCGAAAAAATAGGATCAGGACGCCTTATCAGGAGGGCGAAAATGGCAGAGCGAGAGCGGATTTACCTTAAGGAGGCCGGTGAGGTATACGGCGAGCAGTGGATAGACTACCGGCTCACGTGCGAAGCGGTAGTTATCTGGACTTTCGCATCGCCAAACGAATGCATTCGCCACAGTGATTACGCGCCCCCTTCAAACAACTACCCGCCGGTTGGTACGCCCAATCCGACCGATTACGACGAAGACATTGCGACATTCAACGTCGAAGAGTCAGACTACGATGCCGAAGCATCAATGTACTTGAGCGGACTAGTTCCTAATCCGCAAAACCCTTGCCAGCTAATCAAGCCAATCAAATGGAGAGTCGATTACGGGACCTCACTAGCCTACTTCGAGAGGAGACTTACCGAGGGATTTTCGAGTATCCAACGGGTAAACCTTATACGGTCAGATGATGAGCTGATACGGCTGCAAAAGGCTTGCTACCTGTTTGGCCTTGTGCTGGCTCGCCGTAAAGGTGGACGGCAGCCTGAATACGATGATTCTGAAACTGACATTTTTCTTCAGGACACATATGATGCCTATATTGAAACGTGCAACAGCGACGCTACACATGCCCGCGAACAGTTTTCGGTTGCGAAAATAGCACCATTGATGCGCCGCCCAATATCCCGCGATACCTGGATCGAGACGCGCAAGCGGTTACACCTTAATATGCGAGACCTGAAAGCCGAAGCCCACCGCCAACTCCTAGCCCACCGCCAACTCTAAATCTTTATTTTAGTTTCCCGTCAATTCCGACAGACAACAGGCCCGTATTCTTCGTAGACTGCGCTTGTCTCGAACAAGGCGGTTTCGGAGGGTACGACATGAAGCGGAAGCCTTATTACAGAATCGGTGAAATCGCCGACAAGACTGGGATCCCGAGGAGCACGCTATATGATGCCTGCCGATCAGGGCAAGTGGAGGTGCTGAAATTGGGCGCGGCGGTTTATATCCCTGAGCGTGAAGCTAAGCGTCTCCTCGGCGAACCCGTTAGTGACGACGATCAGGGAGGCGAGGCGGCGAGATGAACGAGTTTCGCACTTTCTTTCAACGCATCGTAAAGCGCTCGGTTATTTTGGGCTACTGCTGCCGGCTCATCCCCGAGAGCTTTGTCATTCAGCAATTCCGACGCTCCGATCTGAGGGAGGTTTAACTGAGCACGTCGAATCAGACAACCACTCTTGAAGTCGCGCAGGCGCTCTCTCGGCGTTGGGCCTTCAGTCTCATTGCCTTGGACCATCCTCAGTACACGAGCCATACAGATCCGAAGAAAATCGGGAAGGTGCCGATAGGAAAATGGGAGGAGTATCAGCGGACCCCTCCAAACGAAGAGACGCTGCGCCGCTGGTTCGGCAATGGTCATCGTCGCAACATTGGGATAGTCACGGGAGCTGTCTCGAAAATAGTTGTTGTCGATACTGACAGCGCCGAGGCGGTAGCGTGGGCGGACAAAAACCTTCCGGCCACACCGATGGCGGTAAAAACCTCAAGGGGTCTACATCGGTACTACAAACATCCAGGCTCAGAGTATCAGATTAGAAACAGAGCACGCGTAAACACGGGCGATCCCCTTGTACTGATCGACGTGCGAGGCGATGGAGGATATGTCGTCGGACCCGGCAGCCGTCATGTATCCGGTGCTGACTATCAGCGGGTCGGCCCTTGGCCACTGGTTTCTGAGCTTCCCGTCTTTGACCCTAATTGGCTTGTTCCTGATCTACCCGCAGACAGCGAAAAAAGGAATGGTAACAGCACCCTTACGATTTCGCGTGAGGATCGTCTCCGACGTGCGCGGCTATACGCTGGCAGTGTCCCGCCGGCAATCGAGGGGCAGGGCGGCGACGCACACACCTTTAATCTTTGCTGCAAGCTCGTTCGCGGATTTGCTCTGAGCGAGAGCGATACGTTTGATGTCCTATCTGAATGGAATACGAAATGTCTTCCACCATGGAGCGATGCAGAACTGCAAGCGAAAATCCAGAATGCCCTCAAGTATGGGGAAGAGCCGGTTGGAGCGAGGGCTTTCGCACGGACGGCGACTCGTAGCGGTGCCTCGATAGACACAGCAGGAGTCCTGGCAGTCTCGACTAGAGATGACTTTCCACGGACGGATGCGGGCAATGCTGAGCACTTCGCTGCACTGTACGGCGACCGCGTGAAGTTTGATCACCGGCGAAACCGATTCCTGTATTGGACAGGCAATCGATGGGCTCCAGATGCGGACGGCGAGATCTGGCGTCTAGCGCTTGAGAGCGTGCGGAAGAGACTTAATCACGCCTTATTGGTTGTCGATTCGGAGGCCCGCAAAGCAGGAGTGAAGCACGCCTTCTCAAGTGAGTCTCGCGGAAAACTTGAATCAATCCTCAGTATTGCGCGCTCGCTCAGAAGCATTGCCGATGACGGTTCAAAGTGGGACGCAAACCCTAGGCTGTTAGGAACACCTAACGGCGTGGTTGATCTGTATTCAGGCAAGCTCCGCGCTGGCCGCCCGGACGATTACATAACCATGACAACTAAGGTTCGATGCGACCTCGAAGGCCGTTGCGAACGCTGGCTTAAGTTCCTAAATGAAATCTTCGCGAGCGATCAGAAGCTGATCGACTTTGTACATCGGGCTATAGGGTATTCCCTATCCGGCGACACCTCGGCGCAATGTATTTTCCTCGGCTACGGCACTGGGTCAAATGGAAAAACAACTCTCATAAATACCATTCGCGAACTGTTGGGCGACTACGCATGGAATATGCCGTTTTCAACAATCGAGCTAAATCAACGCGCCTCGATCCCTAATGACTTGGCCGCATTAGTCAATCGGCGATTTGTCATCGCTTCGGAAACAAATGACGGTACGCGGCTGAATGAGGCCCGAATCAAGAGTCTTAGCGGCTGCGATCCTATAACGGCTCGGTTTCTTCACGGGGAGTTCTTCACCTTCGAGCCGGTTGGCAAGTTCTGGCTTGCCGCGAATCATAAGCCGGTCGTTCGTGACGATAGCTTCGGATTTTGGCGACGTCTTCGGCTGATTCCGTTCACGCAGACTTTCCAGGTTGACCCCACCCTGGCGCATACCCTCAGAAGCGAAGGACCGGCGATACTCGGCTGGGCTGTGCGCGGCTGTCTAGCGTGGCAATCACAAGGGCTTCAACCGCCCGATAGCGTCCTGGCCGCAACGGCAGAGTATCAAGCGGACTCCGACCCGCTGAGAACGTTCCTCGACGCAGCCTGCATCTTCGACAATGACGCCAGCGAGCGCGCCTCCGTTCTCTTTGAGCACTACAAACGCTGGGCGGATCGTGAAGGCATGAGCGACCGCGAAAGGCTCTCTTCAACCGCCTTCGGTCGCAAGGTCTCGGAACGCTTCCAAAAGGTCAGAGACGGGGCAGGATCATATTACAAGGGGGTGTCTATAACAGGTGTCTGACGGGTTTTTCCTAACAAATGACGAGTTTCAACTCGTTTCTATGTTTTTTTCCCATGCAATTGCTCTCGCGGGAAACATTGAATTAGCCTTAAACCCGTCACAAACCCGTCACAGGCGGATGGAACTGATATGGAAGCAGGGTTAGAAATCGTTCAGAGTCAAGGAAGAGACGGGCGCACAATGCACCCCAACAGCTTGGCTAACCTTGAGCTCGGGAAGTTTGCGAGGGGTATAAGCGGCAACCCTGGCGGTATGCCTGCGAACTCGCCACAGATAACCAGGGCCACGATCAAGCTGGCGGCGATGAAGTCGGGTGAGTGTTTTGAACCACAAACAAAGGGCGAAGAGATAGCGCTCGCTTGGTTCGACGCGATAATCGCCGGGGATATGCGCGCGCTTCAAATGTTCCTGGATCGAACCGAAGGCCCGGTAACGCAATCTTTGAGCATCGGCCCGCAGAAGAGCGATGCAGAGTTTGAAGCGGAGCTTGCTGCTTACGGTGTGGATGTAAGCGCCCTGATGCGGATGATTGCCTCTGATGTTTAGTCAGGCGCTCTCAAGGTGCTCGCAGCAAGTCGAATGCACAGAAGAACTTGCGGGGATTTACGAAGCTGACAGTCAGTGGTGACAGCCAAAGGTCGGACATACAAGATCGTCTTGAGGTCGCTACCGGCGACGCCAGGGAGCGTGCCCGAAGCGCAGAGGTTGAAGGGCTTGCTAAAGGTCGCGCTACGCAGTTTCGGGTTTAAGTGTGTCGAGGTAAGCGCTGACAGCCATGAACCTCAGGGGGCGGTTGTAGCAGACCCAGGGATGGCCGCCCCCATTTTTCACGAGGGAGGAAGCGATGACGAACACCAAGGAACTGAAGCGGCTCACGAGCGAAGAACTCTTACAGCTTGCGGCGGCGCTGAGAGAGCTGGCAAAGGCGGAGCGACTTGAAGCAGCGCAGGGCAAAGGAGGGAAGTGATGTATTCAACTCTGGAACAGATAGGCGAACAGCAAAGGGTCGAGCGCGAACAACGGCAACGGCTTGAACGCAAGGCAGCGGTCAAGGTCGAGAAGCTGAACAAGGAATTTGAACAGCGCCGCGCGGTTGAACAGCAAGCCGAAGAGAAGAGACGGGCGGAGGAGCGCGAGTCCAGGCGTCAAGAGCAAGTCGAGGCCATCAGGCTGCTGAAGCGCGGCTCATTCCTCGCAGGCGGGGGCACGTCTGAAGAGTTTGAAGCGTGGTGGAAGGTCAACAAGGGCCAACTCCTAATGGAAGCCGGACGCGAGGCTGAGGAAGCAGCACGAGCGTGGCAGGCGCGGCTTTATCAGAGTCTTTAGACGTGAATCAACCCGAATCCATACCGCAAAGCATAATGCCGCTGCTGTCAGCCTACTTACGACGAAGGCAGGCGCGCAGCAGTCCGGCTGCGTTTGCTCAACTGGCGTCTCGGGGCAGTTGGATTCTAGCGCCACACCTGGCGCTGTTAAGCGCGAAGCTTGTCGGGGTAGCGCGTGGGCACATCAAGCGGTTGATCGTGATGATGCCGCCAAGATCCGGCAAGTCGTGGCTCATTAGTCGATATTTTCCCGCGTGGTTTATCGGCAGCAACCCTGACAAGAGAATAATCCTGGCGAGTTATGAGGCCGACTTCGCGGGCCGGTGGGGCGCACAGGCGCGGGACTTGTTACAAGAGCACGGCGGGTCCTTCTTTGGCGTTCAGGTGAATCCTGATTCGAGTTCGAGTGCTCGCTGGGACATCGCGAACCATGCGGGCGGTATGAACTCGGTCGGGGTCGGCGGGGCGATTACCGGCAAGGGCTGTCACGTTTTCTTGATCGATGATCCGCTGAAGAATTCCGAAGAGGCGCACAGTCCGACTTTCCGAGAAAAGCAATGGGATTGGTTCAGGAGTGTGGCATACACGCGCCTTGAGCCGGGCGCGGCGATCATCCTCACGATGGCGCGGTGGCACGAAGATGATTTAGTGGGGCGCTTGCTGGTTGAAGCAGAGCAGGGCGGTGAGCGATGGGACGTGTTACGTCTGCCGGCGATTGCCGAAGACGAATATGATCCCTTAGGCCGCGAGCTAGGGCAGCCGCTATGGCCTGAGCGCTATGACGCAGAGGCACTTGATAGCATCCGCAGGACAGTTGGTGGTCGAGTGTGGTCTGCGTTGTATCAACAACGGCCTGCGCCCGCTGAAGGAAACATCATTCAGAAGCGATGGCTGAAGTATTGGACGCGGGCAACCTCGCTTCCAATGTTTGAAGAGATGATCCAGTCCTGGGATCTGGCATTCAAAGGTGAAGATCGAAGCGACTATGTAGTTGGGCAAGTGTGGGGCTTGGTCGGCGCTGATAGGTATTTGATAGATCAGGTGAGAGGCCACTTGGACTTTCCGCAGACGGTGGCAGCGATACGCAAGCTCTCGGAGCGTTGGCCGCAAAGCGACCGCAAATTGGTCGAAGATGCAGCGAATGGCGCGGCTTTGGTTGCGACGTTGCATCACGAGATAAGCGGCCTGATTCCGGTGAAGCCACAAGGCAACAAAGAGGCGAGAGTGCATGCGATCACGGCGATGCTTGAAAGCGGCAACGTTTATATCCCGTCGCCGAGTGAAGTCGGATGGGTGGATGAGTTCATTGATGAATGCATAGGGTTTCCGAGCGCGAAGCATGACGACCAGGTTGACGCGATGAGTCAGGCGCTCAATTACCGTGGTGGCTTTGTTCAATCCGAGCCGATAGACGGCGCTCTAGCAGAAGTATTGTTGTACGGCTGAAGGAGGATTGATGAGCGGTGAATACGACATCGAGCAGGTTGTTATGAGCCTGGGTGTGCAGAGTTTGATGGAGCGCCAACGAGAGCAACTAAAAGAGGCTAAGGCTAAGGAGCTTAAGGAAACAGAGGCGCGGTTGAAGGAGGAGGCTCTGGAACACTACCTACTGACCTCTGAAGACCCCGACGAGCAGCGATTCGAGTCGCTTTGGGACAAGCAAGGGCGCGAGGATGCGCTCAAAGCATACGAGATTAGGCGAGGAGTTCTCGCGCAGAAACGAGCACGCGAAGGCTACAGCTTTTGAGGGAGGAAACAATTATGGACGAAGTAAGAAAAGCAGAACTTGCTCTACAGAGAGCGCGGGCAAAACAGAACGAAGAGGCGCGTCAGCGGTGGATGGCCAAGCTTGAAGCTAAGAAGGCCGAAGCGGCCAAGGTTGGTGAAAAGAAAGCGGAGGAAGACAGCCAGAAGGCTGAAGTCACTCTAAAGCGCGAGTGTTTGTATCGCTTTCTCAACGGCGGAGGGGCACCACAGGATTTTGAGCGCTGGTGGCCTGAGATACGCAAGCAGCGTCTTGTTGACCTCGCCGCAGGGACCGGCGCGCCAAGCCTGGTTGAAGAGATTAAGCAACGGAAGCGCGCGAGCGGCCTGTATGGAAACCTCGGGTGAACATAAAGGCCGCAGTTTGAGTTTTGTAAGGATAGATTATCCGAAAGAGAAGCCAGCGCAAGCGGCGGACGCGCGAACGGCTGACGATAGTATCCGGCTACGCCAACTGTTGAAGTATGCGCTACGAAGTTTCGGCTTCAAGTGCGTCAATATTGAGGTTATGCCACAAGGCAAAGAGCGGCGGCGTGCCGCATAAGGAGGATTGTTAAAATGTCTGATCCTATGTCTGATCTGTTTGATCGTTTCCCCGCTCTCGCTGAGCTCGCTGAGCTTTCCGGCAAAAAGAAGTTCATAGAACATCCAGCACTATCGAGGACAATGCTCGGTAAGTATGCAGAGGAAACAGCGAGTCCGAGAAGTTACAAATGCGACTATCGGCGACGGAAGAACGAGACTCAGTTGACTATTCACTTTAAAGAGACCGTGTCTCGGGCGCTCGCGATACCAGCCGGTGTGGGTGAAATGTTCGGCTATCGACTTGCAGGGTTTGCAGGCGTGCGTGTTCCCCGGGTGACGCTCACGACTGACGAGCCAAGCGAGATGGATTGCAAAACCAATTACGTCAAGCCTGTGACCGGAGGCTGGATGCTTTCGGAGCGCGTTCCGGTTTCACTCCCTATTTACTATCTGCCCGGACAGACGACTTTCGGCGTAGAGGAGTGGGCGTTTCGCAAGACGTTCAAGAACCTCTTCGATAAGCGGTGCCCGCTCGGGCGCGAAGCCTACGCAGACTTTCCCAGCGAGCCTCCGCAAGCATCGCTCGATGTCGTCAAGTGGGACAGCGAGCAAAGATTGAGACTCTATGCCTATCGGAGCCTTCTGTGTTGTACTTACCCGCACGCCTCAAACGTGTTGGTTGATACGAGCGGGCGGCTCCATCTAATCGACCATGAGAAATGTTGCTTACCAACAGAAGGCGATGACATCGAGCTGTTGTCGGGAATGATCGCGGACTCGCCCCAAGCAATTACCGTTTGCAAGCAGGTTGCCCAAGGTATTACCCCGCAGGCTATCGAGCAATCACTCGACGGCATACCGGATAACTTCTGGCGGCCCGAAACTGGGAGATGGGCGCTCTACGACAACCCGAGGGACGCGGCGGGCTACTTTGGCGATCGGCTCAACCACTGGAAGGGGTTTTTCAGCGAGAAACGAGAGGCCGCCAATGCCGTTTAATAGAAGGCGGATTAAGAGTAAGTCTGGGCCAAGGCATACGGGGGGGCCGCTAACGCGCCCCCTCGAAACTGGTCGCCTATCACGCACTACGCGCAATTGGCGGAGCGGAATTTTGCGGCGTTAGTCAGAGAAGTCAAGCGGCGCATAGCGGCTGGGCAAATGGGACCGGAGGAGCTATTTAGACTTGAGATCACGGCCACGCTTATTCTTGACCACTATCATGACTTCAGATTTTTGTACGAGGGATACTTTGAGGATAACAGCTGGCTCGCGGATGGTATGAAACCAACAGAGTGAACACGCGCTACTTCTTTCGCTTCGCTGTCTTCTTTGCGGCAGGGCGACCAGGGGGCCGCTTGGCAACAAGGGCGAGGTCTTTTTCTTGGATCACATAATCACGACTGATCTTCTGCGCCGGTAGACGGTCAGCAGCGATGAGGGCACGAACCCGGCTTGCGCTAACGCCTAACCGCTTTGCCGCTTCGCTTACTGAGAGCAACTTCATGCTTGCCAATCTAGCAGGAGTTCAACTGATGCGCAAGCACCATAGTTTGCTATTGACAAACTATTGCGCGATGCTTATAGTTCTTCCTGACCATCAAATTTTTCGCGATGAAAGGAAGACAACGTATGACCGTAAAGCGCAACGAAGCTTCATGCCGGAACCTCGACGCGTCAGGCGGGAAGTTGCCGTCAATACCGATGTCGAGGAGACTCGCCGACGCCTTAGAAGCAGAAGCGAGCGTCAACCTTCGCAGCCCACGCGATCAAGCGCGGGTGATTATCGAGATGCATTTCGGCCTCTATCGAGGCGATAAGATAATTCGGGCCGAAGCCAGCGACGCTGAGGTTTCCCGGTCCCTGTTCGAAATCGAACGGATGTCGGGAGGTGCTGTATGACTACAAAACGCAAAGGACAAGCGCAGGTTATCGCTTTCCCCATCGCGAGGGAATCCGAGGAAGAGCGTCAAGCGCTCCGCAGGACACGGGCAATCTGTGTAGCGGGAACACAGATGACGAGAGGCTACTTGATGTGATAATCGCTCTTGGAGTAGCAGAGCATAAAACTGTAAAGACGTGCGCGGGGGTGTTGACACGCGCTAGTCTAGGGCGGAAGAGAGAACTGAAACTAACCTTACGAAGCGAACAAGGCCAAAGCGCGTAGCTAAGGAGAAGATCATGGCAAAACGACGCGGACACAATGAAGGCTCGATCTTTCAGCGCAAGGATGGCCGGTGGGCCTCAGACATCGCGCTTGGCTATGAGAACGGCAAGCGGAAGCGACAGACACTCTACGGCAGCACGCGAAAAGAGGTACACGAGAAGCTGACCGAATGCCTGCACAAGAAACAGCAGGGCGAAGTTATCCCGACTGGCAAACAGACGGTGGGCGAGTTTCTGGGCGAATGGCTTGCTGACTGCGTGAAGCCCTCCCTCCGGCCGAGATCCTATGGCAGCTATGAAGAGATGGTCAGGCTACACATCAAACCGGCGCTGGGCGAGGTGCGACTTACAAAGCTAACCGGCCAGCGAGTTCAAAGTTTCCTCAACCAACTCGCTAACAAGGACTCAGCAACGGTCAAGGGGCAGAAGTTGTCACCCAGAACCGTGGCCTACTGCCGGACTATTCTTCGAATGGCGCTTAACGTCGCCGTGGAGTGGCGGTTGATAGCTCACAATCCGGCGGCGATTCGCCTGAGGCTTGCGAGCGTCGAACCGCGTAAAGTCGAGCCGTTGACTGCTGAGCAGAGACAGGCGCTGATGAAGGCTATCGAAGATGACAGGCTGTCGGCTCTCTTCCTGACGATGCTGTTAGTCGGACTGCGACGGGGCGAAGCCCTCGGGTTGCACTGGCGGGACGTTGACCTCGATGCCCGCAAGCTGCGCGTCAACACGACTCTTCAGCGAATCAACAAGGAGCTGGTCCTTGGCAGCCCGAAGACTGAGAAGTCGCAGCGAGATCTGACCATAGAGGAGCGGGCGGTCGCGGCGCTACGCGAGCACCGCAAGCGGCAGCTTGAAGAGCGGATGGCAGCCGGACCTGTATGGCACGATACGGGCCTCGTATTCACGACGGTGGTAGGCTCGCCGATCGATCCGCGAAACGTAAAGCGCGTGCTCGATAGGCTTCTCAAAAAGGCAAAGCTGCCGCACTCCCGGCTACACGACCTGCGTCACGAGTTCGCGTCGAACATGCTGGCCTGTGGCATTGACTTGAAGGTTGTAAGCGACTGCCTCGGTCACTCAAAACTAGCGATCACGGCCGACACCTACGCTCACGTCTCACAGGATCTTATTCGCGAGGCGATGGACAAGGCCGGGGCGAGGTAGACCACGAATGGCTGTCAAGTTCTGGCTGTCAAACTTTACACCGGGCCGCGATGAGTGGTCTAATCACTTGATAACACTGTGTGGCGAGCATAGCTCAGTTGGTTAGAGCGCCTGACTGTGGATCAGGAGGTCGCGGGTTCAAACCCCGCTGCTCGCCCTCTTCAGACAACGACCCACGGAAGCCCTCCAGCTCCGACCTTTCCCTTAATGACCATCCTACCGGGAGCGCGGCGCTGGCTATGTAACCATTCAACTCGGCATCATTCGATTACTGGGTCAAACGTTTTTGCTGTCAGTCGCGTGAGCCTGGCAGTCCATCGCATGCCTCAGGGCCCGTTCATCTTCGCGTTCGAGCGATTCGCATTGGAAACCTCCTCGTGAGCTAGCGAGTGTCACCCGGCCCACCGTTCTGATTCAGAATCCCCTAGATTACATAGGCAATGGCGGTCAGCACATAAGACTCTCGTTCAGACAAAGAGGGTTTCTCGTTGATAAGCCGTCCCCGATGTGTTATTGTCCCGGCCCTGTAAGGTTCAGTCGCGCGAGTCGCTGGTCTGCGAAAAGGCGAGTCGGGTCAAAATGACAGCAGGCGCGGTTACTTATCACGGCCTGAGTCATTAGGCCGCATCCGGTTTGATAGACCCTTCGGGTGATGAGTCAAAACTTGATCTGGTTCGGTAGCCCGTTCTTGTTGGTTGTTCACGTCGTTATGCTATTTGCGGAATTGATGCAGCTTAGGGCTGCAGAGACGGCAAGGCCTTAGAGGGTATATCAATTGCTGTGACCTCTGGTACGCCTTCGTATGGACTTGTTTTTCAGGTTTCTGACCAATACAAGGCTGCTTTACCCTTTTTTTCACTCAAGTCTCCTTATGAAGTTTTCAAGCCGCATGAAAATGTATTCTCGCGCTTACCGGTTTATGGCCAAGGGTCTGTTGTCGAAGGACCATCCCATCCTCGCGCACATTATTCCAATGCGGCGGTGCAATTTGTCCTGCACTTATTGCAACGAATACGACGACTTTTCCAAACCGGTACCAACCGAATTGATGTTTGAGCGTTTGGATAAGCTAGCGGACCTGGGCACAACGGCGATCATCATCAGCGGCGGTGAGCCGCTAATGCATCCTGAGATTGAGAGCATTGTCGCGAAGATCAGGCAGCGAGGTATGCTGGCATGCTTGATCACGAATGGATATCTGCTGACCCAAGAGAAGATCAAGAAGCTCAATGCAGCAGGCCTCGAGTACATGCAGATCAGCATCGACAACGTGCGCCCCGATGATGTTTCGAAGAAAAGCCTCAAGGTGCTGGACAAGAAACTTGTGTGGCTATCGAAGGCCGCAGAGTTCAGAGTGAACATAAACTCGGTCATCGGCGGCGGCATCAAGACGCCCGAAGACGCGCTCACCGTAGGATTGCGCGCGGTTGAGTTGGGATTCTCGAGTTCGCTAGGAATCATCCACGACGGGCTGGGGACACTCAAGCCGCTCAAAGGAGTCGAGCGTGATGTTTATTTCGAGATGAAAGACCTGGGCAAAAAGGGTCACGTCAGATGGAGCGGGTTTCAGAAGAACCTGGTCGACGGCAAGCCTAACGCGTGGCGTTGCCGGGCTGGGGCGCGCTATCTGTACATATGCGAGGACGGGCTCGTTCACTACTGCTCACAACAGCGAGGCTACCCCGGGGTCCCTCTCGATAGCTATACCAAAGAAGACATTCGCAGGGAGTACCTGACCAAAAAGGCGTGTGCGCCTTATTGCACAATCGCCTGTGTGCATCAGGTTGCGACGTTCGATAACTGGCGCGATCCGCAAACGCTCGGGGTGAAGGGGGCGGTGCGGCGCGAGTCGGTACAGGCAATACAGACGCTGTATCAGATCGAGCAAACCGAAAAAGCGTAGTTTTCTGAACCTGGTTCTTTGATGTGCGCCCGGATGATTCCGGGCTGGTTCGAAGAAATGATAACGAGCGCCGCTAAGTGGCGGCGCATGTGAATAACAAAGGCCTGCGGAGCTGGTGGGATTCTTTGGAGCTTTCGCAGACGAGGAGAAAAGAAATGCATAAACCTATAAAGTACGCGGAGAAGGGATTGACTTACGTCGCACGCGGCGGATGGGCGGTCTTTGAGCGATTCAACCGCGTCAAGCCCAACCCTTCTTTCACGCCCAAGTGGTCCGAGAAACCACTGTTGAAGTCTTATCAGAAGACGAAGCCGCCACTGGGCTGGCCGCGGACTACCGATTCATTGTGCCCGAAGTGCATTCCTGAAATTCGCCAGCAGATCGTCGACGGCAAGCTGCCTCACGAAATACTCCTCAACGAAAGAGTCGGCGAAATCAAAGCACAAATAATCGAGCGCGACGGCAAGATCCTGATGGTCAAGGACTGCGAGAAGCACGGTCACTTCGAAGATGTAATGTCGAACGACCCGGCCTTCTTCAAGCACCTCGAAGAAGTCTTCCCTGGCCGCGACATTCGCGCGCACAACGACGAAAGGCTCCACAAGCACGGCACGAGTACCATCAAGCACGGCCGCGGATCGGTGCTGACAATCGATCTCACGAACCGATGCAACATGATGTGCGACCCGTGCTTCATGGACGCGAACCAGGTCGGGTTCGTTCACGAGCTTATGTGGGAAGACATCAAGACGCTACTCGACAACGCCATCTCCATAAAACCGCGCCGTCAGATGTCGGTCCAGTTCTCAGGGGGCGAGCCGACGATGTCGCCGTTCTTCCTGGATGCGGTCCGATACGCGCGTGAGGTTGGGTACAACAGCGTGCAAGCCGCGACTAACGGAATCGAGTTCGCAAAGAGCCCTGAGTTCTGCAACCAAGCAGCAGATGCGGGGCTGCGCTACGCTTATCTTCAGTTTGACGGAATCGGCAACGCGGCCAACGAGCATCGCAAGGTCGGAAACCTTTTTGACGTCAAGCTGCGCGCAATTGAGAACCTTCACTGCGCTGGCGTCGACATCGTGCCGGTTACGACGATTATCAACGGCATCAACAACGAGCAAGTCGGACGCATCATTCGGTTCGCACTCGACAACCCGAAGAAGATTCAGTTCCTTTCCTTTCAGCCCGTATCGTTCACCGGTCGCGATGAAGAGATAACCGACGAGCGGCGGCAGGCACAGCGGTATACGCTCTCGCATATGGCACACGATGTGAAGAACCAGACCGGTCTGGGCGAGCCGATTCGCGACTGGTTCCCGATTTCGTTCATGAGCACGTTCACTGATTGGGCCGACCTCGTTCACGGACCGCAGAACGATTGGGGCCAGCTCACCTGCGGATGCCATCCCAACTGCGGCATCGGTATGGCCGTGATGATCGATAAGGAGACGAAAGAATCAGCTCCGGTCACCGCTTTTTTGAACGCCGAGGGGCTTGCTAAGGACGTGATGAAGGTAAACGATGCCGCACGCGGGAGGTTTCTATCCGTTGCGGGAATGGCGCTCGCTTTGATGCGCAACTACGATCCATTCAAAGCGCCAACGCACTTCAGGCTCACGGACCTTCTGAAAAAATTCGACAAGACCTTTGGCGCCACGGGCAAGGACTACGGCAAGGTGTCAGGTGATCGAACCGTGGAGGACATCGAGAAACGACGGTCCGACCGCTGGAATTTCCTGTTCATAGCCGGAATGTGGTTTCAGGACCTGTTCAACTATGACTTCCGCCGCACTGAACAGTGCATCATCCCGTATGCGACCCAGGAGGGCGAGATTTCTTTCTGCGCTTACAACACCGGGGTGGGCTGGCGTCAAATCATCGAGAAGATGCATATGACCGCAACTCTCACCAAGTGGTACGAAGAGAACGGGCGCCATGAAATCTTCGCCGGCGGCAAGTCAGTCACGTTGAATAACACTGAACACTCGCTGGTCGTCGACGAGTCGCTGGTCACCAAAGATATTCAACACGATCTTGACGACTTGGGCATCGCAAAGAACTCGCGAGAGGAGAAGCTGCGAAAGCAACGAGATCGAATCAAGGAACAGCAAGAGAATGATCGCATGGCGAAGCTCTACAGGCAGCACGTGCTGAAGGAGCCTGCAAGCCCGGAGGCGCAGATTGTTCAGATTCAGTTGAAGAGTTCCAAGCCGCAGGCGGATGTTACGCCTGTAGGATTTGGCGACTAAGTACGCTCCTGTGGAAACAATTAAAGAGGCCGCCGCGCACTAACTCGGCGGCCTCTTTCTTGTCGGCCCGGAGGCTACCCGGCACCAGGAATCCCTCCCTTTGCGATCAGCTGCCGAGATGGTCCTCTACCCGGATAGAGTCCCGTTTCACCTTCAAGACCGAAAGGGTCTCGTAGCCAGGTTCGCCGCCGCAATGCGCCGATCGCGCCGGCTGTGGCATTTCTCCTTAGAGCAAGCGATCGCTGTCGGGCCACACCCCAGATGAAGACGCGGAAGCGCGCAGACGCAGCGACACGGCGACGATGCCGCCGCTCAGTGCTGCTATCAGAATCAAACCTATCAGATTCATCGCCCCGTCTCCGCGTCCACGTATTTGCATCATCTTTGCTAGTCTCCGTAGCTCTCGCGCACAGCGCGTGCCGGCACTCTGAACCGCGCGAACCACAAAGCCAGCAGCCAAACTAAGCCCGGACTCGCCGAAAGCAATCCAGACGCGATCATCAACGATCGGGGGCCGAACCACGTCAACAGCCAGCCCGTTATGATCGTCGAAATCGCCATCGTCGCAAGCTCAAGCGAGCGGTCTGTAGTGAATACTCTGCCTCGATAATCGTCGGGCAGAACTCGCATCATCATCGTTTCTTGAAAGCCGAACTCGGCTCCAAGCACCAATCGGCTCAGCCCTACCCACACCGCCATCGATGCAAGCGTGGGCATCAGACCCGCTACTGAAAAGAGCAGTCCGTGAGCAAGCAACGACCACCCTATGAAAAGACCGGCGCGCCGCTCATCGGCGATCCACATACCGACGCGCCGCGTCAGCATCATTCCCAGAAAGACACCGGCGCCGCCGGCGGTGAACAGCGCTGCTACGACCCAGTCTCCGCGATCGGCCGAACCCTGTGAAAAAACGTGTCCCCCGATTTGATCAAACAATATCGCAGTCATGCCGCCGCCTGTGCCCCAGCCGATGTTGACCAGTATCACCGCGCGCACGAAGGGTGTCCTCCAGATGTATCCGAACCCCTCGCGGAGATCGGCGATAAAGCCGGCCTTTGCGCCTTCAAGCGGTTGCTCGCTCCCAGCGATCGGCGTGTTAGCCACAGCTTCCGCGGACATTGGATCGGCAAACTCTACCTTCTCCGGCGCAACGTCTCGCGCTTGCCTCGTCGCGCTGCCCGGTATCAGCAGGATGAACAAGGCCGATCCGACGAAGGACAATCCGTTGACAATGAACGCAGTGTTGTATCCGAACTGCGCGGCTGTCAGACCGCCCAACGCCGAGCCGAGCGTGAACTGAAGAAATCGAGTTGAGAACATCAACACGTTGGCTGTCAAAAGCTCGCGTGGCGTAACCAGGTTCGCGATCGATGCGTTCTTGGCTGCCTCGAAGAACATCGTGAGCGAGGCCATCAGAGCGCTGCACACGACGACCAGCCACGCCGATCCGATCAGCCCGGCGAGGACATAGGCTATAGCGATCACGGCCCGCATCAAGTCGGCAGCGACCATTATCTGCTTGCGCGACCGGCGATCAGCGAAGACGCCGGCGATCGGGGCTACCAGTAAGAACGGCAGCAGTCTCGCTACGAGCAGCGCCGTCGTCATAAGCGCCGAGCCCGACAGCACACGCACAAGGCCAAGCTCGGCTATGAACGAGAACCAGGTTCCCAGCTCGCTAATGACTTGCCCGGCCCACAGTCTTCGAAAGTTCTTGTTGCCCTTCAGCAGCTCCCTGTAAGTAGCCGAGTTCATGGTCTTCTCCAAGCTTCAGCAGCGAAGGCACGTCACCCCGATATGATGTTAAGAGTTCAAGCTTTAGCTTGCCTGACCTCTAGCGAGCAACCTAAAGGTTGAACTCTGAACTTCAATCACCTTCACCGGCGAAGCTGTTGTCGGCGGCCGCGGGCACTGTTTGCGACCGTCGTATTAGCACGAATGTTCCGAACCTGGTTGAAAAACGGCCCAGAAAATCAAAAGCCGCCAGCATCAAACTGACGCTGGCGGCTGTCGGGCTTGATGCTGATGAATTGCTAAGGTCCTGTACGAGCAGTTTCGTCCATAACGAAGAACGGCGCGATGCCAACCGGGCACACCTGCTCGAGGTACGCGCTCCAGGGCATGGGCGCGCTGCCGATGACATCAACCGTTAGTTTTTTGTGTGCGCTTTTCATCAAACTCTCTCCGCTGACCTATCACTCTACGCGCGAGGCTCGCTGTTGGTTTCAATTTCGACGAGACTCATTTAGCGGATCACTCAAGATAAACGACTCGCGCTTTAGTGTCAATAAGTTTCTTCGCTTTTTCATCGCTTTGCAGGCGTCAGCATCAGCTACCCACTTCTGACGAAGTGGGTATGAGGGCGCGGAGAGTTAGTCATTTGGGAATTGGCGGCCGTTTCGTCGCTCTTTGCTCGCGATTCTGACTCTATTCATATCGCAGCGCCTCGACGGGGTCGAGGCCTGAAGCCCGCACGGCCGGATATATTCCAAATATCAAACCGACGGCCGCCGACACGCCGAATGAAAGCGCGATCGACGCGCCGGTCACCACCGTGCTCCACTCCGCATACAAGGCCACGATGCGCGACACTCCGAAGCCAAAGATTATTCCGGTGACCCCGCCAAGTAAGCTCAAGACCAGCGCTTCAACAAGGAACTGCTTCCAGATATCGCGTCGGCGGGCGCCGACTGCCCGGCGCACTCCTATCTCGCGCGTACGCTCCAGAATGCTCGCAAGCATTATGTTCATTATGCCGATGCCGCCGACCAGCAGCGAGATGCCGGCTATGCAGCTCATAACGATGTCGAAGATGCGCCGGGTCTGCTGGTTCTGCTCGAACAACTCGCGCGGCACCATGATCGAAAAGTCCTCGGCCTTGCCGTGCAGATTCGTCAGCACTTCGTTGATCAGCACAGCGCTCGGCTTCAATGCCTCCGGACTCTTCATGCTGACAACAATCTCGTCCAGTTCAGACTCCATTCGTTTGAGTTCAAACTTCTTGAGCGCTGTAGCCAGCGGAATGTAGATATCATTGCTGAAGTCCTGTATCTTGACGCCCTCGAATTCGTCCTTCGCGAGGTTGCTATCCTCGAACACGCCGATCACTGAGAACCACATCTTATCGATCTTTATCGACTGACCGATCGGGGAGAGATAGCCGAAGAGCTTTTGCTTGACCCGCGAACCAATCACGCAGAACTGCTCGAAGTCCTTCTCATCAGGCTCGGCGAAGAAGCTTCCCTCGGCCAGCTTGTGCTTGGCGAGCCGGAAATAGGAAGGCGTTACTCCGATGACAAACGAATCGTCGCTCTTACCCTTGAAAGAGAAGATCTGGAACGTCTTCACGCGCTTCTTTGCAGCATAGGCTTCGATGTCCGGCGTGACCGCCGAAATGGCCCCAATGTCACGCATCGACAGGCCTAAAGAGCTCTCGCGGACTTTTTTCAGATCCTCATCCTTGAACTCGCGGTCCTTGGCTATGATGTTGCGCAAGCCCATCGTGTCAATGAGCCGCAAGCTCTCCCTTTCGGCTCCGGCCCCTATCGAGAGCATCGCGATCACCGCGCCTACTCCGAAGATCATGCCTAGCATCGTCAGAAACGAGCGGAGCTTGTGCGCGCGGAGATTCGCTACGGCGAGTTGGAGTTCGGTTGCGTAGTTCATGGTCCTTCCCGAAGTAGCATAGACTTTAGTCTGTGTCCGGTCGTTGCCTTTTTAGCGAACTTACCCGACACAGACTAAAGTCTATGCTACTTCGATTTGGCGCTCTCGCTATCCGGTTTCTTTGCTCTCTTAGAAAAGTCTTGCTTCAGATCAGGCGGATTGAGCGCCAGGACCTGCCCTGCTTCAAGCCCATCCGTCACGACCACCTGCGCGGCATCGCCTTGACCCAAAGTCACAGGCAAGGCGTCGAACTGATTGAGCCCCTTCTGAACAAAGGCAACAAACCCTGACTCTCTTTTAACGGCCGCGCTGCGAGGGATGACGATCACTGACTTCAACTCACCTGCCAGAATCTGCGCCTTCAGTTTGACTCCTGGTTTCATAAGCCGGGCTTCGGTCTTGTCGAGCGTCACAATGGCTTGGAAATACTTCACCGGAGATTCGCGGTCGATGGGCCGGGCAAGTTTGTCGATGCTTTTAACCTTGCCGGTGAACTCTACACCCGGATACGGATCGAGCGTGACGGTGACTCTTTGGTCGGTCTTCAGCTCACCCGCGTCCTTTTCCAGCACGAAGCACTTGGCTTCCATCTTGTCGGGGTTGACCAGACTGAAGAGCGTCATCCCGCCGTATACAACTCTTCCCGGCATTAGGGAGTACCCGCCGAAGAAGTACCCAGGATCGTTGTAGACCACGATACCCGTTGCAGGCGAGACCAGCTTCAGCGAAGTCAGTGCCTTCTCGTACCGGTCAATGTTGGCGCTGACCCGCCCGCGTTCGAGCATGAGGATCGCCTCGTCCAGCGAGTAGACTTTCCCCTTGAGCTCGATTCGCGCATCCGCAAACACGATCTTTTTCTCTGTATAGTCCTTGTCGAGTTGTCCCTCGATGATTTCGCGCCGCTTGTAGATCTGTTCGTCCTGTGGAAGGAACTGGATGATCTTCTCAAGCTCCAGTTCGGCGATCCTTTTGTCTTTTACGATATCGGTCTTTTCCGTCGTATTGGCCAACCCGCCCCTGGTTATCTTCTCCAGAGCCATCTGCAGGTCGGAGCGGTGCGCCATTACTTCGAGGTTCAACTCGTCAGGGTCGAATTCCACCAGGACGTCACCCTTCTTCACGTGGGTCCCGTCAGGCACCGCCGAGGCGATGCGCAAACGTTGCACCGGCACCGGCGGCACAGCGACCGCAATCGACTCGGCAGACTGCAGCTCGCCATTGGCTGCTATCCTGAGCGTGAAGTCCTCGGGCCGAAGGACAACACTCAAGGGTCTCAGATCGGGAGTCGTGCGTGTTAAAGCGCGGTACCCTCCGAACAAGGCTCCGCAAGTAAGGAGTAACGCGCCGGCAGCTAAGACGATTCGGCGAATGAGCCTGTGTGGACGCTTCATCGATAACTCCTTGGGAAATGTAGCGTAGACTGTCCAGTCTGCGCGCAAACCCCGAACCCGACTGACCCGCGCAGACTAGACAGTCTACGCTACATTTTTCCCTCACCGGGCCTTCAAAAAGTCTACGGCAACGCGGTCCCCGGCGCTGAGCCCTTCGACTACAACGATGTCGGTTCCATTCGAGTCCCCAAGTTTGACCTTCTGCGTGCGCCACCCGGTATCCGACCTCACTTTGACAACCGCGCCCTCTGCGGTAGTGAGCACCGCCTTGAGCGGAACAGCCTCGCAATCGGCGATCGAGTTGGTCTCTATCTTCACCCTGACGCTCATCGCCGGACGCATAACCAGGATGTCCAGCTGGTCAAGCGCGATCTGCACGTCGAGCACTTTGTTAGGGATGTCCCATGCCTTTGGCCGCACCAGCGTGCCAATGCCCTTCACCGTGCCAGTGAAGGACCTGCCCGGAAACGCATCGATGGACACCTCGGCGTGCTGACCGATCTTCACCTTGCCTATGTCGACCTCAGGCACAAGGGCTTCTGCAAGGATTGTGTTCAGCTCCGGGATCTCGATCACGGGCATGCCGGACCAAACGGTCTCGCCGACGCGGAAGCGCTCGCCATTCCATTTAACCTTGTAGACGACAACTCCGTCGCGGTCGGACTTGGCCTGAAAGCCCTCCATTCCCTTCTGAATCGAACTTACCCGGTTTTCTGCCCGCGCCTTGCGGCTGAGGATGATGTTATAAGTAGCCTCGCTCGACTTCTTGTGCCACTCCATCCGCTCCTTCAGGGCCTCGACCTCTCTCCTGGCTTGCTCGACGGCTAGATTGTCCTTTTCGATTACGATCGACGCTTCAATCTCCGAGCCCGCTCCCTGCTTCAACTTCAACTTCTCGAACTTGTTTTCAGCTTCGGCAAGCCGCGACGAAAGCCCCTGACGCTCGAGGTCGATTGAAACCTTAGTCTTCTCCAGTTCTTTGTTAGCTTGATCGAGTTCGCTCTGGTAGCGTTGCAGGTCTTCCCGCACTTTTTGCGCATCGAAGTTGATCAGCACATCCCCGCTCTTCACGTTGCCGCCCTCGGGAGCCATGCTCACCAGTTGAAACTGCCAGTATTCGCCGAACGGTGGTGGGGCGCTGAAGTTGCGCACGGACGACGCTCGCAACGTGCCGGTTGCATCAACCCAGAAGCTCATCGGACGCGGCGCAATCACTATCTCATCCACTCCTGCGCTCTTCGGAAGGACCGATGAGAATGCGCCCGACCTCAAGAACGAGAATCCTACTATCAGAACCGCGAGGCCGATTAAGGCAATAGCAGTTCGCTTCACCGCGCTTGTGGTGAGCCATCGGCGGAGCCTTCGACGTTCGCCCGTCTGTGGTGCCGTCTCACTCATACCGACGCTCCTCACCCTGACTCCCCTCCTGGCTCCACCGGCTCAGGATCCGGTCGCCTTCCTTTAGCACCCCATCGTCCGCGACCGCATAGTGGATGGGATCCGCGGAGACCACAGTCACAGCGACGGATCGCCTTCCTTTCTCTCCCTCAACCCTGACCACTTGCGCCGAGCCGCCTTCGAACTGAACCGCGGATCTTGGAACGAGGAGCTGTGCAGGTTGCCCGGTGATCGCCAACGTGACCTGAGCTGACATTCCTGGTTTCATGATTTCGGTCACCGTCTTGTCGAGGCTGATCACTACAAGGAAAACCTTGGCCTTGGCCATCCAGCTCGCTTTTATTGCAGTCTCCGCGATGTTCTTGACCGCTCCGGTGATCTCGATGTCAGGGTAGCTGTCGAGCCTGACTTCCGCCTTTTGGCCAATTGAAAGTCGCGGGCCATCGACTTCATTGACCTGGGCTAGCACTTCCATAGCTTTCAGGTCCGGAAGCCTGACCAGAGGGAACCCTCCCCATATCATGTCTCCGACCTGGATCTTGCGGCGCTCCATCCAGTGATCGCCGTAGATCACCATCCCATCGGCAGGTGCTGTCAGGGTCATGCTCGCAAGTCTAGCCTTGACCTGGTTGAGCTGGACGCCCAGTTTTTCTTTCTCGATGACTTTGACCTGCAGCTCGGCCGCCTGCTCCTTTTTCTTCTGCTCCATTTTCGAGACCTGGTTGTCGTATTCAGTCTTACCCTTATCAAAGGCCAGTTGATTCTCCTGATACTTGCGCCTCGGAACAACGCTCGCCGGCACTTTTACATCGAGCTTGGATTGTTCGTAGACCAGCCACAGATTGCTGAGTACAACTTCCATGTCACGAAGGGCGGCCTCGTGCTGAGCCCTGGTCTTAACGATGTCGTTATCGGCGGCGATGATCCTTTCGTCGATGTCCTTGATCTTGCTAAGAATCGTGGAGTTATCGAGCTCTACAACCCGGTCTCCGGCCTTTACGACGGTGCCTTCAGGAGGCAGATAGGTGATCTTCACTTCTTCGGAGGTCGACGAGAAGATGGTTCGCGAAGAGACGGCGCGAAGCTCTCCGTCAAGCAGGAGCCTCTTCCTGAGGTCTCCTCTCCGGACCAGGGCCGACCCGGTATCGAGTGCCTCGGCTGGGGTAACTTCTGATATAGAATCCGGAACGCCGTTTGTGGAGTTTGACCTGATGATAAAAGAGGCAGGCACCAGCAGCGCGAGAAGCAGAAGGCAGCACGAGATCGCTGCACGCCGTCTTCCCCGTTTGAAGAACCAGTGGGTCAAGACTAATCCCCTCCATTTCCTCAAGAGTCTGCCCGGACTTTGTCCGACAGAACGCTAGCCGCCTCTTAAAGTTTCATTTGTTGGAACGACGCCGGGCACTCGTGGTTAGCTGCGGCTGACATCATAACCTTAAAAGGAAATAACCGCCATCGCGTTACGGAACTCCAAGAGAAGCAGTAATGAGGGGGACCTCTCTGGCGCGTATCGAGCAACGGCCATTGGTTAGGGATGTAATTGTGTGTTGCTGTCTTCGAGACTAACTAACGTGCTTGTCCACAGCCCAGATCAGGGTGCTTACGTTAACGGGTTTGACTAAGACCTCATCGGCACCTGCTGCTTTCGCTTCGTCCGTTACCTCTCCGCTACCGGCGACCATCACCACCGCGGTCATCATCCGGTGCTCGAGCGACCGGATGAACCTAACAAGCTGCACTCCGTTTGTTCCCGGCACATGATCGCTCAGCAGAATGAGGTCGTAAGGCTCACTTCCTGCCACTTGGCTTATTGCACAGTCGCGACTAGTGCAGACAGCAACAGTCCAGTCAAGTTTCTCAAAGAACTCGGCGAACACTTTCGCGAGGACCGGGGATTCTATTAGCAGCATTGACTTCATAGGCAGAAGGGGCTATTAATGCGGTGGAAAAAAGAGGGAACGCCACACAGTTCGGACTTCCTGGGTGTCAGTCCTCGCCGCGAGGCGTACCCTCTTAGCCGCTAAAGGAGAAACGGTGCTCTCGGGTGCGCGTGCTCGCGGCTGAGCGCGCGCACCATTCTCGATTCTAGTTATTCCTTCAGCCAGAGGACGGCCTGTTTCTGTATGGACTCACACAGAACCACCAGGGAAGGCAAAGTATCACACGATAGCCTGTGTGGTACAACAAGTAAAACGTGGCCGATATTACTATTCGCTAGGCTATCTTACCATTTTGGAGGAGATGATTGTTGAAGGCGTGCTTTCTGTACTCGGAGGGCAGGAGACCGAAGTACCTTTTGAAGTGGCGCACAAAGTTGCTCCTATCGCTGTAGCCCACCAGCGCCATGATCTGCTTGATGCTCAGTAAACTGGTTGCTAGAAGGTGACGGGCTTTTTTCATTCTGAGCTTTATCAGATATTCCCCTGGTGAGAGCTTGGTTTGGTTTTTGAAAAGGCGGGAAAGGTGAGTCGGGGAGAGATTTGCTGCGTCTGCCAATTCGGTTAGAGAAATCCTTCGCTGAAGGTTGGCATTCATGAAGTCGATCACGATCTGGACTCTTCGATTGCGGATCGTGCTCTCTGGAACGACAAGGCCCTCTGGATATTCCCCTTCTTCAGATTCAGTATTTGCCCGCTTACCGCCTTTTTTTGTTATACTCATCCGCCCGTCCTTTTGGGCACGGTGGCGTGTTCCAGACACACCAATCCTGACACACGCCGCCGTGCGGATGGGCAGGGTGGGTCGTCATCGTCAGTGGCGGCCCGCCCCGCGATTCTGATTGATAGATTTATTTGCTGGTTCCTTCAGAGACGGACTGGAGGCGCGCGCGGACCGATGCAGATAAGCACCCGATCAAGAATGCTTATTGCGTTGAGAGCAATCGTTGCTGTTGCTGGAATCGGGATTATAGATCTTTGAAAGGTATCTTTGTCGCTCGCCGGACAACGAAAGGTGATTGCCCTCGACGCCTTTGGTTGGCCTTGAGGTGTGACTTGTGGTGAGGGGTTAGCTTCTGGCGCGCGATTGATTGTGACTATTGATGGCGAGGCAGAGGCGCACTTTGCTGCGATCTCGTCGCGGGTCTCGCTCCATTCTGGATAAGCAGGAGCGAATGGGGATGCAAGAGCGATCTCGCAGGCTGCTTCCGCTTCAGCGATTCGGTCCAATTCTCCGAACTCAACAGCTAGTTCGTTGTGGTAGAAATAAAAGTAAAGCGGGCTCTGTCGGCCTACAATCCGCACAAGCGGCGAGAGGCTTTCGAGGATGGCTAATGCGCCTTTATGATCTCCACCAAGACTCTTGATGATCGCTATTCCCAGATGCGCCAGCAGGGTGGTTTGCGAACCGTGAGCGTTCTTATCCGATGCCACCCGCAACGCTTCAAGCTGAAACCTCAACGCTTCATCAAGCTGGCCTTTGTCATGGTGATTTGCACCCAAAGTCTGAATTGCTCGCGCTCTGTAAGTAATCGGTGCAGTATCGGCGACTATTTCGAGCAAAATCTCGGCTTCGTCTCTCTGGCCCCTACGATTGATAGCGAGAGCGTGGTAATACAGACCAATTTGCCGCGTACCAGCTATGGGCAGGTTTATCAATATCCTGCTTACCTCTTCAAGCGCATCCGCGTCACGCAGCATGTAGGCGTGCTCTGCAAAATGAATCAATGTATGGGTGAGTTTGAGAAATGCCTCTTGTGAATGGACGGTCTGGGCCAAATGGTTGGCAACAATATGTCGAAGCAATCCATCGCGATTGACCACGATTTCCGATTCAGCTAATCCCACGTTGGAGGAACAACCCGTGAGAAAACGACTTGTCATTGCGGCTGTCTGCATCTTAGCTCTTCCGCTTTTGTTTTCGCCTTCTCAGAGAGAGACACTAACCAATCCGAGTCCGTATGCCACCGTTGCACTAGCTGGACATACAACCCCTGGCAATTGGTGCGACTGCGGAAGTCCCGGCTGCATCTGCGATCCAGGTGAGCAGCCCATAGGCCAAAGCGCTAGACCCGTGTCTGATCGGAATGATCGATCTTTGAATCAAGGTGCCTCCTCGGCAAGTGCGGGTCGAACGTCTGGCTTTGATTTTCCCTCAGGCGCGTTGATGCTTGCGCTTGCGTTCTTCGTGTGGACTAGATTGCGAGCTTAAACCTACAGCCCGCCCCCAGTCTACCTTTGTTAGCTCTTCGCCACCGAGAAGCAGGGCGGCAGGGGGAACTTGCGTCTCAGTGACGGCTCGCATTCTACTACAAACAGCAGATTAGTTGTAACGCAATTATTGCGCGTGTATCCGTGGGAATTGGAGTTGTGTTGAAGTCTCTCGCACAGATTTAAGGCACGAGCAATCGAGAGCTTCAATATTGTTGTCTAGGCTGATACCGAACTTTCAATCGCCTTGACAAGCTCATGACCATTTTCGTATCCTTTCTGTTCGTCGTCTTTACGAAAAATCGGAGATTCGCATCATGGAGACTTTTGTTCCAAGCGGGAAGAACCTCGAGCAGACCCGCAAGTGGTTCGTCATCGACGCCGACGGCAAGACCGTTGGCCGGCTTGCGACTGTGGCCGTGCGGCTGCTGATGGGAAAGAACAAGACAACTTATACGCCGTTCCTCGACGTTGGCGACCATGTAGTTGTAATCAACGCTGAGAAAGTGGTCTTCACTGGAAACAAGTTGAAGGACAAAGTCTATCGGCATCACACCGGGTGGCCGGGAGGTCTCAAGGAAGTCACCGCTGAGAAGATGATGCAACGTCACCCGGAGCGAATACTCGAGTCGGCGATTCGCGGCATGCTGCCTAAGAACAAGCTGGGCCGCAAGATGGGTAAGAAGCTGAAGGTCTACGTTGGAGCGGACCATCCGCATCAAGCACAACGACCCGAGCTGCTCCCCTGATGAGTTGCGAACGTTTGAGCCCGGCGCGCACCGGGCCTCGTGATTTGGAGGAGATTTCATAAGTGGCAGAAACGATTCAGAATTACGGTACAGGCCGGCGCAAGAGCGCGACTGCAAGAGTTTTTCTCAGGCCCGGCACTGGAGAGATCACCGTCAACAAGCGGAAGTTCGAAGACTATTTTCAGAACGAGACGCACCGGATGGTCATCCGGCAGCCGCTTCACTTGACTGACTCCGTTAATAAGTTCGATGTATTGGTGAACGTCAACGGCGGAGGGGTTGCCGGACAGGCGGGCGCGGTGCGGCACGGTATCACAAGAGCTCTGGTGGAGCTGAACCCCGAATTTCGAACCAGACTGAAAAAGGCCGGCTTCGTCACGCGCGACCCGCGGGCGAAGGAGCGAAAGAAGTACGGCCAGAAGGGCGCGCGCGCGCGCTTCCAGTTCTCGAAGCGATGAGCAAGTCCAAGGTCCAAAGTCCAAGGTCCGGCTTTGGACCTGGGACTTTGGACCTTGGGACTTATTCCATTGCCGGTCCCTCCGATTGGTTGTTTCCAAGGAACGATTTGGAACGCGGGCCGGCGAGTACATAAACCAATTCACAGTGTAGGAGGATCGATTGGTCACAGTAACAATGAAGGAACTGCTTGAAGCCGGAGTCCACTTCGGACACCAGGTCAGGCGTTGGAACCCGAAGATGAAGGAGTATATCTTCGGGGAACGAAACGGGATCTACATTATTGATCTTCAGAAGACCCAGCGGCTCTTCAAAGAAGCGGTAAAGTTTGTAACTCAGAAGGGAATGGACGGCGCGAGCTTCATGTTCGTCGGGACGAAACGCCAGGCGCAAGACGCGGTCGAGGAAGAGGCGAAACGCTGCGGCCAGTTTTACGTCAATCAGCGCTGGCTAGGCGGGTTGCTGACGAACTTCCAGACGGTGCAGAAATCCATCCAGCGGATGAAGGACATCGAAACCATGCGCACCGATGGGCGCCTCGACGCGCTGACCAAAAAAGAGCGCCTCGGACTTGATCGCGAACACGCGGCACTCGAGAAGAATCTGGCCGGCATTCGCGATATGAAAGTGCTGCCCGATGTGATTTTCATCATCGATTCCAACAAAGAAGAGATCGCCGTTCACGAAGCTAACAAACTGGGCATCACCACTGTTGCCATCGTCGATACAAACTGCAACCCAGACGGCATCGACTACATCGTGCCCGGAAACGACGACGCGCTTCGCGCCGTGCGCTTGTTCGCCGCGAAGATGGCTGACGCAATCATCGAGGGGCAGCAGACGGTGAAAGAGGGTGGCGCCGACATCGGTGAAGCTGCGGAAGGCGCAGAAGCGGCTGCCTCAGCTGGAACAGCCGAGACACCGCGCGAGCGTTCTGAAAGAGGTGAACGTGGCGGGCGAGGACGCGGACGTGGCGACCGTGGTGGCGAGCGTCGAGGCGGTCGTCGCACCACTTATGTGCCTCCTGGCGCGCCTCCGATGCCCGAGCCTGTCATTCCTGAAGCAGCCTCCGCACCCGCGCCCGAGAGCACTCCGGCAGAACCAGAGCCGGTTCCCGTAGCGACGAGCGAAGCCGCGCAAGCTGAGGAAACTCCGAAAGCCGAGAGTGCAGAAGCTTCAGAGTAAGGCAACAAGGATACGTGAGCATCGCTCGGAGAAATTAACCTCTTTGCCTTGCCTGTTCACATCCTCAATCAAACAATTCAAATCGACAGGGAGAGTCAGGTAGTAATGTCCAATGTAACACCAGCAGCAATCAAAGCGCTCCGGGAAAAGACCGGTGCAGGGATGATGGAGTGCAAAGGGGCGCTAACCGAAGCCGAGGGCAATGAAGAAAAGGCGATCGAGGTCCTGCGCAAGCGAGGGCTCGCAACCGCGACTAAGAAATCAGGTCGCGTAGCCGCCGAAGGTCTCGTCAACGCGTACATCCATGCCGGTGGAAAGATCGGAGTCCTTCTTGAGGTCAACTGTGAGACGGATTTCGTCGCACGCGGCGAAGAGTTCCGAAGCTTCGTGCACGATCTGGCGATGCACATAACCGCGGCCGAACCGCGCTTCACAAGCAAAGAAGACGTGCCTTCCGAGGTGCTCGACAAGGAACGCGAGATCGCGCTCGAGCAAGCCCGCCTCGATCCGAAGAACTCGGGCAAGCCTCAGCAGGTGCTCGAGAAAATCGTCGAAGGGCGAGTAAGCAAGTTTTATCAAGAGACCTGTTTGATGGAGCAGCCATTCGTCAAGGAGCAAAACATCACCGTCGGCGACCTCGTGCGCCAGATGATGCAGAAGACCGGCGAGAACATTAAGCTGCGGCGATTCACCCGTTACAAGATGGGCGAAGGCATCGAAAAACGCACCTCGGATATTGGAGCCGAGGTCCAAGACTTACTTGGCAATAAAGAGTAGTTCACAGAGAGCCTCTCGCAAGAGAGGCTTTTTTGTTGTCAATCCACCGGTGGTCAGCAATAATTTCTCGGATTATGTCGCGAAAATCAAAACCAATCTATAAGCGAATACTGCTCAAACTTTCCGGCGAAGCTCTGATGGGAGAGCAAGACTACGGGATCGACCCCGCAACCATCACTCGCATAGCCGGCGAAGTCAACGATGTTCACAAGCTTGGCGTCGAAGTGGCCATAGTAGTCGGCGGAGGAAACATTTTTCGCGGACTGGCGCTTTCGGCTAAAGGCCTGGACCGTGCATCGGCCGATTATATGGGCATGCTCGCGACTGTGCTCAACGCAATCGCGCTCCAGGACGCGCTTGAAGGTCAGAACGCCTTCACTCGGGTTATGAGCGCGATAGAAATGCATGAAGTGGCCGAGCCGTTCATCCGCCGCCGTGCAATTCGACATCTGGAGAAAGGCCGCCTGGTCATATTCGCCGCCGGCACCGGTAATCCTTTCTTTACAACCGACTCAGCCGCCGCGTTGCGAGCGCTCGAGATTAAAGCCGACGCAATCCTGAAGGCAACCAAGGTCGACGGCATCTACACTGCGGACCCAGCCAAAGATGATACGGCGACGATGTTCGAGACGCTCACCTACCTGGAGGTCATACAACGCGACCTGCAGGTGATGGACACTTCAGCGATCAGCCTGTGCCGCGACCAGGGCTTGCCCATACACGTTTTCAATCTGAACACGCCGGGCAATATAGCTCGAGTCGTTTGCGGCGAGCGAGTCGGAACCGTTGTCAGACCCGATGGCCGGGCCGAGTCCAAGAAACTGTCCGGCGCGTGAGCTTGCTAGGGCCGAACCTCAAAATCTACAATCCACAATCGAGCTTGTTTGGTGGAGGATTCGGATGGAGATCAAAGACATCGCCAATGACGCACGCAAGCGGATGGACTCCGCGGTCGAAGATTCGCGAAAGAAACTCTCAAGTGTGCGCACCGGCCGCGCGTCGGTGAGCCTTGTCGACAATGTGACGGTCGAATACTACGGCACCGAGATGCCGCTCAATCAAGTGGCAAACATTCACGCGCCCGAGCCGACGATGCTCACGGTGCAGCCGTTCGATCCGACGCAGCTCGGCAATATCGAGAAGGCAATTCGCGCATCGGAGCTCGGGCTCAATCCTTCAAACGATGGCAAGCTTATTCGAGTACCGATCCCTCCGCTCACCGAAGAACGACGCAGGCAGATGGTTAAGGTAGTTCACGAGATCGCCGAAGAACATCGCACAGCAATTCGCAACGTCCGGCGAGACGCGAACGACCACCTGAAAAAGATGCTCAAAGACAAGGAGATCTCGGAAGACGAGGAGAAGGATGGGCTCGATCAGATTCAGAAGCTCACCGATCAGCACATCTCAAGGATCAACGAACTTTCAGAGCATAAAGAGAAGGAAGTGATGACGGTGTAACCTGGGAGGCGTAATGATCCAAACCGATCAGGAACTAAAGGCTACCCAGGAGAGAATCGCTTATTTCGAAGGACTGGTTGCCCAGTTTCGCGTTACCACTTCGCCACAAGAGTTCAAGCTCATGGCCGGCGGTTTCTTAGACGAAATCGAGAAGATGCATGCGGAGGTCATGGAATATCTGGGGCGCCACGCGACTGAACCGACCCCGGCGGAGGCCGCTTAATCGAACGGCGCCCGCGTTGGTGGAGCATAAATAGAAGGAAGTGATGACGGTATGAGCGCGATAATTGAGTTAGACGAACGGCGGCGCAGTGCGCTCGCGAAGGTAGCGCGCCGTCGCAAGCTTCCTTTGCGAAGCGTTCTCGAGCGAGCAGTCGACGAGTTCATCAACCGCGCGGAAGACGAAGATCTATTAGAAAGCTCCGCTCGCACTGCACGGCAAACTGGCTTGCGAGAAGCGGACGCAGTGGAGATCGTTCGTAGCGGGCGACGCAGCCACACCTAATCAGGTTCGCTAATCATAATCCGACGGTCAGTGTCGGCGACGTAAGACAACTCCACAACGGTCGCGCGGGCAGGAACAAAGCCCAATCTCTCGGCCCATTCGACAACCGTTACTGCGTTCTCATCTTCGAATATCTCTTCAAGCCCTAGCCCTTGACGCGCCCCAGCATCGAGCCGGTAAAGATCAATGTGATAAAGCCGCAAGCGGCCTTCGTGGACATTGACGAGTGTGAACGTTGGACTAGTCACATCCGCTGAAGCGATTCCTAAACCGGCAGCCAGTCCTTTAGCGAAGACCGTCTTGCCCGCGCCCAGGTCGCCTTTCAGAAGCAATACTTCACCGCCTTTGAGTTGGTCACCGATGCGTTTTGCGCGCTCGAACGTCTCTTCCGCCGAGTGCGTGATGAACTCGCCGAAATAGGTTCCGGGTTCTGGGTTCTGGGTTTCGGGTTCATATGGAGAGTCCGCTGTCATCCGACGAACCTCTCCGCAGCGCCGCCCATCGCGATGAACGCTTCGCCAAGATGAGCCGTGATGTCCGATGCGATCATTGCGCGAGTGCCGACCCTGGAGGCCGCTAGATCACCAGCTAGCCCGTGCATGTAGACCGCGGCGATGGTAGCGGCGAGCGGATCGTCCGGCTTCTGAGCGACGAACGACGCGATCATCCCAGTAAGCACATCTCCGGTCCCGCCAGTAGCCATCCCTGCGTTGCCAGTCCGACTCACGTACACCTCACCATCAGGCGAGGCGATGACGCTGGGACTGCCCTTCAGAACGAGAATTACGCTGCGATCTACCGCGAATGAGCGCGCTATGTCGATAGGATTCCTGAGGATCTCGGCAATGGGTTTCGAGACGAGCCTCGCCATCTCGCCGGGGTGAGGAGTAAGGATCATTGGCAGCTCGGCGCTCCCAAGCAGATTGTCAGCCCACGGAGCGAGCGAGTTCAGTCCGTCCGCATCGATCACCATCGGCCGTTGCCGTTTAACCGTCACCACCCGCATCAACGCGCGAGTGGATTTGTCGGTTGAGCCAAGTCCCGGTCCGATCGCAAGAATGTCGCGTTCTGCTGCCAGCTCAAGCACGCGATCGGCAGCTTCGCGAGAGACTGTCCCTGCTGACGCCTCAGCGAGCGGTTCGGTCATGCACTCCGAGATAACGCGTGACGCAACGATTGGCTGACATGATTGCGCGGTCGCAATAGTCACTAGCCCGCATCCGGCTCGCAACGCGGCTTCACCTGCGAGGCAAGCGGCGCCTGTCTTTCCGCGCGAGCCCGCGACGATCAGCACCTTTCCGACATCGCCCTTATTAGCATGCGGACTGCGGCGCGAAGCCGTAAGCCATCGCTCGATGTCGCTTCGCTCGACCAGGTTCAGACGCGAGCCGGATGAATTGATTAATTCTTGAGGTGAACCAATCGGCGTGACGACCAGCTCTCCGCAAAGATCGGCGGCGGGAGGAAGAACATTGCTGATCTTCGGCGCTGTGAACGTCACGGTTAGATCAGCCTTCACAGCCGGACCGATCAGCTCCCGCAAATCAGAAGAGAGGCCCGAAGGAATATCAACCGAGATCACCGGCGAGTCGCCCGTATGATCGTTGAGGAGATGAATCGCTTCTTCGAACAGACCTGAAGCAGGCCGCGTGAGTCCGGTTCCGAATATCGCGTCGAAGAAGAGAGCGTGGGGATAAGCGGTCACTTCTGCCCAGAACTGCTCGGTGGTTCCGATCTCAACGAAACGAAAGTTAGCGCCCGCTTTGGCCGCGATATCGAGCCCGGCTTCAAAGTTTGTCTTCGCATCGCCGCTCGAATCCTCGACACGGCCGAGCAACAACACATCAACTGAGGTGCCTTTGTTATAAAGCAGCCGGGCGATCGCGGCCCCATCGCCGCCGTTGTTGCCACGCCCGCAGATCACAAGCGCGCGTTTGCCTGCGACTTCGCCAAACTTTTTTTCGGCGGCTTCGACGGTGCGCCCAGCTGCGTTCTCCATCAGCACGAGGCTTGGCACGCCGTACCGCTCGGTGGTCAAGCGGTCAACTTCGCGCATCTCGGCTGCGGAAAGGATCTTCATAACGCGACGATAGGGATAGGCTAGCAGGATACTGAAAACTACATCCTTGCCACAAAGGCACCAGGGCACCAAGAGTTACGAAGCGAATAAGAGATCATGCGTTCATTGACTTGGTGCGGCTTTGTGTCTTCGAGTCTTTGTGGCAACTCATTTTGCAGCGTCCTGCTAGAGGCCTTCCAAGAAGACCCCTTAAAAGCTTATCGTGCCTTGATGTCGTAGCACGCGAGCGTTCCCTGATTGCGTATGTAGAACCTCCCGCCGCAGACGACTGGATGCGCCCAGCTTGGCCATCCCTGATCGGCAATCTGGAATCGGCCTTTCTCCTTATAGCCGGCCGGTGACGCTTCGGCCAGACCGACCACGTTGTTCTCGCTCAGCAAATACAGAAGGCCATCCGCGTAGGTCAGCGTTCCCTTGCCCACGCTGCGGTCGCGCCAGACCGTCTTGCCAGTGGCGAACTCCACGCAGCTCAGGATCGCGTTGTTGAATCCGTATAGATACCCGTTGAGCAGCACCACGCCACCGTGATGGTTCATCATCTCGCGGCTGAAATAGATCTCTTCAGCTTTGACCTCGCCGCCCTGCGACTTCAAGCCAAGCAGGGCGCAGCCAGTGCCGTAGTCGGACGTATAGAAAACCTTGTTGTCGTGCACGATCGGAGTGGCGATGTTGGCGGTGCGATTTGAAACCGGCTCGTAACGCCACATCAGCTTGCCGTCCGAGGCGCGCACACCGACGCCTGCCCGGCCCGTGAAGCCTACGATCGTTCGCACGCCTCCGATGTCGGCTGCAACGCACGAGGAATAGCCGGCCTCGTCGCTGAGCTCCTTTGTCGTCCAGATGGTCTTGCCGGTCGCCTTGTCGAGCGCTACAATGCTGGCCCCTTCGCCGCCCGGCGTCACTATCAAGCGATTGCCGTCAATCAGAGGAGACTCGCTGATGAGCCATCGCGGATTGCGTCCGCCGAAATCCTTGAGGATGTTTCGCTGCCAGACGAGGGAGCCGTCCGCGATCTTGAGGCAGCCGAGGTCACCACCCTCTGTGAGCGCATAGAGCCTGTCGTTTTCAACCGTCGGTGTACCCCTTGGTCCGGGTCCGCGATCTTGACCCAAGCGAGGGCCGAGCGCAGTCACCCATAAGGTTCTGCCGTCGGCGCGGTTCAGACAGAAGACCGAGCTCTGACTTGCCTTTACGCCCTGAACGAAGATCCGGTCGCCTTTGATCGCTACCGACCCGTAGCCTTCGCCGAGATCCGATATTGACCAGACAACCGGAGGTCCAGCAGCCGGCCAGGTCTTTAGCAGACCCGTTTCCGTCGAGAGGGCGGTTCGATCCGGGCCGTGCCATTGTGGCCAGTCGGGCAGGGCGGTTGGTGTGCCGGTACTGGTATGAGCTAACAGCAGGCTGAGTAACAACGCGAATCTCTTTGGGTATTTCACAAGACCAATTCTCATTCACAAGTTGCATTGAATTCAAGACGAAGTTCAGAGTTCAGCCTTTAGGCTGCTATTCGCGACGCGCAAGCTAAAATGACCTGCCCGACTACGAGTGGGGAACAGCCAGCTCTCCCATCATCTACAAAGACCTGGTTATCGTTCAGTGTGACCAGCAGCAAGGAGCGTTCTTGCTTGCGGTGGATCTGAAGACGGGCAACACCGTATGGAAGACGCCGCGCGAAGAACTGCCTTCCTGGGGCACGCCAACGATCTATCCTGGCAAAAAGCGCGTTGAGCTGATCACCAACGCATCGAACTTCATTCGCGGATACGACCCGGAGACGGGCAAGGAACTCTGGCGGCTCGGGGGCAGCTCGAAGATCACCGCGCCGACGCCGGTCTTTTCGGGCGACTTGATCGTCGTCGCCAGCGGCCGCCGCCCCGAAGCGCCGATCTTCGTGATTCGCGCTGGAGCAACAGGCGACATTACGCTCGGCAGCGAGCAGAAGTCGAGCGCGCACGTAGCCTGGACTAAGCAGCGCAGCGGCTCATACATGCCGACGCCGTTGATCTATCAAAGCTACCTTTACGTTCTGCAGAACCAGGGCATCCTGGCGTGTTACGACTTGCCGACCGGTGAGCAAAGATATCTCGAGCGAATTCCGCATCAAGGCAGCGGCTTCAGCGCATCACCGGTGGCTTCCGACGGAAAGATATATCTATCGAGTGAGGATGGAGACATCTTCGTTGTGAAGGCCGGTCCCAAGTTCGAGATTGCGGCAACGAACCGCATAGGACAGCCGTTGATGGCTACGCCGGCGATCTCAGAAGGTGTGATGTTCGTTCGAGCGCAAAATGATTTGTTTGCCATCAGCCGGCAGCGATAAGCCTTCATCTCTGCCGTCACCCCGTTTTGAGCCCAGCAGGTTGCTGGCAAAGTCGATGATACCGAAGTAATACACTAGCAATCCCACCAACGGCCAGTTGGTGGGATTATCGGCACTCCCGCTGGCAGTAGTCTTTTTCAGCACGCTGCCAGGGCAATTTCCGCCTCGCTCTCGTTCCCTTACCGTGCGAGCCACATCTTGATCGTGCGCGTCACCAGGTCCGAGGCATCTTGCTGGACGAAGTGCCCGGCGCCGGGAATTGTCACCAATGTTAGATCTTTCTCGAGCCACTCCCAGGTGTTGTTGAGCGCCCCAGCAAGCAGCGCGGTGTCATTCAATCCGTGAATCATCAGCACCGGCATTTTGACCTTAACCACCGGCGAGGGGTCTTCGGTGTAGGGCTCTCGCGGATAGTTGCGCTTGTAGTAGTTGAGCATCGCCTCGAAGTCCGACCGCTTGAAGGCTTCGACGTATTTCTTCTTCGCCTCCGGGTCTTTCACCCAGCGGGCCAGACCCTCGGCGGTCAGGTTTGTGTGCGCGTCGGGCATTTGGAAGTTCCGCGCGTACTGGCTGTTCTTCTGCTGCTGTGGATTGTGAACCAGCTCGCGATTGAGACCGCGCGGGTGAGGCAGATTGAGGATGACTAGCTTGTCAGTCATGTTCGGCAGCATCATGGCAAACGTCCACGCGACTATGCCGCCCCAGTCGTGCCCGACGATGATCGCCTTGTCCTGCTTCAAATGTTTCACCACTGCCGCAACATCGCCGACCAGCAATCGCATATCATAGTTTTCGACACCCTTCGGCTTGTCCGAGAGGTTGTAGCCGCGCTGATCGATCGCCACGACCTGATAGTTTTTCGACAGCGCTTCCATTTGATCGCGCCACGAATACCAGAAATCGGGAAAGCCGTGGATCATAACGATCAGCGGGCCTTTGCCGAGACTGGCGTAATGAATTTTCACGCCGCCCGAGTCGGCATAACCGTGCTCGACGCGCTTCTCTAAGTCGGATTCAGCCCGCCCGGTAACACTGAAGAGCGCCACGGCGGTGAGTAAGCAGAATACTGAAATGATGTGCTTCATCGGTTCTCCTTTTTAGTGCGTCCTTTTAGTGTGATCGACGACGACGGCTCCACCCTTCATCACCCACCGCACATTGTCGATTACTACGTTGATGTCCGCAAGCGGGTTTCCTTCAACCGCAACGATATCGGCATAGTAGCCCGGCGCGACCGTTCCAAGACTCTTCTCCATTCCAAGCAGCGCAGCGCCCTGGATGGTTGCGGTAGCCAGAGCTTGTTGCGGCGTCATTCCTGCTTTGACAAACCAGCCCAGCTCTCGAGTGTTCTGCCCGAACATCGTGAACACAGCATCCGAGCCCATCGCGAAACTCACTCCGGCTTTGAACGCGCGCTTTGCGGTCTCGAGATTGCGCGCGACGTAAGCCTTCAACCGCTCGGCGATCTCGGGGCCATACCCGAACTGCTCTCGATACTCTGCGTAGTAGCGATTGTGATCAATTGTCGGAACGTAGAACGTCTTGCGCCGGACCATCTCGGCGAGGGTCTCGTCATCCATATCGGTGGCGTGCTCTATAGAATCGGCGCCTGCTCGAACGGCATCGCGCGCTCCCCCCGGACCATACGAATGAACTGCGATTCTCTTGCCGAGACTGTGCGCCGTATCAACAGCCACCTTCATCTCTTCGTAAGTGAAAGTTTGATTGCCGGAAACGTCTTGAGCACTGCCTGTGGAGCCGAACATCTTTACCCAGTCGGCTCCGGCCGCGATCTGTTCGCGCACTGCGCGCGCGACTTCGTCAATGCCGTTCGCTTGCCCTTTACTGGGGAGAGGAGACCCGGTCCGCGAAGCCTGGGGCCCGGCGTGCAGTCCGTAGCCCGAGACGAACATTCGCGGACCCACCATCGCTCCCATGTTTATCAAGTTCCGCATCGCGACGTCGGTGTACTCCGCCGCGTGAAGGTTGCGCACCGAAGTCACTCCAGTCTCGAGCGTTTTGCGAGCGTTCTCCTGGGCGAGAAACATCGATACCGCGGGCATCCGCGAGCCGAGTTGATTCCAGGGTCGGGTTCCCGGCGCCTGATCCCAGTAGTAGGTCATATGAGCGTGCGCATCGATGAGCCCCGGGATTCCAGTATAGCGGCTCAGGTCCAGGACTTCGGCGCCCGCAGGAATTGACGAACCGACGCCGACACTCTTGATGCGATCGGCTTCGACTAGAACTACAGCGTTGGTGATGACTTTGCCGGTGCCGTCGACCAGCCTTCCAAATCGGAGTGCCTTGATAGGCGCGGCAGCCTTGGACGCAGGCCACGGAAACATAGCAGCAGCAAACAGCATCAGACACGCCGAAACTCTTGCAACGGACATAACGCGCTCCTCTTCGGTTGAGAGATAGTCCAGATTACGAGCCTGAGAGAGCTATTTGTCTGCCGTCTCGTGAGTACGAACGCGTAACTGCTGTCTGGTTGAAATCAGCAATAAGCTTAGGAACCGTTCCGTCAAGCTGAACATCCCCAATCAGTGATGATCCTTCTGGTAGTGAGCCGCCAACAGGTCTAGCCCGAAATCGCCGTTGAAGTCCCGCCATACCGAGTGAATGTGATTTGCATTATTCTGAGTGTTGTCGTACTCGACCAGGAACGTCGGCCCCTGAATCCTGTAATAGTGGGCCTGCCCTTTTTCGAGCCCTCCGGCCCACGCGAAGAATACGGTTCCGAGACCGGCGGAACGAACTCGGTCGAGTCTCGCCCGGGCGACGTCGGCTGGGTGTCTTGAAGCATACTCATTCAAAAGAGCCATCAAAATCTCCTGCTGCTTTTGACCAAGCCCGCTCGTCTGAAGGCCAGCGGGCTTGAGCGGCTCGGCTCTTCTCGCGGTGCTAGATAAAATGTCGGTGGGTGTTTTTTCACTCACCAGAGCCTGAGCGCGTTGCTTGTCGTCGAGTGACTTAATGAGCGAACGCGCAAGATCTTCTTCGCCTGCCAGCGCTCGCAGCCCCTTTCGCGGGCCTTGCAAGACCTGGGCAGGATTCGCTCCGAAGAAAGCCGGAGTCGAGGCTACGTTGTTGCCTTCTGCTATGGTGAAGTTGAGTGATAAATGATGCCCTTCAACGCGCCAGCCCCACGACTTCCCCGACTGCGCATCGCCAAACAGACTTAGGTAGTAGAGCTCCGGGTCGCGTACCGGTCCTTTCCCCTCTTCCATATCACGAAGGACGGCATCCAGGCTCATGATTGTCGCGGCCTTGATAAAACCTTGCTGGCCAAGTCCGGACGCAAGCAACGCATTGCCAAGGCGTTGCTGCGCCGGATCGAGTTCTTTGAAAGGAATCCCTTTGCGCGCGCGCGGGATGAAATGCCAATCAAACCGTTGCTCGTCTTCGAGGGTGAAGCCAGCCTTCGCGCGCTGCTCCGGAGTCAGCGAATGGCTGAATGCTTCCGCCGCGCGAGCCATCGTTGAAGCCGACGCGAAATCGTCGACTGACATAGTTCGCGACCTCCTTTCGGAAGGCTTGAAAGACATGAACAGGGGCATGCTTGTTATCGCAAGCGATCGACGTAAGAACTCTCGCCTCTGTTTGATTCGCTCTTGCTCCGGGTGCTCGTTCATCGGTTCACCTTTTCGCGAATCAAAGTGTCAGGTCTTGACTTCGCCTTCCGCTCATTAACTCCAGCGTGATCAACCAGACGTCGGCTTCGGGTTTGGGCCACGTTGTTAATAGATCAACCTAGGATTAGCTGGCACGGATCCTTTTATCCGCCTCTTCTTTCTCACTGACGCAGTCCGACGCGCCGGAGCAAATCTGCAAACCTGGGGTCGGAGCGCAGGTTATCAAACCTCGGGTCGGCTATCAGGTAAGTGAACAGAATTGAGCGCTCCTCAAGCGCCTTGTTGTACCACACGAACGCCTGGTCCTTTTGATCGAGCAGCGCATAGACATTTGCTATGTCATAGGCCGAGACATAATCCTTTTTAGAGTCCTCAAGCATAGAGTCGAGCGTATTCTGCAAAAGGCCTTTCCTGCCCGAGGCCGCGTAAATCTGCCGACGACGCGCTACGACTTCCGGCGGCGCTCCTTTCATCCGCTGTTCAAACATTTCATCGTACATACCCTTAACTTCATAAACCTTCGCGAGCGTACCGCGCGCCACCCGAAAGGTCGGGTCCAACTCGAGAGTCTTCTTCAATTGCTCTATCGCCTCGTCGTACCGGCGCGCGAGATAAAGGATGTCACCCAGATTCTCGTTTATGATGAGCGAAAGCGGATCAAGCTCCTGCGCGCGCTTCGCCTCCCGAATAGCTTCGTCCATTCGCCCCATTATCGGCAGAAAGAGCGAGTAGCGATGGTGAGCGTTGGCATAGCCGGGGTTCAGCTCGATAGCTCGCTTGAACTCGCTTTCTGCGGCGGACCAGTCCAGGTCATAAGTCTGTTTGACAATCGCTAGTGAGGCATGGGCTTCGGCGAGTCCATCGTCAATTGCCAGCGCTCTCATCGCCGCAGTCTTCGCCTTTGTGTAAGCCTCCTTTGGCACGGCGTACCTGTACCACCCCGCCGTAAACCAGGAGTCGGCCAAGCCCGCGTAAGCCAGCGCGTAGTTCGGATCTTTTTCGATTGCTTGATCAAAGTACTCGACGCTTTTTCGCAGTCCTTCTTCCGTTCTCTTGTTCCAGTAGTATCGACCTTTGAGATAAATTTGGTAGGCTTCGGTGTCCTCAGTGTAGTGTTTGGCTAGTTGTTTCTTTTCCTCGCTGCCCAGTCTCACCCGTAGCTTTTCGGATATTTCCTTCGAGATCTCCTCCTGGACGGCAAAAATGTCCGAAAGCTTTCGATTGTACTGCTCGCCCCAGAGTTGATGATTGTTGCGAACATCAACGAGCTCGGTGCTGATAGAGAGAGTATCTCCGCGCTGGACAACCCTTCCAGTGAGCACGGCTTGGACGTTAAGGTCGCGGCCCGCTGCCTGGGGGTCTGCCTGCTGCCCTTTGAACCGAAAGGCTGAGCTGCGAGATATGACCGCGATGTTGGGCAACCGAGAGAGGCTATTGATGATGCTTTCTGTGATGCCGTCGGAGAGGTATTCAGTGTTTGGATCAGCATTGACATTGACGAAGGGTAAGACTGCAATGGATTGTAGTGTCCCCGCCTTGCCGCTACCTAAGAAGTAAGCGATGCCTGCTGCCGCAATGACCAGCACCAACACAGTGATCAGCACGCCCGTCTTGTGATGTTTGATTTCGCTGATCAAATATTCGGCGCTTGATGTTGTGCGCGCTGCTTCTATCTCTCCGCTTCGAACTGCCAGATGTCCGGCGCTTGTTACTGCCGCTTGCACGCTGGCACTCCTTCCCCCAGTTATAGCGCTCGTTTCTGGTGATATAGACCGCTCCAGTTCAGCCTCAAATTCCAATCTTTGCTTCAGGCCTTTCAGGTCGGTCAACAGTTCCCTTACAGTTTGATACCGCTCCTCTCTATCCTTGCGTAGAGCTTTGGTCACAATCCACTCAAGCGCTTCCGGAGCTTCTCGTGAGTACCTTGCGAGCGGCGGCGGTTCTCGATCGAGTATCGCCGCGAGCACATCGGTACTCGATTCGCCCTCGAACGGCGCGCGGCTTGCGGCCATTTCGTACATCACTACGCCCAGGCTGAAGATGTCCGTGCGCTCATCGACTGTTCGACCTCGGGCTTGCTCCGGCGACATGTAATTTACCGTGCCCAAAACAGTCCCCGGGTTGGTATCGACTTGAGCGACGGTTCTTGCTTCCGTGTCAGTCGAAGGCGCGCGCTTTTCAGTGAGCTTCGCTAAGCCAAAATCCAGCACTTTCACGTAACCGTCATCTCGTAGCATTATGTTCTCGGGCTTGATGTCTCGATGAACGATTCCGGCTTTGTGTGCCGCCGCAAGTGCGCTGGCTGCTTGAATCGCGACGTCCAGCACCTCACGCAGGCTCATTCTTCCTCTCGCCATGTGCTGGCGCAACGTCTCGCCTTCGATGAATTCGGTTGCTATGAAGTGCACGCTGTCGTCGGAGCCGATCTCGTGTATGACAAGAATGTTCGGATGGCTGAGGGCCGACGCTGCAAATGCTTCTTGCTCGAACCGGCGCAAGCGATCTTCATTCTTTGTCAACTCGGCAGACAGAACCTTCAGAGCCACTTTGCGGCGCAAGTTCATGTCTTCAGCCAGAAAGATCTCTCCCATTCCGCCGGCACCGAGCTTCTTAATCACTTTGTAGTGTGAGATCGTGTGTGTACCCATCGCGCTCCTAGAGTCTTCAAACCTCGGTCTCCGAATCCGCGCCCCTACGCCCATGCACCAACGCTACTTGCGAAACCGTTAGTGAGGCCGGCTAGTTCGACCTTGCTGCTTCCGGCTGTGGACGGTTTACCACAGTCAAATCTCGAATTACCAGCGCGGCGCCGACGCTTTCACCCTGTGCGCTGTGAATGCCGTGCGCGCGGACTTGAATTTGGTCGAGAGCGGAATTCGAAACGCCTCCCTGTTGAATTGCCGAGCCGGAATTGACCCCGGCGTAACAGATCTCGCAAGACTCCCAGTGTCCGTCCGGGTGCATGATCTCAACAAGCGGGCGGCTGGCAGCCGACGCCGGGTCGAGGTCAGATGTCTGATAGAAAGCGTGGTTCGCGCGCAACAATCGGTTATCGCGGTCTACGATTAGCACCGGACCGGTCATTGGGTCGAAGGGCATTGTCGTCTTGCTTCTAAACAAGAGTGAAGTACGAAACTAGTTGATCCTGGAAGCCGTCTTCACACCAGTGAGGAGAGCGAGCAGTTTATGTGAGGGTCGGGTCGAAGTCAACGGTTTAGAAAGTGAGGAGTAGGAGCGAAGAGTTTACGCTTCATTCCTCACTCTCCCCTTACCCATATATTCCGTTTGCCAAGCACGAAGAAGAGGAGACCTATGAGCGCAGCGGCGTTCATCAGCGAGAATACATAGGCGAAGTTCAACAATCTTACTCGGCGATTGTGCTTAAGAAGATAGGCCCCAGCCGCCACCCCGGCGTAGAAAACCAACTGACCCGCGAGCGCAGCCCGATAGAAAAGTTCAGCGGCATTGCCTGCTGGAGTAGCTGCAAGAAACACATTGGCTGCGAAAATGAGCAGCAAGAAAATGGGCGCTGCGAGCCGCATAAGCTTGTGCGAATAGAATTGGAACAACAGCGCGCTGTTTGGAAAGAGCAACCGCGGCATCAACTGGCAAAGTTGATAGTTTCCAGTCAGCGTCCGCACCTTGCGCGCAAACTCACGACCTGGCGATTCGAAGGCCTTGTCGTGCGCGCGAGCTTTCTCTTCGAACACCACCCGTCGCCCCCCGAGTGCAATTCCCATTGGGGTGTACACGTCATCGAGTATTGTGCTGTCAGGAAGCGGCCGCCACAGCTCTCGCCGTATTGCGTAGATCGCGCCGGTTGCTCCGATAACTGAACTGAAACGGCTCTCGCTCTTGCGAATCCATTTCTCATATTTCCAATAGAGGCCGACGCCTTCGCCAACTGAGGAGCCACCGGCGCCGTCAAGCAGTAATTCGCCTGACACTGCGCCGACGTTCGGGTCGGCGAAGTTGGCGGCTAGCTCTTTGATCGCGTCGGGCTCGAACGACTGCCGGGCATCGGCGAAGATGATGATCTCGCCTCTCGCGATCTCGACTCCGATGTTCAGAGCGGTTGCCTTGCCCCTCAATGATTCTCGACCTCAGCTCGCCGAGCAGGCGATTTCTCTCATGTGGATGAAATGATGAAACGGCCGTTATTTTCGAAGAAAGAAGATGCTTAGGCCAGGCCCGTAACACGAGCTGAAGCCGGGCGGCTCCGCCAAGCGACCTCGTGAAATAGTATTCCATTCGAGCCTTGGGTGATGTTATAAGATTGACGGGACGACTCGACCGCGCGCGCGTCGTTTGACCGGCAGGTTGGAGCGCTCCCGCTGCTCGCACCGTCTTCTCTCGGCGTGACAGGGCGCCTACTGGCGCACGCCGCCCCTCGGTTAGGTCTCGTGCCTCCAAAATTGTTTTATTGGTGGTTTAACGCGCTGATCGTTCAGGGCGACAGCTAAAAACAATTCGGACGATTGTCGCAACATAGCGTAGAAACAAGGTGCGCCAGAAGAGCGCCTATTCTTGGTACATCGAGCGCAGGTTCTTGTGACTCAGAAGGTTTAGTGGGAGAAACTATTGATGACGGAGATTGACTGGTCCGGGCTCCTCGCCGAACAAGACGTGGAAGGCCTGTGGAATGGATTGTTCCAGTTGGTCTCTCGCCACCCGGCGGTGCGTCCGCTTCACTTCGCCACCGACGGCGCCGCGGTGTCGTCGCAGACCGAGATCAACGCCGATCTCACTCAGGAATTGTTCCTCGAGCTCTTTCAGAAGCAACGCTTCGAGCACTACGCAGACAAGTGCTACAAAAGCGGCGACATCGAGAACGAACTCGCGCGCATAGAAGTGCCTAACCTGGTGGGCGCGCGATTGCGGAAACGCTATCCCGAATCATTTCGATTGGCACGACGGGTCAGTTCATTGTTAAAGACCAGCACTCGTTTTCGCCGCTTCGGCGCGAATGCCGCCGGGCAAACAAAATCGGATTCGTCATCCGCGAAGAAGGCGCCGAGTCGCGGACGACCTTCGAAAAAAGCACAGCCGTTGGCTGAAGAAGTTGCAAGCCAGGCGGCTCTTCTGGAAGATGACGACGATATCGCGGTGCTCGCGGATTCGCCCGCAGACGACCACACCGGCGCGACGCCGAATGGCAATGGAGCTGAGCCTCGCCGACGGCGCATGGTGAATCAAGTGTTCGGGCTGCGAGAATGGGTTGGGTCGAAGCCCCTTCGTGACTCGGGTCACTTCACCGAGCTGATTAAAACGGTTCCGATTAGAAGACGCGACACGCGACTTGTTGGCCGTTCGGGAACGTCACAGTTAATACTGTCGAATCCCGATCTCGAAACCCTGATCGTCGAAGTGCTAATCGCTATCGACTCGCCTGCCGACGTTCGAACGCTTCGCCAGCTGGTGCTATCGAAAATCCCGCTTCAGGACTACAACGTCGCGTCGCTCGACGAAGAGTTCAGCTCCGGGAGCAATGGCACTATGATGCGCAGGGAAGCTCGCGACACAAGGGACACGCCGGAAGACGCCTTGCTCCGAGGTGAGCAAGACGAGCGGGTTGCGCTAATGGCTGATGAGTTCTTGTCGTCGCTTCGCCGCGCGGTTAACAACAACGAGCGCCGTTACACGCGGCTGCTATCGACGCTCTGGCACTGCTACTACAATCCCGAGGGACCTTCTCAATTGGAGATCGCCAAGCTGCTCGGAGTTTCTGATTCTCTGGTAAGCGATAACCGCCGGCTGATCGAGCACGAGTTGACCAGGCTGAAGTTTTCGCTTGAAGATGGCGCGATCTTTTCGGAGGCGCTTCAGCGGTTGGTTGCTCAAGGCGAAGCTTTACCCTCTCGGTAACATCTGGGGCTCACGGCTCCTCTCCCGCGCTATTTCGCACTCCTCCCACCAGGCTCAAAGCTCAGTCGTATCCTGAGCAAGGTTTGCAACTCCGAATCGAATACGATAAACTGCCGGAAATCATAGTCATTCACCAGTGGATTCATGATGGGAGCGAGCGGGAGAGTGGTCCTTGGTTGCGACTGAATAGGCTCGATTCTCGACGCCGAGAATTCGATGGAATGGCCATCTCGAAGTAATCGACCCAGGCGGGCAGGATTGAGAGCACAACTGATCTGACCGTCGTCTCCGGCATTCAGCTTATCTTTGAAAGGAAGGAACGCTATGTGGATTCCAAAAGGGCTTAGAGATATGAAAAAGGGAGTGGATTCGCCGATGCCTACGCAGGCGGTGTCGAATGAGGAATTCATTCCCCGGCGGCAGAATCCCCAGCAGAAGGAAGTCGAGTATTTGATCGGCCAGATGGGCGACGAACGGGCCAAGAAGCTGGGCTTGTCACGACGCGCCTTCATGGCTAGCTCGATGGGGCTGGCGACCTGCTTTCTCGCCTCGAACAAGGTCTACGGCAACTGCTGGGAAGTGGACGAGGCCGAGACCTGGGAACCGGCGGCCTACGATGAGAAGTGGCCGAAGAAGGAGTATTTCATAATTGACGTGCAGTCGCATTTCACCAACGGCCTGGCGATTGGCGGCTTTCGTACGATGGAGTTCGTCAAGAACATGGGCTTCGACCTGAAGAACGATGCCGAGGCCTACGGCTTCAAGAACTTCGTCAAGGAAATGTTCTTCGACAGCGAGACCTCGATCGTCGTCATCTCCGGCGTGCCCAGCAAAGAAACGCTGCGCGATAAGGACGGCAAGGTGCTCGAGGGCGCAGCGCGCACCCCGGGGGGCCAGGGGCGTGTCCTGCCGAGCTGGGTGATGTTCCAGGGTCGAAAACAAATCAATGAACTGGCTGGCTCTCAGCGAGCGTTGAACCAGGGCAACCTCGCGCCGAACCATTACTGGGACAAAGTCGCTAATAAGATTGACAAGACCGCTTGCCTTGAACAAATGGAACGCGAGATACAGGTCTATGGCATCAGCTCGTGGAAATGGTACTGCCACCTCGACCCGGGACAATCGGGCGGCGGCTTTCAGCTTGATGACGACAACTCGCAATGGTTCATCGAGGAATCGCGCAAGCGCGGCATCAGACTGATCAGCACCCACAAAGGCTATTCGTACCAGTCACGCACGCTGGGTCATCTGGCCAATCCGAAAGACGTCGAGAAGGCCGCCTTGCGCAACCCTGATTTCAACTTCGTCGTCTATCACTCGGCGATCAAGCACGGCTCGAACGAACCGAACTGGAAAGAGAGCAACCAGTACAATCCGACGACCGGCGATTTCCTCTGGCACAGCGTGCTGATGGACATCAAGAAGCGCAATCCGAAGATGAACAATGTCTACTGCGAGGTCGGCAGCTTCTTCAACACGCTGGCAGTGACCGACCCGGTCCTGTGCGCACACGGCATGGGCAAGAACATTAAGTACTACGGCTCCGATCACGTCGTCTGGGGCACTGACTGCCTCTGGTGGGGATCGCCGCAGTGGGGGATTGACGCTCTGAAGCGATTCCAAATCAGCGACGAGATGTGTGAGAAATTCGGCTACAAGAAAATCACCAAGGAAGACAAGGCGAAGATCTTCGGGCTGAACGCTGCGAAGCTCTATAGAGTTGATGTGAAAGCCAAACGAAAGGCGTTAACGGCGGATGCGCTAGAGAAGATGAAGATAGCGTACGTGGATGGCGGCGGGCAGCGCAGCAACGCGGCCTACGGCTGGGTGCGATCTGACGACTAACACGTGTTCGTCCAGGCCCTTTCAGAGATGACCATACAGTGACCCGTCGGTTGAGCCAGTCGACGGGTCGCTGTTTCGACCGGCAGTAGCTAATTGCTGCTGCCTCTCAAAGACTAGCCATGATTAAGAGCACCTACCACGGGCGTCATGCTTGTCACGCACTTCTCGGTTTTTCGCCGCTGTGCGCGATGATCCTTCTGTGCGGTCTCAACCTCAAAGCGGGCGGGTTCGACCAAGCTAAGCCCCAGGAGGCGGCTGCTCCAGCTCCTGTCGCTCACTTTCATCACCTACATTTGAACACGACGGACCCTGCGGCGGCGATCAATTTCTACACGAGTAAGTTCGACTGCGAGAAGGGACGCTTTGCAGGCGTGATGGACGCAGTGTGGGCGCAGAAGTCGTGGATGCTGTTCACTAAGGTCAGCTCTCCTCCGCCGTGGGAGTTGACCTCGGCAGTCTGGCACTTCGGTTGGGGCGCCGAAGACATGAAAGCGACCTATCAGAAGCAGCTTGACAGCGGAACCAAGTTCTTCACGCCGCTGACCGATATCAGCGACCTCGGTCGCAACACTGGTGCGACTGGCCGGTTCTTTTATGCCTACGTCGAAGGCCCGGACCGCGCGCTCATCGAGTTGAACACTGCCGGGCATCATCGCTTTGGACACCTGCATCTGTTCAGCGAGGACCCGGTGTCGGCAGGCGAGTGGTACATGAAATACCTTGGCGCGGTTCGCAGAATCACGACTCCTCCCTCTCGCGAGCCGCGCTTCTACCGCGACATTCCAATTGGCCCAAGCATGTCGCTTACCGTGGATAACGTGAACTTGATCATTTATCCGATTGCCTATTCCCGGAAGGTTTACCCGGATCATTGGAAGAACCAGACCTCCATGAATTCAACCAAAGGACGAGTCGTCGATCACGTTGGCTTCAGCGTCGATAACCTTGCCGAGACGCTCGAGAAGCTGCGCAAGGACGGTGTGAAAGTGACCGATGAAATCAAGTCGGCGGCAGGTGGAAAGATCAAGTACGCCTTCATCGAGGGCCCTGACAAGATGCGAATCGAGCTGGTGGAAGGGCACGCGCGCAAAGAGTAACGACTTATCTATGGAACAGCCAATCTGGAACTTCGAACAGGATCCTTCCGACGAACCAATGGACGAAACGAGCGTCAACCTCCGCGCTTACTTCGACCGCATGTCCGATGACAAGATGCAACAGTATTCACCCTCCTGGAGCGACGAGCAGGTAATCGAATGGGACGAGAACTTCCGCGACGATGGAAACCTGATGATGTTCTGCTCGGAGCGGGACGTTGATGTGAGCGAGTATCGAAGAGTGTTACAGGAGTCTATCCGCTACCGTGATCGAGTGCGCCCGCAGTTGAAGAAGGGCGCGTGAATGTACTTCGTCCATTATCGGTCGAGGATATTTAAGAGAACCTACACGCTTCACCAATTCAGTATTCGCAAAGCGCGCTGTGGACCGCATAAGCCTTGTTGCCTTTGATCGGTCCTTCGGCGTTATGACAGTCGTTGCATATGGTTGTCCGGGGAGCGCGCCTGTGTTTGACGCTCGACTGCTTATGCAGGTCGTGGCAGTTAATGCATGTTGGAAAATCCGATCCATAGAGGGCGACATCACGGACGTTGCGCAGGATGTGCCTATCCCCAGCGTTTAAGCTCTCATCGTCAGCCTTGGAAAAGTCCACCTCGTAGTCTTGAAACAGATTATCGCCCGCTACGAAGTTGTTCGGATACGGCAGACCGGTTGACTTCGACTTAGCCGTTCGCAGATGACACTGCGCACACGTTGAAGTAATGACTCTTGCGTCGTTTCTGCGTTTCTTGGAAAGGAAGACCAACGAGATGTCGTTACTATGATTCAAGTCGACTACGCCGTGGCACGTGTAGCAATCAAGACCGAAGGCCGAGAACGCCTTAGTCGAAGCGTCCACGGCGGTTGTGTGACAGCCCGCACAGCGGCTGGCGAAACGGTCCTTATCCCAGACAGGTTTCTCCGGGTCAATCCACTTTTGAACCTGCCTGCCGCTTCCGAGTTCGGCCTGGGTGTTGAGTATGGCGAACTTCCCGTAGCCTTCCTTCTTCAAGAAACGCAGCCGATGCCGGCTTCCAAGAAAGTATTCGACCTGAGGTGCTATGGCCGTCAGGGTCGGCTGACCCTTGAAGACGTCTCGCCACTCCGGCGCGTCTTCGCTCTGGCGAATGGTGATGCCGTGCGCGTTCTTCTGCCACCCCGGGCCTATGTCGTTTCGATGACAAAAAAGGCACTCGTCCCCGTGAACAAACTCGGGAACCGGCTTTCCAACGTGGTTGCTTCCCCAGGCGGCAGGCTCCAACGTCTTTTGAGGGGGCGCCATCTGGTCACGTTCTTGCCGAGTGCCGGCCACCGAAAGGGCAGCGCGACGCGGCGTCAGCGACGTGTGCTCGATCACATTAAAAAACAGAGCCCAAAGTCCGGCTCCAATCACGAAGGTGATTTTGACACTTGTCACCATTGGCACTCGTTCGTTAGACACTGACAGTGTCGCGGATCGCACAATCGAGAAAGAGCCTTTGCGTTTGATTCTTGAAAGGGCCGACACACCGGCTTCCTCATACGCTCCTGCTCGATTAAAGCCACGTACCGTTGAGTGGCGAGGTTAGCACTTTGCATTAAGAGAAATCAAAGCCATCTCCGTTTTTGGAGCGATCTTCTCCGCCCAAAATGGCAGATGGCTAGATCGATTGGTAACGCGCCCGGCAGGTCGACACACAACTTGCCGCCTTTTGGATTCTCTCCGCGTAAAGCGTATGATGCACCATTGCAATTTTGTTGTCATCCCAATTCTCATTGACATTTCGTGCAAATAGTAATAGTGTCCCAGCCTTAGCCTCTCTTCATTGAAGATTGAACGTTTTGTTTGACAATGAGCCGCGTAGGTTAGCGGTCAGCGCTTACTCTGGAAGTCTGCAATCACAAAGATCAAGAAACGGTCTTTGAAGGCTTCCGTGATTGGCGTTTCGCTCTTGACTATGGTTTTCAGCCTGCTTAGGATAGTGGCCTTCGGCAGTTGAGAAGTTCATTCAAGGTGGTTTCAAACCTTCTTCAAGCAAGGCGCGAATCTCTCGGTTGTAAGGCAGCTCAGGGCTATGGTTGGAAGATGTCCTAAGTGAATTTCAAAGGAGAAACTATCATGAAATGCCTGGGTTATGGTACGAGTGTCCATATTTTAAGCAATGTTAAGGGGTCAATCTTCTCATCCGCTAAACGCCCGGCGACGAGGATTCCAATTTCTAAGAGACTATTCCGCTCAAATGCGCTCCCAGTCGGCATTGCTCTGGGTGTGCTGCTCGTAGGCTTGACTCTCGGTGCTTCGATGTTAGCCGGCGGTGGTTCGGTGGCCGCGTTTGCTGAAAGCATAAGCATTTTCAAATCTGATTGTACAACCCCACCGGCTCCGACGGACTTTACCTGGGGAGATACGGTTTGCGCTAATGTTACAGGCGCACCTTTCCCGAACCAGCGGCGTCTCGCATTTGTTGCTCCGAATGGGCTTGTCGCCCAGCAGACCGCTATTACGTCAGACCCGCAGTCGGTCACGTTTTTACTTAACTTCGCAGTCGGCGATCCATTCAGGCAGCCCGGAACCTGGTCTGTAAAAACCCTAAACAACGACACCGAAGGGGTTGTGACAGCCACGTTCGTCGTACATGATACCGTTCCCAAAGCAGATCTAGCGATTATCAAATCCGGCCCGTCTGCAATCGGTGCCGGCAGCAACCTCACGTATACCGTTACTGTCTTCAATCGAGGACCAGATGACGCGCCCGACGTAACGGTTGCAGATCCTCCTCCGTCCGGTACGACCTTTGTTTCCGCGACGGGTCCGTCGGGCCCCTGCCCGTCAAGTTCTTGCACTATTAGCACGCTCGCGGCAAACAGTTCGGCTGACTTCACGTACGTCTTTAACGTCAACGCCAACCTGCCGGTCGGCACGGTCATTTCCAACACTGCGAGTGTTTCAAGTTCCATACCCGATCCGCGACCGATCGATAACAGCTACACTGTCGAAACTACAGTCGTGGGAGCAAATACTGCGCCTTGTACGCTCAACTGTCCGGGCAACGTCATCGCGCCAACAGCCGGGTGCACTGCCGTTGTCACTTACCCGACGCCAACGAAGACAGGCAATTGCGGAAGCGACCCGGTCGTTTGCAATCCGCCGTCAGGCTCAACGTTCCCGATTGGCAACACCACTGTCAACTGTACTACCCAGGACGGAGGGGAATGCAGCTTCACCGTGACGGTGACAGGTAATGACACGACGCCGCCTTCGATGACCTGTCCGAGCAATATTACAACTCCGGAGGACCCGCCTCCTGGGTCAGCACAGGCCAACGTAAGCTATCCGACGCCGACCGCAACCGACAACTGCACGCAAGACATCCAAGTCAATTGCAATCCGCCATCGGGTTCCAGCTTCCCCACAGGTACTACTACTGTCACCTGCACCGCCACGGACGCCTCTAATAACACCAGGACGTGCACCTTTACGGTGACAGTCGTCACTGCCGACTGCACACTCACTTGCCCGCCGGATACCACAGAATCGGCAAGCAGCGGGTGTAGTAAAGTTGTCACCTACGCGGCTCCGGGTCAGTCGGGCAGTTGCGGCACGGTTAGCTGCGATCCGGCATCGGGATCAGTCTTCCCAGTTGGTACAACTACCGTGACTTGCACGGCAACGGATTCGTCAGGAAACACGATTGCCACCTGCAGCTTCACCGTGACCGTTACTGGGGGCACTCTCACTTGCCCGAGCAACATTGTTACCAATGAAGACCCACCCGGAGGCTCGGCCACTGTCTTCTACGAGGAGCCGGCCTCGTGTTCGGGCGCGCCCGTTACCTGTACTCCGCCGTCGGGTTCAAGCTTCCCGGTTGGCACCACTACAGTCACCTGCACCAGCGCCAACACAGGGAGTTGCAGCTTCACAGTGACGGTCCAAAGCGGTTCTCCGTGCGTGATCACATGTCCTAACATCACTAAAGGCAATGATCCGGGTCAGTGCGGAGCGGTCGCTACGTTCCCGACGAAATCGGGGAATTGCGGAAGTGAGCCTATATTCTGCGAACCGCCATCGGGATCTTTCTTCCCGGTTGGGACTACTTCCGTCACCTGCGATAACGACGGAACACTGTGTACGTTTACGGTAACGGTCAATGACACGCAGGCGCCTACGATCACCTGCCCTGCCAACATCATCACAACGACTGCACCGGGCCAGTGCTCTGCCGTTGCAACTTATGCGACACCAACGGCTACCGATAACTGTTCAGGCGTTGGAGCAGTGACCTGTTCGCCGGCATCGGGCTCGACATTCGCCAAGGGGACAACGACGGTAACGTGCTCTGCAACTGATGCCTCAAATAACACGGGTAGTTGCTCATTCACCGTTACAGTTAACGACAACGAGAACCCAACGGTCAGTTGCCCGGCCGACATCACCAAGGCGAATGATCCGGGCCAGTGCTCGGCGGTGGTGAGCTTCTCTGCGACGGCCAGCGACAATTGTCCAGGCGCGACTGCCAACTGCAACCCGGCATCGGGCTCGACGTTCCAGAAGGGGACAACGCCGGTCACGTGCACTGCAACTGATGCCAGCGGCAATACCTCGACAGCGTGCTCGTTCACCGTCACAGTTAACGACGACGAGAACCCAACGATCAGTTGCCCGGCAAACATCACCACAACTACTGCACCGAACCTGTGCTCGGCAGTGGTGAGTTTCTCTCCAACGGCGAATGACAACTGTCCAGGCGTAACCTCCAGTTGTAGCCCGCCATCGGGATCAACATTCCCGAAGGGGACAACGCCTGTCACCTGCACAGCAACTGATACCTCAAATCACACGGCCAGTTGCCAGTTCACCGTGACGGTTAATGACGCGCAGCCGCCAGCCATCACATGCCCGGCCAACATCGTGAAAGAACCAACCTGTCCGGCCGGCGCTGTGGCGACCTTCGCTGCAACGGCGAGCGATAACTGCCCAGGCGTTACAGTTGTCTGCAATCCGGCTTCTGGCTCGATCTTCGCTTTCGGTACGACCACGGTCACGTGCACTGCAACTGATACGTCGAACAATACTGCGCAGTGCAGCTTCACGGTGACGGTGCTGACAGCGTCGGCGACGATCGAGAACCTGAAGACCAGCGTCAACAGTTCTTCGCTCAACGGATCACAGAAGCAGGGCCTGATCAGTAAATTGGATGCCGCTCTTGATGCTATTGCTAAAGGGAACAAGAATCCGGCATGCGCAAAGCTGGCCGACTTCATTAATTCCGTTCAGAATTTTATCGACCACGGAGACATTTCGGCGGCTCAGGGCCAGGCGTGGATTAATTCGGCTGCCAACGTACGCAATACGCTTGGCTGTACGAACCTCGGCTGTTCGTGAGGAAACAACAGCCCTTGCGTGGGCATGCATATGACGGTGCGGAGAGACTTGAGATCCAGCATGGCGGGGGTACCGGCGGTCAATTACTTTGTAAGATTGAACGACGACGCCCCAGCAGATCGAGAGTTTCAAGTCCAGAAAGGGAGAAGCGATTGGAGCGTTGGTTCTGGATCGAGGCTCCTTTACAAGCGAGAGTAACGCATTGGATCGGTCCCAGAATCCGTCTATTGGAGTAGAGGGATCGGGATGAAAGAAAAAGCATTTTTAGCTTAAACAGTTTGAAAACTCAAAGGAGATCAGTTATGACCAAGATGAGACTAATGCTCAATGCGCTGGCAGTACTTGGCGTATGTTTAATCTGTAGCTCACTGGCACAGGCACAAGCAACGCGAACATGGGTATCGGGTGTTGGTGACGACGCCAATCCCTGCAGCCGCACTGCTCCGTGCAAGACCTTTGCAGGCGCTATCTCGAAAACCGCAGCAGGCGGCGAGATTGATGCGCTGGATCCGGGAGGATTTGGCACGTTGACAATCACCAAATCGATTACCGTTGACGGTGGCACCGGAGCTGGATGGGCTTCAGTCCTAGCCGGTGGCGTAAGTGGCTTTGTCATCAACGCGGGGGCAACCGATGTGATAATCCTTCGCAATATCTCGATCAATGGTATAAATAGGACTTTGACCAAGGGCCTTTCTGGCATCAGGTTTCTGGCTGGACAAGCTCTGCATGTTGAAAGCTGTGCAATCTTCGGCTTTAACAATTTCGGAATCGAGGTCAATAAGACCGCTGCGGGCGACGTGAGAATAATTGACACGACCATCAGTGAGATTCGTGGCGGTGCTCCTGTCGGCGGTCCCGCTGGCGTCTTCCTCAAAACGACCGTTGGGAACATCTCTGCGGCACTCACCAACGTTCAAATAGCCAGATGCATCACCGGTGTCGAGGTACAGAATAACGCCATAGCATCGCTCACGATGTCCGGCCTGACGAATAACACCACCGGCCTGAATCTACTTGGAGGCGGCGCGGGGCAAGCCAATGTTGACAGGACTTTGATATCCTCGAACTCAACGGGAATCAACGTGGGAGCCGGCACGGATGCTCGAATCTCTGACAACACTATCGTTCAGAATTCGACCGGCGTGAATAACGGCGGTACTACTACGACGACACAGGATAACAAATTCATTGGCAACACTAATGACGTTCTCGGAAACGCGCTGTCTCCTATCCTCAAGAAGTAGGCCTGTGTGTGCTTTTCAATACCCTCTCATCCGTCTCGGTGTTTGGGGCGGGTGGGAGGGCCGCAGGCTGCTCTGAGGCCCTTCTTTGTTCACGATCATTAAGGGCTGGGATAGAACTGGTTAGTTCGGTTTCTACGGTTGGGGTTGTTCAGGATTTTTGGAGCCATCAGAACGTCCTCAGGTCCTAATGTGGCTTCGTTGGCACCCGCTGGAAAGTTTCCTCCAACAGCTTCTATTTCTAGATTCCCGCATAGCCCGACAGCACGCAGGCACCTGACTTTCAATTAATCGTGAAGTTCCGAAGTTGGTGACCAATGCGATCATGCTCGAGCAAGAAATCCGATCTCAATCATAGACAGATGCACGACTGGCCTGGAGGTGCCAGCTCAGGTGTTCACGGAGTTCACTTCTTGGGTGGGGCGGGCACTTTGGGCAACAGCGATTCCAGGCGTGACAGGAGACCGAAGAAGAATCCTTCTTCGCGCCTGGTGCCCCGGATGACCCTTCCAGCCTCCATCGTAAGGCGACCTATCTCTGTTGTAAGGGTGAGGAAAAGCTGGCTTTGGTTCCCGTTTTTTTGGACATCAATTATGAATGCGCGCTCTTGCTTGTCTGTAAATCGAGTTGTTATGGGTTCTTTTGTTCCCACTGCTTCTTCGCTGAAGGCGAACTTCTCTGCTTCGATCATTATGGCTCTTAGGATTTGCAACTGCTCTACGGAGAACGCGCCCGAAATAGTGCGCTCGTCTTCGTCAGATATGACCAGACTGTATTGCCTTGGGTTTTCGGGCAGTCGATTCAAGTAAAAGCTGACTTCTCTTGATTGAGTCTCGGCATTCGCTGTCTTTTCGCGGCTCTTGGGCGCGACGACCATTCCTGTGGCAGCGACGGCAATAAAGAGGCTCGTCACGGACAATCTTAGTATCCTGGTCACCAGTTCTCCTCGCATCAAGTACCTCAGCTTTAAGCAATCATATTAAACGCGGTGATCACGAGCAAGTTCTTCTTTCCTTTGCTTTCCCCTGTGTTCTCGATAAAGAGTGCGTTCGTAATGCCTGCAATGTTGTATTGCGGCTTTGCCTGCTCAAAGATTTAACTCGAAAACCTGAAGGTGTATTCGGCAATAGAGAATCCTTTCTCGATCTTCGCCGGTCGCGACCAACGGACGGACTGCGGAGCTTGATCAATAAATCAGGATTTGCGTCTGATCTATTTGAGCAGGCCCGAAAGCCAATGCATGATATTGAGCGCGAATTGGCGGTTGTCAATGCCGGAGATACTCATGCCAAAGCGAACTCCGCCAGGGGTTACTTGCGCTGTGAGCATGGCAGCTTCACCAAGTACGACTACGCGACCCTTGCCGAAATTAAGCGCCAAGCCTTGGGCACGACCGGTGGCGGACACAGTCTTATGGTCAACCGGAGGTGCATCAGGCGATTCCGGTTTACGATCTGGCGGCAACACATCCTTCGCAGTGTCAGCCAACTTGAGAATTGCGACACTGCCTTTGGGGCCTTTGAGCGAGGTGCCGGTGAATGTAATGATTTGGTCGATTCGCTCCGACTCATCACGGCCTCGCGCGATGGGGTGCTCTCCGATCAATCCCTCGGCTCTAGTAAACACGAGTTCAGTCTGATCGTCTGAATCTTTGTTAAAGTGCGAAGTATCGAATGTATGCCCTTTAGTAATGTCAACTTCGAAGCGCCGCAAAAGGCCGGCAACCGCCGAGGTAAACGGAGCGTGATCGACGATCACAAGCAGCGCGCCTCCTGCTTTGACCCAGTCGCGCACCGCGTCGCACTCAGCGTCCGTGAATGCCGGCGCCTCTCTCGTTCGAGTTGGACCAGCGGGATTGACTATTACCAAAACCTGACAACCGTAGAGCGACCTTGCGGAGAATCTTACCGTGGTTGGCGCCAATCTGTAACCATCGCTTCTGATCAGACCGACAAAAGGGTTATAGCGTCCGCTTGAGGTATCGGAGTTGTTGTGCCCCTCGTCGAAGAGCACTCTCGGGTGTTGGTTTACGTAAGCAGGGCGTGAAACATGCACGTTAAAAGCGCCGTCGGCTACCTGTGGCTGACCGACCATGCCACCCCCAAGGGAGGCAACTGCCGCGGTTGAGCCGCCGCCAAGTGCCAGGAGGAGCAGTGAAACAGACAGCTTAAGCATATGGTGTCACTTCCATATTGAAAGGGTCATCAGAAGATAAGTTGATTTACTCCTTTTGAAATTCCGTATTGCTGCAAAGTTATTCTTCAAAGGGAGGTGTACCAGGCAATCCCGACAGAAAATGACATCCGCACGAGGTAGCCTTTGCGTCGTCAAATCGAGAGTAATGAATGTCCTAGTCGCATTACCGTGTTTTCGCCGGTTTTGGGAGATGATTTCTGGGATTATATCAACACCGATGTACCTGTGTCGCTCCAGCTTCATCTCTGTCATCCAGGGAGAGTCTCCACGATATTGGGCTGGAATGCAAATACTAGGCACGCTTTGACGCGGTCAGTGGCTCTTAGCGGCAACAATCAGGGCGAGATCGAGCACTTCACCGGTATTGGCTGCTATAATGGGCCGATGATTCGGAGTCACGTCGTTATTAGCGGGACGGGCCGGGCGGGAACTACGTTTCTGGTCCAGCTTCTCACCCATCTCGGGCTCAATACGGGCCTTGATGTCAATACCATGGAGTTGTATCCGATAGCCCGCGCTGGCCTCGAGATGGATATTCGCGACGCGAATGCACCCTATATCGTCAAGGACCCTTTTCTCAACAATTACTTCGTAGTCGTCAGCGTCGATATGGCGCTGGTACTCGGCTGACAGTGAATGCAGCGTACGCGGTGCCTCGCGTGGCATGTTGTATACCACCACGACCACAGACACGTTCGGCTTGCGCTCGAGGTTCTCCACCAATTGTCCTGATTGAGATTTGTGAACTAGTGCAACTAGTGCTTATCTTGTTTGAACCGACAGCGCCAGGACCATGGTGCGTCGAAGGCTGGGCCGTATGAAAAGCTTCCAGCCCCAGGACGAACAATTCGCGGAGCGCCCCGCAGCGTGGCGCGCGAGAACTCCTGGGAAACGTGTGTCAGCCTGGTAGTGGAGCATCTCGGCCTGAAAAAACAAAGGCCCGCGCCAAGTCGAGCCGATTATCGCGGCAGGCTCAGTTCAAAATCAGAATCAAAACGAGGCCATTTTGCGCCGCGTATTCGGTATGCTAGACTGCGACGAATATGCGAGCCCTGTTATGTTCAACCCGTTAGATCACCCAGTATGTTTGAAGGCACCCTTACGGCTTGCTGCCAGCGAGTGGGCGGGGCATGTCCCGTTCGCAATGTTCCTGGTTGACATCTTGAGTCCAGTGACGATTGTCGAACTTGGAACGTTTTCGGGAGTTTCTTACTGCGCATTTTGCCAGGCCGTCGCAGAACTTGGGTTAGATTGCCGGTGCTATGCTGTTGACAACTGGGAGGGCGACCCTCAGTCGGGGTTCTTTGGGCCGGAAGTACTCGAGGAGCTCAAACAGCACCACGACCCGCTGTACGGCGGATTCTCCACTTTGATTCAGAGCACCTTTGACGAGGCCGTCAGCCATTTTGCGGACTCGACGATTGATCTGCTCCACATAGACGGCTATCACGCTTATGAAGTAGTGAAACACGATTTCGAAAATTGGCTGCCGAAGATGAGCAGCCGAGGCATCATATTGTTGCACGATATTAACGTCCGCGAGGGCGATTTTGGAGTGTGGAAGCTTTGGGACGAACTCAAAGTACGGTACCCACATTTCGAATTCATCCATGAGCATGGGCTGGGGCTGGCGGCCGTCGGCGAGGCTTACAATGAAAGCCTTCGACAATTATTGGCGCTGCGAGAATCGGATCGTGTACCGGTGCGACAGTTCTTCAGTCAACTCGGTCAGCGCTTAGAGGTCCGCTTAGAAAGGGATCATGCAGTTAAGTCCCTTTCGTGGCAGGTCGATGACAAACAGAAGATCATAGAAACGCTAACTCCTCAGTTAGCACAGAAAGATGAGGCGATCGCCTGGCTCTCGGCTCAAGTAAAGGAAGAGGGGCAGAAGTCTGCGTCAGAACTGGCAGAGAAAGACCAGATCATTGCCGCGCGAGACGAGGCAATTGCCCATTTATCGCAGCGCCTTTCGGAAGAGGAGAGTATTATCACCGCGCGGGATAAGGCAATTGCGTGCCTCCAGGAAGAATTAGCCCCATTGCGTAAGGCTGAAGAAAGTGCGCGGGCACTAGCAGCACAAATCGTAGAGAAGGAAAAGATAGTTGTTGCCCGAGACGAGGCAATTGCACATTTATCGCAGCACGTGGCGGAACAGGGGAGTATTATCACCGCGCGGGATAAGGCAATTGCATGCCTCCAGGAGGAATTAGTCGCATTGCGGAAAGAGGTGTTGGCCGAAAAAGAAGATCTCGCGCAAACCCTATCCAAACTAGCTGAACTTGGCTATCGCAGGGCTGTAATGATCGGCGAGCGCGAGCGAGCCTCAAAAGCGCTTCTGGCTCAAGTGGCGGAACTGACGACGAAGCTGACCGAAAAAGAGGAAGAAGCGCGGTACGGTTTGGCACAGCTTGAGCAGAGAGAAACGATCGTCCGCGCAAGGGAAGAAACGATTGCGAGCTTGAAAAGTGAATTGGCTGAGTCAAAGAAGGAGAATCATCGCCTGGCAGGATCGAACAACTTGCTGAAGTTCCAAAGGGAAGAAACGATTGCGAGCTTGAAAAGTGAATTGGCTGAGTCACAGAAGAAGAATCATCGCCTGGCAGGATCGAACAACTTGCTGAAGTTCCAACTGACAAAAAAGGACCAGGCTATACACATGCTCTCGGGATCGTTGGCTGCAAACGACGCTCGGCTCAATTGGATGACCAACACGTTGGGCTGGCGTTTGTTGAGTCTCTACGGCCCAATCAAGTATCGCTACCTGCTGCCTGTCTATCGAATGCTTGGTCTTATGCCGAAGACCACTAACGGACAGCTAGCGCCGCCAGCGATTCAGCTAGAAGAGTCTATGCGGTTGCTTACGGTTGAGCTAGAGGAAGTCAAGCTTGCAATCGAGTCGCTGTCGTCCGAAGTTTCACAGCAGCTAGCGCCGCCAGCGATTCAGCTAGAAGAGTCTATGCAGTTGCTTACGGTTGAGCTAGAGGAAGTCAAGCTTGCAATCGAGTCGCTGTCGTCC
>JBBPIH010000015.1:98970-118154 GCA_038040455.1 Acidobacteriota bacterium
GAAGTTTCACAGCGGCCTAAAGAGTTTGAATTACAGGAAGCAGAGCCACTTGACTTTTACTCGTGGCTGACTCTACTCCCTCATCTCAAAGAAGAAGAGTTGCCCGCTATCCTAGATAACCGGCCGCCTGCAACGGCGCTGCATCGCCCCGATGTGATCTGCTTCTCGATAATCGATTGGGAGTTTCGCTATCAGCGCCCGCAGCAAATCATGTCGCAGTTCGCAGCGCACGGGCACAGGGTGTTTTATCTGAGTACAACACGCTTCCGGCCATCCGGTGCGACTCCTCGCGTGCAGGTGAGCAAGATCAAGGAGAATGTGTACGAGGTGCAACTTGCGGTCGAGCGCCTGCCGGATGTGTACGGCGAAGTGGTGGAAGGCCGGAATCGGACGGCGCTGCTTGAGTCACTGGACGAGTTGCGCCGGACGTTCCAAATTGAGGAAGCCCTAGGATACGTGATGATCGCATCATGGGGAGGCGTGGCGCTCGAGGCGAAAAAGATCTGGAATTGGCGCCTGATTTACGACTGTATGGACGAATGGGAAAACTTTCCGGGGATCAACCGTAGCCTGCTCGATATGGAATTGGAACTGGTTCGCCGGTGCGATCTGGTTGTGGTCACGGGCAAGCGTTTGTACGAAAAATGGCAGGAGCACGATCGCCCTATAGTGCTGGCCCGCAACGCTGTCGATTGGGATTTCTATGCTGAACGCTATCGCCCCAACACCGTGCTTACAGAAATCAAGCATCCGGTCATCGGTTATTACGGCGCGATTGCCGATTGGTTTGACCTTGACCTTTTGACTGAAGCAGCTCGCCAGCGGCCCGAGTACACGTTCGTGCTGCTGGGCGGCGTGTTCCATGTGGACGTTTCGGAGTTGGAAGCGCTGCCCAACGTTCGCATTCTCGGCCAGCAGCCTTATGAGACGATGCCGCAGTACCTGTATCACTTCGACGTGTGCATGATCCCTTTCAAGGTCAACCCTATCACTGAGGCAACAGATCCCGTGAAACTCTACGAATACCTGAGTGCGGGCAAGCCGGTAGTCTCTGTCGCTCTGGCCGAGATCGAACCTTATCGAGAGTATCTTTACATAGCCGAGGACAAAGATGATTTCATCATTCAGCTCGACAGGGCAGTAGCGGAGAACGATCCCGAGATGATCGCCCACCGCCGGCGTTTCGCCCAACAACATACGTGGGAACAGCGATATGAGCTGATACACACTGGTATTGTCGAAGTAACCCCCCGCGCGAGCATTATCGTTGTTACGTACAACAATCTTGCGCTGAACAAACTGTGCCTCGAAAGCATTATCCGTAACACCGATTATCCAAACTATGAGGTGATTGTCGTAGACAATGATTCGGCGGACGGCACTCAGGCGTACCTGGCCAACGTTGCTGATCAGCATCCCGGGATTCAGATCATACTGAACTCGACAAACAACGGCTTTGCGCGGGCTAACAATCAGGGTATCGCGCGAAGCACGGGTGACTATGTCGTCTTGCTGAACAACGACACGATTGTGCCGTCCGGTTGGCTGGGCCGCTTGCTAGTGCATTTGCAGGACCCGGGCATTGGCATGGTTGGTCCTGTCACAAACTTTGTCGGCAACGAAGCCAAGATAGATGTGCCCTATCAGACCTGGGGCGAGATGGAGATATTTTCCAAAGAACATAACTGGGCTTATGAGGGCCGGATGGCCGAGATACACATGCTTGCGATGTTCTGCGTGGCTTTCAGGCGGGAGACTTATGAACGGATCGGGCCGCTGGATGAACAGTTCGGCATAGGGATGTTCGAGGACGACGACTATGCCCAACGCATGAAGGCAAAAGGCTATCGAGTGATATGCGCGCCCGATGTATTCGTGCATCACTTCGGGCAGGCGGCTTTCAAACAGTTGATCGAAAGAGGTGAATACGACGCGATCTTTAATGAAAACCGGCGTCGCTACGAAAGCAAGTGGGATGTCAAATGGATAGCGCATAAGCAAAGTTCATTGAAGCTTGAACGACGGCTGCCTGCGCCTCGGAATGATTTAGAAATGGCGGTGAAGAGATGACCGGCAAGTTCGCCGATAGTGAATACGAGAGCAAGCTTGCGGCGGAAAGCAAGAAGTGGGGAGAGCATCTGAAGGTGGAGGCTTCGGGAGCGTGGAACGCCTGGCTCGATCACCCTCTGATTGCAGAGCACTATCGCCAGCGGGCGCTCGTTGACGGTTCGCCCTGGGAGCAGTGGGTGAAGAAAGAGCTGGCAGGTCCGGCGGCGAGAAGCCTCGATCTAGGGTGTGGCGCCGGGGGTAGAAGCATAGTTGTTTATAAAAACGAAGCCTCTAGCTACATAGAGGGACTTGACGTAAGCGAAGACAGAATTGCAGAGGGAGAAAGGATTCGACAAGAGCTTGGCATACCGGGGAGGTTTCAGGTGACTGATACCAACCGCATCAAACTTCCGGCCGAAACATATGATCTGATCTTCTCGTGTCACAGTTTTCATCATTTCTTCGAGCTTGAGCACATCATGGGGCAAGTCCATCAATCACTCACCCATCGTGGCCTGTTTATTCTTGAAGAGTTTGTTGGGCCTACGCAGTTTCAATGGACGGATCAGCAGATAGAGATAGTTCGGTCGCTGACGTCGCTTGTACCAGAAAAGTTAAGGAAATTTCGGTGGGACGCGATCAAGTATCTGGAGGGGAGACCCACGCCCGCTGAAGTAGTGGCGGTATCGCCATTCGAGTCCATACGTTCGGCAGAGATATTTCCTCTCTTCAAACAGTATTTCCAGGTAGTTGCTGTTAAGCGGTTGGGAGGAACTATTCAGCACCTCTTTTACAATGGGATTGTGCACAATTTCTCTCCCGGTGATTATGAAGCTCTCAGATGTCTTCAAGCTATCTGGAAAGTGGAAGACATATTGGTTGATTCAGAGTTATTGCCCAGCGATTTCATGCTGTTAATTGGACGGCGAAGGGACTCACCGCTTGCTGTATCGAACGAGCGCTTCTAAGAAAGCAGCACGGCGTTTGAATAGTCACGCCCACATAGTACAGACGCACAATCTAAGGGGACCTCAACATTACAATCGCTTATGAACATGATTGACTACATTGTATGGATAATCGTGCATTTAGGTGCGTGGAGCTTAATGCTCATAGCTTCTGCGGGCGTTGGAAATTTATTTCTTCGCAAACTCAGCTTCCAGAGTTCAACAGAGAGGCTAGTCTTTACGGAAGCGCTAGGCCTGGGTTTGTGTGCTCTGGCACTTTTCGCGATGGGTCTTCTTGGCTTCCTTTACCAGACAGTTATAGTGGCTTTGACTATTCTTGGCGCTGTAGCAACAATTCTGCACTGGTTTTATTCCGGCAATCACTATCCGTTGTTAGCTCCGGCCCGGTGGAAAAAACAATATTGGGGAAGGGCACAGTGGAAACAATACTACCGCCCACGCAGGGCGGTTGTGATTCTCTTGATAGCCATTGGACTTTCTTACTGGGGGCTCTTGCTGCTATCAACCCAATACCCTCCGGTTCATTGGGACGCGATTTCTACTCACCTGGTTTTAGCCCGCTCATATCTGGTAGAGCATTACATTGTCGTAGACACGGGGACAATATCGCCGGTGCTGCCAGCTTTGAACCATATGCTCTTTACCTGGGCGTTGGCCTTGAAAGACGACATCCTGGCCCAGATGATGGAACACACCTTTCTGATGCTTACGGCTCTGGGTCTTTACGCATGGGGCAAGCGCCAAAATAGGCCTGAGCTCGGTTTCGCGGCGGCAGCCTTCTGGCTTGCTCATCCACTGGTTCTGTGGCTCGCCGCATCTGCTTATGTAGACATCGGCATAACGTGTTTTGTCTTCCTGGGAGTCTACGCACTGCGCATTTTTTGGGATTACAAAATTTCTGCCTGGTGGTATTTGGGACTGGCACTTCTGAGCATGGCCGCGGGTACAAAACTGCCCGGTCTATTCTTTCTAGGCGTTGGCGGTATCCTCGGTCTGTGCGTACTGGTGCAATCTTTTTTCGCTTCAAAGATGCTTGCACGTAAGAACAAAGATGCCTCCGAAGCTGCCGGGCAGGCGCAGCCCCCCTTTACCTGGAGGCCTCTTATCCTGGGATGGGCGCTCGTGGTTCTGATTGCCGCACCCTGGTATGCATTCATCGCTTATCATACTGGCAACCCCATTTGGCCCACGTTTCCCGAATACAGCCGAGGTATCTGGGGCGCGCCGTGGCTCGTTGAAAATGTGCACTCATGGATGAAAAATGCCGGTGAGCCTAGAACGATTCGGAACTTCATTATGTTGCCTCTAGACTGGATACTTCATCCAGACCGCTTCTTTGCTGAAGTCCATCTGTCCCTATTCCCGCTGATCGTTGCCTGGCCCCTTGCCTGGATAGTCTCATTATTCAATCGGTCGGTTCGCTGGTGGACTTTATGGGCGCTAGCCTTCACGGGCTTTTGGTTCCTCAATGCTCATCAGTTGCGTTACTGGTTGCCGGTCTTGCCGATCGCAGGCCTGGCATTGTATGAAAGCATTCAATGGTTACTCGAGAGAATCTCGAAATCTGCTGAAATCCACGGCACGATCTGGACAGTCCTGGCTATTGTGATGCTCTTGTGGGGCGGTCGCGCAATTTACGGAGAGATCAAAGCTAAAGGGTTGCCGCCGCCGACCGCGGATGCGCGAGAAGCTTTCCTGTCGACTTTGGGTGGCTACAATGGGGTTAAGTACGTAAACAAACGCGCGGAAAGGGATGATGCGGTTTGCAATCTGGGGGCCAGCTGGCTGAACTACTACTTTCAAACGCGATTCATAGATTTGAGGGGAGCATTACACTTAAACAGACAGCCGAGTTTTCAATGGCCCAATGATGAAGTGTGGGTGCAGTGGTTGGAATTCAAGAATGCAAAGTGGATATTCATTTATCACAATGATGAGGTTCTAAACGTATCTAAACGGAATCCTGTCTTAAATCCTTTCTGGCCAGATTATCAATTGGTATACGCGGACTCGATAGTATGGGTATTTCGGCGCAAGCCCGTGCCGCCAGATGTAAGCTTTAATTTCTTTGATCGATCGCCTTCCGTGTTCGTGCGTAAATCGACTATGAACAACTGTTCACCAACAGAACCCTGCTTAGGCCTGGAAAACGCCAGCCGACCGGCATAAACGCCAAAGCTTTGAATTACTCCCTCCCATACTTTTGGGATAGTAGTTTATAGACACAAATAGTCTTGTAGTAGTTCACTTTGTTCAACAGAAGCGAGGCACGATGATCCGCCCCGTATTGTCTGGCGAGTCGAACCTGGTCTTGCAATTGTTCTATGGTCGCGCTTCCGCTCTTACTGCTTGCATAATAGCGAAAACTAGCGAGGTACTCATCAATAACTCCCGCAGAGTACTTCTGGCCGATGCGCAACCAATACTCATAATCCATGCAAAGATGTTCGTTTTCATTGAAGTAGCCAATTTCCGCAAGCAATTCTGTCTTCCAAAATGTTGAGGGCTGAGAAATGAAATTCTCGGTTAGTAGTTTCTTATAACTATAATTTCTCAAGAGGAGGTTCTTGTAGAAGGTGATCGGCTTTCGTATTTCTCGACCGCATTCGTCGACTATTTTGCATTTTCCGCATACCCATCTTTGCTCTGGATTCTTTTGGAAAAACTCGACCACCCGGGAGATGGCATTTGGCTCGTAGGTATCATCAGAATTGAGGTAGGCTACGATTTCTCCCGTTGCCATTCTCAGTCCTTTGTTGATGGCATCCGATTGTCCGTGATCTTTCTCTGATATCCAAGCAATTCTTTCTGAGTACTTCTTAAGGATATCAACTGTTCCATCGGTCGAGCCGCCATCCATAACTATGTACTCGATATCCGGATAGTCCTGATTGAGCACACTCAGAATCGTTCGTTCAACAAACTGGGCTTGATTGTATGATGGAGTAATTATCGATGCCTTCATTTTATGAAATTGAATCGTGGGTCTTGCATTGTGGTTGCCGACGGCCGTGAAACGCGCAAACGACCTTTTGATGTGGAAGATTCGAATCGTGAGTCGATTGGTAAGGCGCTCAAGGGAGGCGAGCCAAGTCTGTAACTGGCGTTCTGGCAAAAGCGTCGCCGTCACGTCCGTCTCACGCCCTTGTCAATCACAGCTTCAATGGTTACTCAGTGAACTTGCAATTGAGTTCTTTTGGTCCGTTGCGTAGCTCGAGACCGGTTCCCGCAAACTTAATGCGAATCAGGTGTGGTTTCCCATCTTTCAACTGAGGCGGAGTAGGATAAAACACGCCGTGCTTGCCATTACCCTTCTTGTTGTTGACCAAGTCTTCACGAAGTGCGTCCGCTGTAAACGTACCGAGTAGTGTATCGCCGTCATAAATATCGACCTTGATTGCCTCGTTAGGCCGATTCATATCCCAGGCCCAAGCAAGGATTGCATTGCAATTTGTGATGTCATAATAGCCTTCATAAGCAGGCGGCTCCGATGCCGTGGGGGCATTCGTGTTCTGGCTTTGCGGACTCTTGGAGCAGCTTAGCAGCAAGAGGACCGTTAGAAGAGGCATCACTCGGATGGAAGAGCGGATTAAATGACCTGTCACGGTGCTATACACTCCTTTTGCGTTGTGTGCTGTAGCAGCAGTATTCCCTGCAACTTCTTGGCATTAGGCCAATGCGTGAGAAGCGATATTCTACTCATCCCGCGGAAGTTTGTCTAGAACAATAGCGGCAGGAACTCAGTAGCGGCAGTTCTGAACTGGGCGAGTGAATTCAAAGCGCTATTACGGGCTTACGTGCTAGTTGTTTCCATCTCCCTCATGCGTTGCTCCATAATTGCGAATTTCTGCGCAAGCTGTTTGTTGTTCTTGTTCAACCGAGAAATCACGACTGAGTATTGCAGGTTGATCAAACAAAGAGCGAAGAAGCCGAGCAGGAGGATAAAGGCCGGCGGATAATGAAAGCCCAAGGCTGTGCTGAACATATCAATAGCTTTTGTGGCAAGAGGCGCAAACATCATAACCCCTCCAGCAACTATCCACAGCAGCGCGTACCTTTCATCAAGCCGTTTTCGCCGAACTAGCTGCACTATCGTCAGCATCACTGCCAAACTGCTGAGAGCCATCATTAGTTTGGTTGCTAATGGCATCGGTGTCTCCCTTCCTAAGCATTCGTCGCTGTGTTAGCACGATCAATATCGAAAAGAGCATTTTGTAGATATAGTAAAGTGTCTTTGCTCCGCCGTGCATAGACTGTCCTCGCAAGCGTGGTCTTACTGTCACAGGAATTTCCTTTATCTTAAAGCCAGCAAAATAGAGCCTGATCAAAGTATCTGCGTCCGGAAAATCGTAAGGATAGTTATCACTAGCAAAAAAAATCATCAATCTTCGGCTAATTGCCTGGAACCCCGATGTAGGATCGGTGATCTGCTGATGCGTGAACAGCGATGTTAGCTTGCTAAAAATATACATCCCAAATCTGCGGCTGAAGGGAATGGCATAATCAGCTTTGCCCAGAAACCGTGAGCCAAGCGCCAAATCAGCTTTTCCGGTAGCGACTGTCGTTAGTAAGTCAGAAATATACTTAGGATCGTGCTGCCCATCACCGTCGAGCAACACGCACACGTCGTAACCTGCTTCAACGGCGTGAAGCAGCCCTGTCTGCACGGCCGCCCCGTACCCCAGATTAAAGGGCAGTCTCATGACTTTCGCCCCCGCCCGCTCTGCTAGAACCGCCGTTATGTCTGATGAGCCATCATCAACCACCAAAAGATCAACTGACAGGTGTAGTGAGCGGATCTCGTAGATGACCGAAGCTATGTTCTCAGCTTCATTATAAGCCGGTATTACTAAAAGAATTCTCATGCACATAAAAACTGATTCAGGCTCTGCAAAGCTTAATGCATGTGCTCCCTGTCGGCAAGTTGAGGTACGAAAGTTGACGTAAGCAATCAGACCTAGCAAGGGTCAAGTTGCACGAATTATGGTGTACCGGTTAAAATGCGCCTTCAGTTGGCGAGCAATTGGTCGAGAATCTCCAACACAATGCTGTCACTTTGGGGCCTAACACCGGGGGGTCATAGATGCCAAGGCGTGCATTGATTACAGGAATTACTGGGCAGGACGGTTCGTTTTTGACAGAGTTGTTGCTCGAAAAGGGCTATGATGTGTACGGCATCATTCGCCGCTCGTCCTCTTTCAACACCGACCGCATCGACCATCTGTACCAAGACCCGCACGAACCCAACACTCGGCTGCATCTCGTCTACGGCGACCTAAACGATTCGAGCTCGCTAAACACAATTCTGCGCAAGGTTCAGCCTACCGAGATCTATAATCTGGGCGCACAGTCTCATGTTCGGGTCAGTTTTGATGTGCCAGAATATACTGCTGAAGTCACAGGCTTAGGCACAGTTCGCCTACTTGAGGCGATCCGCGATATTGGCATACAACCGAAGTTTTATCAGGCATCATCGTCAGAACTCTTTGGCAAAGTGGTAGATGCTCCGCAGAATGAACACACGCCCTTTCATCCGCGCTCGCCTTATGGATGCGCGAAGGCCTATGCCTACTACATCACTGTCAACTACCGCGAGGCTTATGGCTTATTCGCATGCAATGGAATACTTTTTAACCACGAAAGCGAGCGTCGTGGAGAAACGTTCGTATCGCGCAAAATCACGCGCGCGGCGACCAGGATTAAGACAGGACTGCAGAACAAGCTGTATCTAGGTAACTTGGACGCGAAGCGCGACTGGGGCTACGCTCGCGACTACGTAGAAGCCATGTACTTGATGATGCAAGTGGACGAGCCGGACGATTATGTTATTGCAACTGGCGAGACGCATTCGGTCAGGGAATTCCTGGACGAAGCTTTCGGCAATCTCGACTTGGATTGGGAGGAGCATGTCGAAATAGATCCCCGTTACTACCGTCCGGCTGAAGTCGATTTGCTTTTGGGCGATGCGGGCAAAGCAAGGCGGGTGTTGGCGTGGGAGCCGAAGGTGACCTTTAAAGAACTGGTCCGCCTGATGGTTGATAATGATCTCAAAATCGCCAGGAAGGAGCGAATGATCGCCGAGCGAGAAGGCGGGGAATCACCCGCGATGAACGGGTGGGGAGCAGTGTGAGGAAAGGCGATCGTATATGGGTGGTCGCGTGAAAAGCTTTCTTTCAGGAAAAAGGATCTGTGTCACAGGTGGGGGCGGCTTTCTAGGTCAGCGCGTGGTAGCCGATCTTCGCGCCCATGGCCACCACGACATATTTGTCGTCCGACGGCGCGATTATGACCTTTCGCGCGCAGAGGATGTTGAGCGGCTTTATCGAGACTCGAAACCGCAGGTGTTGATTCATCTTGCAGCGGTCGTGGGCGGCATCGGGGCAAATCGCGAAAACCCTGGCCGCTTCTTCTATGAAAATATAATGATGGGAGTCCAGCTTATCGAAGGAGCACGGATTCACGGTGTTGAAAAATTTGTCCAGGTTGGGACAGTTTGTTCGTATCCGAAGTTCACGCCTGTGCCGTTTGAAGAGGACGAACTGTGGAACGGCTATCCTGAGGAAACCAACGCTCCGTATGGCATTGCGAAGAAAGCACTCCTTGTGCAACTGCAAGCCTACCGAGACCAATATGGATTCAATGGTATCTATCTGCTTCCGGTTAACCTCTATGGGCCCGGCGACAATTTCGATCCTAGCTCATCGCACGTGATTCCTGCCCTGATAAAAAAGTGCATCGACGCGGTTGAGAATCGTGAGCGGATGATCGAGGTCTGGGGAACCGGTAAGCCAACACGCGAGTTCCTTTACGTGGATGATGCAGCCGAAGCAATAGTGCTAGCCGCCGAAAGCTACAATGGGAGTGAGCCTATCAATCTCGGATCTGGGAAGGAAATCAGCATCAAAGAACTGGTTCAGTTGATTGCAAGAGAAACCCTCTTTTCCGGCGACATAGTCTGGAATACAGAAAAGCCTGATGGACAGCCCCGTCGCGGCCTCGATGTTACGCGAGCGGGAGAGTTGTTGGGCTTCCACGCGCGAACCGACTTTATTGATGGCTTGCGTCGAACAGTTGAATGGTACAAGTACGCGGGTGACGCAACCTGTGAGTGAGCCTGGTCACCGATATTCTCCCACGTCAGCATCCTTCTTGCGGGCCAACACTTCAATTGTTCGGTAGCGTGGAATCGGCAGCGAGATCTTTTCTAACCAGTTCAGCGAGCCTACGCGCAGGAATATTTTATTAATGCCCGGTAACTTGATGGCACGGTTTAAGATTCGTAGCACCGGATGTATCACAGGAAAAGAAAGTGGCGAGACATCAACCCGTACAAGCTCCAATCCTGCGTCGCATATGAGCCGTTCAAAGGCCTCACGCGATGGGTACTCTCTGAGGTGGGTTCGATCGAGCGCCCATCTGCCGTCCGGGCTTCGTCGGAAGTACCAAGCACCCGGCAGTTTCAAAACCGTGGTTACGTAAACCAAACCACCCGGCTTTAACATACGCTTGATTTCGAGCAGCAACGCAGTATCGTCCGGCACATGCTCGATAACCATCGTGTTCAGCAGGAGGTCTACGTTGCAGTCTGCAATTTGCTCGACCCTTTCGGCACCGCTGACGATCCCTTTATAACCGGCGTTAGCTGTGAAGCGTTCGATGCGTTGCGGCGACAGATCTACGCCAATCACCTGTCCGGCTCGATTCAAGAAGCCACCGTGCTGCAGGGCATAAATGATGTTGCCGTCACCACAGCCCAGATCCAATATCGTAAAACCGTCCGGCTGTGCCTCCACCGCCGATGCTAGCGGCGGTGGAACGTTCAGGCTGAAGAAGTGCACTGCATCTCTGGAATAGCTTTCGAAATCCACCATAGTTACAGTCGGTGATTGAGCGGTTTGCTCGTATTCTTCTGCTAAGGTTAGTTTCGGAGAATACACACGACGGCCGTTAGGAAGCAACCAGAATAGCTTGTGCCTCTATTTCTTGAAAGGCATCTGTAACAACAAACAGATTCTCTATTGATGTCTTGCTGACGAAACTGGCCAGCGTACCTTCGTAGCCAACCAGAACGGCAACAACAGCTCGAAGAAAAACTGAACAACTTTATCGGTCTCTAGGCCGGTCAGAACCCTGGAACGGGCACATCACCGGGGATGCCCCACTGAAGTCCTGTGCTTGTGGCAGTCGAGCTCAGAATGAAGTACCAGACTCCAGTCGAGGGCCGAAATACTGCTATGTCCCCCCTGCCATCCGCATCGTAATCTCCGGCGACAGGCTTATCACCATTGATGCCCCATTCGCGAACCGTGACTGAACCAGAAAAACTGTTGATGATGTACCAGAGGGCATTAGATGGACGCCATATAGCAACATCAGTTTTTCCGTCTCCATCATAGTCTCGTTGCACAGGTACATCGCCGGTCATACCCCACTCAAGAACCGTGCTTGTGTTAGTTGTAGATAAAATGATGTACCAGGTTCCACTTGAAGGGCGCCACACGGCTATATCTATCTTTCCATCTGCGTCGTAGTCTCCAGGAACAGGTTTATCATTGCCTTCACCCCAGGCTACTACTCTTGCTGTGCCAGTCGAGCTGTTGATGATGTACCAGAGGCCATTCGATGGCCGCCATATCGCAACATCAGTTTTGCCATCACCATCATAATCTGCCGGCACAGGTATATCGCCCGGAATGCCCCACTGAAGTCCTGTGCTGTTTCCGGTCGAGCTGAGGATGAAAAGCCAGACCCCAGTCGAAGGACGAAATATCGCGATGTCGCTCTTACCGTCAGAGTCGTAGTCGCCAGCAACAGGCACATCGCCGCTTTGGCCCAATTGGCGAACGGTGACTAAACCGCTAAGACTGTCGATGATGTACCATAGACCATTGGAAGGCCGCCAGATTGATACGTCCGTCTTCGCATCGTCGTCAAAGTCAAATTGGTTTCCTTTCGCTGCCTGCGTTACAGTGAGAGTCTGACCCGCAACGATCATAGTGCCCGTGCGAGCCGCTGCCGGATTAGCCGCCACCGAGTAGTTGACTGCTCCGGTGCCTGTCCCACTACCTCCAGCGTTGATAGTGATAAAACCGTCGTTGCTGACAGCAGACCAATTGCAACCAGGGGGAGCCGTAACGACCACGCTTTGCGCACCTCCGCTAGAGCGGACAAATTGATTGGTCGGTGAAACAAAGAACGAGCAAGGTGCGTTTGGATTAACGATCCGATGAACTGTTCCTCCAAGCCCAACGACATAAATCTCTCCCGCTTCATCCTCGCCAAAAGACGAGATGTTGAGGCTCGTGTCGAGCAACAGGCTTTGCGACCCGCTCTCAAACAGAAAGATTTCTCCTGTACAAAAATCGCCATAGACATAGGCTCCTGCGGGGAGCGTTCCGATGGGCCCACGGTAGGCATATCCGCCGGTTATCGAACAGCGCCCTGACGCGTGAGCATACTCCGCAATCGGGAAAACGTATCCACCCGCGCCGCACAGAGCCGGGTCCAGGTTTGTGCAGTGGTTGCCCTCAAATACACGCCAGCCAAAATTACCACCACGCGTGATAAGATCGACCTCTTCCCATGCCCCCTGGCCTACGTCGCCACAGTAGAGTTGCCCCGTACTTCTGTCGAACGAAAGGCGCCAAGGATTCCTAAGTCCGTAGGCGTAGATTTCATCGCGGCCAGCGGTAGATCCGAAGAACGGGTTGTCTGACGGCGATGAGTAGGGCACAGAACCGTTGGGATGGTCGATGTCTATTCGAAGTATCTTGCCGAGAAGGTCGTCGATGTTCTGCCCACTATTGAAGGGATCATTGCCGGAGCCTCCATCTCCCATTGCAATGTATAGGAAGCCATCTTGTCCGAACTCGATCATCCCGCCATTATGATTGGCGAACGGCTGTGCGATCGTCAGAATCACGGCTTCAGTGGTATCTGCGATATTCGGGTCGGTTAGAGAGGCGTGGTACTCAGCGATCACCGTCGCGCCGTCAGACTGACGGGTGTAGTCGACGAAAAAGCGGCCATTGGTCTTGAACTGCGGATGAAAGGCGAGGCCAAGCAGACCCTGCTCGCCACCAGATAATATCCTTGATGCGATGTCAAGAAATACGGTCGGCGAGGTCTGACCCGGATGGAGCAGCTTGATTGTGCCCGTTTGCTCAACAATAAAGAAGCGGTTGCTGCCATCGCGCGCATTTGTAGCATAGATTGGCGACGAAAGGCCCGTGGTAATTACGGGTTCAAGCTCCACACTTGTCACAGGAGGGGATGCAAGTCCATTTAGCGAGGTAGCCGGAGTTCCCAGGTAAGGAAACAGCATCAAAAAGCATGCGGATGAATATGCGAGCCGGCGGAATCCCATATCACTTGATTTGCCCATTTTGAGGTACCTCCTTCATATTATCTTTTCGGCGGGGAAGAGAACGGGAGCAAGGTGGGGAAAACTGCCTAGTTCGCGATTGGTCCGGTCGAAGTCAAGTCTGATTACACACGTTTCAAGACTCGACTTACTGGGTTATTCGACCCAGTAGTTGTACCCCTTCAACTTAGAATAATATACCAGGTGCCCTGTTCCTTCAGACTATCACGGAGAAGACAAGACACGGACGCTGCAACTCTAATCCTTCGGCGTTCTTGATTTCAACGTGCTTTATGTATATTACTGATTTGGGTTTGAGTCCGCTAGCATCTTTCTGTTCTTGACCGAAAGGCTTTTGACTAATTGTGCGCGTTTCAATCGGCGCCTCGTTCATATCTTCTCATTTCCCAAGCACTCCGAACGCTTCCTGCGACGGGCGGAGCGATGAACCGGCGCCTTCCAGGTCAGGTGACTTCCGGAGTTCAGTGTCAGTCGAGTTTTGTCAGTCCTCGATGCTTGTCAAAACGTTGGCACCGGCACATCGCCGGCCATGCCCCACTGAAGTCCTGTGCTTGCGCCGGTCGAACTGAGAATGATAAACCAGATCCCGTTAGAGGGTCGCCATACTGCTAAATCGGCTTTCCCATCTGCGTCATAGTCTCCTGGAACGGGCTGATCGCCACTTTCACCCCACTGACGGACCGTGACTGAACCGGTAGAACTGTTGATGATGTACCAAAGAGCACTTGCCGGACGCCATATCGCCACATCTGTCTTTCCATCCCCGTCATAATTTCCCGGGACCGCCACGTCAGGGCCCATCCCCCAGGTCAGCCCTGTGCTCGTGCCGGTTGAGCTTAGGATGATCAGCCATGTTCCGCTAAAGGGTCGCCACACTGCTATGTCGGCTCTTCCATCCGCATCATAATCTCCTGCAACAGGCACATCCCCGCTTTGGCCCCATTGCTGAACGGTGACTAAACCGGTCGAACTGTTGATGATGTACCAGAGACCACCGGACGGACGCCAAATTGCGACGTCCGTCTTTCCATCTCCATCATAGTCTGCTGGAACAGGAACATCGCCGGACATGCCCCACTCAAGGCCGGTGCTGGCGCCGGTCGAGCTCAGAATGATGTACCAGACTCCAGTCGACGGGCGCCATACCGCTATGTCCGCCTTTCCATCGGCATCATAGTCCCCAGCAACAGGTTTATCACCATTGATCCCCCACTGGCGAAATGTAACTGAACCGTTAAAGCTGTTAATGATGTACCAATCCCCGGACGAAGGGCGCCAGACTGATACATCGGTTTTGGCATCACCATCAAAATCAAACGGACTGTTGCCGAAAACACCCGTCTGCGTGACAGTAAAAATGTTGTTGGCGATGCTCATAGTTCCGACACGATTAGGGCCCGGGTTGGCTGCCACCGTGTAGGTCACTGTGCCGTTGCCGCTGCCGCTGCTGCCGGAGTCGACGGTTATCCAGTTATCATTGCTTGAAGCTGTCCAAGTGCATCCATTGGGCGCGGTCACATTGGCCGCGCCCATTCCGCCGCCGCTCCCATAGCCTGCGCTGGTCGGCAAGATAGTCGCGGTACAAACCCCTGCCTGATTCACTGTGAAGGTTTGACCGGCGATGCTCATGGTGCCCGTGCGGGCGACGCCACTGTTGGCGGCCACATTATAGAATACCGACCCATTGCAGCAGTTGCTGCTGAATGTGATGGTGATCCAACTAGCATTGCTGGTGGCGGTCCACGCGCAATTGGCTCCCCTGTTCACGAATACACTGTTGCTGGTTCCACCGGCGGAGGAGAATGTTTGACTCGTCGGAGATAGAGTTGTCTCCGGATTGGTAGCCGTAGTTGTCGCCATCGCCGAGTTATTGCTCGCATCCGGATCAGTTGCCGAAGAATCTACTGTAACGGTATTGGTGATTATCTCACTGCTAGGAATTGAACAGCTCACCGTTGCGAATATACTCATGGTCACCGATGCGCCAACCTCGAGCGAGTTGAGAGTAAAGGTGACATTGTTACCGGCATGGTTGCAGGAAGCGGTCTGTGAACTACAGAAACTGAACACTACCGATGACGGAAGGTCGTCGCTAACAATGACTGACGAAGCTGGCTCAGGTCCCATGTTAGTAACTGTAATGTCATAGTTAATACTCGAACTTGCTACGCTTGAGCCTGGCGCAGTCACGGCTACCTTAAGGTCAGACGTAAGACTCGGCACGGCGACGAGTTTAGTAATAAAAGCATCGGAGCTGAAACCTACTAAACCAGCTTGGAACACTTCGGGGGTGACTGGAAAATTCTGTGACTGAGTTATTCCAGTTACGTAGGCGCTACTGGAAGAGTCAACAGCGATGCCCAATCCCTGATCGAAGTTAAAGCCACCGAGGTATGTGGAGTAAACGAATCCCGTGGCGGTCGTATTTAGCTTTGTTATGAATGCGTCAGTACTAAAGGTGGTCTGGAAGACCCCAGGCGTAGTAGGAAAGTTAGTCGAACTGGTCTGACCCGTTACGTACGCATTGCCCGAACTATCTACGGCGATGGCAGAAGCCGCGTCAGAAGAGCTTCCTCCGAGCAGTGTAGAGTAAATCAGCGCATTGCCTGTCGTATTTAGCTTAGTCACGAAGGCGTCGGTACCGCCGGTACTTGCGCCAGAATAGATGTTAACCGGATTGATAGGATCGATTGCCAGCGTGTTGACGAGCGCACCGGCCAGACCACTATTCACTGGGCTCCAATCGCCTCCAGCGTTGGTAGTTTTGAAAACACCGTTTCCTGTGCCGGCATAGATAGTCGATGAGTCCGCCGGGGAAATAATCAGAACATTCACCGATCTGTTCGTGAGACCTTTGTTGATGCCGCTCCAATTGATACCGCCATCGGTGCTCTTAAGCGCGCCATTATCCGTGGCTGCGTACAAAGTCGAAGCCATCGACGGGTCGATTACCAGGCTTCTAATATTCGTATTGATCAAACCGGTGACGTTCCAGTTACTGCCGCCGTTCGTGCTCTTGTAGACGCCGCCGAAACTGAGGCCCGCGTAAATGTTCGACGTGGCGATAGGGTCTATGGCCAGCACATTGACAAAAGTACCTTGATTCAGACCGGCATTGGCGCTCGTCCAGCTTGCGCCGCCGTTGGTAGTCTTAAAGACACCTTGGTCTGTGCCCGCATAGATAACCGAATGATTCCCCGGATCAATATTCAAAGCATTGACGGTCATGCCATTCTCGCCGGTGTTTATGGCTCTCCAGGTGCTCCCGCCATTTGTGCTCCGGAAAACGCCTCGATTGCTGGTTCCGAGATAAAGGAGCGATGAGTTCGCGGAATCAACCGTGACCGTCCTGATTATGAGGTCAGTCAAGCCAGAGTTAATGGCGCTCCAGTTATCGCCTCCGTTCGTGCTCTTAAACACGCCGCTACCTGCGGTGCCCGCAAAAACAGTTGTTGGATTCGAAGGATCGATAGCCAGCGAGTTGACTGTCGCGTTAGTCAGGCCGGTGTTAATTGCCGTCCAGCTAGCTCCGCTGTTCGTCGTCTTCGCCGCTCCCCCATTCCCAACGCGTGCCACGCCGGGGGTCGTCGGAAACTTGCTCGAGGTCGTGGACCCTGTTACGTAAGCCTCGCCAGCAGGGCCCAAAGCTATGCTGCTGCCAAGATCATCGGCGCCGGCGCCGAGGTATGTAGAATAGACCAGATCTGTGCCTGCATCGTTCAACTTCGTAATGAATGCATCACTCGACGGGGCGAACGTGGTCTGGTACGCGCCCATGGTTACCGGGAAGTTAGCCGAACTGGTTACGCCTGTTATGAAAGCGTTACCGAATGAATCTATAGCTATGCCGTTGGCCTGATCCGAGCTTGATCCCCCGAGGTATGTAGAGTAAACGAGGGCCGTCCCTGTGCTGTTAACCTTGGTGACAAAGGCATCATTGCTGCTGCTAAGACTAGTCCGGTAAGCGCCAATAGTTGTAGGAAAGTTGGTCGAATTTGTAGAACCTGCAATAAAAGCGTTACCCGATGAATCTACGGCAATGCTATTCCCCTGATCGGAACTCGACCCTCCAAGATATGTAGAATAAACGAGAGCCGTGCCTGTGCTGTTGAGCTTGGTGGCGAACGCATCACCGTTGAATGAACTACCCACAAACGTAACCTGGAACGCGCCCGGCGTTGTCGGGTAATCATTCGAGCCGGTAAAGCCTGTGACATAGGCATTGCCTGTAGAATCCACGGCAATGCCGTTGCCAGTATCATCCGAACCCCCTCCTAGAAATGTCGAATAGATAACCGCTGTTCCGTCAGCATTCATCTTGGTTACGAATACATCACTTCCATTCTTATATGTCGTGCTAAAGGCATCTATCGTCGTTGGAAAGTTGAACGAGAAGGTCCTGCCTGTCACATAGGCATTGCCCCCGGAATCCACGGCGATGCCCCTCCCATCCTCCGTGCTGTTGCCGCCCAGAAATGTAGAGTAACTAAGCACAGGGTCAATTACCAAAGCTTTACTCCTGTCGTATTCACGTACTTCAAAACCGACCTGTCGTTTACCCTTGAGCGCGTAGCGACCCGCGAGCGCCCGCCTTACTCCATCCGTTTCTTGATAGACCAATGGCTTGTGCATACGAACGTCCCCGCTTGCTGTGTGCAATACCAAAGCGCCACTCGCGTCCACCCATATCCTTTGCGCGCCTTCAAAGGCCATTCTGATAAGATTCGGATCGGCGCCCGGAGCTATTACAAAGTCATATTCAAGCTGCCGATCGTTCCCGTAGTAGATGAGATTCACTCCTGGATATAAGTCCTGATACTGCACCTTTGCATAAGTAGATATGTTGCCGCGCCACTTACTCGGGTCTTTGCCGATCAAGTAATTGCTAAAACCAGGCAGTTGTTCAACTCCTTCTACACGCGCCGCGGGATTGGCTCCAACCATACTCACGCGCAGAGTGCTGACTGTTGCACCTTTCCTTCGTGCTTCAATGCTGCTGTGCGCAGAGAGATTCCGTTCGCGGTCTTTGCTCCCGGCCGGTCTTCTCAACGCCAACACAGCTTGGGTTGAAGTCAAAAACAGAGCAGCGCCGCTGGAGCGAGACATAAACTTGACACGATGATCAGCTTGACCGCAGTTGGCTTCAAAACCTAACGGTAGCTTGCCGTACTTCTGATCCATCCGGGCCCGCACTTCGCGATCAGTTGCTCTCAGCGTGGACGGTTGAGAGTCGTGAGATAACAACTTCTCTGGACGGGGCTGTCGGATCAGGTTTGAATAGCTTGCTCTTGAAATGCCCTCCTCAAGTGTGATCGCCGACGAGGGTGTCGTTGGCGGTATGAGAAAGTATATCAACGCGACTAGTATCAGCATTGAGATGACTAGATTCTTGTAGCTCTCTGAATGTTTCATGGGTCTTTTCTTTGAGCGTATTCTTAACTGCTCGATGCCGTGTTCTCCATTGGCGATTCTCCCATGACACTTGAATTGCCTCTAACGAATTGGCAGTCAGCGATGGCGCTCTGATGATCGCCGACAATGCTTGAGAGCGTGCCGTTACCGAACCTCCCAGCGTCAGCCTAGCCAAAACAAAACTGTGGGCCGGCGTGTTGCTGATACCTCAGAGCTAGCTGGATAACTAGCTTGCTTTACTGGATATCATTCCAATTCGATCAAGGCCAGTAGGACGACACACATCCTATGGAAAAAGAAGGGATACGTCAAGAATCCGCATTGACTCACGAAAAATCTAAACGAAATTGATTCGTTGCCTCACGAAAGAA
>JBBPIH010000093.1:0-12741 GCA_038040455.1 Acidobacteriota bacterium
TCGGTTATGACCTCGAAACCGGAGAGTTTTGCAAGAGGCTCTTCAATTCTCAATTCCCGCCTCTTCTCTTCCTTGAAATGAGCGCCGAGCGTCCCTATACTTTCGGCTTGGTTACCCATAAAGTTTTATCTCAGTAACGGTTAGTAGTCAGGCCGTCATCATAGGAATCTAATGACAACGTTGTTCAGATCAGCCCTGCTTGGGGTTCTGTTATTCGTTCTGGCAGTGCCGGCTCACGCAGAAAACCAGGGATCGATAAAGGGAACGATAACTGAAAAGCGCGGCTACATCATGGCGGGGTTGACCGTCAGGGCCCGCAATAACTCGACCCGCAAGGAATACGAAACAACGTCGGATGCTTCAGGCGCTTTCTCGTTTGACACCATAGAGCATGGTCGCTATGTGCTTGCCTCGGATTGTCCCGGCGAGGATCGCATCCTCGGCTCGGCAGTGGTCGAAGCCGGCAAGACCACTCAAGTCGAGCTGCTTGCGTTTCCGTTAATCGAGACGGGCAACATCGCGGTCGACAAGTTCATCGCGTCATCAGCGCCTCAGGGCGGACGCTATCCGGCGGGCAACATCAGTTACCTGAACGTCAATGACGCGCTCGACATCTATTTCATGTTCGTCTACTTCGGCATCCTCGGGTTGCTCTCCGTCTATGGAATCTATCGCTATCGCCTTGTCTATCTGTTCCTGCGGTATCAAAAACACAAGCCGCGACCCAAAGCGAAATTCGCTCCCGACCGCCTCCCTCGTGTGACGGTGCAGTTGCCGCTGTTCAACGAAATGTATGTAGCCGAGCGGCTGATTGAAGCAGTAGTCAAGCTGGAATACCCGCGCGAGTTGCTCGAGATTCAGGTGCTGGATGATTCAACCGACGAGACCAGGCGGATCGCTTCGGCTGCGGTGCAGAAATACTTCGAGCAAGGTCTTCACATAACCTACCATCACCGCGAGGACCGCGTGGGCTTCAAAGCCGGCGCGCTGGAAGCAGGGCTCAAGAAATCCGCCGGCGAGTTCATTCTGATCTTCGACGCCGACTTCGTGCCGCGGGCTGATTGCCTCCGGCGAATGATTGACTACTTTACCGACGAGCGAGTGGGAATGGTCCAGATGCGTTGGAGTCACATCAACGCGGATTACTCGCTGTTGACGAAGGTCCAGGCGATCATGCTGGACGGCCACTTCGTGATCGAGCAAACAGCGCGTAATCGGTGCGGCGGTTTCTTCAATTTCAACGGCACGGCGGGAATATGGCGGCGGGAGGCTATCGAATGGTCGGGCGGCTGGCAGCACGACACGCTTGCCGAAGACACCGACCTCTCATATCGAGCGCAACTTATGGGCTGGCATTTTGTCTATCTGGTCGACGACGACGTGCCCGCTGAGCTTCCGGTTGAGATAAACGCCTTCAAGTCGCAACAGCGTCGATGGGCGAAGGGAGTCGTTCAAGTCGGGATAAAACTGTTTCGACGGATGTGGCATGACCCGCGTCTGTCGGCGCGGGTGAAACTCGAGCAGTTTTTTCGCCTGACTGGAAACCTGGCCGCGCCGCTGGTCATCGTGCTTGCGCTGATCAATCTTCCGATACTGATCATCCGTTACAACCAGGGCCTGTTTCATCTGTTCGTGCTGGACGTGCCGATACTAACGTTTTCGACACTCTCGGTAGTTGTGTACTACGTAGTGACGCAGCGATATCTATACCCGGACACCTGGAAGCAGTCGCTCAAGTACATGCCGTTCGTTATGAGCATGGGGATTGCCTTGACCTTCTCGAACGCGCGAGCCGTGTTGGAAGCGCTGCTTGGAATAAAAACCCCCTTTGTACGCACGCCGAAGTACAAGATCGAAGACACGGGCGACACGACGTGGGTGAAAAAACGCTACGTACCACGCCGTCTCTCGCTGCCGTGGCTTGAGTTGCTGTTCGCCTTCTACTTTGTGTTCACGATCTGGCTTGCGATTGACAGCGGGATCTTTGGCACTCTGCCGTTCCTGATGATCTATCTGTGCGGTTACGCGTACGCGGCAGCGATGTCGATCGCCCAGGCGCGAATAAACCTGAGGGGGAAGTAGTCTGCGATCGTATCCACCAATTGGAGGAGCTGTATTGGCCTCTCATCCGAAAACGCGCTACACGCCGGAAGAATACCTCGCTCTAGAGCGAAGCTCCGAGACCAGGCACGAGTATCTTAATGGCGAAATCTTCGCGATGGGCGGAGCCAGCCGGCAGGACGTTCTTGTCGTAACTAACCTGGTTGGCGAGCTTCATTCGCAGTTAAAGGCGGGGCCCTGCACGGTGTATTCGACGGACCTGCGCGTCAAAATCGCCCCCACAGGGCTCTACACCTATCCCGATGTCATCGTACTCTGCGACGAGCCCAGGTTCAGCGACCAACAAGAAGACACGCTGCTGAACCCAGCCTTAATCATCGAGGTGCTCTCTGAGTCGACAAAGGATTACGATCGCGGTGGGAAGTTCGAGCAATACCGGACGATAGAGTCGTTCGTCGAATACCTCCTGATCGCGCAGGACCGGCCTCACGTCGAGCATCACACTCGCCAGCCGGACGGTAGATGGCTCCTTTATGAAACGAACAATCTCGAAGATACGATTCAGTTGAAATCGGTGCCGTGTTCACTTCGCATGTCGGACATCTACGCGAAGCTCGATTTTTCGAGCACCTGATTTAACCTGCAGGCTATAAGGTTTGCACACCGATCACGCCTTTAGGGTAAAATGCATCTCCCGATCGCGTCCTCTCTTTGACTCTTTGACTTAACTTTACGGGCGCGACGTTAACGCGAGGCTCAAGACTAATGAAAAAGACCGCTTCTGTCATTATCCTGTCGATTGTCCTTGTTCAAGCCTCTGCCTACTCCGTTGCCGGGCAGTCGCATCAATCTCAGTTCACCAAAACCGCGCTCCTCTCGGACAAAGAAGTCGCCGCGCTCTCCGCCGAGATCAATGGCGTGATCGCTAAAGACACCGTGACCGAGCTGGCTCGCCATCACCGGGTCCAGGCGTCATCGGGCTTCTCGCGAGCCGCCGAATACGTCGCCGCAAAAGCCAAAGAGTACGGACTTCAACAGGTGCAGATCGAGCGATTCCCTGCCGACGGCCAGAAAACTTACTACACGCTCAAATCAACTCCCGGCTGGGAAGCTGAGCACGCCGAGCTTTGGGAGACCGAGCCACGCAAAGCAAAGGTCGCGGACCTGGGTGAGATGCGAGTCGCGCTCGCCGACTACTCACAAAGCGCGGATCTCACCGGATCGCTCGTCGACGTTGGCGCGGGCACATCGCCAAAAGACTACGACGGCAAAGAGGTCAAGGGCCGCATCGTGCTTGCGGGCGGAGGAGTCGCCGCCGTTCACAAGCTGGCTTGCGACGAGCGCGGCGCCGCCGGCGTGCTGAGCTATCAACAGAATCAAGTGACAGGTTGGTCGGGCGACTACGTTGACAACGTGCGCTGGGGCCACCTCTCGCCGTACAACGCCGACAACAAATTCGCTTTCATGATTTCGCTTCGCCGCGCGCGGGAGTACCAGGCGCGACTGGGGCGGGGTGAGCAGATCACGCTTCACGCGATCGTTAAGGCCGAGATGAAGCCGGGCAACTACGAAGTCGTCAGCGCGATCATTCCCGGCTCCGATCTCGCTGGCGAGGAGATCGTATTCTCCTGCCACCTGTGTCATCAAAAGCCCGGCGCTAACGACAACGCATCGGGCGCCGCCGCTATCCTGGAAGTTGCTCGCGCTCTGACCTCGCTGATTCGACGCGGCGAGCTTCAACGGCCTCGTCGCACCATCAGGTTTATCTTTCCGCCGGAGATCAATGGCACCCTGGCCTACTTCGCGGAGCACCCGGACATCGTGAAACGCATGAAAGCCGCCGTCCACTGCGATATGGTCGGCGGCAATTATGCGATCACGAAGTCCGTGCTGCACGTGACCCACACTCCCGCGTCGCTTCCAAGCTGCGTGAATGCGGTGGCCGGCGCATTCGCAGAGTACGCAATCGCTGGCGCCTTGAAAGCGGCTTCCGGAGCGGGTTCCGAGGACGCGCTGGTTTCGGCCGAAGGATCGAAAGACAGCCTCGTTGCCGACATCACGCCGTTCGAGATGGGCTCCGACCACGACGTTTATCAGGAGGGCTCTTTCCGAATACCGACGATCTACTTGCGCGACTGGCCGGATGTCTTTATCCACACGAACAACGACACGGCGGCTAACATCGATTCGACGAAGATGAAGCGCTCGGCGTTCATTGCTGCGGCGTCGGGCTACTTCCTTGCGCGAGCGGGCTCGCCTGAAGCGGCACGGCTAGCGGAAGAAGTCTTCGGGCGAGCGCTTGCCCGCGTTCCTAAGGAGAAAGAGAAGGCGCGCGCGGTTGAAGCGGCCGGCACTCAAGAGGCAGCGGAGGAAGCGCGCAGCATCATCGCTCACTCGGTCGAAAGCGAGGCCGAGGCAATTTCCTCAGTGCTCGAGTTTGCGCCCGATGACAAGAACCTTCAGACCGTAGTCGAGCGGCTCGTCGATCAACTGAGCGGCGCGTGGCTGTTGATGACCGGTAAGCTCACAGAGCAGCGAAAGGGCAACCGGATCATGTTCACGCTTGAACAGAAAGAGCCCTCGAAGGAATCGAAGCCGCGCAAGCCGAAAGACGCTTCGCGTCCGCGCTCGATTGGCGCTGACTTTAAGCGTGTGCCTGTGCGAAAAGTGATCGGCCCGATGAACGTTTATTACTACGACTATGTCGCCGAGCGCGCGAACGGCGACCTGCGCGCAGTCGAGCGTATAGGCTCGAGGGCTCACGGGGAGATATTGCTCTACGAAATACTCAATCTGGTTGACGGTAAGCGCAGCGTGCAGGCTATTCGCGATTACATAACGGCCGCTTACGGGCCGATCGCCGTCGAGGACGTGGCTGACTACCTGAAACTGCTTGAAAGAATCGGGGTGGTCCGAATGGAAGGATGAGCCGGCGAGGACACCAAATGCCGCGCGAGCTAAAGCAGGATCATTTCTGTTCCGCCTCGGCAAGGGACTGATCCGGTGGATCGCTACGCCGATTCGTGTGCGTTGGCCGGCGCGTCCCGGATGAACGCGGAGTCCGATCCCTGGTGGTGTACACGATAAGGGTCAGTGCGAATAGAGCGCCGCAGGAATCCAGAAGCGAATCCCAGATCGAGCCATCTCGCGATCGCGTGAGGGTCTGATGAAACTCGTCCAGCAGCGCCCACGACGCGGCTGAGAAAAACGAGTAAACCGCCCACCTGAAGGGCCAGCGCATTGGGCTATCTCCCCGAAATGCCCGGAACAGAAACGCTCCCAATATCGCGTACTCGAGGAAGTGTGCTGACTTGCGAATGACGAAGTTGAAGCTCTCGAGCGCGTGGTCGTTTGCGTTAGGCACGAACCAGAGCAAGATCTTGTCGATCACACTGCGAGTGTTGTCATTAGATAAAACATCGGTCGAGAAGTAGTACATGACTCCGCACGTCATCAGGACCGGCAGCCAGTACCAGATTAGCCGAACAAGGAAAGGCGCTCGTGCAATATTGATGCTGTCAGCCATCTCGGTTCTCATGATAACTAATCCCGCTCCGCGCCTGAAGACATAAGGAGAAGGCAAAAAGCGCCCTGGGAGCACAGGCATCCCTGCCTGCCTCTTTCTCGCGCAATGCCAGCAGGCAGGGATGCCTGCGCTCCCAGGGCGCTTTTGCCTTCTCCTTCTTACTCTATCCTCGCTCCTTACTTCAGCCTTCAAGAGCGCGCGCACCCGATACGACCTCGATGATCTCGCGAGTGATCGAAGCCTGCCTCACACGGTTCATATTCAGAGTGAGCGTCTCGATCACTTCGCCGGCGTTCTTCGATGCCGAGTCCATCGCGGTCATTCGCGCGCCGTGCTCGCTGGCCACCGATTCCAACAGCGCGTAGAAAAGCTGCGTCTCGACGTAACGCGGAAGCAGGTCCCCGAATATTTGCACAGGCGGCTGCTCGTAGATGTAGTCGATCAAAACTTCGCCCTCACCTGCGGGATGTGTTTCAGCAGCCGGCTCCGCGCTCAGAGCCTCCGTGCCAATCGGCAGAAGTTGTCTTGTGGTGACGCGCTGCGAGAGCACCGACTTGAACTCGTTGTAGATCAAGAACACCTTGTCGATGGTCGAGCCCTCGGCTGTGAACATATCCATCAGCTCGCGCGCTATGGCAGCGGCTTCTTCGTGATCCACTGTGCGCGCAGTCACATTGATGTACTCGCGCAAAGTCTTAACCGGGCGGCGGCGAAAGAAATCGCGCCCCTTGCGGCCAATGGTGACGACCTCGACCGTCTTGCCCGGATGCTCGCGGATAAACTGCTGGGCAGCTTTGATCAAGTTGGTGTTGAAGCCTCCGCACAGTCCTTTGTCCGCGGTCACCAGCGCAATCACCAGGTGTTCATCGCCGCGCTGGCCGAGCAGCGGGTGATGAAAATCGCCCGCGCGTTCAGCAAGCCGTCCAAGCACGCGCATCATCGTGTTCGCGTAGGGACGCGCGGCGACCACGCGCTCCTGCGAGCGGCGCAGCCTGGCCGCGGCTACCATCTTCATGGCCTTGGTGATCTTCTGCATGTTGCGGACCGAGCGAACTCGTCTGCGAAGGTCCTGCAGGTTTGCCATATGATCAACCCCGGTTCTAGTGAAACAGTATTGAAAAATGCAAAATGAAAATTGACGCAACAAGATTGAGGCGCGTGCTCGAGAGTTCAATTTTCAATTTTCATTTTTCAATTCTCATTTTTCAATTCCCCGTTCTTGCACGAGCATCCTCGATCGTTTAATCTGCCGCGGCGGCGGCGGCGGCGCTTGCCGCTTCTGACGCGAATCGCTCCTTGAACTCGGTCACAGCCGCGCGCATTTCGTTCTCGAGCTCCTCGTCAAGCTTCTTACGTTCACGGATCTTCTCAAGCAGACCTCCGCGAGTGTTTTCCACGAAGGCTTGCAGTCCCTGCTCAAACTTCTTGAGGTCCTCGATCGCGACGTCGTCGACCAGCCCTTTGGTCGCGGTCCAGATGATCAACACCTGCTGCTCGACGGGCATCGGCGTAAACTGCGGCTGCTTGAGGATTTCAGTCAGCCGCTGCCCGCGACTCAACTGCGCCTGTGTCGCCTTGTCGAGATCCGAGCCGAACTGCGCGAATGCGGCCAGGTCGCGATACTGCGCAAGATCCAAACGCAGCGTGCCGGCGACCTGCTTCATCGCCTTTGTCTGCGCCGACCCTCCGACTCGGCTTACAGAGTTGCCGACGTTGATCGCCGGACGCACGCCCTGGTGGAAGAGGTCCGACTCGAGAAATATCTGTCCGTCGGTTATCGAGATGACGTTTGTCGGGATGTATGCCGAGATGTCACCCGCTTGAGTCTCGATAATTGGCAGCGCCGTCAGGCTTCCGCCGCCGAGTTGATCCGATAGCTTGGCCGCGCGCTCGAGCAAGCGCGAGTGAAGATAGAACACGTCGCCCGGATATGCTTCGCGTCCGGGAGGGCGCTTCAACAGAAGCGAGATAGCTCGATAGGCCCACGCGTGTTTCGAGAGATCATCGTAGACGCACAGCACGTGCTGGCCCCGGTCGCGGAAGAATTCTCCCATCGCGCAGCCCGCGTAAGGCGCGATGTATTGCATAGCCGCCGGACTCGAGGCCGACGCATCGACAATAACTGTGTACGAATCCGCGTCGTAGTCTTCGAGGGTTTTCTTCACCTGCGCTACGGTAGATTCCTTCTGGCCGATCGCGACGTAGATGCAGATCAGGTCTTTGCCCTTTGAGTTGATGATCGCGTCGATGGCGACGGCTGTCTTGCCGGTTTGACGGTCGCCAATTATCAGTTCGCGCTGGCCGCGGCCGATGGGAACCATCGAATCAATTGCCTTCAACCCGGTGAGCATCGGCTCGCGAACGGGCTGGCGGTCCATCACGCCCGGCGCGATGCGTTCCAGTGCGCTGAACTTTCCGCCGGTGTCGATTGGCCCGCGTCCATCAAGCGGCCGTCCCAGCGGATCGACAACTCGTCCGATTATTTCTTCGCCGACGGGCACCGACATGATTCGCTTGGTGCGCCTGACCTCGTCGCCTTCCTTGATGTTCTCATAGGAGCCGAACAACACCGCGCCGACTTTGTCTTCTTCGAGGTTGAGCGCGATGCCCGCTACCTCGTGCGGCAGCTCCAGAAGCTCGCCGGCCATCACACGCTCGAGCCCGTATATTTCGGCGATGCCGTCCCCGGTCTGAATCACCGTGCCGACTTCGCTAATCTCGAGGCTTGTGTCGAAGCCCTCGATCTGCTGGCGTATGATTTTGCTTATTTCGTCTGCTCTGATTGCGTCCATCGTTGTCTCCCGCGATATCTCAAATCTCAAATCTCAAATCTGAAATTTGATGAAATCTCAGATTACACTATCGCCCCTTGTTTCATTTGTTCCTTGATCTCCTGAAGCTGCGTGCGCACTGAGCCGTCGTACACGACTGATCCAATGCGAGTCACGACGCCCCCGATCAGCGAGGGGTCAGTCTTGAACTTGAACTCTACGCGCTTGCCGGTCATCTGCTCGAGAGTCCGGCCCAGCTTCTCTTGTTCCGAGCGTCCGACCTCCGCGGCAGTCGTCACCTCCGCGATGATCAGGCCCTTGCGCTCGTTCAGCTCGCGACGGAACTGCTCGTACACTTCGGCGAGATAATGCAATCGATAATGGCTGAGCATCGTGCGCAGCAAATTGGCCGTCATCTGATCGGGCCGCACCCGAGCGATTAGCGCCTCGAGCACACGGAGCTTGTCGGTCTGTGAAACGATCGGGCTTGCAAACATCTCGTGAAGCTCGCGGCTGGCCTTCATCATTTCAGCGAAGACGCGGACAGCGTTGTCGATTTGCTCGACCTGATTGCGCGCCGTAGCGACGTCGGCGAGCGCCTCTGCGTATCGACGCGCGATTGCGATCACGCTCATCTGCTCACCTCGCTCAGGTCGTCAATAAACTTGTTCACCATTCGGCTGTTGTCCTCGGGTCGAATCTCGCGGCGAATGATCCCCTCCGCCAACGCGACCGACTGATCGGCGACGAAGGCTCTCAACTCATTGCGCGCGGCCTTCATTGCGCCTTCGATTTCTCGCTGGGTGGTCTGTCGAATCTTCTCCGCGTCAGCGGCCGCAGTCTGGTGCACACGCTCGGCCTCGCGCGCGCTCTCGCGTTCAGCTTCTGCGCGTATCTGGGCGACTTCCTGATCCAGCCGGCCAAGACGCGCTTCAAGCTCCTGGAGCCGCTCCTGCGCCTCTTGCTTGTCTCGCTTGGCCTGTTCGAGTTCCTTGACGATTGAGGCAGCGCGGTCATCGAAGACCTGGCCGATCCGAACTTTCTTCCGGAGGATGTAAACGATAAAGATGACGAATATTAGAAGGTTGATCACCCTCCAAAGGGTCTGATCAGTCCACAATCCGGTCGCTTCCGCCTGCTCAGCCGCCACAAACAGAGCCGGTCGGATGAATAGATCAACTATCAATCGGCTCCACCTCCCACTGTGCGCCCCAGCACGGTGCGCGATATCCGCTCGGCGATCTGACGCGATTCTGATTCGAGCGCGGTGCGCGCACCGGCGACCTGACGCTCGATCTCCTGCCTGGCTCGTCCGATCTCCTCATTAGCGTGCTGCTTCGCTTCTTCGATCAGCCGGCGGCGCTCGTCGAGCGCAGCGGTGCGCTCCTGTTCGGACCGCCTGTAGCTTTCTGCGCGCGCCTGTCTAATCGTAGCCTCGTATTCTGCTAGCCTCGCCTCATAACGGCGCGTTGCCGCGCGGGCTTCGTTGGCCGCGCCTTCGGTCAGGGTCTCTCTCTCATCCAGTACTCGGGCGATGGGTCTGAACAGAATTCGGTTCAGCACGAAAACGAAAATGAGGAAGAGGACGAGTACGAAGACGAGCGAGCCGTCAGGGCTAATTATGTTGCCGCCACCTTCAGCGAAGCCGAGGGTCATCGGAACCAAGGCATGCACTCCTTTGTAAGAAAATTGCCATCGAGTTCAAGCGACGAAAGCTAACACGCCGACAAAAAAAGTGTCAAGCAAACGGCACTTTTCAGAACACCTTGGATTGAAACGTTAGCGTTCAATCGCAGCCTCACTTGATAGTGTAACAAGCACGCGGATGAAAGCTAGCGCGACCGGGTGCGGTAGATACCATCGGGCTTCAGCCGATGGAGGTTCAGCTTTGACCTAATGACAGAGGCCATCGTTCGACGGATACCATCGGGCTTCAGCCGATGGAGGTTCAACTTCCACCTAACCCACGGGTGAAAGGAGCACGTCGAAGCCACGGGCAAAGGCCCAAACTAAAACTCCCTAGGCTTAAAGCCCGATGGTATCTCTGAGGCTCGCGGGATGTCCGTTAGGCTGAAGCTGAGACTCCATCGGCTAAAGCCCGATGGTATCTCTGAGGCGCGCGGGATATCCGTTAGGCTGAAGCTGAAACTCCATCGGCTGAAGCCCGATGGTATCTCTGAGGCTCGCGGGATGTCCGTTAGGCTGAAACTGAAACTCCATCGGCTAAAGCCCGATGGTATCTCTGAGGCTCGCGGGCTGTCCGTTAGTTGGGCCGCGCTCAATAGCTGCGAATTCAGGAAACAGAGCCGCTATTGGATAGGTGTGCCATTCTTAGGTACTCGATCCTTGTAAGTAGCGCTCGGAGGTTGTCCACCCTCGGCCTCGTAAACTACCATGGTCTCGTTCGAATAAAACGAGCGATTGCCCGTGCCAAAAGTACCTATCTTTATCGGCTTTGCTGTGACATCAAACATCGGTGGGAACCCTTCCGCGATTATTTGCTCCGAGCTAAATATGTAATCGTTCTTTTGGCCGGACGCTAATGTTGATTCAATCAATCCCTGCGCGCCGAGAGTGCGCAGGTCCGTAAACTTGCCTCGTCCTTTGGTAACCAAATAGAGATTCTGCGCCTGACCAATAGTCATTACGTCAGACAGGGCTCCTGTTTCACGCGCGGCCTGTTTGGGACTTTAAAAGGTTCGGAATTGCAATAGCGGCGATGATCGCAGGAATTGTGACAAGGAGAGACACACTGCTGGTAATAATTCCTGCTATCGCGAGCCCTCTTCCAGCGTACTGTGTGGGTTTCAGCTTTGCCTTGTTCAGAGCAACGGCGCCAAGAACGATGCCAGTTATGCCTCCGACACACAGCAGCCCCAAAGTTGGGATACTGATTATGCCAACCACAAGCGAGGCTATTGCCAGACCCTTCCGTGGTGCATTTGCCGGTACGTGATCGAACTGATTTTGCAACTATTCTCCCCCGAATCCTTTGTTAGTTCCCAACAGTCAGGCCAGGCGCTTGATACTAGAGCTTGTCTTCCTTTGCCAGGATCTCCTTCATGATTTCCGATGCGCCGGCGCCTATCGTGTTCAACCTCGCGTCCCGCCAGAAGCGGCTGATCGGATACTCGGTCGTGTAGCCGAATCCTCCAAAGATCTGCATGCAGTCGTACGTAACTTTTTGCGAGAGGTCGCTCGTGAAGAGTTTGGCCATCGTTATTTCGCGAATCGCTCGCTCACCTCTGTTGATCAAGTCGAGCGCGCGATACGAGAGCCACTTGCCTGCTTCGATCGCGGTGAGGTGCTCGGCGAAGCGGTGCTTCCACACCTGAAAGTCTCCGATCGGTTTGCCGAAAGCCATTCGCTCTTTCCCGTAAGCAACCGCGTACTCGATCGCGCGCTCCATCATCGAGACGGTCGCTATGGCCGACGCCAATCGCTCGCCTTGAAAGTTGTGCATCGTGTAGTAGAAGCCTCGTCCCATCTCGCCGAGCACGTATCGCTTAGGGATGCGGCAGTTGTCGAAGAACAGCTCCGCCGTGTCCGAGGAAAGATTGCCAACTTTCTTCAACTTCTTTCCGACTACGAAGCCTTTAACGTCCGTGGGAAACAACACCATCGATACGCCTTTGTATCTATCTTCCCCCGTGCGCACGGCGAGGATCATGAAGTCCGAGCGAGTGCCGTTGGTGATCCACAGCTTCTGCCCGGAGATCACCAGATCGTCTCCGTCAATTCGTGCCCGAGTCTTGAGCGCCGCGACATCCGATCCGCCGCCGGGCTCGCTGATGCCGAGCGCGGCTATGCGGTCGCCGGCGATCGCCGGGCGCAGGAACTCTTCCTTCTGCTCATCGGTGCCAAGCTCATCGAGCACCGGCAGCGTGATGTCCGACTGAACGAACATTGCCATCGAAACGCCGCCGTTGTTCGAGTAGGAGAAGCCCTCGAGATAAGCCGCCGTGTACCACCAATCCAGACCGCTGCCGCCATACTTTGGATCGAGCCGGATGCCGAACAGTCCGAGGTCAGCGGCTTTCTTGAACAGCTCTTTGGGAAAGATGCCGGCCTCGTCCCACTCTTCGGAGTACGGAGCGATCTCGGTCTGGACAAACTGCCTCACCGTTTCTCGTAACATGTCGTGTTCTTCGGTGAAGTAGGGATAGGTGGTTGCCACTGCAGGCGCGGTTTCGGTCATGCTCGACATAGTAGATTCCTCCGTTTGAAATCGAATCGAACGTGATGCGTGAAACGTGATGCGTGAAACATGAAGCTGACGGTTCAAGTGATGCGCACGGGATCAGAGGTCGGGAAGGGTGGCTTGCCCCCGCTCAGCGAAATCATCAGACGCTTGGATCTTGTTTGAACGAGCGAGCGGGGGCA
>JBBPIH010000016.1:0-111109 GCA_038040455.1 Acidobacteriota bacterium
GAGCACTACCTTGACACGGTAGGGGTCTGGGGTTCAAATCCCCACGCGCCTACCATTTCTTTCTGTTGGAACATAGTTCGCAGACCTCAGTGGCGCATCGGCACCAAACTGCTGGTCCCTTGCCGAGCGTCGACGCGCTTTGGTAGTATTTGCACGTGAGATCGACCTGGTAGGAGTGGTGGTTCGAAATCCATGCGCACCTGCGATCGCGCACTTTCACCTCTCGGTAAAGAGACTGAGATCGTTATTTTACGTCAGCTCCGGAAGTCCTGAGGCGCTCGATCGATCCTCTGCTGCAGAGGCTAATGCCGAAGGCGCTGACGTAAGATCCGACCAAGATGTAGAGGCACCGCAACGGTTCGACAGGTTAACCAGACTTTCAGGCCGCGCGTTGAAGGGCGACGTTATGCCTTTGCGGCCGGCAGACCCGATGTGGCGGCGCTCCGTCGTAACGCTTCGCATGGCAAGTCGCATTGCTGGCGGTCGCCGTTGTTGAGCCCTTTCGGATGACTGCTCTCGGACTGGTCAAACCGGCAGTATCGGTTTAGGAGGAATCAGTATCAGCAGCTTTCAGCGAAGAGGATTTAGAGACAGAGGACCCCGTGTCCCGTCGGTCCGCGTCAATGAGCGGATACGGACTACTGAGGTTCGCGTGATCGATGAGGACGGGGCCCAGATCGGCGTAATGCCGCCGCGACAGGCGCTGGAAATTGCGCGGGGTAAAGGTCTGGATCTCGTCGAAATTGCGCCGCAAGCTCAACCGCCGGTTTGCCGGATCATCAATTTCGGTAAGTACCAATACGAGCAGAAGAAGAAACAGAAGGAAGCCAAGGCGAAACAGACTTTCATCACCGTCAAGGAGATCAAGTTCAGACCGGGCACCGATGAGCATGACTACGACTTCAAGAAGAACAACGCCGTGCGCATCCTTCACGACGGGGACAAGGTTAAGGCAACCGTCCATTTCCGCGGGCGCGAGATTACGCACAAAGAGCTCGGCTTCTCGTTGCTACAGCGGCTCGAGCAGGATCTCGCCGAGGCCGGGACGGTCGAAGTGAGGCCCAAGCTTGAAGGTATGAACATGTTCATAATGCTGGCGCCGAAGAAGAAATAAATCTCATAGATGTACCGCAGGTTGTCTGACCTGCGGCGAGACTGCGAAGCAACCGCAGGTTAGAGAACCTGCGATACATTTGTACAGGAGGAATAATGCCAAAACTTAAAACGCACAAAGGAGCTGCCAAGCGCTTCCGCCTCACGGCAACCGGCAAGGTGAAGTGCGGGCACGCATACGCACGCCACATCTTGACTAAGAAATCAGCCAAGCGGAAACGTCACCTCGACATCGACACCTTGGTGGCGAAAGCTGATGAAAAACCGACCAAGCGAATGCTTCCTTACGGTCGAGGCTAGATCTATCTGAGGCGTAAAAACTGGGCTGAACTACTCACGATCACGATAACCTGATCAATAAATTCATAGGAGGGACTTATGCCTCGCGCTAAACGTGGAAACAAGCGTCTGCACAAACGAAAAGGAATTTTGAAACTGGCCCGCGGCTATCGCGGCACAAAGAGCAAGTTGTATCGTCACGCTAAGGAGCAGGTCGAGCGCTCGCTGAACTTCGCGTTCACCGGGCGCAAGCTGAAAAAACGAGACTTCCGCTCGTTGTGGATCGTGCGCATCGGCGCGGCCGCGCGCGAGAACGGTCTTAGCTACAGCCAGTTTATGCACGGGCTGAAGCTTGCTGACATCAAGCTGGATCGCAAGGTCCTTGCTGACTTGGCCGTCCACGAGCCTTCAGCGTTCACTGAGATATCTGGCAAGGTGAAGGAAGCCATTGAATCGCACCGCGCTACTGCGGCTTGACTTGGTTGACAGTGAGGATGCGGGCGGGGCTGTAGCATTGCTACTTGTCTCGCCCGTTCATCGCGTATGGACGAGAAGCTAACAAAACTTCGGGACCAGTTCCTCGATGACTTGCGAGCTGTTTCAAACGCCGACGACTTGAGCGGACTTCGCGATAAGTATCTCGGCAGAAAGTCGGGACTGATCGCCGCCGAGAAGAAGCGCATAGGGTCTCTCTCGTCCGAAGAGCGCGCGGAGTTCGGCCGCCACGTGAATGAGATCAGTGCTGAGGTAGAAGCCGAGATCGGTCGTCTGAGCGATGACTTTGCGGCGCGGGCGGCAGCCGGCGCGCTCGAGCGTGAGAGGATTGATATCACCTTGCCGGGCACACGACCCAGGCAAGGGCACCTTCACCCGATTACTCTTGTTCGCCAGAGGATAGAAGACGTTTTTGTCTCGATGGGGTATTCGGTCGAGGATGGGCCCGAGATCGAAACGAGTTTCTATAACTTCGACGCGCTCAACATCCCGCCCGGCCACCCCGCGCGCGATTCGGCTGACACGTTCTATGTCTCGGAAGACCTCGCGCTGCGCAGCCAGACTTCTACGGTTCAGATTCACACGATGCAGCGCCAGAGGCCGCCGTTGCGCGTCATCGCACCCGGCCGCGTATTTCGCCGCGACACGCCCGATCCCACGCACAACCCAATGTTCTTCCAGGTTGAAGGGCTCAACGTCGATCGCCACATCACGCTTGCCGATTTGAAAGGGACTTTGCAGAAGTTTGTCGAGATGATGTTTGGAGCTAATGTGCGGACTCGCTTTCGGCCTTCGTACTTCCCTTTCACCGAACCTTCGGCCGAAGTGGATTTCAGTTGCTATGTGTGCGGAGGCAGCGGATGCCGGATTTGCAAGGGCTCGGGCTGGATCGAACTTGGCGGCAGCGGGATGGTTCACCCGAACGTGCTCGAGAAGGTCGGCATCGATCCGGAAGAGTTCTCGGGTTTTGCGTTCGGGCTTGGCATAGACCGAATGGCCGGATTGATGTACGACATCGATGACATTCGACTGCTCTTCGAGAACGACACCCGATTTCTCGAACAATTCGCTTAACGACGGTTCAGGGTTTCGGGTTCAGAGTTCCTGGTTCTCGTAGGTTTGAGCCATCTGTGAAACTCGGAACCCGAAACCCCGAACCCTGAACCCTGAACCCTGAACCAAATTGGATGCACAGCAATTCCCATCAACCCCTCGATAAGACCATCTTCATCCTCGGCGGCGCCGGGCTAGTCGGTACGCAAATCTCTTATCAAGTCGCGCGCGACCTTCGGCCTGGCAAGATCGTTATCGCGTCGCTCTTTCAAAAAGAAGTTCGCGAACTTGCACGCGAGCTTCGCAAGGAATTCCCGGCTACCACGTTTGTCGAGCTTTGGGGCAACATCTTTGTAAGATCCGAATTCGCGCGCGCTGATCGAGATGAGCTTCTGACGAGCCCGGCATGGAGGCGCGCGTTGTACGACGACCTGTTCGGCCCGCTTGACGGCGCTTACGAAAGATCGATGCTTGCTGCCTCGGTCCGCGACCACGGCGCCGACGTGCTGATCGACTGCGTCAACACTGCGTCGGGGATCAGCTATCAGGATGTCTACACCAACTCGATCGAGGTCCGAAAGACACTCGACTTCATCGAAGAACGCATCGAAGACCGTGACTTCAAACAGATCTCGGACAATCGCAAGCAGATCGAGCGCACGTTCGAAACGCTGCTCCTGTCGCAGTCGATACCTCAATTGATTCGCCACACTCAGTTGATCTACCGCGCGATGGTCGAAGCGGGGACGCGAGTCTACGTCAAGGTCGGCACGACTGGCACCGGCGGCATGGGGCTCAACATTCCTTACACTCACGGCGAGGACAAGCCGTCGGCGAAATTGATGTCCAAGACCGCAATCGGATTCGCGCACACCGGATTGATGTTCTTGATGGCTCGCACGCCGGGCGGGCCCATCGTCAAGGAGATCAAACCTGGCGCGATGATCGCCTACAAGAAGGTCACCTATCAATCGCTCAAGCATCATCGCGACAACACGCCCCTTTTTGTATACGCGCCGCGCACTGAGCGCTTTGATGGTGAGCTTGAGCTTTCGGCGCCCAGCGAAGAATTCAAAAAGCTCGGCGAGCTCGAGATGGTTGGCGTCGATACGGGTGAGAACGGCTTCTTCGCCCGAGGCGAATTCGAGGCCGTGACTTCGATCAATCAAATGGAGTTCGTCACGCCCGAGGAAATCGCGAGCAACGTGGTGCTGGAAATCAAAGGCAGAAACACCGGCGTAGATGTGATCGCGGCCATCGACTCGGCGATAATGGTGCCCAGTTACCGGGCCGGCTACCTGCGCGGCTCGGCGATCGAAGCGATGCGAAGACTCGAACACGAGACCAACTCGCATTCGATCGCTACCGGCGAGCTTGGCCCGCCAAAGCTAACGAAGCTCTTATACGAAGCTCACCTGCTGAAGACCAAGTACCGAACGCTTCAAGCCGTGGTCGAGCAGCGCCCCGAAGAAGTCTCTAAGGCGCTGTCGCGATACCTTCAGCGCAATCACGATCTTCGCAATACGATCATCTCGATCGGAATTCCGATTCTTCCACCCGAAGGCGATCGGTTGGTTCGCGGACCTCGCATCAACGTACCCGAGTACGCCGGCCAAACAAAGCTGCCCGTGACTGAAGCCTCCATTAACGAATGGGCGGAACGGGGTTGGCTCGACTTGAGGCCAACGAACATGCGCCGCTGGCAGGAGCGATTCCGCCGAATGCTGCGATCAGCGCAAACGATTCACCGCCAGGGATCGGCTGCGATCACGATGGAAGCATACCGAAGCGAAGAGATCAGAATAGGCGAAGTCGTCGGCTGGATCTTCAACAACGAAGAAGAAGGTTATCGGATCAAATAGAGGGCGCGCGCCTGCTCGGTCAGTGGCTTGGGGCTCATAGCGCGTGGATGTATTGCGCAAGAAGATGTCGCGCCAGATGGCATCGGGTACGCGATTGTGCGAAAATCAACACGCCATGTCGACAGTGACCGTTCCAACCGTGACTGCGATGGAGGCTCAAGCGGAAGCGAGTCTCTTCTTGAGTGACCGCCTGCCAGACCGCATTTCAGCAAGCACGCCGTCTCTTGACGAAGCCGCCTACCTTTGGCGTGTGCCTGTCATTCTCGCCTATCCTCACCTTGGCGTTCTCGGTCAGATCGGTGAGGTTGTCGTGAGCGCCGCCAGAACAGAGGTAATCTCATCTACGCCGCTCGAAGACATGCGGAACGCGGCGCGGGCACTGGCCGAAAAACACCGCGATGCCATCGAAGCCCCCCTTCCATAAGCAGACGACTCGCTTCTCCTGTGTGCCGGCTTATCTCCGGATGGTTCTGCTCAGCTTTGGCGTTGATATGCCAGAAAGCGAGTTAATCGTGCGCAGCGACTCGACTATCCTGGGTACCAATGCCTTAATAGCCGTTGATGCGCTGCGACAGTTGGGATTTGCGGCCAGCAGCAAGCACACCCTCACGCTGGATGAGCTAAGGAATCTGGTTGCGGCGGGCCAATACCCCATCGTTTTTGTTTCCTTGCTGCCGATCGATGCGCGCGATGACATTCACGCGTTGATTCTGACCCAGTTTAGGCAGCACGATGTTTTGGTGCTGGACCCACTCACTGGAGAAAGAGCGATCCCGCTGCCAACGTTCACCGCAGCTTGGGGAATGAGGCACAATCTTGCTATCCTCATCGAGCGTTAGACGATGAGGCTCTCCGTCGCGCCAACGCTTCACCTGGTACGGATCAAATGAAGATCAGCTACAACTGGCTGGGCGAGCTTGTTAGGCTCACGCTGAATCCAAAAGAACTCGCCGAGCGTCTCACCATGGCCGGCCTTGCGGTCGAAGCCGTCGAGCTCATACGCGACGATCACATTCTTGATTTCGATTTGACTTCGAATCGTCCCGACGCGCTTTCGCATCTCGGCATCGCTCGCGAGGCGGCGCTGATGTGCGGCACATCTCTGATTCCCCAGTCGAGCACGATGGTTGAAGCGGACGAGCCGGTCGAATCAGCGGCCTCGGTAGAGATTCTCGACCGAGACCTGTGTCCTCGGTACGCCGCTCGAGTTGTTCGCGGAGTGAAGGTGGCACCGTCGCCGAAGTGGCTCGTCGACCGTTTAGAATCGATCGGCCAGCGCTCGGTTAACAACATCGCCGACATAACTAACTACGTGATGTTCGAGATGGGGCAACCCACTCATGCGTTTGATCTCAATCTTCTGCACGGTCGCCGGATCATAGTCAGGCGTCCTCGCGCGGGCGAACAGATCACCACGCTCGATGGTTTCACGCGAGAGCTTGCTCCCCAGATGCTGGTCATCGCCGATGCTGATCGCGCGGTCGCCGTAGCCGGTGTGATGGGAGGCGCAGACACCGAGATCAACGAGCAAACCAAAGACGTGTTGATCGAAAGTGCTTACTTCAATCCGGCGTCGATACGTCACACCGCGCGCGCACTCGGAATGGACACTGAAGCTTCATACAGGTTCGCGCGCGGCGCTGATTACGAGGCGCAGGTCCGCGCCGCCGATCGCGTCGGGCAGATGATCGCGGAGATCGCGGGCGGCCAGGTGCTCAAAGGCGCGATTGATGTTTATCCCGCGCGCCTCACTCGCGACCCGGTCTCTCTGCGGGAGTCGCGAATTGAGCGCCTCACCGGCTTGAAGGTCGCGATCGAGCAGGCCGCCCAGATTCTGCGCGCGCTGGAATTCGAAGTCGAGCTCGATGCTAACGAGAACCACTTGCGCGCCGCTGCCCCATCGTTTCGAGTGGACATCTCGCGCGAAGAGGATTTGGTTGAGGAGGTCGCAAGACACATCGGGTACGATCTGGTCGACACGACGCTGCCGACCTGGAGCGGAGCGGGCACATACTTAAGCGGCGACAAACAACGTCGCAACGTACGCCGGGCGCTAACCGCGCTGGGGTTCGATGAGGCTTACTCGTTCAGCTTCGTAAATGGCGAGCGCGATAGATTGTTCCGTCAGGACGATCAACCTGTCGCAACCCTCTCAAATCCGATCGATGTGAATCAATCCGAGATGCGAGCTTCGCTTATCACCGGATTGCTCGACGGGGTGCAGCACAACTTCAATCAAGGTACCCGAGACGTGAAGCTGTTCGAGATCGGCCGCGTGTTCGAGGCCGCAGCCCCCGATGAGCGGCCAGTCGAACGTGAGATTCTTGGCATCGCGATGACAGGTTCAGTATTTCCCGATGACTGGCGCGGCGCAAAGCAGCTTGAGTACTACGACCTCAAGGGCGCCGTGGAAGTTGTGATGTCCACATTGAACATCTCAGGCTTTACAATTAATCGAGCCCGTGTAGAATACCTCCATCCTGGACAGTCGGCGGTGCTTGCCCGTGACGGAGAAGAGATAGCGCGGTTCGGCCGTCTTCACCCGCGGGTGGCCTCGCTTTACAAGTTCCGCCAGCCGGTCTTTGTTGGCGAGCTCGAGTTTGAAAAACTACTCGCGCTTCCGGCTGAGCGGGTGGGTTACAGCGCGCTGGCCAGGTTCCCGGCAGCCTCTCGCGACGTATCGGCGCTGGTGCCCGATTCGGTGATGTGGGGCGATATCGAAAAAGGCGTGCGAGACCTCGGGGTTTCAGAAATAGTTTCGGTACGAGTCTTCGATATGTACAAAGGCAAAGAGATCCCGGACGGCTTTCACTCACTTGCGTTCAGGGTTACTTACCGATGCCAGGGCCGCACTCTTACGGACGAAGAAGTGGCTGGAATGCACCAACGGGTCAGAGCGTTACTCGAAGATCGCTTCGGCGCTCAACTAAGATAGCGGTTCAGGATTCGGGATTCGGGGTTCCGAGTTCCGGGTTCAGGGTTCCGAGTTCAGGGTTGGGATGCTGGACAAGAGTCTGACAAGCAGGGCGCAACCCTGAACCCGGAACCCGGAACCCGGAACCCTGAACCCTAAACCCTGAACCGAGTACGGAGGTTCGGTGAGCGGAATCTACGGTCTGGAAAAGTTCTCGCACCTGGAGGACAAAATCTACCGCACCATCGAGCAGTTCAAGCGCGAGCGGCAGGAACGCGAGGCGCTCGAGCGCGAGGTGGTGAGCCTACGCCGCGAGATGAGCCGGGAGAGCGATGACAAAGAGCGGCTCGAACAGCAGGTCGAACGGTTGCTCACTGAGCGCGATGCGATAAAGCTCAAGGTGGAAGGGATGCTGGACGCTATTGCCGTGCTCGATGTTGAAGTGGTGTAAGCAGCTAAGAAATGCGGGTTCGGTGCTGGCTTGATTTCTAAAGCCTCCGTCCAGCGCGGGACGATTATGGACAACAATCCAAGCCAATCACATAAAGTTGTCATCTACAATCAGACCTACACGCTTCGTAGCAGTCACGATTCCGAGTACATTCAGGAACTCGCCGAGCACGTCAACAAACGGATGAACGAAATCGCCCGCGCGACGATGACCGTTGACTCACTCAGGGTCGCAATACTGGCTGCCATTCAGATTGCGGATGAGCTCTTTCAATCGCGACGTGAAATGAAGGAGACCGGAGAAGAGATAGCCGACCGCAGCGCCAAGTACGCAGAGTTGCTGGATCAGTTTCTACGGTCGGAGATAGCAGAACCAGCTAAGTAAGCCCGCCTTTGGCCGCTCGCGGCGAGGGCGGTTTTAACAGCCGTCGCGCTAAAGCCAAATAACGATGAGCGGCATCCACGCAAAGATATTCTGAATTGGCTGATGAGGCATCAGCCTTCTCTCGGATCAGGGTGCGCGAGTATCGCCGCAGCCTGAGCTTCTCGGTAGCGGCGAATTGCATCGCGAATCTCCGGATGCTTGCCCGCGAGTATCGCCGCCGCGAATAACGCGGCATTCACCGCGCCTGCGCGTCCGATTGCCAGCGTCCCAACGGGAATTCCAGCGGGCATCTGAACCATCGACAGCAGCGAGTCCAGGCCCTTAAGTGCTTTTGACTCCATCGGAACTCCAAGCACCGGCAGAAGAGTCTTCGCCGCCGCGACACCCGCCAGGTGTGCTGCTCCTCCGGCCGCGGCGATGATGACTTCAAGTCCTCGTTGGTCGGCGGACTCAACGTACTCGAATAGTTGATCCGGAGTGCGATGCGCGGACAGAACGCGCACTTCGAAAGGCACTCCGAGAGTCTCGAGAGTCTGCGAAGCGTGCGACATCGTCTCCCAATCAGACTTCGAACCCATGATTATTCCGACTAAAGGTTGCATATGTTTTCACCGTCGAGCAGTTTGCCAGCGTCGTTGGATATTGAAGAGTGAGATTATAGCGTGGGAATCAAGCGAAGGCGAAGGCGAATCAGTTCAGAAGGCAAGGCTAGTGACCTGTAACATGCGCTTCACTAGTGAAGGAGTGGGTATCCGTGCAAATCGGCCGAATCAGCGTCATCCGTGGTCTATGCGGCGGCGGCAATTAGATTCTTACGAACCCATAGACCACCGATGACACGGGTTTGACGGATTCGCACCGATTTCGTTCCCATTTGATCGCTAGCGAAACGGCTGTTACAAGTCACTAGTTGAAATTTGCTGCGCCTTGATAGCGCGTCGCGCGGTTCCTATAATCGTTAGGTTCATGACCCCTCCAACAGGAGACTGTATGCCTATCACCAAGACTGACGTGGAGAAAATCGCCGAGCTTGGCCGGCTCGAGCTTGCGGCGGAGGAGACTGACCTGTTCAGTGAGCAACTCAGCTCGATCATCGGATACATCGAAAAGCTAAACGAGCTTGATACTACGGACGTGCCGCCGATGTCGCATTGCGCGCCGGCCGGCGGCGATACCGAGTACGCCAAGCGCGACGATCAGCTGCAAGCAAGCCTGGGCCAAAAGCTCGCCGTCGAGAATGCTCCCGATTCGGAAGCCGGATACTTCAAGGTCCCGAGGGTGATTGGGGGATGAGAAGCAGTGGATGTTCAGAGTACCGACTTTAGTCGGGTTTCCCCGCCCACGAAGACTCCGACTAAAGTCGGTACTCTGAACTTCGTCATTCGACTGGAGAACATCTTGGAACTCAAAGAACTAACGATCAGCTCCCTTCAGAAGCGAATCGCGTCGGGCGAGGTCAAGGCTGCCGACGTTTGCCGCGCCGCGCTCGCCCGAATCGAGCGCTTCTCAGATCTTAACGCGTTCATTACGGTCACCGCCGATGCTGCGCTAGCTCAAGCTCAACAAATTGATCTCTTGGCCGAGCGATGCGAACAGCTTCCACCGCTTGCGGGAGCCGTGATCGCAATCAAAGACAACATGGTTCTGCGCGGCGTTCGGACAACCGCCGGGTCGCGCATTCTGTTCAACTACAAACCGCCTTACACCGCGACCGCTGTCGAGCGCTTGCAGGCAGCCGGCGCAATCATCATCGGCAAGACTAACCTGGACGAGTTCGCGATGGGGTCGTCAACCGAGAACTCAGCTTATGGGCCCGTCAAGAATCCCTGGGACACGACTCGAGTGCCGGGTGGATCGTCGGGCGGCTCGGCGGTCACAGTCGCAGCAGGGATGGCAATGGGCGCACTCGGTTCCGACACTGGCGGCTCGATTCGCCAACCGGCGAGCCTGTCAGGAGTGGTTGGACTAAAGCCCACCTACGGTCGCGTGTCGCGATACGGGTTGATAGCGTTTGGATCATCGCTGGATCAGATCGGGCCGTTCGCTAACTCTGTCGAAGATGTTGCCCGAATTCTAGGTGTCATTGCGGGGCACGACCCTAACGACTCGACTTCCAGCAACGTCGAAGTGGGCGATTACGTTTCGGCGATTGCCGGTGACATTCGTGGATTGCGCGTGGGCGTCCCGAGCGAATACTTCGGCGCCGGGCTTGACCCCGAAGTAAAAGAGAACGTCGAAGCTGCCATCAAGAAGCTGGAAGAACTGGGAGCTGAGGTCGTTGACATCAGCCTCCCCCATACCCAATATGCAGTACCTGTTTACTACCTGATCGCCACGGCCGAGGCCAGCTCGAACCTCGCGCGTTATGACGGTGTGCGATATGGGTTCCGAGCAGAAGAGGCATCGACTCTGAAAGCGATGTATAGCCGCACTCGCGATCAAGGATTCGGCACCGAGGTGAAGCGGCGAATAATGCTCGGCACGTATGCGCTGTCGGCAGGTTACTACGACCAGTACTACGGCAAAGCTCAGAAGGTGCGCTCGCTGATGGATCAAGATTTCCGCAACGCCTTTGGGATATGCGATGTGATAGCAACGCCGACCGCGCCAACTCCGGCATTCAAACTTGGCGAGAAGACCGCCGATCCCCTCGAGATGTATCTGTCCGACATCTACACGATCACGCTGAATCTAGCAGGCGTGCCAGGATTGAGTCTGCCCTGCGGTTTGTCGTCAAACGGCTTGCCGATTGGAATACAACTGATCGGCAATCAGTTCGATGAAGCGCGATTGTTACGAGCGGCTCACAACCTGGAGCAGGCTCTGGGATTTGATTCTACGCCACCCGCGATCAGGAACATCTAGGCGAAGACTAAACGGCGAAGAGTAATGCAGGGGCGGCCCTCCGTGACCGCCCCTCGTGTCAAGGTATGCGCTGTTTTGGCGAAAAGAGGCGGCCACAGAGGGCCGCCCTGACCTAGGATCAACCGAATGTTAGACGCAGCGAATCGCGGCCGGCTACAGACTGCGGGCACTAAAACGAGCTTTGGCTCGACGGACTTGCTTTTGCTGTTGATGACCGTCATCTGGGGATCGAACTTCACTGCGATAAAATACTCGCTCGAAGACATGCTCCCTCTGACATTCAACGCGCTTCGATTCACCCTGGCTTCAATCGTGATGTTGATCGTCGCTCTCCTGTCGCGCAACGGTGTCAAACTTGAGCCCGGCGATCGAATGAAGTTGTTTGCTCTGGGCCTGCTCGGGAACACTTTCTATCAATCGCTCTTCATAACCGGAATGGCCCACACACGAGCCGGCAACGCTGCGCTTATCCTGGCTACGACACCCCTGTTCACCGCGATACTCGGTCGAATTCGCAAGCACGAGTATTTCACCACGCGTGGCGTGAGCGGCTTGCTCCTGGCCTTCGCGGGAATTGTGATGATCGTCATCAGCGGGCGCGGCGAAGTCTCCATCGGCGAAACCGTGTTAGGCGACTCCTTACTCCTGGCTACTACGGTGTGCTGGTCTTTATACACTGTCGGCTCGAAACAGTTGGTGCACAAGTACGGCTCGATGAAGGCCACCACTGTAATGATCACCAGCGGCACTCCGTTGCTGTTGCTAGTGTGCGCGCCATCGCTCCTGAGGCAGGACTGGTCGCGAGTTCGTCCGATCGCATGGGCCGGAGCCGTTTACAGCGGGTTGTTTGCGATTGCGCTCGCGTACCTCATCTGGAGCTATGGGGTTCGAAGGATCGGTTCGACTCGGACAGCGATCTATTCAAACATCACACCGATCGTCGCGCTGCTGGTCGCCTGGCTTGCGCTCGGCGAGACGCCAACGCCAGGGCAGCTCGCCGGCGGAGTCGTGATCTTCGGAGGGATCTACCTCGTGCGTCACGGAATGATCGCCCTCGCGCCCGCCGACGCGATCGAAGAGGAGTTCGAGGGGGCCTCGCTAGGACCCGGGAAGAATTAATCGGCGTGAACGACACCGACGGCAGTTTTTCCATTAGCCCAGGCGTTCACGCCTGGGCCACGCGTGCCGAGCGACGGGATAGCCCGGTTCACCGGGCTTTGGTTTGGCCTTCAGGCAATTCTTCGTGTCAGCCATTCGACATTCAAAAGCTAAAAGCTGCGTTGAAAGCCCGTGAACGGGGCTAACCTAGTCCATTCCCACCCGCAACCCAGGCGTGAACGCCTGGGCTATTGGAAAATTGACCCAGGCGTGAAACGCTTAGGCTAGTGGAAAACTCATCAGCGAAACGATAGCCCGACACGGAACTGAAAAAGATGCGGGTTGTCGCTCGAGAAAACGTGATCACGGAATTCGATCCGTAGTGCGACGCGTTCCTTCATCCAATATTGCACCCCGCCGCCGAAGTTTGCGCCGTGACTTGCGCCGCTGCGAAACGCGGCTGAGTAGCCTCCGGTCACAAAGGGGACCAGCTTTGAAGACCTCGAGAAGTGGTACGACACATCACCCGAGAAAATCCCGGAGCCTTCCCCTGGCTGACGAAACGGGGCGAAATATCCGATCTCCGCGCCCAATCCCAAGCCATTCGACACCAGCCCTTCGCCGCCGGCTCCAACTGAGAAGAAGCCGGTTGGAAAATCGCCAGTCGCGGCCCCGGCTCCGCCGAACACATAGCCCCAGCCCCTGCGCTCATTCGATCCCTGCGCGAGCGCGACTCCTTGAGCCGCCATCAAGAAAATCACTCCTACAATAATCCTTCGCATGATTGCCTCCTGGTTATTTGATTTGGCGCATTTGACTTCTGCGCGCCGAGCTGTCCACAGCAAAAGCTATTCCTCTTCAATCACGAGCTTGCTGGAACGCGATTCACGATCATTTAGCTGTTGCCAGGAAGCCGACGCGCAGTCGAAGCCAGCGCGTGTGGCCAGAATGCTGCGCCGCTTAACAGTGTCCCCGGAGCTGATTAACCCGGGTAGGATACCGATGGCAGAACATCGGGTTGTGTCCTGAGAAAAACAACAGTCACAACAGCCACTCACGCGACTTCGTGTCGCAGTCAACCTCGACTTGCGCGGCGGCTTGTTGCTGCGAGAGGTAAAGAACTCGGACGCCGTGCCGCGCGAAGTCTTAAGTTGTTGGGCACGATTGACTCGAATCGGCCATGCGCTTTGTTACAGAACGCGGAGCGGTAGCGACCGGGTCGCGCAAACGCCCTGAGTCTAAGATACGTTCCGCTGTTATCACTGGCTCAACACCAACCCTTCGAAATTTGGAAAGACTGCTATCAAACATCTGAGCCTGGTAGGCCTTATGATCAAATGCACACTGAAGCACTGACCATTCTTAAGACAACAGGTCAAAGCAGCAAATTGATTTTCACAGGTGCGATCTGCTTCACACTGGAGAGCCCCTCTTCTTGTACAATTGAAATCCTTTATGCAATCTTCCAAAGAATCGAAGGTCGGCGGCGGACCGGTTGTATCAGTCTTCTTATGTGATTCGGCAGCAGGAAATGGTTTTCTACTGACAACCTCGCCCGTAGCGATGTCTGTGACCAGAAGTGTTAGCGCAGTGCCTGTTTTGATGACCTCTGTTTTAGAGGTCCTTGTAGTGTTCGTGTTTTTGTCTTTTACACTTGTATATCTAAGGACCAGGTCGGTAGCGCCGCTGTCTAACGTGATGAGGTTTCGCACAGCGCTGTTGGTCAGTGAAGCTATTACCTGGGTTTCGTCCTCCTCTGTCGCGAAGTGGTAACCCTCCACATTTGCGCCTTTCAGCGAGCGAAGAAGGTCCTGCCTGGGATCTGGCATCGTGGTTTTACACGAGCCAACCAAGCCAAGAGAAAGGAACACAATTGCTAAGCGGAACGCCGATTCCGGTCGGTAGTGTAGGGAAATCATATTAGCCTCCTATGTTGATGAGGATCTTGACAACGACCCCCGATGTTGAAGTTGGGCGTCGTACTGAAACTCAAATCTTCGGAACCTCGAAAATGGACACGAGCCGGGCAGTTTCACCTATCACAAGTCTCCCGACCTCATCTGTGAGGAAGAACTCCGACAGTACTTCTGCACATCAAGAATGTCAAGAAGTACTGGCGAGCCGCCCCGACGATCGCAATCTGCGGCATCAAGTTCTTCGACTCGGATGTAACCCAACGGGAACCACTGCGATGTCCGAACTGCGGAAGCGAGATGATGCTGGTAGGCACGCTGAGCGCGAGAGGCCGAGAGCCACCTTAGTAATGACCTGCGAATCTCGGCCAACTCGGGCTCAAGCATCTCAAAGGCTCCTCGCGGAACCCGTCAGTGTCTTAGAAACTGGCTTCACGGTACTCATCTGATCCCAACGCACTTTCGCGGGAGAGCGCACCAGCTTAAACTGCGGCTGCCAGCTTGTGGGAGGAGGCTAAAAGTGTAAGGGCTTCGGTACTCGTGCGACAGGCGGCCGGCCAATTTGGATTTACAACTCTGACCCGCCGAATTACAATGACCGCGCCTTTCATTCGTCAATCTCAGGACAAATACAAAAAGATGGAAGATCACAAGCCACAAACGCTTGTTGAATTACTCAAGGAAGCAGTCGCAGTCGAGCCCGAAAGAGAGGCGCTCAGATACAAGCAAGATAAAGCGTGGGTTGGCATGACGGCCGAGCGATTGCTCGATCGCGTCCGTAATGTGGCGCTGGGACTTTATGGTCTCGGCATTCGCAAGAGCGATCGAGTCGCGATACTAGCCGAGAGCGGGCCCCTGTGGTCTATCAGCGACTACGCCGTCCTGTCGAACGGCGCCGTCAACGTTCCCATCTATCCGACGCAGCCGCCGCATCAGGTCGAATACATTCTGCGCGAGTCCGCGCCCAAGCTTCTATTCGTTTCGACGGCGCGACAGTTGCGAAGGGTCGATTCCGCGCTTAAGAAGTTTCCAGACCTTCGCATTGTTTCATTTCAACCGATAGCTGAGGGCGAGGATCTCATCTCGTTCAGCTCGGTTGAAGAAGAAGGCGCGCGGCTTGCGGCCGAGCAGCCCGAGTTGTACGAAGCGATCTCATCCGACGTGCTTGCCGCGGATCTGGCTTCGATCATTTACACCTCTGGGACGACTGGGGAGCCGAAGGGTGTGATGCTCACTCACGCAAACATTACCTTCAACGCGCTGGCGGCGGGCACCTTTCTCCGAATCGAGCCTGGCGGCACAATGCTTTCGTTTCTCCCCTTGTCGCACGTATTCGAGCGGATGGTCTTGTATCTTTGCACGCATCGAGGGGTGCAGATTAACTACGCGACCGGAATCGAAACCGTGGCGGCGGATATCCAGGACGTGCGGCCTACACTGATGTCGACCGTCCCCAGGTTGTTGGAAAAGATCTACGCTCGCATGCAAAAAAACGCGGCTGACGGGGGAAAACTGAAGAAGAAGATCTTCGACTGGTCGCTGCGCGTCGCCCGCCGGTCAGCGCAGTTGTCCACGACGGGCAAGCCTCTCCCGCCGCTGCTTCAGTTTCAGCGCGAGATCGCCGACCATCTCGTGTTCGCAAAGCTTCGCGAAGCGGTCGGCGGAAAAATAAGACGAATGGTCTCGGGAGGCGCTGCGCTTCCGACGGACATCGCACTGGTGTTCACGGGCGCGGGAATTCCGGTGCTTCAAGGATATGGCTTGACTGAGACATCGCCGGTGATCGCCGTGAATTCGCTCGAGCACAATCGCATCGGATCGGTCGGGCGGCTGCTGCCCGGTCTTGAAGTGAAGATCGCAGAAGACGGCGAGATACTCACGCGCGGGCCTCATGTGTTTCAGGGCTATTTCAACAAGCCTGAAGAAAGCGCGGCTTCGTTCGAGGAGGACCCCGAAGGAGGCGAGCGTTGGTTTAGGACCGGTGACATTGGTCTCTTCGATCCGGACGGCTTTCTATTCATCACTGACCGCAAGAAAGACCTGATCAAGACTTCGAGCGGCAAATACGTCGCGCCTCAGATGATCGAAGGCATGATCAATCAAAGCGAGTTCATCGAACAGGCGGTCATCGTTGGAGACAAGCGCAAGTACGTAAGCGCACTGATCGTTCCCGACTTCGAGCGACTGAGGGCGTGGGGCAAAGAACAGGGTATCTCAGCCACCGTCAAAGAAGAGTTGATAGCCGACCGCCGCGTAGTCGATATGATCAAAGCGGACGTCAACCGGCTGACTCGCGAGCTTGCCGATTACGAGAAGGTGAAACGTATCGCGCTGCTGGCCGAAGAGTTCAGCATCGACGGTGGAGAGCTAACGCCAACGCTCAAGGTGAAACGGCGTGTGGTTGAAGAAAAATACGGCGCGTTGATTGAATCGCTCTATTCCGGCGGTGAATAATCTTTCAGGGCCAGCAAAACGGGTTGCTTCGGTTGAAGCCGTCGAGGCCGACCCTCACGCTATAACTGTCAAGTGTTCGCAGAGGCACCCGGTGATGTCGCAGGAATCCACTTTACAATCGCAAGTTAAAGCGCTAAGTTCTCGCCTCGAAGTCAGCATTCCGGCATAGCTTGAATCATGCCGAGACGAATTTCAGACTCAGAGGTGGGAGACACACTCAGCGACGCAATCCCTGTTCACGCACTTCACGCAAGCGTCGTCTTCCCGGAGAATCCTTCGCAGCTTCGGCCAAAGCTTCTACTTCCTTGAGCTGTCGCATTATCTCACCGTCAAGCTCGGCTTGGTGGTCATAGTAGTAGGTAAGAGCGGCGTGAATCTGGGCGAGGGAAAGCGTCGGATGCTGAAAGTGAATCTCTTCGGGGCTCCAGCCGTAGGCGAGCCTGTCGAGAATCACTTCGATAACTTTCGTGTTGGCTCGGGTGATCCAAGCAACACCGCGCTCATCAATCTCAATATGTGGTGTCGCAACACTCGACATCGCATTCTCCTGTCTTCCAAGTTGGAGCATAATCTATCACGGCTTGTCGATCAAAGCGATCCTGGTAGCTTCGTTCTATTGACGATGTTTTGCCCAGATGATAAAGGCTAAGTGTGGATGCCGTTACGAAATATCTGACCGCATTAGTAGAGATACATCCCGAGGCTAGGGGAAAAGCGCACGTCTTGACGCGGCAAGACAATCGAATCATCGTCAGCATACCCTCCCGGCACGAGTATCTGAACGCATGCGATTGTTTGATCGCATGGCCGAAGTCGGAACAAAGCTATTGCTTGAAACGGATCAATACATCATCCTTTCGGGCCGATGAGCCAGGATAGGTTACAACCATCTCGCGCGCTCCTCTGCGAATGCCTTAAGCGGGTTAAGAGCGGAAGCCGGAGACAAAAAAGATGAAAAGCAAGGCTGCAGACTGCAAAGCTAAGAAACCTAAGAGAGTGAGATCTGAAAGGGTCGAGCTCAGCAGCGGCAACGTCTTTGCTGATCTCGGCTTTAGTGACGCCGAGGAACGAATGCGAAAAGCTCAGTTGGCGATCAAGAACTCTCAGAAGTCTACGAAGGACTCAAATTAAACTGAATCCGTAATAGTCACGACCGACTTCGGATGCCGAGGGACCAAAGGCGCAGAGCACCTCCGGTTCCCTATGCACATCTCCTCAGCCAAAACTCGCTTTTACCCTATTCGCGCTCCGTGGTAAATTCGCTACATGGCCCGATGGTTATTAGAAGTCTCGCAGTATCCATCTCCCTGGCCCTCGCTGGTAGCGAGTTGCGGGTCGTCTAAAGAGGAGAAGCTAAGATGAATTTGATAAGGGCTCGTGTTCGTCAACGGCGACCCGGCGCTGATTCTATTAATCATTCTTGTTCTTACGCCTTCGGTGCCGACAGCCATCGCTCGAGTCGGCGAGGCATGTTAGCGGCGTCACTTCTAGTACTGGTCTTGCTCGCCTCAGCCTCGGCATCAGGTGGGCAATCGCTCTGGCGTCTGCGGGGACAGCCTGATCAGGGCTTGCCGGCCGCGGAGTTCTCTCGACTCTTCCGCGATCTATCAGAAGAAGGCGGTTACTTTCGTTCGGATAATTTCACTTCCAATGAAACGTCCTATCTGCACGTGGTCGACAAACTGCGCGAGCTTGGCGCGACTGGCGGCGCGTACATCGGCGTCGGCCCGGAGCAGAATTTCACCTACATCGCCAAGGTGCGCCCGCGGATCGCTTTCATCATCGACATCCGCCGGCAAGCGCTGATTCAGCATCTGATGTTCAAAGCCATCTTCCATCTCGCATCGGACCGCGTCCAGTACCTTTCGTTACTGCTGAGCAAGCCGTTGCCCAAAGAGAAATCTCCGGCACCTGACGCGTCGACGAATGAAATACTCAGCCTCTTCAGCCAGGCCCCGGCCGACGATCGCGCCTACGAGTCGAATCTGGCGGCAATTCGCAGAGCAATAAAGGGGGACTTTCAGGTCCAACTTACCGAGGCTGACCAGGCGAGCCTGACTTACGTGTATAAGAACTTCCGCGACGAGGCACTGGAGATCGCTTACCGGATGGATGGCACGCGTGGCGGCTGGTTCCCTACTTTGAAAGAACTCATCGTGCAGCCAGACCAGAACGGAAAGCTCGGCAATTTCCTCGCAAGCAAAGACGATTATGAAGTCGTGCGCGATCTGCATCGGCGGAATCTCATCATTCCTGTTGTTGGTGATTTCGCGGGAAAGAAAGCTCTGGCGTCGATTGGAGACTATCTGCGGAAGAACGGCATAACCGTGACGGCATTCTACACATCGAATGTGGAGCAGTACTTGTTTCAGGGCGGCGTATTCGGGGGCTTCGCCGAGAACGTTCGCAAGCTACCCATCAACGAGAAGAGCCTCTTCATCCGCGCGGTTCCCAATACTCGCTTTTCCCATCCGGCTCAACTGCCTGGGCATCGCACGACTACGTTGTTGCAGCAGATGACAGTCTTCTTGCGAGACTTCGACGAGGGGCGTTATCACACCTACACGGATATGGTCATGACGCACTACATCGCCGCCGACAGCTCTCGGTAAGGCTATCGGCTGATGAGTTGTTAGAGCGTTGAGTTTTGGGGGTCAGCCCGGCCAGACCACTAAGGCGAGCGATGTCACAACGAGAGCGACCAACACTGTCAGCGGCGTGCCTACCCGTACAAAATCCATAAACTGATAACGACCCGGGCCGTACACTAAGAGGTTGCCGTGATGGCCGATCGGCGTAAGGAAAGAAGTGACTGCGGCCATTGCAACGGTGACAACGTACGGTTCAGGCGCTCGGCCGAGCGCCTGGGCCAAAGCGAGTGCTACGGGCGCAAAGAGCGCGGTAGTCGCGGCATCGGACATGAACTGCGTTACAATCGCTACTATCGCGAAGATCGCGAGTAGAACGAGCAAAGGAGGCCACTGGCCCACTGCCTTTTCTAACCCTCCAGCCAACAGCGCAGCAGTTCCGCTCTTCTGCATCGCTGCTCCAAGCGGGATCGCACCCGCGATGAACACGTATATTCGAGCATCAATTGCCCGGTACGCTTGACGCGATGCGATGCAACCGAAGAGCACCATCGCTACTGCGCCGGCCAGCGTGATTATGTCGAGGCTTAGAAAATTGAATGCTGCGAGGGCGATGGTCCCAAGCATGATCGCACCTGCAAGGCTAGCTTTCTTGCGCGGTCGCGATTCGCCATGGAAGGGAAGCATCAGAAGAAACGCGGGATCGTTGGCAATAGAGGCAAGGGATTCCTCGTCGCCTTGGAGCACGAGGACATCGCCCGCCTTCAGCCTAACATTGGCCAACTCCTGTTGCACGAGCCCCTCGCGCCGCCAGAGTCCGATGACTAGGGCTCCGTAACGGTGCCTGAAGTCTATATCGCCAAGAGTCCGGCCGATGATTTCAGACCCGGGCCCGATCACGGCCTGAACTAACTGATCGGAAATGTCCTCGAGGTTTGCCTCGGCACTACCTTCGTCGCTTCCATATTTGTCAACCGGATGCAATTCGACGCCGCTCACCTGACGAAACGCAATAATGTCGTCGGGAGTAGCGTGGATGAGCAGCACGTCCTCAGCCATTACCTGCTGCCTGGCGAACGGCCCACGTAGTCGCCGCCCCTCCCGCAGCCATCCAACCACCGTGAAGTGATAGTGGTGATCCTTCTTGATCTCAGCCAGCGACTTTCCAAGGAAGGCCGAATCCGGCAGGACCTTTAGTTCGGTAAAGTACTTATCAAGGCGAAACCGGTCGGTGAGGTCTTCGGCGCCATGATGCGAAGGTAGCAGGAAGCGACCGGCCAGAAGCATGAAGAGGATTCCCAATGCTGAAATGCTTAAGCCGATCGGAGCGATCGAGAAGATTCCTAGTCCAGACCGGCCGCCGCGTTGAAGCACGTCGCTGGCGATGAGGAACGCGGGAGCACCAATGATCGTTATTGCGGTGCCTAACGAGGCTGCAAACGACAGCGGGATCAGTAGCTTCGAGGCAGGGATGTTGCGCTCGCGGGAGAGATTCATTGTAATGGGCAGCATTACTGCTGTTGTCGTAACGTGATGGGTGAAAGCTGACATCAATGCCACCGAGGACATGAGCACAACGACTATTCTGCTGTAGCCCTCGCCCGCAAGCTTTCCGATCCTTTGGCCGATTTGTTCCGCGAGACCTGTTTCATGGAAAGCCGCGCTGATCACGAAGATGCACACAACGACTATTGCCGCCTCGCTGCCGAATCCAGATAGCGCTTCTGCCGGGGTCAATACGCGCGTGATCGCCAGCGCGAGCACGATGAGAACAGCAACAACATCCTTCCGTATGCGCTCCGTAATAAGGAATCCGAACGCCAGTATGAGAATTATTATGAAACTGAGTTGTTGCGGGCTCATATGCATTGATTGGTTTCTTACGGTTTCTTTGGCACGACTTTCTGACGAGATTCTATTTCTGCAGTATGCTCCTGCGCGCCCTTTCGGCGCTCTTCGTCGAGACGCATCTTTACTATCGAATCAATATTCTGTTCGACGACGCCGGCCAGTTCTCGATTCTGTCCGCGATCATTCCTGGACGATTCATCAAGTAGTTTTTCCGAACTCATAAAGAACCTCCGCCGCGGATGTCTTAGCTTGCATTAAGATGGGGCGATCTGAGTAGTGCGAGGATTCCTAGCCCGATACCCCATGACCGTTCTTATCAGATGCCCGTGCGCTGTAGTTGCCGCGAAGGTGTGCGCGCTGGCCACAGGCTGAGAAATGTCAGGTCTTAAAGATTCGATCACTGGTACTAGCAATGCACGTAACCGAGCAGCCAAAAAACAATAATAAATATGATAATTGTTGAGAATATGCCACCACCTAGCTTCCAGGAAATCAGGCCAGCCAGGCATCCGCGCGCGGGACCTTCCATAGCGGTCGCTCCTTTCTAGTAACCTACATCCGATCTGATGAATCGAGCACAAGTTCGCGACTCCCGCGAGTTCTGCTGAGCCGCGCCGACGTTAACCAGCCGGCCCGGCTCAGCAGAGAGCAGGTGATCGGGAATCAACGAGCTGTCGCTGATAGTTTCTTCTTCGCTGCATCCATTCGAGCGCCGAGTTCTTCCGCTTCCTCGTTAGTCAGAACTTTGCGGGCTTTCTTGAACATCTCGCCCTCTTCCTCTTCGACGTGATGCCCGACGTTCTCCTGGAGAACGGTCAGCTTGGCCGTCCACTCCTCGGTGTCTTTGGGGGTGGAACCGAGTTCTTTTAGCAGCTCTTTCACAACGCGGTGTTCTTCAAACGCTTCAAACGTGATGTCGCGCGTTTCGGCCGCTTCCTTGAGAACCGGATAAAAGATTTGCTCCTCGACAGCCGCGTGAACTTCCAGTTCACTGTTGAGCTTGCTGAACAGCTCTTCGCGGGTTTTGATTGCTCGCTCGGTTGTCGGCTCCAGTTTCTGGAAGATATCAGCAACCTTTTTGTGATCTTCCTTCAATAAGTCGTACGCGTTCATCTTGCTTCCTTTTTACGAACGTGTTTGGAATGGGCTACGGAACAATTTCCGCAGCCCTGTTATATAAGCAAGCTGGTTCCAAGGGATCTGTTCAGCCTCTTCACTCCGGCTTCACGACAATGTTATTTATGACGCTGCGGATGCCCTTCACCGTCTTGGCGATCCTTTCCGCCCGCGTCTTTAGTTCCTCGCTCGGTACCCGACCGCTTAGCGTGGCCGTCCCGCCTGAGACCTTCACATCGATTGAAGAAGATCGCAGATCTTGATCGTCCAGCAGCTTCGAGTTTACGTCTACCTCAAGCTCCGTGCTAGAAGGCGTCGTTGGCGTTGCCGCAGGCGCAGGCTGCGAAGGAACAGGAACGGGTACTGGCACTGTCGATGGCTGGGATGGCTGCATGACTATGACTGGCTGCTGCTGTGACGGCTGCTGCGCTGGCACCTGCTGAGCAGCAGCGGTTCTCGCCCTCTCTTGTGCCAGTTCTTCCTCAGTGTTCCTCTGCTGATTGTTGAGGATCAGCATTGTGATTACTACGGCCGCTGCGATGGCTGCCAAGACAATAGCTGCTACCGCCCCGCCGGACATGCCTCGCTCTTCGTGAACTACTGAATCATATTGAGTCTCGACGACTGGCCGAGCTCTTTTGATGGGTACATCTTCAACTTCTGTTCGCGTTTCCCGATATTCACTCATTGTGACCCCCTGAATCCGTTTATTTCGCCGGCCTGAATGCCTGCGATAAAGTTAGAACCTCGGTTGACTGTGCCGAAATGGATCACCATTCCCTTAACCATCGTATCGAAACCATCCGATACCAGGCCTAACAGTCTCGAAAAAAGAAGGAGCAACAAATGTGCCGTGGTACTAAACTTATTCGTCCACCGGGAGGGGCAAGAGCCTTGAAATCTTGATTAGCACTTCGGAGATTGGCCGGAGCCAATAAAAATAGCCACAGAGATACCGAATCGCGCGGCGCCTCCGTGGCCTCGTCAGTGTGAGAAAGATTCACTGTTCGTAACTGGCCATCAATTATCTTCTGAAAAACTCCAAAGCGACTTGCGAAAGCGCGCCAACGATAGGCTCCGCTAAACGGCTGTTGCGGCTGCGCCCGCCACCAAAACCGGAGGCGAGAAGTATGCCTATCCCAATGCCCGCCCCGAACGCGATCATGGTAAGCTTGCCAGGATTCTCGCGGCCGTAGGTCATCGTCTGATCGTAGGTGTTGGTTAAGACTTCGCTCGTCTTTTCGTACGCCTCGCCTACAGCCTTCACCGTCTGATCGTAGGCAGTTTGTACGCCGCTGCCAACGTCTGACGCTATTTCGCGCGCCCGTTGGGGCGCAGTGCTCGCGTGCCCCGACGTGCCAGTAGATGATTGTCCGGTTGTGGTAGACGGCTTATTAGCACTACCTCCGGTCGTGTTGTGCTCGATTACATTCTTGTTCGATTCCATTTACGTTCCTCCTTGATGAATTAAGATGTCAGCCCCTACCTACCTGCCGTAGAGGAGCGAGACGGTTGAACATTCGTATCGGAATTGCTGGGCGCGTTGCTCTGAGTGGTTGGCCGGCTACGCCGCGAATCGTCGCCAGCTATCGCGCCGTTTAACTGGTTCTTCAGAAAATCCACCGCTGCCTTTGCGATCATCGCGGTAGCTGCTGCCTTCACCGTGCGGCTAGAGAACAACTTCTTCTGTATCACTCCTGCCATAACCCCGCCGATGCGGTCAGTGATGTCTTCTGTGAGATCGGCCACTGCATCGAAAATTCGCTCCTGCGGCGTGGGATTTCGCTTGAAGATTCCTGCCACTAGAAAACCGGCTCCGGCAGCCAACCCCAACGCGACCGCGGGATAATCAGCGACGTACTCGTGCCAGTCGAACGTCTCGTGGATGCGATCGCCGAGCTTGTCTACCGTTTCGGAGATAGACTCGCGCTTGGCAGCAATGTCTTGACGAATTGCGACTGCGCTTCGATCCGGTGATTCGTCTTGTTGCACGCGCTGTTGAATCGCTACGTTAGTTCTTTCAGCCATTCTTTATCCTCCTCAAGTGTCTCGATAGTTTGTGTTGGCTTAAGGCTGGTTCGCTTGATTTGGCCGAGCCCGGCTAAGGCCGTTATGCCTCCAATGAGAGCAAGCGTCCCGCCGATGATGAGCGCCGCGTAGCCGGGGCCGACGTATTGCGCCAGCCCGATGACAGCGGCCGCCGTTAGCGTCAGGATTGCTACCAGGCCGATGAGCGACCCCACTGCCACAATCAGTATCCCGGAGCGAAGCACGCTGACTTTCTCGCTCATCTCTTGCCTGGCAAGCTCAATCTCGTCGCGGACCAAAGCCGCGGAGTTGTTAGCCAGTTGACTCAGCAGCTCGCCGAACGATTCGCGCGGCAAGGTTGCTTCAGGTCTCCGATCAAGTTCCCTTCGCGTCTGCATACGCCTTACCTCCTGAGTAGAATACCGAGCAGAAGCCCGGCAGCTCCGGCTACCAGCAAGCTGCGGCCAGGATTGCTCCGTATCTGATTTTGAAGGTCTGACTTTACCTTTTGCGGGTCTACTTCCCGAACGTACTCGGCGGCGTCATCCAGCCAGCCGGCGGCCTGACCAGCGTATCCGGCAACTGCGTTTTCTTGATTCTGCCCGGCCTTCTGCTGAAGGGCACCCGCCGCGGCGTGCAGCTTGTCGGCAACCGTGTCCTTGATTGTGTCGAGGGTGGAACCACCGCTCGTTGATTGTGATCCGAAACTAGAACTCTGTTTTCCTGCGGTCAAACTCTCACTGCTATTGAATTGATCCATTATCGCGCTCCTTGCTGAGTTTATTTCTGGCGGCACTCCTGAAAACTGTGCACAGAAATCTGTCTTCAAGCGGAGCAAAATGAGTGCCAGCCTTCTTTTCGCATGAAGCAAGCAATTCTCTCGCAGAAATCAACTTGTTTAACGGCCAATCAGCGCGTCTCAATCAAATCGGCGAGTGCCGGTGTGTGGGAACACTCGGCATAATTGTCCTTTTACCGTTCATTGTGTCTTATTAGCACTCAGAGAGGATGAAAGAACTTCCGTTCGAATTGCTTATCGGCAATGCGCCGCCAGCGAAATTGCCTGGAGCAGGGACATCGGCGATGTCCGGCAGCAACGGTGGCTGCGTGATGATGCCCACGAGCACCAGCCGTGAGAGGTTCGCGTTATTGCATACCGCAAGCTATAACAGTATCTACTTTCGCGATGTGAGAGCCTGGTCTACCTGTTCCTCAGCCGCCATCTTTGTCTCGTCCATCACTTCAGAGATCTCGCAAATCAGCAGCCTTCTCGCGCGTGCAAGCGTCCCGGATTCACCCAGTGTTAACGTTCTCGTATCGCTTAACTCCGTCAGTGACGCGACGACCTCAGCCAGGTCAAATGGCGAGCCCGAAGTGAACAGTTTCAAGTTGTCACTGGCGCGCTGCTTCCAGTTATCGGCGGCCTTGGCGCTCTTTTTTAGATGGGCCAGAAGCGGAGGAATCTCAGACCGCTTCATCAGCAACCGGACACCTATGGCCCGCGCTTTTTCTACTGGGACGAACAACTCGCCGCCGCTATCGTCCAGGACAGTCAACTGGTAGAACATCATCACTCGGCCATCGACCGTTCTCGTGACGACGCGGCAAATTCGGCAGGGGCCTTGACCCGGATAAATAGCCTTATTTCCAACCGCAAGCGCCGCACGACTTTTCACCCGGCGGTCGAGCGCCACGCTCTCATCTAATCTGTGCGTGCTCATGGATAAAGCTCCCTTCTCACTCACCTTTCAATGCTAATGATCTCGGGTAGCGTCAGTTCAAGCGCACTGACATCTGGACGCCAGTACTCTTGCTGCCCCTCCCGTCGCACCGCCGCCATCTGTGTCCAGTGGTAGTTTTCGCTAGGGTTGCCGGACGTGTCCGTCAGTTTGGTTGACATAGCAGACAGAGCGCTACTGTTGGCAATGTGTTTAGTTGACTGTTGTTTCTTCTCATAATGTCTCTCTAACTAGCTCCCAGTAAGCTTACGCCATCGCCGAATATCCTTCAGTCCAATATTGAACAGTTTTGAAATTAGCTCCAGTGCAAACTCTTTCGTTTCACTGGGTTTCTGTCCAAAATTGAAACAATCTTCGAAAATAGGTTGGGGGATCCTAGTAGTCAGTCAAACGGATTTTTGATGAATTAGCTGTATTTCAGAAGTCAAATGCCACGCCGATTGAAGGCAAGATAGGCATTAAATCCGTCAGTCCATAAAACGCTCTGCCACGAGACCTGATCCTGACTGGATCAGAACGAACATCCAAGAAATTTTTCCGGTTTTGCACATTCAAGACTTCTCCGGAAAGGGTCAACTTCCACTTCTTAAAAAGAAATGCTTTATTAGCTCGCAAATCAACTCTGCTGTAGTACGGCAATCTAACAGTGTTCCTCCCGCTGCCGACTGAGAAACTTGACCCTATCTGCTCAAGGAACCCACGCCAGGGCAATCCGCTCCCGTACCGCCATTGTGCGCTCATGTTGAACGTTGCTGTCAGACGATAGCTCCCATACATATTCAATGTGTGACGCTGATCGAAATCACTGACAAAACTGAGATTGTCCTGCTGATCTTGCAAACGAGTCCGCGAATACGCATAAGAAATCCACCCGGTGAGGCCGTTGGCACTTCTCCGTTGCAGCGACAACTCGACTCCCCGCGCGTAGCCTCGCAATGAGTTTTGAAATGGAAACCCATCAATTGTGATCTGACCTGCCTGGATGCGCGGCTCTGAGAGGCTGAAAATCTGATCCTTGTCTTCTCTATCGTATACTTCAGCCAATACACGAGTCCTGTCCCCGAATGTCCGCTCTATGCTGGAATTGTAGTGCGTCGCCCGCTCGGCACGCAGGTTGGGATTTCCGAGATAGCCAAAGAGCTGCCTGAAGTCGGGAAACTGATAGTACTTGCCGAAGCCCGCGCGCAATTTCCAATTAGTCCACGTCGATACTGCGAGTGATGCGCGGGGAGAAAACAAAGTCTCGCCGGTTAATCCACTGTGCTGGATCCTGCCGCCACCCGTTACTGAGAGGCCTTTGCGCTCGCTACTCCAGGTATCCTGCGCATAATAGGCCTGCTCCATGGCGTCACGATCAAAGCTCTCAAGAGTTTCAAATGCCGATGGCTCAGATATCTTGAAGAAATTGCTGGTCTGGGTTGAGCTTATTGAGCGAACATAAAAGCCTCCCTCAATACGGTGCGCACGATGAGTGAGAAAGTTCATGTCGTTGCGAATTCCGATTTGCGTGCGGATTCTGTCATCGATAGCCGCGTTGTTTCGATTGACGCTCGTTGAATTCGTTTGCAAGGCAAAGATTCGCGTCTGCGCCAGCAGTTGGGCGTTCGGTGAATAATTCCAGTGGCCATTAATCAGTAAGTTGCGGGAGTCGATCTTGCTCAGATCATTCGGATCAACCTGACTAGCGCTGGCCGGGTCTGCGCCAAGAAATATTCCATAAATCGCAGAGATTCCGACCTGGTGACGGGATGAAAGATCATAGACTACTTTGCTTTGAATGTCGGTGAAATCAAGATGCGCGTTTGCTTGCTCATCTTTATTGGCTCCGGTATTAGTTATGTTCTCTATGAGGCGCTGCAAGTAATCAAGGTAGCTGGTGCGGCCGGCGATGAGCCAGGAACCCTTCTTATTCGAGAACGGCCCGTCGACTACTCCGGCGGTATTGAGTAGGCCGGTCGAGAAGCGTCCCGATGGCTTGATGCGATTGCCATCTCTTGTTTCAAGATTGAGCACGCCTGCTGTTTTCTCCCCATACTTCGCAGGGAAAGCACCACTAAAGAAAGACAGACCGCTTATTGTGTCGGAGTTAATGACTGAGAGCGAAAGCTTGTTGTCCGTTTCATTGTCTAAGATTGCCGTGTGGACAAAATCATCGGTGAGTATTCCATCCACATAGATTCCGATTCGTTCATAACCAGCGCCGCGAACCGCAAATTCACTTCGCAGATCATTATTGGCAGTAACGCCCGGTAACGCCTGAGATGCTCGTAACGGATCACCTACAAGCACCATAGAGAGCGATTGTAGCTCTGTCTTATTGAGAGCCTTTTCGGAGGACGCATTGGTTTCGATCTCTTCAAAGGGGCCTGCGGACACTGTGACTTTTTCAGTCAATGTGGCACCTTCCTGATTGAGCGCAATCTCCACCTCAGCCTTTTCTGCGTCTTTGACTGTAATTGTCTTTTTGACCAACCCATAACTAACCGTCGTAATGTACAGATCAAGCTCGCCCGGTTGGATCCCTTCTAAACTGAACACACCGTTCTCATCAGTGGAGGTGCTTTGTTGAGATCCAACAACGATGATCTTGACTTTTGCTACAGGCTCTCCGGTTCGAGCATCAACTACTCGCCCGCGCAGAGTTATCAAACGACTCTGTTTGGTGAGGCCGGCCGTTATGTTTGAAATGCCGGTATCGGTCTGGCGCGCAAATGTGGAGATGGGGAGCACAAAAAAGAGCATGCTTACCCAGAGTCGAAGCGTGTATTTCATCAGCCCTCCTGGTTGATGTGTCCGGCATTAGTAGTCAGTCACGATGAATGGCATGACAACGCGTCCCCGTATGTTCACTATTGGACAGATAGCCACTTTTCATATGGGCACTGACTTCCCGTCGACATGACCTCTTAGGCAAAGCGGTGGTTTGAGAGTGTCCTGCCAATTCCACTGGCAGTGATTAGAACGCTCTCACAGTAGCGCCCTTGCGCATTATAGTTTTTATCGATGACGTGAAACTCGTTTACGAGGCTCGTGCTCGTTGGTACAAGTGCACAACCGGCAAGGTGTGATACATCAAAGCGGCCCGACACTCACTTGGCGAGCAACGGATAGGGATTGATCGGATCGCCGCCGCTCCACTGGCGAGGCGAGGTAAGCTTTAAGATCGCAAAATGGAGGTGGAAGTTTCCAGGGCCGGCGTTTCCGGTGTCGCCGACATAGGCGATCACATCTCCGCGCCTAAGTTGTTTTCCCTCCGCGATCCCGTCTGCATAGCGCGCCAGGTGTGCATAGTAGAAAGCGTATCGGCCCGATGGATCGATTTGATAAAGAGTTATTCCGCCTCTGTCGCTTTGGAAGAGTTTGATCACAGTGCCGTCAGTCGTGGCAAGAACGGGCAGCCCCTGTGGCGCCATTATGTCGATCGCGTCATGCCGTCGCCCTTCGCTGCGCGCCTGATTAAAAGTGTCGCGCAACTGGCTGGCTTTCAAGCCCTCTACGGGTACCAACAGATTTCTCGCAGCAAGGTAATCGATATCCGCTTCGGTGACCGTGCTTGTTCCTGCGGCCGCTGATGCGACAGGTGGCGGTGGCGCTACGAGCAGTGGGTCCGGTTTCGGTTCGCGCGGCTGCGCGGGAGCAGGACCGGGTCCTATTTCGGGTGTTGCCGATCTCGAGTTTGCCGGGGCGGGACGAATCGGTGGCGGCGTGACCCTCGAGTGGGGAGGCGCCTGGAGATTCAGCACCAGCACGGCTACCAAAATCGCTAACACGCCTGACACGACAAGCACAATTGTGGTTCTGCGGACGGCTGGTCTACCGTTACTCAAGCTCGCCTCTCCGATCACTCGCATCCATGTTTACCTGCAACGCGAGTGGCATTTGCTCACTGGGTGCTTCAGCAACACGGACGGGCATCTTGATTCCCAGGCGGGGAGCAGTTCACCCTTCGCCGATGCCTTGCCCGCGTCAGTCTACAGGTGGCGCGTACCTTAGCCTTCAGCGCTGCAGTCTCCATGGCTACTTCCTTCTGCCCAGTAATTGTGCGCGTCGTCGTGCGGTTCGCGCTAGTCTTCGGCTTCGATGTGTCTGCGCAATAACCCGTTAGATCACTCTTCCGAGATTAGGCGCTACATCTGCAATCGCAGAGGGCACTGCGACTTACTCGAGCAGGGAGATCTTGCTGGTCAAGGCTTCGCGTGTGGTCCGACATAAGTTTCCACCCTCGAAGAAAGGATCCTCGGTCACTTCTTCTTTTACGTAAGGAGGCGGCTCGGCCATCATCAAGTCTCCGAGGCCGTCAGCTTCCGTCTCACACAGAACCAGCCCTTCGAGTTCGCCTTCGAAGACGTCGATCGAAAACACCCGGCCAAGATAGTTGTGATAGTAGCGAATCTTCCTGAGGCGATCTCCGTCGAGGCCATCGAGGAGTGCGTACTCACCAGACGACAGGACAATGCGGCTGATCGTCCGGAACCAGGGCGAGGGCGACTCGAACTTCTTGTTCAGCTTGATAACGCGGCGGCCGGTGTCCGAATCCGTCAGGATTCTTAGCCGAAGTCTTGTGTCTCGAAGGTACTTGTCCTCGAAGGTCTTCGAGTAAGACTCGACGGCGCTCCTCCAGTCCGCATTCGGTGAAACGAGGAATCGTCTCTCGTACTCGACTCGCGTGTATTTCGTTTCTTCCATATCCATCGCGTTGTTCAGATCGACCTCCCGGGAGCGCAGGCATCCCTGCCTGCCTCTTTCCAGCTAACGGCTATTCTCTTTCTCGCGCGACGCTACGCAGGCAGGGATGCCGGCGCTCCCCGAGGCGCCCTCAACGATGATGATGCACAGGCGATCTTCTTCCGGCAACCACAAGCTGAATCGCGGTGTGATCGGGGGTTGCTGGAAAAAATGGTATAGCGGCCATGAAAGCGGACATCGCAGGTGTATCTTGCAGCCTTGAAGGACCAATTCAAATTAGGTAAGAATATTTGGGTCTGCTGACTGAACGCTTGTGAGAATAGTACGGAAGTTGCGACGGCTCCCCTATGCCGAAGAAGATACTTGTTGTCGACGATAACCTCGATACACGCGAACTCACCCACCTGCACCTAACTACCGAAGGCTTTACCGTTGTTGCTGCCAGTGATGGCCGCGAAGGTCTCTATATGGCGGGCGCCGAGCTTCCCGACCTCATAATAACCGACGTCAGTATGCCTGGACTTGATGGTGTCGAAATGGTCAAACAAGTTCAGGGCCCAACGTGAGCTTAAAAACGTACCGATCCTGGTCCTGACTGCTATGGGGAAAGAAGAAATGGAGGACGCAATCAGAGCGGGAGCCAACCGGGCAATGAATAAACCCGTATTGCTTGATGCCCTTACCGATGATGTACGAGAGATGCTGGCAGAATCCGAGTCGCGGCAAAAATGAGTAACTGTTACTTGCCATTCGGAACCTTCCTCAACACACGCGTCCTGATAAACAAGTACTCGCCCTTTCCGTCTCCTCCTGGCAGTAGGGTTATTTTCAACGCTTCATTGCCAGGCTGATTAATCAGGAATCTGTGAGTACCAATCCGCATCATGAGAAACCCTCTTCGGACGCTTCGGTGCAAGCGCGGCACTACTTGCAATCCAACCGATCTTTCATTTTTGCAGCGCCATATTTGATGCGTTCAGATGCACGATCAGTCATTTGCCTTGTTTGCTTTTGAAAACTATTTAGGACATGGAATCGGTCGCATGTCCGATTGCGCGTTTGACAGCACACGCCGACGTGCCTGAGCTTTCCGTCCCAAATGCGACAAGTCCATTTGCTCGTATAAGAAATCGGCCAGGCGATGGTACAACGACACTCCAGCCGGGCGGCGGTCGAGCGGGACGTTGTGCCCCAGTCCCTCGCACACATATAGCTCGTATGGAATTGAAACGCGCCTTGCGCGCTGAGCCAATGCGTAAGCCTCTGAGACAGGTACTGCGTTGTCATCCGCACCATGGACAATGAATAGCGCAGGCTCCTCGGCGTCAAGGATTTTCTCATTACCATCTAATCCGCCCATCCAGCATAGTACTGCCGCTATCGAAACTCTTGGACGTGTCTCGCCATAGGCGAGTCGCAGCACGATCGCAGCGCCAGCCGAACTGCCACCGACCGCGATTCGCGCCGGATCTACATTGTAGCGACCTGCATTATTGCGGAGCCATGCCACCGCCCGCCCAGCGTCCTCAATGGCAGCGTTGAGAGTGCGGGCGAGAGGAGTGCCGGCTTGGCCTGGAGGATCATCCCCTCGAAGTCGGTAGTTGATAGAGACACATAGGTAGCCTCTCGCGGCGAGCTCGCGGCACAATTCGACCATGTTCTCGGTTCGCTTGTCACCGAAAACTAAACCACCGCCGTGGACGACGATAAAACCGGGACGAAGGCGTGGCGCGATGCTTCCGTCGGGTTCATACAAGTCCAGGAGCAACGGCTTCTCAGTAGGCTCCGGGCTTTGCACTGGTGCAGCGGCGTAGACTAGATCGTTCGTGACCTTCACCGGGAATTGGGGATTGATGAAAAGTGAGGATCGTGCTTCATCAAGCTGGACACCGGAGATAAAAAAAACAAGAACCAATGACATGTACATCGGGTTTTTCGACTTCATCCTCGCTCCTCAACTATCATTGCTGCGGCGTTACATCTCTAAATTCAACGTCATCAATCCATATCCCGCCGCGATCAGCTACTCGCGTGGAACCCCCAAACGACAGCTTTGTTCTAACAGCTCCCGAAAAGCTCTTTTCTATATTTTTGCCTAAGATTGCAAAACTCCGATACGCCCACTCCTTCGTCGGTTTCATCTGCCAAATCCCTGTGCTACCTAGTGCCACTTGATCTCGTCCCCAGAAGATAGCTAGAAAAGATATTGTGCTGGTTTGGGTAGTATTCCGATACCATGCAGATATCTCATAATCGTGACCAGGTTCAATGGAGATGTATTGTGTTGTCACCCACCTCAGGTTAGATCCTGCTCCAGAATTCCGGATTGACAGTCCGTGCTCCGTAGTGTGCCCTCTTGCATTCTTCCATCTGAAAGTACCTTCGCCCCGTCCTTCTATCTCCCATCCGGTTGGGTAATCCTCACCCTCTTCAAAAGAAGGGTTGGGAGTAGGTTTACCTGATATGAGGGGCGCGGCGCTATACTCTCTGTTTGTCTCGATTGATGTTTGGGTAAGGCATATAAGGCTGGCAGCAGAACAGCAAAGGCTACAATGACAGGGGTCGATCTAAAACACATTCTTCGGGCATTCATTGATTTAACCTCTTTCCCAATTCAGGACATCGTTGTCAGCGAGCCACTCTTTAGTCATCCGCCTTAAGCACGAGAAGACCGCCCCGACAACCGGCGGCGTCTCGGCGGGGATTGCCATCGCAAGCATTCCGGATGGCGATGTGTTATCCGATTCGGCAACGCGAGCTAGCTCATTCAGCCACGGTGAATGCGACACTCATATCAGCAGTGGTCGAGTCCCCCAGATATAGATCCACTCGATAGCGTCCGGGCGGAAACCCGGTGTCATACTTCAGATTGTAGTTCACCTTGTTTTGGCCAGCCTCCAGAACTACCGGTAACCGGCGTATCTCAAAGTTCGGCTCGGTGGCTCTGGCCTCGACGGCAACCCAACTCGCACTCACTTTCGTGCCGGCGGAGGCGCCTCGAAGATCGACGGCGCAGAAGAAGATGGGAGTGCCGGCCGGAAACTCGGTTACTGAACTGCCGTTTTCGCTCGTCGACAAGGTCGCCGCGGTGATCATCGGGCGGGCTGACTTCACCGAGAACGTGACGCTCTTTGCAGGCTGCTCTTCTTTTCCGGGTTGAGGATTCAGATAGATATCGACCTTGTACTCTCCAACAGGAAGACCGGCTGGCGGGGGTGTGTAGGTGAAGTCGACGACGTTCTTCGCCCCGCCGCCTTCAACCGCGGTCTCTCCGAATTTGTCGTTTGGCTTCTGGCCTTGCGCATTAACGACAGTCCATACCGCTTTCACCCGCGTTTTCTCGGGGGCGTTGCCGAGCACTACCAGACAGTGAACAACGCCGTCGGTTGTCTCAAAGGTGCTGGTGGGTTCGATAGGCTCCATTTTGTCGCTGACGCCTTTGGCCATCTTTGCGTCGGCGATCCGGACTGTGGAGAAGCTGAAAGTGCAAGCGGCCGCTATTACAGCCACGATGCTGGGTACGGCCAGCACGGTCATTCTCTTCCTGGTCATGTTGGTCGCTCCTTTTTCAGCGAGGAAGAACCACGACAGTATTTCCTGTACCTCAAGAATGTCAAGAAGTACTCGCGGGCGGCATCGACCATCGCCATTTGCGGGATCAAGTTCTTCTTCGAGAAAGCGCTGAATCGCGACTGGACGACCTTCACGCTTGTACGGGCACAGAGGAAAAAGAAGCCGGTGATCCTAACCTCGGAAGAGGTAGCGACTAAGTTTGGCGGGAAGCCGCAATCGATTCCTGACTACTTCGAAGGATCTGGACGAATCAAGCAGTGGTCCTGTTAATCGCTACCGCGAAAGACTCTAGGAAGTCTCAGACTGCCGATTGGTGGTGACCAAGGGCTCGAAGACCCGGGCCGCTGTTTGACCGTCCATACCGTGACCGGTGCTCAACCGGCTCGATGTTCGGAGGAAGTCCAGGCGGGCATTGATAGCTTAAGTCGATTGGAACTCATGAACCCATTGAATGAGCCTTACACCGTTACCTTGCGGTGCGCGACCAAACGAAACGCACCATTGATTGCAAGATGAATCAAGATATAAACAACGAGCGCGAACAAGTAAGATATCCGGACTTGAAATGCTCCGGACGACGGAGTTCCCACTATGCGTTCGAAGGGCGCTAGCAGCGGTCCAGTGACGGCGCCGATAAACTTGACGAATCCATTGCTGGCTCGCGCGCCCATCAGCCCGAGCAAGAACTCTAATGCGATCAGGCCGTAGATGAGATAGAAGACGTAATCGACTACCTGTGAGATCCGGGCAGCGGCTCTGCCGCGCCCCAGCTCACGTTCAGTTCCCACCGCTTCGCGCACGGACTTTTGTTTTAGCTCCTGAGCCACGCCAGCCACCTCGGCCGCTTCCTTTGGCTCGACTCGCGCCGACTCTTGCTTGATGCGGGCATTGACATCGTCATCAATCGAGGCCTTGACCTCCTGATGCGAAGCCTGTCGCCGCTCTTCGTCTAGTAATACATTTGTTGTTTCAACTTCAGCTATAGACATAAATCTCCTTGTATGTTGCCATTAGTCCAAAAGCGGGGGCTGATGCTGTGGCTCCTAAAATTCGCTCTGTTGCTGCTCGGCCTTACCCTGCTGTTTGCGTTGCTGCCTATTCTGGTCTACTGCGTCCGCCGGCACGGTCGCTCCCATCAGCAACAACCCGGTGATTAAAGACTCAAGATCCCGCTGCTTCATCCTACCTACCTAAATCGTCGCCTATGCTAAGCACGGCGGCGGCCAACCAGCAGGTGATAGAGCACTAGCAAAACTAACGCTCCCAGTATCGACACGATCCATCCCGCAGGCTGGTCACGCTCATAGAACCCAACCGCCCTACCGATGTAACTGCCCAGGAACATGCCCGCAATACCCAGCAGAATGGTGACAATGAACCCACCTGGATCGCGGCCAGGCATCAAGAGTTTGGCAATCACGCCAATGATCAGACCGGATACAATCATCGCGATAATACTCATCGTTCTCTCTCTCCTTTCTCTTTCAGCAAATCGCTATAACCCGAATGATATTCCTATTCGGGGATGGGATTCCGTCCACTACTGCACAATTTCGAAAAGAATTGTTGGTCAGTAGTGAAGCGAATTGTGTGGCACTCTTGTCTAGGCAGAAGACGCTTCGACGGCGCTCGCCGTGAAGTGCTATCGCGGCTCATAGGACGGCATGTCTGGCGCTGTGTCGGCGCGCTCCTTTGCTGTTTTATCGCCGCACACCTCGCAATATGAATCCTCAGTCGTCGCTGGCTGATTGCAAGCCGCACCTGAATGATTATCGTGGTGTGTCGATGTACACGTGCATTGTTGCATTAGTTCAACCCCCTTTGTTAGCGTGTGTCCTTTTCGTAGGCGAGAGCGCAGCGATTGAATGATGGGAAGAGTTTCCTCTTCCCATCATTCAACACCGCTTACCGAATTGTGTCGCCGTCCGCGTTGGCGTCAGTCACAGTGATCCGAGCAAGCTCAGCCTGCAACAGGTCCCAGTCGGTTCGCATTATTTGTGAAAGCGCAAGTTGAGTATCCCGCCTCATGATTCGCTCAAGCAAGCGAGCTTGCCGCATCAGCCCGCTAGCCGCGCCTTTGACAGCATCCGGGTCGGTGATCGAGGCCGTTAACTGACTATACAGCTCAGCCGATGCCTGAAGGCTGATTATCTGAGAAAGCACCTCAACCTCGTTAGGCTTGAAATCGCGCCGCGTATCAAAGACCACCTGGCCCCGATTGTTTCGGATGTTCAACTCGCGCTGAAAATCCTGCAACAGGCGGTTTGCCAGAACAACAATATTGCGTGGATTACCGATGCCGGCCGCGACGGGCGTGCCACCTGCTTCGCGAAGCAGATCAGCAGCGAAATCACGCTGCGGCCCGTGAATGACCACGCGCGTCACGTTTGGCAGATCGTTGTAAGTCTCGGTAAACGGGTGATGATCAATCGCCGAGCCCGCCGAGTATCGTGGAGGCACACCGCGCACGTAAACATGCAAGACGTTAGCGGTCACAAAGCGACTGACGAAAATTTGCCAGCCGGCGCCTTGAGTGTGAACGTCTGCGCTAATGCGAATCGAACCTGCGCCGACCCGTTCTGCGCGCGCGTTCGCGATTTCAATAGCCGCCGACTCAATGCCGGCATCGCTCGCGATGCCCAACTCGCGCGCCGTCCTTGAATCCAGATCACCACTCATGGTGAGATTGCGGTCACGCTGGAGTTGACGAATCGCAGCCCGCGTCGCCTGATTCATAACTCCATTAACAGGGCCGGTGTAGTAGCCGCGATCCCTGAGGTTGATCTGAGCGAATCGAATCGATTCCGCCGAAGCAAATACGGTCTGCATCGGAGGGCCGGCAACATCGGCCGGTATGCCAAGCGCCCGCGCTGTCGCTATATCCAACTCCCCAGTCAGTGCAATGCTGCGGTCATGCTGGAAGTTTTGAATCGCGTCCCGTGTCGCCTGGTTCATCACGCCATTGACGGGACCATTGTAGTAGTTCCTGCCTCTAAGAGCGGTTTGAGCGGCACGTATGGAATCGGACGAAGTTAAAACACCTTGAGGCTGCGCTCCATTGTCGCGGTCATTAAAGTCGCGATCGCCCGCTCTAATGGGTAGCTCGGCGTCAACGTTGAAGGAACGTTCCACCACCATCCCGAATTCGGCGCCGGGCTGCACTTCTGCCCTGTCGCCGTTGCTCAGCAACGTGCCGAGTATTGTCCCCACGGTTGTACTCTCAGCGCCGCTACCGGCGACTCCAATTGTCGTGCCCCCTCCTCCCGCGACTCCAAGAAAGACTACTGGGCGTCGAGTCCGCGCGCTGCTATCAACTCTTTCCTGATAGCGCATATCCTGTTCAATCTTGCGGCGCCCTTCCTCGCTGAGCGCCGTGAGCGTCGCTTCTATGGGGATTGAGTTGCCATTGGGGAGAACTATTCTGTCGAATGCAACGGCGATTGTCCCCGGCCTTCTGCCGCGCTCCCCAGGACTAACCCCGGTGACGTTACCTTCGACCTTCGACCGTTCGGGCAGAACCGTTCGACTGTCAATTACCACAGATTGAAAAACCGTCGCAGTAAAGCGTTCCCCGACACGTGAGGAATTTGAGCTCAGGGCGGTATCGATCCGCAGCGGCACGACCGTGCCAGCCGGCACCGTTACTAGTCGTTGACTCAACGCCGGAGCCCCTAATACCAAGATCAGCAGCAGGGATAAAACCCCGCTCACCATCCTTCTCTCGTGATTACACATAGCTTAATCCTCCTTCTATTGGTTCTCGCGCGGTGCAGCCCTCGGGCACCGCGTGCTTAGTCGCACTTCGGTTAAAGAGATCCAAGGTTGCACAGTCACATTTGTTTAAGGTCATTGCGGACGCCCTTGAACCGGGCAACTTGCCGCTCGCCTCTCGAGCGTACGTTGATTGCACTGGATTGAGTCGCCATCCCTGACCAGTGTATCGAAACTGGTCGATAAAGCTCTCAACAGTCCGTGGCGGGTTAAGAACTGCAACGGATGTGCCGGTCGAGCGTGCTCGTGTTAGAACACCGTCCCTCGGCGACCACTGACCAGGTTGAAGATCAACACTATCACCACAACGACAAGCAGAAGGTGGATCAATCCACCGCCGATGCCGCCGAGCATCCCCAGCAGCCACAGGACCAGCAGAATAACCAAAATTGTCCAAAGCATGGTTCACCTCGAAGTCAACGGCTCACGCATTATCATTCGTGTTGAGCGCGCCGACGCCTTATCCCAGCCCCGCTTCACGCACGTTCCAATGCTACGCCCAGATAGTGGTTGGCTTTCTGTGCAGTATTGGACAACATTTGAAAATAACTCGGCCCAACAGGAATGTAACCCGCGAAGTGCCGATGATACGCTCAACTGACGTGTAATTCTCACCTTCGCCGGCGAGAGCGGGGCGCTGGTGTCTTCGGCGCGACGCCCGCGTCCAGATCTACAGGGGCGGGATAGCCTTTACCTATGAGCGCTTCGATCTCGATAACCGCTTTCTTGCCTCCCTTGATCATGCGAGTCACTTTGCCGCTGGCGATATTGTTCGCCTCGCCTTTGGCGCCGGCTGGCCTGTTAGAGTTAGTCGTTTCTGTCACCGGCTTGCCGCCGGCGTCGCGAGCCATTAGGCTTAGCCCTTGTAAGACCTCAGCGCGTTTACTATCGCTCAATTGACTAAGGGCCAGGCCATAGGTCTGCAGCACCTTGCTCAGATTCTCTTCGGTATTCGTGCCACGTTCATATACATCGCGGTAAATGTGAAGCTTACCGTCTTCGACAGTTATCGTTTCATAGCGCAGCTCCACCGGAACCGCTTTGCTCAATTTCACGGGCTTGGTTGCGGTCTTGTTCTTTTCATAATCGGCGAGCTGTTCATCGGAGATTTGCGTTCCGCTAAGTTGCGCAAGGCGTTTCGCAAAGTCCTTTACCTGGGAATTTGTTAGACCGACGCAGCCGTGCGATGCAAAGGCACCGAGCTTGGCTGGAGCTTTGCCACCGTGAATCAGCGACGGCAAGCCTATCGGAATCTTGATCGGTCCCAGCGGATTCAACTTATCGCCGGCCGCGACCTTCTCACCCACCTTCACCTTGCTATTCGGTGATTCAACCCAGGGTTCATCCGGCGGTGTCCACGTCGGGTTGAAGATGATCGTCTCAGCTCTACGCAGTCCGGCCGGAAGCGGGAATTCAGGATAGCCTATGCCAATCTTATAAGACTTGGTTAACCGGCCGTCTTCGAACAGATCCATGCGAAAGGCCGGTGCGTTGACGACAACACGGTTATCCTGCGGTACCCCACCCGTATCTCGAGGCACCGCGGCGGGTGCGGCGCCCGGTGTCGTCGCAGCACTGACCTCGCCGCTCCAACGCTCGTTTATGAAGGCCATGAGCTGGCGCGTTTTTTCTTCGCCGATTGTTGTCTTGGTCTGTTCGTAGGCGTATTCCCGGGCAGCCGTCGCCTTGCCAACGGATTGATCGTCGTAACTACTTTCGCGTAGCTTGGATGTCTCCTGACGGGCGATAGTCCTGAGTTTGCTTATCTGCTCATCCGTCAATTGCAGTTTTGACTTCAACTCGCCTGCAAAGTTCTCTTGCGCGAAGAACGCATCGAGCACGGGTAAGGTAACCGGTTGGCTGTTCCGCGCGGCGTCGACAGGTTTGGCCGGAGGCGGACCAGATGTTGCGAGCTCGGCGCTTTTCGCGTTTGTATTGGCTGTTGGGTTTGTGTTTCTGTTGGTCTGGGTCGACTCGGTCGAGCAACCGACGCCGGCCAGGAAAACGACAAGAACAGCAAGCGCACTCATCAGTCGAAGGGTGGCGTTCATCTTTTCCAGTCCTCTCATACTTTGTAAGCGTCTTTCGTTTAACCAGGGCGCTCTTGAGCCGTCAGCCCAGTGCCAGTTTCGATCTTGCTCCGCGGGCTGGCCGGCTAATACTTAACGGGGTTCAGTCAAAAACACAGCACTCGTCGGTGAAACGAGCGCCGTGTTTCCAAGTGTCCTGTTTAGGCGGGCGGAATCGACAGTTGCTGGCCCACTTGAATCTTATCTGGGTCTCGCAACTTGTCGCGGTTCGCGTAAAAGATACGCATGTACTCGTTCGCGTCGCCGTAGTACTGCTTGCTAATCTTTGAAAGTGTATCGCCGCTTTTCACCGTGTAGGTCTGACCGCCTTGACCCTGAGGCTGCCCGCTGACAGCCGCTGCCTGCGCGGCGCTCGGGCTGACAGTGATGTCGGCGACGATGTCGTCTGCGCTTGGGTTCACCAGCTTGATCTGATCCCAAACTTTATTGGCTGCGTCCTGAGACGGCGCAGTGGCTTTGATGAACAGCTTGTTTTCCTGAATATGTAGATTCTGGAACTGTAGCTGCATCTCGTCGGCCTGATTCAACACCGACTGGTATTTGGTTTTGAGCTCATCGAAACGCTTCTGTGAATCATTATCGCCGGAAGCGCCGCCCCCAAACATCTTGTCAAAGATTCCCATGATATTATCTCCTGTATTCTCTTTCTGGTTGCCAGGACGAGTCGGGGTGCCAACCCCGACTCAGGGTTTACATCGCATCTATGTTTGACGATTGAACGCGGACTATCGCGTTCCGTCTCGTCTAGCTACTTGCCCCGTGTGATGAGGCCACGTCGGTTGGCTGCGAAACCTTCTTCACAACGTCGCCTGTCTCCTGCTTAGAGGCGTGTTTCGCAATGTCCGCCTGGGCAACTATGCCGCAGCAGCTGCCTTTTTCGTCCACCACCGGCACGCGCCGCACCTTGTTCTCCTCCATCACCGTGCAGCACTCGTCAATGCTCATCTGCTGCGTAACAGTCACCGCCGGGCTGGACATGCAATCGCCTGCCGTCATCTCCAACGGGTTCTTGCCCTCGGCCACAGTCCGAATAGTAATGTCACGGTCGGTGATTACACCCACCAGCTTCATACTTTCCTTTCTGTCGACCACAGGAGTCTCACCGCAGTCGTGCTCCACCATGAGCATGGCAACTTCTTGAAGATTGGTGTCGGCCGTACAACAGGCTGGGTTCTTGGTCATAATATCTTTTACTTGCATTGTTTTCTCCTTCGTCCTAATTAAAAAAGAGGAGTTGGCGTTTACATGCCAATCCAACTATTGTCTTCTACCCGCAAACGCGTGGGCGGACTTCCGCTCCTCTGCTTCAGATCAACCGGCCTGGCGGAATGCCTAGGAGTACTGCGAACTGCTTCATGGCCGTCTCCGGTTGTGACCCACGCTGAGCCTTGGGAGCGCATGCATCTCGCTTGGCTAGCTTCGGCTACGAGCTCTGGGGCGCTTCCAATTCCTGCTATCATCGTAGAAAGCTTAACTGCGATTGCATTTGAATGGGTCACAACCCCTCGACAAGCGTACCGAAGCCGGCCAATACCATGCCAAAGCCGTCCCGGAGATCAGAACCGCAAAAAACGTGCCGTGCCTTTGGCGTGGTGGCGCTAGATCATCCTAAGCCGGATGGGATGGCTGCATGAAAATGACCGGCTGTTGCTGAGACGGCCGGGCAGGAGTCTATTGGGCAGAGACGGTTCTGGCTCTCTGCGCTTGATCACTGTTTCTTTGCTGACTGTTTAGGATCAGCTTTGTGATTACGACGGCGTGCGGTGATAGCCGCAACTACTAAAGCTGCGATATGGAGCGACTCATACGTCGGTCGATTAGCGTCGTCTTTCAGCCACTTCGCTATCGAGTGCTCGCTCAGCTTTTTGCACGCTGATCACAGGACGAGATGGCCCGATAGCAAGGTAAATCACGGCGGCGATCACCGCGCCAAGAATAGGCGCAACGATAAATAACCAGAGCTGACTCAACGCCCATCCACCGACGAAAATGGCAGGTGCAATACTGCGGGCTGGGTTGACTGAAGTATTCGTCACCGGAATACCCACCAGGTGTATGAGAGCGAGAACCAGGCCAATAGGGATACCGGCAAAGCCAACGGGAGCCTTTACATCGGTAGTGCCAAGAACCGTGAACATCAAGAAAAACGTGAGTATTGTCTCAGCCAGGAACGCCGATATGAGATTATAGTGGCCTGGCGAATGTGCGTCGTAACCGTTGGCGCCAAAACCTGCCACCGCGGGATCATAGCCACCGATAGCTCCTTTGGCGATGATCAATAGCAAGACAGCAGCGAGAATTCCACCAGTGATCTGTGCGGCAATGTAATTCACTGCCTGCCTCGATGCCACTTTCCTGGTAATTAGCAAACCCACAGTGACAGCAGGATTGATATGGCAGCCGGAAATGGGGCCTATGGCATAGGCCATCGTAAGCAGAGCGAGGCCGAAGGCAAGTGATACGCCCAGATATCCGATCTTGTCACCAGCCAGAACAGCGCTGCCCACTCCACCAAAAACCAGAACAAACGTTCCGATCAGTTCTGCTACGTACTTTTTCATTGCTGTTTCTCCTATGTGTTAGCTACTGATCAAGCGTTGGGCTAATGCCGCTGGCCGATTAAGGATTCCCCGCTCTTTTGCAGCTCAATTGCAAATCCCAACGCGTACTTATATAGCTAAGCGAAAGCGGGTTGTAAAGCACACAGGTGATTATCGCGTTGGCTCTGTCTTAGACCGAGATATCAGGATGGGCAATGAATTCTGAGCGCGTTGGTTGTATCCAATGAACAAATTTGCAGATTTTTTCACGACCTGGTGTCGCTTACAGGATATGAAGACGGTAGGAGATGCCGAGGAGAGAGCGAGTCTGCTCTCTCCTCAGCCAGTCTGTGCCGAACGAACTTGATCGCAATGACCTCGAGCGCTCAGCATCAAAGGTTAGTACCGCGAGCCACCGTAGCCGCCGCCGCCGTTGTTGCGGCTGTCAGTCTTCGGTTTTGCCTCATCGACTTTTAGCGCGCGCCCATGAAGGTCCTGGCCGTCGAATTTCTCTTTGGCCGCGTTAGCGTCCGCTTTCGTATTCATCTCGATGAAGCCGAATCCCTTCGACCGGCCCGTGTCCCGGTCTGTGATCACCTGGCACGATTCCACCGCGCCTACCTCGCTGAACAGGTCGCGTATTTCATCACTGGTTGTTTCGAACGAGAGATTACCAACAAACAATTTAGCTGACATAATGATTTATCCTTTTGGTGAAGTTGGAAGCAGGCACCGAGCGGTTCGCAGGAACGGTTGCGGGCGGATACTGTCGGCGCCCCGAAAATTCGGGCGAGGCCTCTAACGAGTTAACGATTGTCTGCTCTTCAGGCGGTTGACCGTCCGGGCCACATCAGACCCGGGCGCATCTCCGTTAATTGCCGGAGAGCAGGTGTGCTTCGAGAGAGCAGACTAGCCGCCGTCTCGAATTAAAAGAACTATTTACCTCAAGCCTTAGCAGTGAGCTTGTGTAGTGTGAGCTGTTGAATTCAGATGGACTGGATGATTCCAGAAAAGCTGAAGAAGAGAGTAAGCTATACTCGGTTCGCAAGGACTCTATAGGTGAGCAAGTGATTTGTCAAACACAGGTTATTGAAATAGCTATCTGATATAGCCGGGCGCCGGGTCGATTCGCTCTCAAAGTGGCTTTCTGGTCGTGTTAGCCCTTTAGTATCGAAGCGTAGAAAAGTGAAAGAAAATAACTGACTCAGCCAATGGACTTGAGATAAGCGTTTGGATCATGATCCATCGCCCCCTCCGGCAACCACTCCCATAGCGGACCCAGATCTTTTCTCGCAAGGTCTAAATAAAACTGCGGCAACACGGTGGTCTCGCGTTCGAAATAGCGCCGGAACTGCCGGTCAGTGTCGAGCCGGCGACGCACTTCGCTGTGGTACTTGATTCGACCAAAGCCTTCTGAAGATACAGCCCGCACTACGTTCATCCACCGAGGGATCATCGTCTTGGTCGCTCGGTAGCGATTGAAGATTGCGCGCCACGAGTATGTGTAGCTGACCAGATCGATCACCCGCTCGTAGAAGTCCGGCCATGAATAGTTCTTTGGTTTCACGTTCATCGCCTGGTTGTTGTTCAGGAACTGAAACGGAAAGGGCAAGACCCGGTTGGCGCGCTGGTATTCCAGGTTGAGCGGCGCAGCCTGTCCAAACGCCGACAGCAACGAATACCCGGGAAACGCGCCGGGCGCCAGATCCACAAATCGCTTGGTCAGCTCAAACGGTTCTTCACCTTCGTCCACGTCAAGGCCCAATACAAAGTTCGTTTGAATGTAAGGCATGTATCTTAGAATCATGTTGACGTGATCGGAAACGTGCCGGACTTTATCCATCCCCTTCATCCTTCCGGTCTTCGATTTATCACCGAGGTCGTACCACGACTCTATTCCTGGGAGCAGCGCTTTGAATCCATTTTGCTTGAGCCGCTTCAGATGAGGCTCCGACAGCAGAGACAGGCTGCTTTCGGCGATGAAGTCGATTTTGTCTGGCGGCACTGCCTCCTCAATCGCCTCCATAATGTCGTTGAATCGCACACCGAAGTTTGGATCGTGCCAGCCAACAAGCGGGCGCTTGAACTTCTTCAAAAGAAACCTCAAGTCATCCTTGATTACATCGACGTCGAGCGGCTGATAAGGTATGACCGAATCGATACAAAAGCTGCAAGTGTAAGGACACCCGAGGCTGCCGATCATGGGGACCATCTTGATCAGCGGCGCCTTCTTAAGGGTCGGCTCGATGAACTTCCATCGCTCGCGGACCCCCGGCAGCGCGGCCGGCTGTTGTCTAGCCGCGATGTGCATACCGATTGGCCGGTGCTGTGAGCAGTCCGCGAGGACGTCAGAGACCGCCGCCTTGTCGGTGAATCCCAGGACGTAGTCGAAGTACTTCAGCGCGTCTTGCGGGTAACAGCGGGCGTGGGGGCCACCGAGCGCGGTGATGGCTCCCTTTGATCGGAACACATTGCTCAGCGCGTACGAGAGTTGCGCAGCCTCGGTGAACGCGCCTATGAAAACAAGGTCCACTTTGTCGGGCAACTCCTCCACCAGATTCTCAAAACCGGTGTAGCAGACGAGCGTGACGTCATGTCCCGCCTGTTCACACCACACCGCTATGACCTGGGGCATGATCGCTGCGAAATTGGCATTCATCACCCGTGCGAACAATGCTCGAGTTGGTCCTTTGGAGACCAGGTCGATGATTCCGATACGAAGCTTTCTCATAATCGCAAAGAGTATCCGCCGTGGGGATAGAGTGGCTGATTGTTGATGGCCTACGCGTGCCTTTGAATACTAAAGCTCAAGTACCGGTTGGCAGCCACCTATTCAATGAGTGTGCTCACTATGATTCAATGAGTGTGCTCACTATATTTGTTGGCACTCAATCTGTCAACGCGCTGTCAGGTTATTGAGGACGGTGAGTAGGGATGGTTAATCGCATTTGGGGAGCGCGCAGTCGTCATCGAGACTTCCTCCGGCGCATCCCCTGTTGAGAGCGAGCTTTTTCTGTGACCGGCACTGCGTCCTTGTCGGGTTTGATTCTCGACCCGTACTTGTTGGCGTAGACCTGGGTGAACTCCGCCCCAAAAAACAGAATCTGCGCTGAGTAATATACCCGATAATTCTTGTGGTCGGGGCGCTGCTTTACTTCGGCGGCGTTTTCAACAAAAAAACGGAAGTTGACATCAACATTAACAAGCCTGGCTTGGTCTTGCAGATTACCCGCTGACACCTAACTGATAAGAATCACCCGCCTGCGCGGATCCCGGCTGAAAACTGGAATGCCGCCGCGCAAGCTGAGCAGCTCGATTCGCTATCTGTTTGCGGGCTGCTCCGTTTGCTGCGGTGCCGCGCTGCGGCCAGGGATCTGTTTCAAGATGTCGTTGACGATGACGAATCCCATCAGCAGCATCAACATAACCAGTCCAACCTGCATCATTCGTTCTTTGATGCGCAGGCTCAGCGTTAACCCGAACAGGCCGAGCAACGCTTCGAGACCAAGCATGAAAATAAGCCCGCCATCGAGTACTGGTATGGGAAGCAGGTTGAAAATGCCCAGGTTCAACGAGAGTATGCCCATCAAGCGAAGCACGTGCATCGATCCTTCCTGGGCGGCCTGTCCAACTATCTGAGCGATCCCGACCGGGCCAGACAAGGTGTCGCGCGCCGAGCGCTTGCCGACGAACACCTGAGCCAGCGCTGTCTTGGTCAGTTGAATTACCCGCATGTTCTCGTCGACCGAGTATCGGACGGCTGCAAACAGAGACAATCGCTGATTCACAGTCTCACCGCCCGTTATGACCTGTCCGAAGCCTAATCGCAACTCGCCTTGGTCGATTCGTGGGGTCGCCGTGATATCCAAACTAGCATCATCGCGTTTGACCGTGAGACTCAGCGGCTTATCGGCGCTGCTGCGAATCACGCGGATTATCTCCTCCGCGCCGTACCTGTTCTGCTCGACTCGAGCGCCGTTGACCGCGATGATGTTGTCGCCCGGCTTAAGGCCTGCTTCCGCCGCCGGCTCGCCCGGCTTAACCTCTCTTACGGTCAGTCGTAGATCCTCAGGCCTAAGCCCCGAGTATCCGAGTTTCTCTTGATCGAACGCGCGCGAGCCGACGTGCAGTGTAAGTTGCTTAAGCTCGCCATCGCGCTTGATGGTAACCGGCAGGTCCTGGTCCGGGCTAACTGCGATGTGGTCTTCAAGATATTGCCACTTTGGGTCGGAGCTTCCGTCGATTTTGACGATCAAGTCGCCCGGTTGGATTCCCGCTCGTTCAGCCGGTGAGTTCGGCTCGACCGCCTTGACCAGCGCAGGTGTGTTGAGATACGCGGGCACTTCGTGGTGAATCATCGCCATCGCGGCTGGTATGGCGAGCGCAGTCAGGATGTTCATCGCGGGGCCGGCAACCGCAACGCAGAACCGCTGCCACTTGGGTTTTGACATGAATTCATAAGGCGCGCCCGTCCGCTGTTCATCAAGGTTCTCGCCCGCCATCTTGACGTAGCCGCCCAAGGGTATCAGGCTGACTCGATAGTCGGTATCGCCCTTCCGGACTCCCCACAGTCGCTTGCCAAATCCAACGCTGAATACGTCGACTCGAATGCCGAAGAACTTCGCGACGATGAAATGACCGAACTCGTGAATTACGACCATCGCACCAAGCACGAGCACAAATACTATTATCATCTGCAAAAAACTTGCCAAGATCGTCTCCTTCTATCAACGTAACTCGCTGCCGTATGATTATTAACTCGTTATGCGGTCATCAGGCCGCAGCTCACTCAAGTCTATCGTAGAGGAGCGGAGGGTGTCTACAGTTGGAGAGTTCGGTGAATGCGCCGCAAACTTGAGAATAGCCAGTCGATGTAGTAGACTCTGCCTTGAACAAAACGTGGAGGAACTCTGTGAGCCCTGAATTGAATCAGCTCATTGAGCTCCAGGAACTCGACCTCGAGATACAGCATATCTCGGACCGGCTTTCGAAAATACCGGAAGAGCGCGAAAAGACAGAAAACGAATTCAAACAGCACGCGGCTGAGTTCCTGGACCTGAAGAGCAAGCACGAACGAACCCTCGAAGACCGCCAACAGCTAGAAGCCGAACTGGCCACCACCCAACAAAACCACGAGAAGTTTGAGCGAGACAAAACTCGAGTGCAAAACGAGAAGGAGTATACCGCCGTCTTGCGCGAGATTGACACGGCTCGGAAACACATCAGCTCGCTTGAGACCGAAATCCTCAAACGGATGGAGGAGCTTGAATCGCTAGACGCCGACCTCGCCGTCAGAGCACCTGACGTCGAGCGCTTGCGCGCAGAAGTTGATCTGGCTCTGACCGCTTTGGACAAAGAACAGGAGGAAGCGAATCACCAGTTAGTTGAATTCGGCGTGCGCCGGAAGAAGCTGTCGGGCCGGATCCCTAGACACCTTTTCTCCACCTACGAGCGGATGTCGCGTTTGGGGCGGGGACAGGCTCTGGCTGAGGTTCGCAGCAACGGCATATGCGCGGCGTGCAGAGTAAGGGTCCGTCCCAAGATATTCAGCGACGTTCGCAAGGGAGACCAGTTGATTATTTGCGAGAACTGCGGCCGGATTCTTTATTATCGTGACGAGACCTCTCAGTCAGCCGGAGCTGCAACGCTGGACTAAGTACCGTAGACATGGTCTTCAATCTACGTCTGCGGCCTGTGACTAAACACGTACCGAACCCTTGGCATGGTCTCTAGCGCGACGCGCTATGCGCGACCTTCTCGCGAATACGCACCACGCTTTAGTCTATGACGTTTCGTTTAAACCCCTCGTGAGCGGACAGAAACTCGAAAGACTACATATCGAAGGAATCACTGAATCCTGGCTTAAGACGCCCGACGACCTCGAGGCGGGGACGGTGGTCTACCGGCCCGCGGTGCTTATCGAGTGCGCGGTCAACTTCCGAAGCCTTCGCGCGGGACTGAATCACTCCGAGGAGCGCAATTACTCGGCCTGGCTCCCCGAGTCGGACCTCGCCATAGACTGGGACTCACCGGCTGGCGAGTTTGATGAGCTATCTCAACTTGCTTCGCAGCCCGATCCGGCCATAAGCTATCGCCCGGGAAACTACCTGACAACCAAGTCTGATTTAGAGCAGTACGTCGCCGACTTGACAGGAAAACTCGTGAGGGCCAAGCGGCTTAGTGTCTATTTCAACCCGGTCTTTGGACTGTTTTCCGATCCGGGCGATCTGCTCGACGACTTTCTTGCGCGCGTCGCCGATGCGGCGCTTGGCCGTATTGAGCCCGAGATGAAGAGGCTGCGCAACCGATTCGAGCTGCAGCTTCAGCAGGTGCGCGAAGCGCAGGCATTGAAGGGGTCGTTTGCGGAAAGCCTTAACCTGGAAAGCTTCATCTCGAATAAGCTGCATTTCTTCGAAAGCGAAAACAGATTGGCCGGAATGTTCTCAACGCTTGCAGGCGCCGTGTTCGGCACTGCGGAACCGCGATCGAAAGAGGAACCGTACAGGGCCGATGAAGCGGAGCTACGCGAGGACCTGGAGCGCATCGAGCAAGAAGCCAGCGAAGCTCTACGCGCGCTATACGATGAATACCTGGCGCTTGCCACTGAATACGATACCTTCGAAATCGGACTCCAGCCCGACAACATACAAGTGATTCGCCGAGTTTTGGTATGGGTGCCGGTTCATGAATAACGCAAAAGGAAAAAGACAAAAACCGTGATGCGTTAAACGTGATTAGCCGTCACGTATTTACGCATCACGCATCATCGCTATGGCCCAGCAACCACCGGCGCGACTCGGGATCATCACCAAGCCAAATGAACCACGCGCGGCTGAGCTTGCGGCGCGCATTGCAGAATGGGCCGCCGATCACGAGATCAACCTCTTCGTAAACGACCGCGTAAAAGATTTGCCGCCCGGTACGTTCTCCGCTTCCGCAAGAGAACTCGCCGACAACTGCGATGTGCTGATCGTGCTAGGTGGAGACGGCACGATGATAGCGACCGCCCGCCTCGTAGCCGGGCGCGGTACGCCTGTCCTCGGTGTCAATCTCGGGACGCTTGGTTACCTGACGGAGTTCTCTATCGACGAGGCGATACCGGCGCTAGAGTTCGTGGTTCGCGGCGAGTACGAACTCGTTGAGCGAACGATGCTCGACTGGCGAGTGCTTCGCGATGGCGATCAGGTAGGCGCGGGCACGGCGCTCAACGACGTCGTTGTTAACAAATCAGCGCTGGCGCGAATAATAGACATCGACTGCTGGGTTGGTAAGCACTACGTCACCGGCTACCGGTCGGACGGACTAATCGTGGCGACGCCCACCGGTTCGACCGCGTACAACCTCGCTGCGGGCGGACCGATCATCGCCCCGGGCGCCGAGGCGATTTCCATCTGTCCGATTTGTCCGCACACGTTGACGAATCGGCCTCTGGTGCTTCCCTTCAACGTAGAAATCAGGCTTCAGATGAACACGCGCGAGCAGGAGGTCATGCTGACCGCCGACGGCCAGACAGGTATGCCGCTGATGGCCGGCGATAAGGTCGAGATACGCAAAAGCGCGAAGACCTTCAATACTGTCTGCGCGAAAGATCGCGACTATTTCGAGATCTTGCGAAGCAAATTAAGATGGAGCGGCAGGTAGAATAGAATTCAAGTGGGGGCGCTGACTAAAATCTAGCTACTTAATCGAGGACTCCATGCTCTTACCCATAGGAGACGATAATCAGAGTCGGCTGACCAAACCGATCGTGGTTTACATCATCATAGCCATCAACGTTGTGGTGTTTCTTCTGTTTCAACAGGCCGTGATGACGCCTGAGGGTGAATACTTCACGTACGGTTATTCTGTCGTGCCTTATGAGATAACGAAGGGCACTGACCTGACTGAACCTGTCGTAGTTCGAGGCGAAGCATCCGACCTGGGAGCTCGGGTTGGACAACGCCCTGTGGGGATACCGGAGACGCCTGGCCCTTACCCCATCTACTTGACGTTGCTCACGGCGATGTTTATGCACGGCGGCTGGATGCACATCATCGGGAACATGCTTTACCTCTGGGTATTCGGGGACAACATCGAAGACAACTTCGGACACGGGAAGTTTCTGATCTTTTACCTGCTATGCGGATTAGCGGCGTCGTTCTCCCACATTTTAGTTGACCCGCTTTCCCCGATTCCGTCGCTGGGAGCGTCGGGCGCGATCGCGGGAGTGCTCGGTTCGTACCTTATCCTGTTCCCCCGCAATCGCATTCGAACTTTGCTGCCGCTGGGATTCCTATGGACTACCATCGAACTTCCGGCCATTGTTGTGCTTGGCTTCTGGATTGTGATTCAGATTTTCAGCCAGTACACGGCTACTTTCAACAAAGCCGGCGGCGGAGGAGTCGCCTACATGGCGCACATCGGCGGTTTCGCTGCGGGACTCGTGCTCTGCTTTCTCTTCCGCCGCAAGCTGCGTTCCGCGTATTAAGGATAGAGAGAGCAGTCCAAAACCTCTCTACAATCGGGACGAAGGAGCCGCGATGACAACAGAAGTCTTGGAGCACTCAGGTCTGGTCAGCGAGGAAACGCCGGTAGAGGCGATGAATCTTCCCGACCTGGACACATTCGAATACAAGTACAAAGGCAAAGAGACAAACATATCATTCACCTGTCCGGAGTTTACCGCGATTTGCCCATTCTCGGACTTCCCGGACTTCGCAACGATCAGAATCGACTACGTGCCGTACGAGCTTTGCGTCGAATTGAAATCACTCAAGCTCTACATAAATGCGTTCCGGCCGGTAAAGATATTTCACGAACACGTGGTCAATCGGATACTCGAAGACTTTGTGCGTGCCTGTGACCCGTTGGCTGTCGATATCGAAGGCGATTTCAACATCCGCGGAAATATCAAGACGGTCATCCGCGTTTCGTGTCGGCGAGAGAAATAGTTCAGGGTTCAGGGTTCAGGGTTCAGGGTTGAAGCGCATGGAGTTCAGGCTTTAGCCTGGTAGTACCTTCCTCCGGCGACGCACAACCAGGCTAAAGCCTGAACTCCATGCGCTTCAACCCGGAACTCTGAACCCTGAACTCTGAACCCTGAACTCTGAACCCTGAACCCTCAACCGGTATTTCCTATGGAAATGGAGAAGTCATTCTACGTAGTGACCTTCAAGCCTGCTTATATTGAGCTTCTGCAGGAGAAAGCATCTCGGTCGGACACACCCCGCGAAGAAGGTGAAGAGACCGGAAAACAACGAATGATCGTTGCAATTACTCAGGGTGGCTTCGGTCAGGACGTCGTGGACGACGAACGGCAAGCGAAGGAAAGATTTCTCGAATACCTTTTTTTCTCGAGCGACCTTGATCTGGCGCGGACTGCTGAAGTCTTCGATCAATACTTCGATATCGAGCAGGCGGACGAGTTTGTCGACCTGGATGAAGAGATTTGAATACCTGCTTTGGCCTGATACTGCCGGATCACTCAAGCGGCCTGGTAAAGTTGAACGGCTCGGAAACTGTGCCGTCCGTATTCTTCACCGTGAGGGTTACTGTCGAGCCTGGAGCTATCTTCTTTCCCGCCTTCTTGCACCTGAGAAAATGTGAAAAGTCATCGTCGTTCAACGTCGCCTGCTCATTGCCATCCAACAGGACGACGGCCCCCATCTGGAAGCTCTCGCCAAACACGAACAGTTTCTTTCCGCCGACAGAAGCGCTAGAGATCTTTGGAAGCGTAGCTGTTCCGTCGCCGATTATGGTGAACACGCTACTCAAGGCCTGAACCGCGTCGCCCGACTTCTTGCCGACCATGACGCGAATGACTGCTTGAGTAGTTGGAGTGTTCGGAACTGTCCAGTCGTGGCTGGTGACCTGCGGATCGGTAGTAAACGCAATCAAGTTCGAATGGAGGAAAGTCGCGCCATCATCTGTTGAATAGCGCAACTCGATGTTGTCGATGTTTGTGGGCCCTGTCGTAGCCCAATTGATCGTATAGTGAGACCCGGCCGGCAGCACCATGCCCTCCAGTTGTGATTCTAGTTCGACGGTCACTACGCTGGTCGGAGAATCGGAGGATGCGCTGCTGGTGTAGATATAATCGTTCTGATTAGTTCTATCGCCGTTCGCCGCATTGCCCGCAAACCAAAAGCGAACCGTGCCGATGTCGGTTGAAGGGGCGGTCCACCGAATTTGCCAGGTTCGGCTAGCCGCGCCGTTGGGAAAAGTTCCAATCTCGGTGTGCTCGATGTATTGCCTTCCTCCGGCGCCCGTCTCTGCGTTTACCAGTGTGTCGGAGCCCAGCGACTCAAGAGTCCCGGCTCGCTTCCAATTCTGATCAATAGCCGTAAGCTGGAAGCCAAAGCGTTGACGGTTGTTCTGTTGAACGGTTACCGAGAGAGTGTACTGCTGCCCCGGATTGTAGACCGCCGGGACGTTATTCATGCGAACGCTGCCTGGCCCGACATCTGGATCGTGAAAGGTGTCATGGCATGCGGTGCAGTTGCCCAGATCGCCGGGCGCATTCGTGTATCCCCAATCCGGGCCGGTGATCTTTGCGTAAGCAACCACAGCTGTGAATAGAACCAGCGCGAGCGCTTGAATTTGTTTCTTACCGCTTAACTTCATGGCCTCTTTTGACTCCCGTTATACAACTATCAACTTACCGTGAGGAGAGTCGGTGCCGCATAACAATATCGGTGAGTGCGATGGGAGCAAGAGTCGCAGCAATCCTTCATTGCTATTCTTCACGCGCGATCGCTTCAGTTCAAGAAGCCCAGATTGTCGTAGCTCGCTCCGAGTATCGACCGCGAGTCGGCCCCAAGCCACTTGTCGAGTATCGTGGCATACACCGAGCGGAAGTCGACGTTTTCCTTCAAGTTTCCCGCGCTGTCGAGAGCAGTGACATCCAGCGAAGGATATTGGCCGTACAGTCCGCCATGAACCGGATTGCCCATCACAAACATCGGCGCTGCCCTTCCGTGGTCGCTCCCTCGCGATGCGTTCTCATTTGGGCGGCGCCCGAACTCAGAGAACACCATGATCACCAGGTCTCTGATCCCGTGCGCGTCCATATCATCCAAAAACGCCTTCACTGCCTGGGAGAAATTCCTAAGCAGCGTCGCATGGGTGCCGATCAGCTTATTGGTTGGCTCCTGCGCACTGCCTATCTGCGCGGAGTGATCGTCAAAGCCGCCCAACGACACGTAGCCGAGGTTGTTGTCGGGAATAGTCGTCATCGTCTGTGCCACCATCTTCAGGGCGTTAGCCAGTGAGTTATTCGCTGGATAGGTCACGCTAGAGTTGTATTTCGCAATGGCCGCTGTCAATGCCGCCGCCCCATCCACCGCTTCTATCCCGGTATCGGCCAGAGCGTCAGCAAAGCTGCCCGCCGGTAAGGCACGGCTGTTGTTAGCGCGGAACGTGTTGACCTGGTTGTTGCGGTCGCCAGCAAACCGCGAATCGGTCTGGAAGGTGTACGTGGCAAAGTTTGATATGGTGGGCACGACGAACTTGTCGGAAAAGAACGCCTTTGGAAGAGTTCCTCCGATGTTGACGGCGGAAAGGCTCGATTTGCCGACATAGACCTGATCGGCGTATTTGCCAAGCCAGCCGTTTCCCGAGCCGCCGTTGGTATTGGCAGTCATCCAGATATCCGTGCCCAGGAAGTGAGACAGGCTCTGGTTCGGATAGCCTACGCCATTCACGATCGCAACCTTGCCCGCGTCAAACAAGCTCTTGAACTCACCCAACATGGGATGCAGCCCTAAGTCGTTCGATATTATCGTTGAGTTGCCCTGGGCGTCCTTGAGGTCCGCTTCCTTAAATGAGAGAACCGGGCGAAGGCTGGAGTAGCGCGCATTAGCGTAGGGGATCACCGTGTTGAGTCCGTCATTGCCGCCACCGAACTGGATCACCACAAACTTGCGACTATCAAAAGCAGCAAGATCCTGTGCTCGCGCTTCGCTGAGCCATATTCTGGGCATCACCAGGCTAACACTTACCGCCCCAACGCTGCGTTTGATAAACTGTCTTCTGGTCGTTGGCATAGCTCTCTCCTTTAATTCAGTTGGAACTCCGGTAGGGACATGATCTGGTGAACAAGGCCGCGAATCTTCTTATCGACTGTTCCGTCGTCGTTCACATAAGTCACCTGTTGCCCGTTGTCGCCCGTTTCCAGATACGTCCGCAGCGTTCCGAGAGCCTCGCCGACGCTCAGCGGTCCGAGCCTCGAAAGGAACCTCTTCACCGTCTTCTTGCTTGACGGTTTCGTGATGCTCTTTAGCTGATCGTTGGTGATGAAGACGCCCGGATTGGTCGTGTTGCGGTTGCTCAGGTAGGTGTTCGCGAAGTTGAATCGCTCGAGCATGCTCGCGGTGTTGACCCAGCCGAGGTTGAATTCCCATCCGGCTACGTCGGGCGGACCAAACAGGTCCTGGCCCATATTGCGCGACGATTGCGACAACGTGGTCGACCCTCGCGCGCTGGTACCCGTATTGTAAGTGCCACCCAGCATGCGAACCGCGCCCACGGTGTACTCAACCGGCTGCTTGATCAGCGAGAAGAACGCCCGCTCGCTGAAGAACTCGTCCGACGTGAAGATGGCGCGCACAAGCTCCTTGATCGAATGGTCGTTGTTCAGGTAGACCTTTGAGAACCTGTCGATCGTGGCTTTATCTGCGCTGCTGTTTGTGACTGGGTGGACGAAGAAGTTGAAGAGTTTCCAGGTGAGGTATCGCGCGGTTGCCGGCTTCGCGGAGAGAATTGTGATCACGTCCTCGCCTGAGAAGTTGGACTGTTGACCGAAGATCGTCTTAGAGCCGTTGTCGTGCTGGCTGGCATTAAGCTGGAAAGGGAATGGCGCCTGTCTCCGATAATTCCAGCCAGTGAAAGCTCGGGCGACTTCCTTCACATCCTCCTCGGTATAGTTCGGCTCGCCAGTGACTACATCGTTGATTCCCATCGTGAACAGCTCTTTAAGCTCGCGCGCGAAGTTCTCATTGGGCCTTCCGAGAACGTTTGTGATGTTGTCCAGCCATATAAGCATCGCTGCGTCCTGCGAGACTTTCAGCAGCAGGGTGTCGAACCGGTCAAAAGCGTACTGGCGCAGGACGTTGTTCTGGTTGTACATAAAAAAGTCCTGCACCTTTGAGCTGGAAGTGGCGAAGTGGTTATGCCAGAAGAGAGTCATCTTCTCCTGGAACTGCCGTTTCGTGGCAACCATCCGCGTGAACCACCAACGTCGAATCTCGCCGTTGGAAATCCCGTTTTGAGTCGAGAAGTCAAAGCTTGCTGCGAGCAAGCTCTCCATTGCCGTGTTGTCGATCTGGCTAAAGTTGATCAGATAATCAACTGCACCCTCACGCCCGCGCGACGAGAGGTCATCGATTTCTTCAGGGCTGCCACCAAAGCCCGCCCTTCTGAGCAAGTGAGCGCCTTCATCATAGTTTAGGCTCGCCATAGGTTCTCTCCTCCTTGAGTTGACTGCCGGTCGGCCGCGGCCGCCAGCAGCCACAGATCCTGAACTCTTCGTGAATCTAAAGCTGAGCTTCCGGAAACCGCTTTCGTGAGGAAGGCAACTCGGCCTGCTCGGTCACTATATTTGCTTTAGCGCTAGACGGGATCAGTATCAATCCCGCCTGTTCAGACTGTTGGGGGTCGTCAAAAGTCTGAAAAGTTCCTGGTCTCTCGCGAGAGCCACGCTGGAAGCTAACGCCTGAGCCGGCTCTCCCATTCCGCCCGCGTGGCAAACGCCTGCGGCGAAATTGCTCGCTGTACAGCGAGTATCCCATCGAGGTGATCGATCTCGTGTTGAAGTAGTTCTGACAGATCACCTTCGGCTTCGATACTCTTTTTCAATCCCCGGTCGTCCTGATAGTCAACCCGAATCTGCGCAGCTCGCGAGACCCTCACCATCAGGTCAGGAAAGCTGAAGCAATCATCCCATAGCTCGATCTGGCCGTGGCCCGCCCACACGATCTCAGGATTAACGAGCGGGCTCGAAAACCCCGCCGGCTGCATTCGTATGAAAATCACTCGCTTGAGCACTCCGATCTGAGGGGCGGCAACTCCTCTGCCATATCCAGTAGCGTCCCGGAACGCAGCGAGCGTATCGCTAAGGTCGCGCACTACGGCCCGGATCTCCGTCGAGTCAACGTCCTCGACAGGAACGGACTTCTGGAAAAGCAACGGGTTACCTAGTTGTAGAATCGGTCTACTGGGCATGACTATGACTGCGGAATTCCGACCTGCCGACTACTCATCCCCCTTAATGATGATCCCCTCGCTGCAAGAGAGCACATTATACGGTACGAACTAGCCGCCGCAATAGCGAGGTCCAGTGCGCGACCATTGAGTCAACATTCGGTGGTGGGTCAGTTTGAGTTCAGAGTACAAGCTTTAGCTTGCTCTTTCGGCCGCATGAACCTGAGAGGCAAGCTAAAGCTTGTACTCTGAACCGCAAACTGACCCACTACTCAACATTCGCCGCGCCGCCCTCATCCAAGAAAGCCAATGTTGGGATATTGAGCGCCGAGCACCGTCTTTGAGTCAGCGCCCAGCCATCTCTCCAGCACAGTAGCGTATACTTCCCGGTTATCTACCTTGAACTTCACATTGCCGGCCGGGTCAAGCTCCGTCGACGCCAGCGAAGGTTGCACGCCGTAAAGCCCTCCGCGAACAGGGTTGCCAATCACAAATATCGATGCCGCCGTTCCGTGATCCGTCCCGAAGGAAGCGTTCTCGCCCGGGCGCCTTCCGAACTCCGACCATTGCATCACTACCACGTCGTCTGCCAGACCGTGCTCAGTCACATCGTCGTGAAACAGCTTAACCGCCTCGGAAAACCATTTCAGCAGCGTCGCGTGGTCGCCAACCAGCTTGTTGCTTCGATCGTTTTGCTTATCGCCGATCTGATCGGAGTGATTATCGAACCCGCCCATCTGAACGTATAACAGCGATGCTTCGGGGACCGTCGTCATCAACTGAGCTACCATCTGCAAGCCGGCCGCGAGCGGGTTGTTTGCCGGATAAGAGATGGACGATTTGTAGCTGCTGACCGACCTCTGGAGCTGCTGCGCACCTCTCACAGATTCGAACGCCGTATTGTTTATCGCTCCGATGAAGCTGCCGGTTGACAGAGCTCGGCTCGCCCCGACGTTGAAAGTGTTTATCTGATTGTTGTAGTCCCCTGGATAATTTGGATCGGCGATGAAATTGTAGAGCGAGAAGTTGATGATGTTCGGAACGACGAATTTGTCGGCGCCGAAGCTTCGCGGTAAATCCAGGCTGCCTATCGAGGCCGCCGTAAGGTTCGATTGGCCTATCAGCGCCAGGTCCGCGTACTTGCCAAGCCATCCCCTGCTCCCCGAGCCGTTGGTGTCGGCCGTGTGCCAGATGTCCATCGACAGGAAGTGCGAGAGATTCGGATTGGGGTAACCGACACCAAGCACTATAGCAACGCGGCCCTCGTCATAGAGGTCCTTGATCTCGCCCATCGCCGGATGCAACCCGTACTGACTTGAGATGATCGTCGAGCTTCCGTCACTGGTCTTGAGTTCCGTCTCTCTTAAGCCGAGCGTCGGCCGCAGACTGTAATAACGCGCGTCGGTATAGGGTACTACCGTGTTGAATCCGTCGTTGCCGCCAGCCAGTTGTATCACCACCAACTTACGCTTCGGCGTGAACTCGACTTGTTCGCCTCGCGCGTCGGCAAGCCAAACCCTTGGGATCACGAGGCCGACGGTGACCATCCCGGCGCCGCGCTTGATGAACTGTCTTCTTGTGACTGGCATCGGTTTCTTCCCGCTAGTTCAACTGGAACTCCGACAAGCACATGATGAGATGAATCAACCCGCGCACCTTCTTATCCAACGTCAGATCGTCGAGCGCAAAGCCGATCGGGTTGCCCTGGTCATCACTTTCCATATAGGTTCGGAGCGCCGCAAACATCTGAGCATCTACTTCTAGCGGTCCCAGTATCGATAGCAGCTTCTTTAGCGTCTTCTTCGAGTTCTTCTTCGCGAAAGACCGCAATTGCTCGTGTGACAACCACAACCCGGGTGCATTCAGGTCGCGCGTCCTGTTAATCACCAGCAGATTCGCGTAGGTGAATCGGTTGAGAAGGGTGGACGTGTTGATCCACCCGAGATTGAGCTTCCACCCGGAGACGTCGGGTGGGTTGAACAACTCCTGGCCCAAAAATATGGAGACTGCGGCGAGTATGTTTGCGGCCCCATCTCGCGCAGATGCCCCCGGGTTATATCTAGCGCCGAGCATGCGAATGGGACCTACGATAATCTCGACGGGCGACTTTACCAGCCCGAACCGCGCGCGCTGGCTGAAGAACTCGTCCGAAGTGAATATGGCACGAACAAGCTCCTTGATCGAATGGTTCCGGCTCACATAAACATCTGCGAACTTCTCAATGGTTGCATTGTCCGAAGTTCCGGGGACCAGCGGATAAACAAAGAACTCGAATATTTTCTTCACGAGGTATCGCGCGGTCGCGCGGCGCGCACAAATAACTTCGATCACATCCGCGCCGTCGAGGTTTCCAGTCCGCGCCGATTGTGTGCCGTTGTAGATGGTCTTAACAGTATTGTCGTGCTCGGGGGGATTCACGATGAACTGGTAGTTGAACGGATTCGGATCGTTTCGAACGCGAAAGAACTTCCACCCGGTGAACGCTCGAGCGATCTCTTTGACGTCTTCCTCACTGTAGTTCGCCTCGCCAGTCACGACGTCAGTAATGCCCATCGTGAAAAGCTCTTGAAGCTCCCGGGCAAAGTTCTCGTTGGGTTTGCCGCGCACGTTGGTCACGCCGTCGAGCCAGATGAGCATCGCGGGATCCCGTGCAACTCTTAAAAGCAGATCGTCGAATTGGTCGAGGGCGTGACTGCGTAGTGTCAGGTTTTGATTGTAGATGAAAAGATCGCCGGTCTTAGACGCCGATGTCGCGAAGTGATTATGCCAGAAGAGAGTCATCTTCTCTTCGAAGGGACGCCGCGTATACGTCATCCTGGTGAACCACCACCGCAGAAGCTCGCCTCGATTGAACTTTGGAAAGTCGAGCGGGTCCGAAAAGTCGAAGCTGCGTCGCAGCAAATCGTCCATCTCGCGATTGTCGATCTGTTCATAATTGGTGAGGAAGTCGACCGCGCCCTCGCGCCCGCGTGAAGTAATGTCATCGATGTCCGCCGGGCTCCCGCCGAAGCCCATCCGTCTGAGGAGATGAGCAGCCTCCTCGTAAGTAATAGTCGTCATCAGCTTCCACTCCTGGAATCTGCGTTCAGCGCGGCGTGCACGTGCTTGTGTTCCGGGTGACGTTCATTAGTCGCGTGGGGAGCGGCTTCATATGACACAACTCATCAAGGCGTTGCCTTTTCTTCCCTTGCTGTTGGCCGAGGGCTAGATTGTATCGGACTCACGACATAAGGCAACACAAATCTGCGGGCGTGAAGAGCCAAGAGCCGTCGTTTCCTCGGCACAAGTTATAGCTTTCAAAGCAGGTAAGCGCACGTTCACCGGTGACAAGCTGAAAGTGCGCAACCCGGATAGCAGTGAAACGCCGGAGCTTACCTATACGCGAGTGGACTGCCCTCCGTAGCTCATTTGGAGTGCGGCGACTTGTCGCCGCTTCTGAATTCAGTGGTCCAAACGGAAAGCGGCGACGAGTCGCCGCACTCCAAGATTGCTTGACTGTACAACTCAAGGAACATACTATGCTGGCCATCTCAGGAAGGCGTCCTACTGAAGCTCCTGGGATAATCAAGCACGCGGGTTAGGTTTCAATCGTCACAAGTTGACTGCGCTGATTGTTCGAGTCGCAGAACGTTAACACAGCGCGTTCGCGAGAGACGCTGCGCAATAGAGATGAAAAGAAACCTGAAGTGGGAGTCGCTCTATGAATACCTACGAAGCTCGCATCAAGCCCCTCGCCTATTGGTTTGGAAGACAAACGATTAGACTGCCGCACTGGCTTACGATAGTTGCAACGGTTGCCTTAGTCTTTGGGCTCGTCTACCAGGTGGAGAAGCTTGTTATCAGTGCGACGCCCCGTGAAGCGACGAACCAGCCCGAGGTCCAGCGCGCTACGATGAGTGACGAGATCAGTGTGCACGCTGCCGGGCGAGGAAATCCTTGGATCAACCTAAGCAACGGACACGAGTTGATTACTCCATACAGCGGCCCGGCGGAACTCACTCAAGTCCTGGAACGGAATGAGGCTCGGCCGTTGTCGCTGTGCTCCGCTGACTTCGATGAAGACGGGGTGCCGGACTTGATCAGTGGCTATGCTGGGCCGAACGTCGGAATCATCACTCTGCTTAGAGGCAATGTCGATTCGATCTACCCGAACGCGTCTGAGGCAAAGCAGCGCAAAGCAGAAGGCACTTTCACTGATGCTCCGTTTCTGTCTCCCGCTTTCGTGTTTGGAGTGCCTGAATCAGCGGACTTCATCGGAGCGGGAGACTTCGACGGAGACAGTCATTGGGATGTGGTGGCGGCGGCTCGCGGAAGCACCAAGTTGTACTTGATGTCGGGAAACGGTAAGGGCGGCTTGCGTCAGACGAAGCGTATCGACTTGCCGGGCGGCGTGACGGCGATGGTGGTAGGCGATATCAACCGCCGCGACGGGTTGGATGACGTGGTGGTAGGAGTCTCCGGTGAACAAGGCGCGAAGGTGCTGGTGTTCGAAGGCCCAGAAGGGGCTCTCAGAGCCAGTACTGAGGCATTCGGCTTGCCGGCTGAAGCGACGTCGCTGGCGCTGGGTCAGTTGGATGACAGGTACGAGGTGGATCTGGCGATTGCTGCTGGGCACGAGTTGATGATTGTGCACGGACGGGACCGCAAGCTGTCATTGGACAAAGTCAGACAGCAGGAAGTTGCACAGGCAACTGTCGAAGAGCGAGTGTTCCCGTCTGGGATTACTTCGGTGGTGATAGGGGATTTTAGCGGGAATCACGAATCTGATCTGGCATTGCTGTCGGATGCTGGAACAGTGCAGGTGCTTTCCAGACCGCCGAAATCGCGGCGCCAGGAAGAGTCTCTGCGCGACTCGACAAGTGGCTTATCTCCGCACTCAAAGACTCAACCGAAGAGCGGAGTGTGGCAAGCCACAGAAGTGTTTCGACTTTCTGCGATCCCTGAGCCTCGTTCGCCTAACGCCGGCTGGCACTTGGTTTGCGCACGGGTGTCGAGCCATCCGGCCGATACCCTTCTGGTGGTAAACTCACTCAAGCGCCAAGTTCAGATCTTCGACCAGATGCTCAGCTCCACCGCAGCGGCCAATTTCGGGAGGGTTGTAGCCCTCGAGTCGGCGACGCTCGATTTCGATGGCGAAGCGACGGTAGTGCTGCCAATGAGATTGAACGCGGATGCCCTCAGTGATTTGGTGACTCTTGGAAGTACGCAAAGTGCGCCGACGGTCGCTCTAACGCAAGCAGTAATGACCTTCACTGTGACGAATACAAATGATAGCGGCCCGGGCTCACTCAGGCAGGCCATTCTCGACGCCAACGCGAATCCTGGTGCGGACGCGATTATTTTCGGAATCGGGGCAGGAGCGCAGACCATTATGCCGACATCGGCTCTGCCAGCAATCACCGATTCGGTGAGCGTCGATGCTACAACCCAGCCCGGATTTGCAGGAACACCCATAGTTGAGCTTGCAGGCACCAACGCAGGAGTAGACGCTAATGGCTTGCTAATCAGGGCTGGGGGTAGCCTGGTGCGGGGACTCGTTATCAATCGCTTCATTCGAGATTCCCTCGCTGCTTCAACGGCCGGAGTAATTGTACAAGGCAGTAAGAGTAGCGTGATCGAAGGAAACTTCATCGATACGGATGTCAGCGGCAGTATAAGTATTATTATAGGCAACCATACAAATAGCGTAATTAGAAACGGCGTGCTCATCGATGGCTCGTCAGACAATCTAATTGGCGGTACGGTGCCTGGAGCACGCAACGTCATTGCTACAAACGACGGAACGTGTGTCCAGATTATGCCGAGATTTGGGAGCCTTGCTACTCGTAACCGTATACAAGGCAATTTCATTGGTACCGATAAGACCGGTACGGTTGCTCTAAGCGTGTCCCGCTCCAATGGTGTACTTCTAATCGGCTTTGCAGGCGATAACTTGATCGGAGGAACCACGACTGGGGCGAGAAACCTTATCATCAGCGGGAGTGCAATCTATCTTGGTCCCGCCGATGGAACCTTGATACAAGGCAATTTCATTGGTACCGACATAACTGGTACTATGGCACTAAGAGACCCCTTCCCCATTTCCTATGGTGTCTCGATCTTCGGAGATGGCAATACTGTCGGGGGAACTACGCCAGCAGCGCGCAACCTTATATCAGGCCAAAACACCGCCGGAATTGTCATGGTCGGCTCCCTCGTAACGCAAAGCCTGGTGCAGGGCAATTATATAGGTACCGATGTTACGGGCACGCACGCGTTGAGTAACTCAAGAGGCGTTTTTATTACAGATGCTCCAGACAACACAATAGGCGGGAGCGCCGACGGCGCGGGGAACCTAATATCCGGCAACGACCGGGACGGTGTTGCGGTGGGGATTCGGGAAGCCGGCGTGGCGGGTGGCACGGGAATCAGCATACTGGGCAACTTCATCGGCACCGACGCAGGGGGAACTGCAGATTTGGGTAACGGATTGGATGGTGTCTTTATTGATGCCGAGTCGGTAAGAAATCTGATTGCGCTCAATCATATTGCTTTTAACAAGAAGAACGGTATTACTATACCGAATAACGATCATCCCGCGGTCGAGATAAAAATGCTGAGCAACTTAATACACGACAATAGCTTGCTGGGGATCGATCTAGGGCCGACGGGAGTGACCCGTAACCCATTCAACTCGATTAAGGACGGAGCGAACCGCCTTCAGAATTTCCCTGACGTGGCCTCGGCAGAACTTGTATCTAATAGCACAGGACAACAAGGAGCCTTAGCCGCGGCCACGCCGAGCATAACCGTCGCCGGAACGCTGAGCGCAACACCGAACACAGCTTACACAATTCAATTTTTCTTCGGTAGTAGTTGCAACTCAGGGCAAGGACATCAATTCATCGGCACGATACCTGTGCTGCTCGGTACGACACTGGTCACAACCGACGGAAGTGGAATAACGAATTACAATGTCTCGCTACCGCTGACTGCTACAGCTACCAGCGGAGGGTTTGTGAATGCTACGGCGACTGACCCTGTAGGGAATACATCAGAGCTATCTGGATGCACTCAGGTGACGGGCACAGTTCCCGTCACGGGTCCAACGATCACTAGAGCGTGCAAGGGAGACGGCAAGCAGCTAATCATTAACGGAGTAGGTTTCGTCGACGGAGCGAAGGTCGTGATAAATGGAGCGGTCGAGAAGAAAACTCAGTTCGTCTCCTTTACACAAGTCATCGCGTTCAAGGCCGGTAAGCGCACGTTCACCGGCGACATCCTGACAGTGCGCAATCCCGGCGGCGTCGATTCGCAAGGGTTTTCTTACACGCGAGTGGATTGTCAGTAGTCTTCGAGTAGTCTTGGAGTGCGACGACTTGTCGCCGCTTTTCTTACGCCAAGCTGCGGCACTTGGGCAAAACGATCGAGCCGTCTAGCTAAGATACAAGAAGCTGAACGGAGAACGAATGAAGGCGATTGAGAACATCCCGCTGGTTTCGAGGTGGTTAAGACATCCTGGAATCAGACGCGTGCAGGGTTTGGCGTTGGTGGTAGGAATCGCTTTGGCTCCGGTCCTGGCACATCGGATGCAGAGAGCTGCCGCCACTGCATCGGCCACCGCATCCTCTAAGCCAACACAGATTCAACGCGCGAGGATGAGTGACGAAATAAGTATCCATGCTGCGGGGCGGGGGAATCCGTGGATCAATCTGAGCGACGGACACGAGTTGATCACTCCCTACAGCGGCCCGGCGGAGCTCACGCAGATTCTCGAACGGAATGAGGCTCGCCCGTTGTCGCTGTGTTCGGCTGACTTCGATGAAGACGGTGTGCCTGACCTGATCAGCGGTTATGCGGGCCCGAACGGCGGAATCGTGGCGTTGCTTCGCGGCAATGTCGATTCGATCTATCCCAACGCTCACGAAGCACAGAACCGACGAGCAGAGGGCACGTTCACCGACGCTCCGTTTCTGGCCCCGGCCTATGTATTTGGTGTACCCGAGGCGGCGGACTTTATCGGCGCAGGAGACTTTGATGGAGACGGTCATTGGGATGTAGTCGCGGCAGCTCGCGGAAGCAATAGGCTGCAAATGCTGTCAGGCGACGGCAGAGGTGGCTTGCGAGAAACGACGCGAATCGACTTGCCGGGCGGGGTGACTGCGATGGTGGTAGGCGAGATCAACCGACGAGATGGGTTGGATGATGTGGTGGTAGGAGTCTCCGGTGAGTACGGCGCGAAGGTGCTCGTGTTCGAAGGCCCGGAAGGGGCTCTGAGAGCCAATCCTGAGATCTTCGACGCGCCGGCTGAAGTAACATCTATGACGCTCGGGCAGCTTAATGACGAATACGAGATGGATTTGGCGGTCGCCTCGGGAAGTGAGCTGCTGCTGGTGCATGGCCGGGATAGAAGGCTATCGCTTGACGCGGCGCGCCAGGCGGAGGTCAAAGCTGCAGAAATCAGCGGCCGAACCTTTTTGATGCAAATTCGATCAATAGCTGTCGGGGATTTCACTGGCAGACATACTGGAGATATCGCGCTTCTTTTGGACGACGGATCGATTCATGCAGTGAACCGGGATAACGCGGGAGGCGACTTGCCGTCGGCCGGCAAGTCAGTAGCTGAATGGAGGGAAGATGTGCTGGCCGGTGGCTCGTGGTCCTGGCAGGGTCAGCTCGTGAGTGCGCGAATGGCGAGCGCGCCATCGGATACGTTGCTGGTTTTGGATTCAAGCGGGCGACAGTTGCACGTAGTTGCGATCGACGATCAAACGCGCGCCTCGGACGCTGAGGCGACAACGCTCAGCCCGATCTCTATGTCGCTTGACGCTGAAGGCGCACCGGTTGCTGTGCTCCCAATGAGATTGAACGAGGATGCCCTAAGCGATCTGGTTGTATTGAGCTCCGGTCACAGCGCAGTCGCGGTGGCCAAGACGCGACCTCAGGCTGCTTTTGTTGTAATCAACACCAACGATAGCGGCGTCGGTTCGCTGCGACAGGCGATCCTAGACGCGAACAACAGCGCGGGCGCCGATACGATAAGCTTCAACATTCCCGGCGCGGGAACCAAGTCGATAAACCTGCAAAGCTCACTGCCGATTGTGACGGGGGCGGTAACGATCGATGCAACCACTCAACCCGGATTTGCGGGGACCCCGCTTATCGCAATAAGAAGCAACAGGCAGGGATCGACCCTGCAGATCACCGGAGGGAACTCGGTTGTGCGCGGGCTCGACATCTGCACCGTCGCACCCAGCTCCCTAGACATTGAAATCCTGACAGCCGGGGCAAACCGAATTGAAGGGGACGTCATAAGCGAATTGGGGGTTACGATACGGTCCTCGAACAATGTGGTTGGGGGCACAACACCTAGCGCCAGCAACAAGTTCGCTGACAACCCTTCTTCCGCTAATGTAGTGCTCACTGGTCAATCAGCAACCGGCAACCAGGTTCGGGGCAATTCCTTTCTGGCACAAGCCAACACTTGCCTCAACTCTCAAGGCTGTGGTGTGGCTATCAGCGTGAGTGGAGCCAACAACGTTATAGGAGGGACGGTTCCTCAGGCACGAAATATTATCTTCGGTTCCCCTTCCACTTTCGATATCCTGGTGGATCAATCGGGTACGGGTACGATTATTCAGGGGAACTTCATCGGGGTGGACGTGAGCGGAACGAGGGCCTCTGGAAGCCGTTCCGGCGTTCAGGTGTGGAGTATCAACACAACGATTGGAGGAACTACTTCTCAAGCTCGTAACGTAATATCTGGCCATTTGGGAACCGGCGTAGTCATACTGAGCACATCAGCCACTGACACTTTCAACCTGGTTCAGGGGAACTACATAGGCACCGACTCGACGGGGACGAATGCCCTGGGCAATTCAGATGGGGTAGTCATCAGTTTGGCAAAGAAGACCACAATCGGCGGAAATGATGCATCGCGCAACGTCATCTCCGGTAATCGCGGAGATGGGGTTTTCATCGTTTCGGTAGTTGGTACCTTTGGCTGCGGGCTGCTTCTAACACCAACTGCACAAAGTGTAGACTTTCCGGTTCTCTCTAACTACATCGGCACGGATGCGAGCGGCACTCAACGTATAGGCAATGGCCGCAATGGCGTTGAGATATCAGTGGACTCGTTTAGCCATGAAATCAGTAGGAACCGCATAGCCTTCAATGGAAGAAGTGGAATCGCAATCCCGGAATTCAGCTTCTCCGCGAGCGGTCGCCTCGCGAACGCTGAGTTGCCCGCCTTCAGCATAAAAATTCTCAACAATGCCATCTTCTCAAACGGAATACTCGGCATCGATCTGGTCGACGATGGGGTTACGCAGAACGACTTACGCGACTTGGATGCCGGCGCGAATCTCCGGCAGAACTTTCCGGTCCTCATATCATCCAATCTTCCTTCCGCGCCGGCCGATGGAACGCTTTCGCCTGCCGCAAGCCTGAGCGTGAGCGGCAATTTCAACAGCAAGCCAAACAGCACTTTCACTCTACAGTTCTTCTTTGGCTCCGGCTGCGTCGCTTCGGGTCATCAGTTCATTGGCGCGATTCCGGTTCCGCTGGGCTCGCTGCCGGTCTCAACTGACGGCAACGGGAACGCTTCATACACCTTCAGCTTCGAGTTTCCCGTTGGCAGGAGCAGTGGCTTCGTCAACTGTACGGCCACCGACGCCAGTGATAATACCTCGGAAGCTTCAACCTGTTTGGCCGTGATGAACCCACTCAGGATCGTCAGCGCATGCAAGGGGGAGGGGAAGCAGTTGGTCATAAATGGCTCGGGCTTCGTTGACGGAGCAAAAGTTTACATAAATGGAGTCGTCGAGAAGAAAACGCGGTTCGCCTCTTCGACACAGGTGATAGCCTTTAAGGCTGGTAAGCGCACGTTCACCGGCGATACGCTGAAAGTGCGCAACCCGGATGGTTCCGAAACCCAAGAGCTTACTTATACGCGAGTGGATTGCCCGCCGTAGCTGGTTTCACGTGGGGCGATTTGTCGCCTTCTGAATTCAGTGGTCCAAAGGGGCAACCGGTGACGAGTCGCCCGCAGTGCAGGATTGCTTGACTGTACTACTTACCGAACATACTATGCTAACCATATCAGGAAGGCGTCCTACTGAAGCGCCTGGGTCAATCAAGCACTGGGGTTAGATTTCAAACGTCATACGCGGCTGCGCTGATTGATTGAATCGCAGAACGTTGACACAGCGCGTTCGCAAGAGACGCTGCACAATAGAGATGAAACCAAACTGAAGTGGGAGTCGCTATATGAATACCTATGAAGCTCGCATCAAGCCCCTCGCCTATTGGTTTGGAAGACAAACGATTATTCTGCCGCACTGGCGTACGATAGTTCTGCCGGTTGCCTTAGTCTTTGGGCTCGTCTACCAGGTGGAGAAGCTTGTTATTAGTGCTCCCCGTGAAGCGACGAACCAGTCGGGTGTCCAGCGCGCTCGGATGAGTGACGAGATCAGTGTGCACGCGGCTTGGGGAGACAATCCTCGGATCAACGTGAGCAACGGACACGAGTTGATCACTCCTTACAGCGGACGGGCGGAGCTCACACAGATTCTCGAACGGAATGAGGCTCGGCCTTTGTCACTTTGCTCTGCTGACTTCGATGAAGATGGTGTGCCTGATTTGATTAGCGGCTATGCCGGGCCTAGCGGCGGAATCGTCACGCTCCTCCGAGGGAACGTCGATTCGATCTATCCGAATGCTCCCGAGGCAAAGCAGCGCAAGGCAGAAGGCACTTTCACCGATGCTCCGTTTCTGTCTCCGGCTTTCGTGTTTGGAGTGCCTGAAGCAGCGGACTTCATCGCCGCGGGAGACTTCGACGGCGATGGTCATTGGGATGTCGTAGCTGCGAGGCGAGGAAGCAAAAAGCTCTACTTGGTGTCGGGAGATGGAAGAGGCGGATTTCGTCACACGAAGAGCATAGGCTTGCCGGGCGGAGTGACGGCAATGGTGGTTGGCGACATTAACCGCCGAGATGGACTGGATGACGTGGTGGTCGGCGTCACTGGTGAGCACGGTCCAAAGGTGCTTGTCTTCGAAGGCCCGGAAGGGGCTCTGAGAGCCACTCCTGAGACGATCGACTTGCCTGCAGAAGCAACATCGCTGGCGTTTGGTCAGTTGGATGACGGCTACGAAATGGATCTGGCTATAGCTGCTGGATATGAGTTGATGATTATGCATGGAAGAGACCGGAGGTTGTCGCTGGATGCGAAGCGACAAGCCGAGGTCGAGCCGGCACAGATCAGCATTCGAAGCTTTCCAAGCCAAATTCGCTCGATAGCCGTTGCAGACTTCACGGGCAACCATACTGGAGACATAGCGCTTGTCTTGGCAGACAGATCGATTCACTCTGTGAGCAGGGAAAAAGCGGAAGCCGAAGCGCCTGAGACCGATAAGTCATTGGCTGAATGGCGAGACAATGTGCTCACTAGTGGCGTGCCATATGAGCCGGGCCGGTTAGTGAGTGCGTGGATGTCGAGCGCCCCAGCGGATACCCTGTTGATTGTGGATTCAAATAGTCGGCAGGTGCAGGTGGTTGCATTTGACATTCAAGCGGGAGCCTCGAAGGCTCAGGCGGAATCGGACAGCCGCATCTCAACGTCCCTTGAAGTCGAGGGTGCCGCTGCGGTGCTGCCTATGAGGTTGAGTGAGGACGAACTGAGCAATTTGGTTATTCTGAAAACTGGTCATGTTCCGGTGACAGTGATGAAGACGCAGCCGCAGGCGGTGTTTGCTGTGACCAACAAAAACGATGCGGGCGCGGGTTCGCTGAGGCAAGCGATCCTCGACGCGAACGGCAGGACAGGAGCTGACGCGATAAGCTTTAACATCCCCGGTGCCGGAACCAAGACGATAGACTTGCAAAGCCCGCTGCCGGTCGTGACGGATCCGGTGACAATAGATGGCACTACGCAACCGGGATTCACGGGGACTCCGGTCGTAGCCTTAAGAAGGACGGGTCAGGGATCAACCCTGCAGATCACCGCCGGCAACTCTGTTGTTCGTGGGCTCGACATTTGCAGCTCATCCAGCGGCCGAGATGTCGAGATCCTAACTGGGGGGGGCGTTCGGATCGAAGGCAACGTTTTTAGCGAGGCGGGCGTTACCATAAGATCCGGCAATAATGTCGTCGGAGGCACCACATCGAGCGCGAGCAATAAGTTCGCCTACCACCCCGGTTCTGCGAATTTAGTGGTTACCAGTCAATCTGCGACCAACAACCAGATACAGGGTAACTTCTTTCTTGCGCAGGCACAGAAGTGTGCTTCGAGTCCATCTTGTGGTACGGCAATCTCAGTGGGGGCGCCGAACAATGTGATCGGCGGGACGACGCCTCAAGCCCGAAACATTATCTTTGGTGGTAACCAATTTACAACAGATATCGAAACCTTTCTGGCGCCCGGTACTCTGATTCAAGGAAACTTTATCGGCGTTGACGTGACCGGGACTGTTGCGTCGGGCAGTTTGACCGGTGTTTCAGTTACTAGCAAGAATGTCACGATCGGAGGTACTACTCCGCAAGCTCGCAACGTTATATCCGGCCACAGAAGCTCATTCGGAGAGGAGGGAGGAGAGGGCGTAGCCGTTTTTGGGGAGGACGACAGTGATACGTTTAATATGGTGCAAGGGAACTACATAGGCACCGATGCAACAGGAACACAAGCCCTTGGCAACCTCGTTGGAATAGCGATTATTCATGCAAAGAAGACTACCATTGGTGGTGATACACCGATCGCGCGCAACGTGATTTCGGGGAACGTTATCGACGGCGTTGCCATAATCCCTACAATCGGACATGGCGGATGTTTCCCGCTTCAGGAACCAGACCCTCCGCCGAGCATAGACTTTCCGATCCTCTTGAATTACATAGGCACTGACGCAAGCGGCACTCAACGCCTCGGGAACGGCCGGAATGGCATTCGAGTTTCATTGATCGCGTTTAGCCATGAGATCCGCGGCAACCGCATTGCTTTCAACGCCAGGAATGGGGTCGCGATTCAGGAATTTTTTGGCAGCGTTGGATTGCCAGCTTTTAGCATAAAGATCCTTGATAATGAGATCTTTTCCAACGGCGTTCTCGGAATAGATCTAGCGGACGACGGAGTCACAGCCAACGACTTCCGCGATCTGGATTCCGGGGCGAACCTGCGTCAAAACTTTCCAGTATTGTCCACGACGAGTGTTGCTAATAAGTTCACGACTAAGGGAAAAGTCATCGCCGCTGCTACTTTCACAGTAAACGGCACGTTCAACAGCACACCTAACCATACATTCAATCTGCAATTCTTTCTTGGGAGCAATTGTAGCGGGTCGGGTCATCAATTCACTGGAGCCATACCGATACCGCTTCAGCCCGTGAAGCAAGTCACCACGAACGATAATGGCGACGCAACGTATAGTTTCAGCTTCGAATTTCCTACTGCCTTTACCAGCGGATTTGTGAACTCAACGGCGACCGACGTGAGTGGGAACACATCAGAGTTCTCATCATGCTTGGCGGTAACCAATCCGAATCCACTCATAATCACCAGCGCGTGTAAGGGAGACGGCAAGCAGTTGATCGTTAACGGAACAGGCTTTGTCGATGGAGCAAAGGTCTTCTTAAATGGTGAGGCGGAGAAAACTCAGTTTGTATCGTCGAGCCAGGTGATAGCTTTCAAAGCAGGCAAGCGCGCGCAGGCTGGAGACACTTTGAAAGTGCGCAATCCTGACGCAACCGAGACCCCGCAGATTACCTACACGCGCAATTGTTCTTCTGGTGGGACACAGACCGAGGAACTTCTAACCGATGACGCTACAGAGGAGGTCCCCGGAGGTGGAGACGGGTTGTTGCTGGTGAATCGGCTAACTCCTTCAAGCTACCCGGCGACACTTCTGATGATCCGCATATACTTCCGTCAAAAGCCGGGGCTGCCGAGCCCACTGGGTCAGAGGATAAGGTTGGTGGCTTTCCTGGATCCGAGCGCGAGCGAACGACCTCCGGGATTTCCAGCCCTCTTGCTGGACCAGAGCGTAGTTATCCCGCAAGAGGGAGGCTTCGTTGATTTTCCTGTGGTGGGTCCGACCATTACCGCTGGAGATCTATACGCGGGATTTCAAGCACCAAATCCGGCAAACGGCGTGCTATTCTCGGCAGATACAAACGGAGTGCAGCAGCAGCGCGCGTTCCTCTCAACAGATAACGGGCTGACATTCGTCGGGCCAGCGGGCTTTGGTAGCGGATCAGATTTTCGGTTCGCAAACTTCTTGATCCGGGCAGTCGTGAGCAAAGGTGGCTAACTGAGAATTGGTCCGTTAGTCGACGAACGAAAAAGCGACTTAGCCTAATGTTCCATGGTAAGCGACCACTTAGCTGACGATTTCCGAATGCGGCTCTCTGGACTACGCGACTTTTAGAACATAGGAGGCCTCTGATGCGAAGTTCTACCCCGCTCATATCGAAACTGGTTCAAATCGCAAGCGTCATACTTCTGTTTTCGTTACTGTCTCCGGCACCGCTCATAACTGCCCAGTCGACGTCGGGTACATTGACCGGTAAAGTCTTTGACACTGCATCAAGACCGGTCACCGATGCGAAGGTCACCGTGGTCAATGAAAACAACGGAAACGCTCGCGCGACCAGGACCGATGCCACCGGCACTTACACCATGCCCTTTCTTGTTCCGGGAACTTACGCGATTAGCGCTTCGATCACAGGATTTGACGGAGGGCCTGTGAGAGCGGGAATTCCCCTCAACTTCACGACTCTGCTGCGAGCGCCCGATATCACGCTTCACCCGCCATCAGCTCCCAGTACTACGCCCGCCCAACCGGCTGCCTCGGCCGGGGCGGCCACTCAACAAGACGAGATCACACCGCTAATAGTCTCCACCGACGCAACCCGGCGCGGCAACTTCACCGCGAAACAGATCGAATCGCTGCCGCTTGGGGGAACGACGGACATGCGAACGTTCGACGAGTTTGCGCTGCTGCTGCCTGGAGTAGCACCGCCGCCTTACACGCCCGGCGTGCGCGGGCCTGGAGTCGGATTTGGCATCGGCTCATCGGGTGAGTTCGCCGTTAACGGACTGCGTGCGCGGTCTAACAATTTCACTATTGATGGCTCGGATAACAACGACCCTGATGTGGGTGTCCGCCGGCAGGGCTTCGTTGTGCTTGTGCCTCAGTCGATTGAATCGATTCGAGAGTTTCAGATATCGACGCTGTTGTGGAACTCAGAGATGGGCCGCAACATTGGCTCTCAGGTCAACGCCGTGTCGAAGGAAGGCGGCAAGAAGCTTCACGGGCAGGCTTATGGTTTCTTCACGGATTCTGGATTGAACGCGAAGAACTTCTTCGATTACTTGGGAGGCGCGTCGCGCGGCGAAAACCCTTTCACTAGAACTCAGGCAGGGGTCATCATCACCGCTCCTCTTGTAAAGGATCGCACACAGTTCTTCGGAAGCTTCGAGCATTTGAAGGTGAACGCCTCGATCGAGCAGCACTTCGCCACACCGACGCTAGGTGAGCGGAGGTTTCTCGGACTCCCGGTATTCGGTGTTCTGAAATTCTCACCGAACGCTTTCATCAACGAGTTCTTCGGCGAAAGGCTCGGCACGACGCCCGTCGGCAGGAACATTCTATCTTTCTATCCCGCGCCGAATAATGCCGGCGGCCCCTACGGCGCGAACACCTACACAGAAGTATTACCGGCCGATGGAAAGGGATCAGTATTCTCGTCCAAGGTAACGCATCGGTTCGACGACGGCAGCACACTCTATGCGCGCTACAACTTCACGGATGACGCCCGCGTGTTGCCCAGCGTGAATCGCGCAATCCGCTCGACGGTAATCGCAGATACCCGCACGCAGGACCTGTCTCTGATCTACGATCACGAGTTCGGGCCAAGGCTATTCAGCCAGGCGCGTTTCGCGTATGGCCGAACCAGGCTCGAGTTTTCATCGCATCCCGACAGCCCGTTCGTTTTCTCAAAGAGTTCACTTGAAACCGTAAACACGAGCACGGGATCCAGGGTGATACCTTCAACGACGGGGGCGATCGGCGAACTTGTGGTCGAACCTTACAGCCCGGTCGGAGTAAACGCGTACTCGTTTCCTCAAGAGCGAGCAAACAACACCTTTCAGTTCGCGGAATCGATTTCTTGGACGCTTGGGCGGCACGCGATCAGGTTCGGCGCGGATATTCGCCGCGTTCAACTCAACAGCCTGTTGGATCGCAACTATAGGCCGCAGGTGGTTTACGGAAGCGCTATGCTCACAACAGGCACGCTGAGGATCAACAGCGAACCGAATAATCCTTTTACGTTCCTTCCTCAGAACATAGGCGGCTTTCTCTCGGGCGTGCAACTAGCGGCGCTCGGGCTGCCCTCTTCGATATTTCAGACGATCACCGCCGGCCCTTCCGATTCCACCATCGGGCTGCGCTTCAACGAGTACAACTTTTTCTTCAATGACAACTGGCGGGTGAGATCGAACTTCGCTATGGACTACGGACTGAGATACGAGTACAACAGCGTGCCGAAGGAGGTTAACAACAGAATCGAGAACGCGCTGGCGCTGACCAATCTTCCGGCGCCTGGAAGCTCGCGAGCCGACACGCCTGAGCGCACCGCTGCTTTCAACGCCTCGGTGTCGGCATATCGTAAAGTGCTCGACGGCCGCACTGGTATATACGAACCGGATCGTAACAACGTCGGACCGCACGTGGGTTTTGCGTGGGACCCGTGGTCTGACGGCAAGACTTCGGTGCGTGGCGGCTATGGTCTATTCTATGACGCGATACTCGGAGCGGTTGTGAGCCAATCGCGAAGCGTGTTTCCTAACGAGATTCCGGTCAACATCGAGCCGGCCTTTACTCAGTTCGACGTGTTTACGCTCAACAATCCGAGCACGCTGGTGGTTAGAGACGGGCGCGGCGGAGTGACAATCCAGGACATTCCGCTGATCGCAAAAAACACGTTGAATCGATTCGGCGGCTCGCCAGCGGATTTCGTAGCGTTGATCGGGGAGTTGTTGAGGCAGAACCAGCTTGGCGGTGGACTGGCATTCACGCTGCCGGACAAGAATCTGCGATCCCCATATGCGCAACAATGGCATCTGACGCTCGAGCGCGAGTTGCTTCGTCACTATGCGGTCTCGCTGGGGTATGTGGGGACCAGGGGTACGAAGCTGACGCTGCTGACTACACCGAACCTCGGCCCGAACGTCACACCCTCGATCCAGTTCGCCACGAACTTTGCGAACTTTCCTGCGGGGTTCGCATTGCCGCCGCCCCTCGTGCTCGCAGAGTGCACGCGTTTTCAGGACAACAAAAAGTGCAGCATTCAGCCCAACCGACCGGAGCCTTCGCTGGGCGCCTATCAGATTTTCAAGAACGCGGCTAGTTCTAACTATCACGCGCTCCAGGTTGAGGCGCGCTCACGATACAGGCACGGCTATGCGTTCACGGTCGCTTACACGTGGTCACACTCGATCGACGACGTGTCGGACGTGTTTCCGATAGCAGGAGCGCCGACGCTGCCCCAAAACTCCTTCAACCTCGGCCTTGAGCGCGCGAGTTCAAACTTCGACGTGCGTCATCGCTTCGCAACGTCGTTGATTTGGGATTTGCCGTTCTATCGCAATGCCGAATCGGGAGCGGCGTGGCGATGGTTTGGCGGCTGGCAGTTAGCTTCGATATTTCAGTCGTACACCGGGCAGCCCTTCACGTTAAACCTCCCGAACGATGCGAACCTGGATGGGAACCTGACTGATCGACCCTCGAACACTGATGGGCTTTTATTCTCGAGCGGGCACGGGCGGCAGAAAGTTGCGATCGCGACGGGTCGCACAGTGGCTGACTTCTTTGTGCTTGGGCGCAATGGGAGCGTTGGCAGGAATACCGTTCGAGGCGACAGCTTTGTAAACTGGGACGTAGCTTTGAACAAAAGGTTCGCCTTTACCGAGAGTCAGAGGCTCGACTTTCGGGCAGAGTTCTTCAACGCGTTAAACCGGGCGAACTTTGGAATCCCGATTCGGACGCTTGGCAGTCCGGGATTCGGCTCCTCAGTAGAAACCGCTAACCCGGCACGCATCGTTCAGTTCGTTTTGAAGTATTCTTTTTGACGAGATCATGCTAGGCTGCGAAAAAGAGTCAACCGGGTTCAAAAGCGAGCGCAACATTTGGCGGGTTATCTACGAGCACATCTATAGAGGCATTCGCGAGCAGCCCAACAGGATTTGATTTTCGCAATTGCTCTTTCTAGTATTATACTCGCCACGGGAGCCGTTGTATGAACTGCAGCGAATGTGGATCTGAGAACTCAATGCCTGCCAGGTTCTGTCAGATGTGCGCAGCGCCTCTTGGAATAGTTGGCGATTATAAAACGCGCGAGGACCGCGCGGCGAGGAGCGAGAGTCCTTCTCTCGCTACGACAATAGCCTTCCCTATCGAATCTCCCGACCCGCGAATCTGCACCGTCTGCGACGCGGTGAATGAGGCGGAATGGCTTTTCTGCCAACAGTGCGGCAGCAAGTTGGGCCAGATTCCGGATGCCTCTATCCAGGACGAGGGAACGGTGTCAGAGCCGAAACGACGTTATGCAACTACGGTAAAGTCATCACCCCTCGTTGAAGAAACGAACAAAGATCCTGGGGCTGGCCACGTCACCTGTCCAAAGTGTTCGCAGCGGGTGGTCGAGGGCGCGGCATTTTGTTATAAATGCGGGACGCCCTTATCCAGTTCGACGACGGTGGTGATGTCGTCGGTTAGGCCGTCAGTTAAGGGGCGCCTGCTGCTGTTTGTCGACGGCGAAGCGACCGGGGATGAGTATGAACTCAAGCGCGAGACGGTAATCGGACGGACAAGCGGGGACATCACTTTTCCGCACGACGACTACATGTCTGGAAGCCATGCACGCATCGCAAAGCGCGGCGACAAGTTCATGCTGATCGACGAGGACAGCCGTAACGGTTCGTTCATCAGAATCAAGAAGGAAGTAGAGATCAAGCCCGGAGACTTTGTTCTGCTTGGCAAGCAACTTTTTCGGTTTGAGCTCTAAAGAAAATAGGATGAAACAGCCCGCCAAAGACATTTCGGTTTCCGTGTTTGCCAAGACAGATACTGGCATTCAGCGTGCTGGAAATGAGGACGCATTTTTGGTTGCTGACTTGACGACAGGCAATGTCGGCCTTGGCGCAAAGATGAGCACGCACCGGATCGGTGAGCTTGGCAGCTTGATGGTTGTTTCAGACGGGATGGGCGGAGCGGTAGCGGGCGAGATAGCCAGCTCGATGGCGGTTAAGATTATTCGAGAAGCGCTGATGAAGCCGTGGTCTGAGGACATATGCAATCAACTGAGGCACGCGACCGAGACGGCCAACGAGCGAATCTGGGAATATGCAAAAGAGAATCGCAAACTGACCGGAATGGGCGCGACGCTGACTGCTGTCGTGATACATGAAACTTCGGCTTACATCGCGCAAGTCGGCGACTCGCGCGCCTACTTAATACGTGGCGATCAAGAAAAACAGCTAACAAAAGATCAGTCTTTGGTCCAGATGCTCCTCGACTCGGGAGCGATCAAGCCGGAGGAAGCGAGCACGGTTGCGCAAAACGTGATCATGCAAGCTCTCGGCACCAGTCCAACCGTCGACGTTGCGATAACATCGGTCGAGCTTTGCAGGGACGATCTGCTGTTGGTGTGCACCGACGGATTGTCAAACAAAGTTACGCCGGAAGAGATGCGTGACGCCTTGCGCCATTCGGATAGCTTGAACGCGGCGTGCCGGAGACTGGTAGAACTCGCGAATGAGCGCGGAGGAGAGGACAATGTCACGGTCATCGCCGCCCGCTTCGATGGAGACGCGTTGCACTCGGCTGCGCAAAGCAACTCAATCACTGGAAGCTTCAAGGTGCTCAATGATGGCTGCTTTAGCGGCGACCTATCCCACTTCAGCGATCAGTACGCGTCAATGGACTCGCTGCCGGCAGAGGACGTGACCACGGTTGTGCTCAAAGCAGCTACTCCGGCCGATTTGAAGTCGCCTCACTCAGCCAATCCGGCGACTCCCAGTCAGCCAAAAGGCCGAGGCCTACTGCCCGGGGCAAAGAGAACTTCTATCGTCCCGCTAGTTGTTGTTCTCGTGTTACTGCTTTTGCTGCTCGGGGCGCTCGTCGTCCTTCGCACCCTCACCTGATCACAACCTGCATTTCGACTTCGATTGGCTCTGCCGACTGTCAGCGGGGCCGTACGAAGAGGTCGTCAATCGAGAATTTTTCTAACGCCACGGTGCGAAAGCCGATGCCACCTAAAAGAAAGGTACTGTCTTTGTCTTCAAAGAACCCCAGAGTGACGGTATCGCCTGACGCCGCAGGCTTAATCTCATGCTCTATTATGTTTCCGGTACCCTTGATATGGATTTGGTACTGGCCGTTCGCAACTAGCGGCACCGTGACATCGTGGGACTTGACGGGGTTTCGGGGATCGAATTCGTTGTTGCGCACGATGTAGGTATTGAAGGTATTTGGAAACAGACCGCTCGGCCCAGCCAGGTAAAACAAATAGTAGTTGTTTGAATCCTTGACCCGGACGGCCCACGCAGCCCCGCCGGCATTTGCAAGCTTCAAGTGAAAGCTCATCTCGAAACCGCGGTATCGAATATCCGCGGGTGTACCGAGGGCTTTTGCGTTTTCAACGTAGAGCCGCTTGTCCTTGAAAGTCAGACCCTCAGCCGGCATGGTCCAGAGCTTCGGTTTAGGCACATCGAAGTTATCGTCGAAACCGGCGGAGGTCGGCAGCGGGACGAGTCTCTTGTCTACGGTAACAGGCTCACGGTACTTGAAGTCGATCGTTTGCTTGTACTCTTCGAAGTCTTCTTTAACCAGCTTGATATTGTGCGTCCCGAGTCTGACATCGCTGCGCTTGAGTACGCCATCTGCCGTTGTCTTTCCCTTCGGTTCGCCGTCGATGTACACGAATGTTTCCGGGTCAGTCCGAACCGTTAGCTCGACAGTTGCAGGCTCAGGATTAAAGGTCCAGATGTATTCGCTACTCGGCGAGATCTGGAAGCGCCTCTCAAGCGGAACGTAGTCTGGATGCCTGTAGCTAATCTTGTGCTCTCCAGGAGTCAGGTTGTCGATTTTGATGGTGTTGCTATCTTTATCGAGCGGCGCCCTGTCAGCCGGAACCGGTTTATCGTCGATGAAGACTTGCGCCCCTTCCAAAGCCGGGCCGATCCTAACAAGCCCATACTTAGACACCAGCGAGGCTCGCAAGACCTTATCGCGCCGGCTCTCCAACACTACGGTTTCCTTAAACGGTTCATAGTCGCTTCCGGCCGAGACCGTGATCCGATACGTGCTGCCTGCGCGAAGCTCCTTTCTGAATTCGCCGTCACGCGCCCTGCCGGCCGATTTACCATTGATTGCGATCTCGGCATCTCGAGGCTCGGTCAGCACAAACAAAACGCCGTTGGTGAACCTCGGAGTCGAGGAAGAACCTTTGGGTGTCCGAGTAATAGGAGCGGCGGTCCGTTCCTTTACGTCTACTTCGCCGAGGCTAGGCGGCAGAAACTGTGCGTACACAACTGGCGAGATAACGCTCACAATGAGAGCAAGGAAGTGAAGCAGATTCCTACAGAAAACGATGCGAGCCTTTTGTTGGAAGTGCTCTTCGATGTTGCTATCACGGTCGTAGGACATGCTACTTCACCACATCCTTAGCGCAGCGGAAACCAAGCCAATCATACTTCTTATTCGGCTCGTCGAACCAGCGGACATAGGTCATCAGTTCATTCTTGGGGAGCTTGTAAGCGCCACCGCGGAAGATCTTCAACCTTTTTGCTTGAGGTTGAGCAATCGAGCCAGCGTAAGGCTTGTAGTCGTCGGCGACCCACTCAGCCACGTTGCCTGCCATATCGTTGATGCCACGCCAGCTCCGGCCATTCGAGTACGACCCAACCCCCACCGGGTGATTGCGTCCATCTTCCTTCGAATTCGAGGACGCCGGCGACCATTCGTCGCCCCACGGATAAACTCTCCCCTCGCTGCCGCGCGCGGCGTACTCCCATTCTGCCTCAAGCGGCAACCGTTTCTTGATCCATTCAGCAAATAATCGTGCGTCATCCCAAGACACGCCGGTTACTGGCAGATTGGTGTCGCCGGGCTCGTACTCTCCAGACTTCCAGTTCGTAGGCGCTGGGTGCCCCGTGGCTTTGACGAACCGGTCGTATTCCTGGTTCGTTACCTCATTCACGTCCAGGTAGAAGTCCTCGACCGTTACCTGGTGGGAAGGCTTCCATTCGGGCGGTGCGTTCGGATCGTCCGTACCCATCATGAAACTCCCGCCCTTAACCAGAGTCATGCCCGGCGGTACCCCAGTCGGCGTCGGTGGATTCGGCTTTCCCAACCAGAGGGTGAGTATCACGGCGAGAATGACGACAGCAGCTATGCCTACCAACCCATATAGCCTGACCTTGCTGCCTGGCAGAGATCTGATATCCGGCAAACCCGTCGACGGTTTGGCTGATTCCTTCGTCTGCGCCGAATAGGCTTGCGTTCCGTCCTGCGCAACAGCATCACTCTCCGGCTGAACCACCGCTCTTGCCGCCGCCTGGCGCGAGTTCGGATCGCCGATAGCCAGCGTCGAGTCACTCGATCTCACCGCGCGCCCCGAAGCGAGTCCGTCTGAATCGAACGCCCTCGTGCCGCCTCCGATCGGCTTGGAAACGCCTTTCCTTGCTGACTCGGGCAGATAAGAGTTCACGGCAAAAACTGATTTGGGAGTGTCCTTGCCAAGAAATCTCAGTTGCACTCCTGACGCGTAGAGAGCCGCTTCCATTTCCTGAGCCAACCTAACCGCTGACTCCTGGCGATCGTCTCGCTTCTTCTCGAGAGCACGCAGAACGACCTTCTCAACCTCTTCAGGGATCTCCGGGCGCAGCTCGCGCAGCGGCCTGGGGCGTTCGGTGTTGTGCATCAGAACAACCGCCAGCGGAGTCCTGCCGTCAAAGGGCACTCTCCCGGTCAGCATCTCGTATAGGATCACGCCGAGACTGTAAATGTCAGAACCGGCATCCAGCTCCTCGCCCCTGCCCTGCTCCGGCGACATGTAGTACGGTGTGCCAACGATCGTGCCTTTCTGGGTCAGGTTCATCGAGTCCGTGCTTGCCTTAAGCTTAGCGATGCCGAAGTCGAGCACCTTCACATGTTCGATTTCATTCTCGGTTTTGATAAGCCAGATGTTGTCCGGCTTAAGATCGCGATGAATAATATTTCTAGCGTGGGCTGCCGACACCGCCAAACACGTCTGACTCAGTATCAAGAACGCCTCTTCGAGGTCTAGCCGGCGCACTTTCTTTATCTTGTCCCCGAGGGATTCTCCTTCAAGAAACTCCATCACCAAGTATGCAATTCCCGCCTCCCTGCTGACGCCAAAGTCCGTGACTGCCACGGCATTGGGATGACGTATCTGAGCGGCTGAGCGTGCTTCGCGGCGGAAACGCTCGACTGCGTACTGATCGGAAGCCAAATGCGGGTGGAGTATCTTGACCGCGACCGTGTTCTCCATCTGGATATGAGTCGCTCGGTAGACGGTCCCCATCCCTCCTTCACCTACTTTTTCATCCAGTCGATACTTGTCCTCCAGGGTGGTACCTACGAACTCGTCGGTCGCGCTCGGGCGACTGAGGGGCTCACCATCGAATGGACAAAACGCAAGCTGATCCTCCAACTCGCGCTTGCAGTTTGGGCATTGCTTCATCTGCGGTGCTCCACCCGTGAGAAACCAACTCGAAGTGGGCCATATCGTACAATAGGCACATGGCACTGTCAAACAATTGGCATTTGCGCTTTCGAAGTCTGTTGTAACCTTATGCGTGGTGGTGTATTCTGTCGGGCTACAGTTCAGGTGATGCAGCAGCAAATAGACAACATGGCGAAAGGAGAACCAGCTTATGAGTGCCGTGGGTGCTCGTGCCTCTGCCAGTGATCGGGCCCAGCTTCAGAACTTACTGCGCGCCCGTTGTGAAGTAAACGGAAATGGCCGTGATTGCAGGATCCTCAACCTTACTGCGCAAAGGGTCTTCGTCGACAGCTTCGTTCCCGCGCTGACAGGAACAAGCGTCACGCTGCGTTTTCGCCTTCCCAACGGCCACCAAGTCTGCACGACGGGCGTCGTAAGCGATCACAAATTTCAAGTCGGCTTCAGCGTCGATTTCGTTGGCCTTTCCATTCAGGACCGCGACCAGATCAACGCCCTGGTCGCGCGATAACTGCACGGAGCGGTCTTTCGCCTTAATTACTTCGCAGCAATTTGCGCTTCCAATGAAAAAGGGGTGGCACCGAGGCCACCCCTTAACGTTTCCTGTCTCAATGCCAGTTTACTTCTTAGGGTCCACTGCGTTCGACGGGACCTGGACGTTGTTGCTCACAAGCGTCATGCCGGTGACCCTTTGTAGATCCGCAAGAGCTTTGTTGTAGTCCGTAAGAGCGCGCACCGTCGTCCCCTTCGCCACCGAAAGATCCGTCAGCCGCTGTAACACGACGAAGTTGGTCGACAACCCCGCCCGATACCTCTCTTGCTCTCCGTTGTACTGCGCCTGGGCTGCCAGCTCGCCTGCTTTCGCCGCTTCGAGACGCTGCTCCGACGCTACCACCGCCTGCAATCCGTTGCGCACGTCGATCTGCACAGTTTGTACAAGCTGACGCTGGCGCGCATCGAGCTGCCGCGCTTCCGCCATCGTGCGTCCGAGGTTGCCCTCTGCAGTGCGATTCCGCCACGGAAAACTAAGGCGGACCCCAGCCTGGTAGGTCTTGAAGTCCTGACCAAATAGGTTACTCAGCGCCTGGAATTGTCCTCCCTGGAAACGCGGTAGCACCCGATCGCCGAGCAATCCGCCTGTATCGGAATTAGGATCGAGCAGCGTCGAAGGAGCGCCGGCCAATCCAATGCTTCCGTAATTGCCGAAGAAGTCTATCTGAGGCTTCGTCTGGTCGGTGTAGTACTTGATATCTATATTCTTCTGCTCAGTCTGAAGCCTCATCTGCTCGAGCTCCGGGCGATTCTTGAGAGCTAACCGCGTTGCTTCATCGAGATCGAATGTAGACTGAGCTGACAGTGGCTGATCGGTTGGCGCTATCTCCGAATACCACATTTTGTCACCGGGATCTTTGAGGAGCAGCCCCTTCAGACTATTCTCGGCGGTAGTAACACCTTGCAGCGCGACGATCACATTCCCTTTCGCCGTTTCGAGTTGGGCCTCGGTGGAACGAAGCTCGATCGGAGCCAAGGTCCCAGCGTCCACCATCTTCCGATTGTTATCGAGCTGAGTGCGCGCGAGTTCAACTGATTCGCGCGCAATTTTTTCATTAAGAATTGCGTACGTAAGGTCCCAGTACGCGCTCTGCACCGCGCTAATGATCTCTATTACCCGCTGGCGGAATAGACTGTCCGACAGGTCGAGCGATTTCTTGGCAATCTGAATCGAACGGCGGTTCGCGTCAATCGCGAAGTTACGCATCAACGGCTGAGTAAATTGAACGGTAAGCGTTGGGGTGTACTGAGTCGTGAGAAGCGACGCCGTCGAACTGGTGACCGTCCGGCTGTTGTTGAAGTCTGCTTCCCAGAAACCGCCGGTCCGCTCCACGAGCTGGCTAGTGGCGAAGTTGTAGTTCAATGACCTCTGCGTCAGGGACGAAGTCGAGGCATTGCCGCCGCCGAATATCGACACTATCGGCTGCGTCGTGCTGCGATAGTTGATGTCGGAGGTCGAGAGTATGTCGTACACACCCTTGATCGAATAGAGGTTACGTTCGGATATCTGCACGCCCTGGCGAAACTGCTCGATGTCGAGGTTGTTCTGAAGCGCCAGCGCGATCCCATCTTGAAGCCCGAGCGACAGCACTTGTCCTGGCGTAATGCCTACGCGCTGCCGGGTAACCTCCGGAGAAAGCTGGAGCGGTTGAGTGATCGAATTCTGCGCCGGCGGACTCTGTTGCTGTGCGGCAGGTGGGCTCGGCTGCTGCTGGCTCGCAACAACTCCACCCTGCGAGAACACTGCAATCGGAGACCACGCCCCAAGCAGCATTGCTAACGACGCGACTGCTGCTGTGCGGCTCGATTTTTGAAGCTTTCGTCTTAGTAAGCTCATAAACTTCCTCTCAAAGCTAAAGTCGATACACATGCTCCCGGACTCAGATCGCCGGGCCTAGCACATTTGATTTGCGGATGCCGTAGCCTGATTAGTCAAATGTCTGATACGACATCCCGGAAGCTGCCGTTTCATTAAAGTCTCCAGAGTAAGGCTTACAGCAACCATTTCGTTCAAGCATCCCGCATCCGCCAAACCACGGAATCTAGAGTGTACACGCCGCTCAGAGATTTACAAACGCTGTTGACAGCCTCGCCGTTAACAATAGCATCACCATGCCTCTCTTATGAGCAGCGCCATTATTAGGAGCCAAATGCCGTGCCACGTGACGCAAGATGACCTAAGTGCATGAATGGTTCAGGTTGAAAAAGAAGGGCGATCCGACAGCGGACATACATGCCCATCTGTGGGATCGCCCTTTCCCAAAATCGAAGAGTGCTCGGGCTGGCGGCCGCTCATCAGTAATCCGTGCGAAAGCACGCCCGGCTTCAATTCCCGACCCACCCGCGCGCACGCTGTTATTGAAGCACGATGGCGTCGCTCTTCCCCTTGAACTCCAGTCGCGTCACTTGATACGAACCATCGCCCGCGGCGATGTAGGCCACCACATTGTCTGTCGCGGGTTGTGCCAGCTTGGTAACTTTGTACGGCACCTTCAACAGTTCCTTCTTCCCTTTGAAAAGTACAAGGTCACCATCCTTACCTTCGGCAAACCTGATGGAGTATTCGCCCTTGGTCACCGCCTGCCCCCCAAGCTTGCTGTCTCGCGTGATTGTGATTGTGCGGCTGACTTCCTGAGCTTCAACCGGCGAAGCAAATGCCAGCCCCGTGGCCATAACCAATCCCAAGATTAAAGAACTAACCAGTCGTTTCATCATCTGACTCCTTCCGCTATGACGTTAACAATGCTGCCATGGGTTTACGCCTTTCGCTTCATTAACGACTCTTAGTACGTTAACAGCGTTAAGCAAAGTTCCAAAAAATTTAGCCGCTTAAGCCCTCGAGCAAAGTATCAATCATCAGGTCAATTAGCTCGTTTTTTTTTACCCATGGAAAGTCGGGCATGGAGATCAACAGCGAAGTGATTCCGTGACCGCCTGCCCAGATCATCTGTGTCACGGCCTCTACGTTGGTTTCACGGAATTTCTTTGCGCTAATACAAGCCTCGACGCCCGCTCGCAGGTTTCCATAAGCCCTCATGCCCATCGACTCTTCTCGAAGATGGCGCTTGTCGTCTTGAGGATGTTGAGGGTGGTTAATAAACGTCAGTTTGTAGTGATTCGGGTATTTCAGCCCGAAGTCGACGTACGCCCGGCACACTTGCCGCAACGCCTCTATGGGTTCATCGCTATCCCTGGCGATCGTTTCCATGCGCTTCGCTAGCTTGGCGAAGGTTTCTTCGCAGATGGCATAAAGCAGCGAAGCCTTGTCTTCAAAATAGAGATAGATCGTCGTAGGTGAGTATTCGATCTTTTCGGCGACGCGCCTCATCGAGACGTTCTCGTAGCCCTCTTTCACGAACAACTCGCGCGCGGCGTCCAGGATATCCTGCCGCAACGCTTCCTTCTCACGCTCTCTTCTCTGCTTCGTGCCCATGACTCCCAGCGATTTAACAACGTCCTCTCACTTAACACCGTTAAACATACTATGATTCCCTCTTGTGTCAAGAAGTTTTCCTAGCAGGCTGCTGAAAAACCAATTCATCGCCACTAAGCCACGAGGACACAAAGGAGCACAAAGCCCACAACATATGCATTCACTGACTTGGTGCAGCTTCGTGTCTTTGTGTCTTAGTGGCGAACCCCCCTTTTTCAGCAGCCTGCTAGACGAGGCCTTTGTATCTCGGCTCCTCTTGCTCTGGCTTCTCGTCGTTTGCTACTGTGAGCGGCTATGGCAACTCTTCAGTTTCTCGGCGCCGCCGGAACGGTCACAGGCTCAAAATTTCTGATCGACGCGGGGGGCAGCCGCGCTTTGATCGACTGCGGCCTCTTTCAAGGACACAAAGAGCTGAGGTTGCGCAACTGGGAGAGTCTGCCGCTCAATCCGGCATCGATCACCTGGGTGCTGCTCACTCATGCTCACATAGACCACTCTGGCTATTTGCCCCGGCTGGTGCGTGACGGCTTCAAGGGTCCGGTTTATGCTACGACGGCAACGGCTGATCTGCTGAAGATACTCTTGCCAGACTCAGCGAAGCTACAAGAAGAGGATGCCGAATACTCAAACCGCAAGGGTTTTTCTAAGCACAGCCCCGCACTTCCTCTGTATACCGAACAGGACGCAAACGCAGCGTTAAAGCTGATTCAAAGGGTTTCGTACCAACAAGACGTGCGACTGAATAAATTCATTGCGGCACGCTTCATGCCTGCCGGGCACATACTTGGATCGAGCTTCATCGAAGTCCAGGTAACCGAACCGGACCGTGCTCCAGTAAAGATAGTTTTCTCAGGCGATCTCGGGCGCTACGACGAGCCAATACTGAATGATCCCGCGCCCGAGACTGAGGCGGATTACTTGCTTATCGAATCTACCTATGGCGACAGGCTGCACGATCCCACGAGCCCGAAGGATCGCTTGGCAGAAATAATCAACGCGACAGTCGAGCGCGGCGGCAAGATAATCATTCCTGCGTTCGCCGTGGGGCGCACTCAGTCGCTTGTCTATTACCTGCGTGAGCTTGAAGATGAAGGGCGCATCCCGGTGCTTCCAGTGGCGGTGGATTCGCCGATGGGTGCCGAGGCCACCCGCCTCTATGCAAAGCACCTTGACGACCATGATTTGGACATGACTCGCATTAGAGACCTCAACAGGAACCCGCTGGCAACGCGCAACTTCAGCCTGGTGCAGGGGCGCAATGGATCAAAGGCGCTGAAAGAGCAGATGGGTTCGGCGATAATCATCTCGTCGTCGGGAATGGCAACCGGCGGGCGCGTGGTTCATCATCTAGCCCAGTGGCTCCCGGATCCGGCGAGCGCGGTAATCTTCGTCGGGTATCAGGCAGCAGGAACGCGCGGAAGAAGACTGCAGGATGGTGAGACGCAGATCAAGATTCACGGCGAGATGGTGCCGGTCCGCGCCCACATTGAAAGCATCAGCAGCCTATCAGCTCACGCTGACTGTGGTGAGATAATGCGATGGCTTGGCGGGTTCAAGCGGCCCCCTCTGAAGACATTCGTAGTTCACGGGGAGGCTGGTTCAGCGGGAGCGCTCCGCGATCGGATCGTCAAGGAATTGGGTTGGGATGCGGTGATCCCAAACTACAAGGAAATCGTCGAGCTAACTTGATGGTTCTCTCAATGACGTAACCTGGCGTCGAACAATTCCGCAACGGCACGAGCGGCTACGGCTTCTTCGGGTCCTTCTTCTTATCTCCTCCGCCTCCGGTGATAGCATCCTTTATTTTTCCAAACAAACCTCGCTTCTTCTCTTCTGGCTTCTTCTCGGGTTCCTTCTTATCGGCTTCCGGTTTCTTCTCAGCGGGCGGTGAAACCGCGACCTTTTCCGGTTTAGGCGCAGGTTGTGCGACCGGCGGAGGAGTCGGCTGTGCCGGCGGAGCTTCTGTCGCGACGGCAGGCGCTACAGCACCGATCTTCTGAGCTCGACTATCGCGCGTGCGCCCGCTCGCAGAGCCGGCTGCGGCAGGTTGGCTGTCTGTCGTTCCCGGCGCCGGCAACGGTGCAGCAACCGGCGTTGTTGCGCTTGGTTGTGCGCTCGGCGAAGGCGGAGCTTGAGGCGCGGGAGGTGGACTCGCCGTCGAAGCCGAAGGTTCAACCGCAGCTGGTGCGGTTTGAGGCGCGGGCGGTTCGGCGCCGCTTCCGACCAGCGCGAACGTTAAAGCTACCAGGGCGACGAGGGCGGTCCCCACTCCCGCGTAGTGCTTCCAATTCAGCTTGCTCAAGAGAGAAGCTTGCGCCGGAGCGTCCTGCGCAACCGGCTGTGGTGGAGCGTAAAGCGCCTGCGCGCCCTGCGAGTAAGCCGCCATCGCGGGATCCGATTGCCCAAGGCGTGTCTCTTTGATTTGACCGCCAGTCGACGCGGGCGTGAGTACTTGATCGCCTCCTAGCCTGGTCGCTTTTACAACCTCGCCGGATGGCGGAGTCATTCTCATTGTCTGGTTCGGTTGTGTCACCGGCGCGGCATGACCGCCCGTTTGCACCGACGGGTCATCGAGGCGTCTCGTGACCGCGCCGGTCGCGGTCCTCTGTATCAACGTCGCGCGAAATTCGCCTGCGCTCTGGTACCTGGCCTCCCGTTTCTTCGCGAGCGCGCGCATGATGCCTTGCTCGACCGACAGCGGTATGTGAGGCGCAAAAGCTCGCGGCGGCGTGGGCGCGTCCTCAATCTGACATCGCATCAACTCGTACTCGCTTGTGCTGTTGAACGGCACACGTCCGGTCAGCATTTCGTAAAGCAGAATGCCCAGCGAATAAATATCCGAGCGAGCGTCCGTCTCCTCGCCGCGCACTTGCTCGGGTGACATGTATTCGACCGTGCCTATCAGGTGGCCAGCTCTGGTCAAGCGATCGGTACCCAGCACGCGCGCAATGCCGAAGTCCATCACCTTGATCGAGCCGGTCTCGGTCAGCATCATGTTCGCCGGCTTGATATCGCGGTGGACTATTCCCATCTTGTGCGCGTGATCGATTCCCTCGAGCGCCATGCAGAACAATTCGACCGCGTGGTCGCATTGCATCGCGCCTTGCGCTCTTATTATGTCGTCAAGCGTCCTGCCACGCACGAACTCCATCACCATGAAAAAGTCTTCGCCCTGGCGGAAGAAGCTATGCAGCGTGGCCACGTTAGGATGATTCAGCTTCGCCAGGGTCACAGCTTCGGTGCGGAACCGTTCGACCACGTTCGGCTGTCGCGCTAACTCCGGCCGCAGCATCTTTATGGCGACCTCGCGTTCGAGCATCAGGTCGACGCCTTTGAACACCGCGCCCATTCCGCCTTCGCCGATCTTGTCGATGATCTTATAATTGCCAACAACACTGCCTATCATTTTTCAAACCTCATGGTATGGGCTTCTAACTCGCCGAATCCGGTTGATGCTACAAACCTGCCGAGGGCAGGCCTAAATTCTCTGGCCTATGCTAAGGTTACGAACGGCTACGGATTCTTTTTCCTAAAAATACCGCCAATTCTTTTCTTGATGGCTCCGCCGACCGCCTGAGCTTTCTCGCCGACCTTAGCCACTTTGCTCTTATTTGCGTTATCCCTTTCGTTGCGCGTTGTAGTCGTCGTCCCATCACCCTTTGTTCCAGCGGACGATCTGGTTTGGGCAGGAGTACGAGATTGACCCTGCGTACCCGTCTGGCTGCCGGCGCTATGCGAGCGAGTGGACTTGGTCGCGCCTCCTTGATCATCCGCCTGCACGGGGACGGATGCAGCACCGGCCTGAGGAATTGGCTGATTGGTATTCGGAACGACACTTTGCGCAGGCGCGGTTGCCGGTGCAGTTGGCGACGGTTGACCGTCAGCGGGAGGCTGGGTCGTGGAGGACTTGTCTCCGCCACTTATCAGCGCGAGTGGCAAGCTTATGAGCGCGACGAGCACAAGCGCCGCCGCGGAGTAATGCTTCCAATTAAGCTTGCCGAGCAGCGAAGCGAGCGAACCGCCCGCTTGCGGCTGAGCCGCGAAATACTGCGGCGATGTCTCCTGGTACCCACCCGGCAGGCCGACTGTCGGCGCAAGTCGCGTCTCCTTGAGCTGGCCGCCCAAAGCGACAGGCACGCCCGGGTCGCTCGCCAGCCTGGTTTCTTTTATTACTTGTCCAGAAGACGGCGCGCTGACGATCGATTCGCTTTCGCGCGTTACGAAGCTTGCCGGCGACGTATCCACTTTTGTGACCGAGCCGGTCGTCTTCTGTATCAGCATCGTGCGAAACTCGCTTGCGCTCTGATACCTGGCTTCCGGCTTCTTCGCGAGCGCGCACATGATGGCTTGCTCGACCGCCAGCGGAATGTGAGGCGCAAGAACTCTGGGCGGCGTGGGCGGGTCCTCGATCTGACAGCGCATCAACTCGTACTCGCTCGTGCTGTTGAACGGCACGCGCCCGGTAAGCATCTCGTAAAGCAGAATGCCGAGCGAATAAATATCCGAGCGAGCGTCCGTGTCTTCCCCGCGAATTTGCTCGGGCGACATGTACTCGACCGTGCCGATCAAGTGGCCGGCTTTTGTCATGCGATCCGTGCCCAGCACCCGCGCGATGCCAAAGTCCATCACCTTGATCGAGCCGGTCTCGGTCAGCATCATATTCGCCGGCTTGATATCGCGGTGGACTATTCCCATCTTGTGCGCGTGATCTATTCCCTCGAGCGCCATGCAGAACAATTCGACCGCGTGGTTGGCTTCGAGCGCGCCCTGTGCTTTTATCATGTCGCCGAGCGTCTGTCCGCTCACGAATTCCATCACCATGAAAAAATCTTCGCCCTGGCGGAAGAAGCTATGCAGCGTGGCTACGTTGGTATGATTCAGCTTCGCCAGGGTTACGGCTTCGGTGCGGAACCGTTCGACCACGTTCGGCTGTCGCGCCAACTCGGGCCGCAGCATCTTTATGGCGACCTCGCGTTCGAGCATCAGGTCGACGCCTTTGAACACCGCGCCCATTCCGCCTTCGCCGATTTTGTCGATGATTTTATAATTCCCGACTACACTGCCTATCATCTTCCCACCCTCGTTTTGTTCGAGCTTTCACAAGGTCACGCGCCGCTCGGCGGAACCAGCCTGCGTCCTACTGGTAGCTATCGATTAAGCCTATGGTCAACGTAGCCTCCGACTTTTGCCTGGTAGCGGGCGCAAAGTTGTAGGTGGTTCCCTTGCCCGCTCCCACTTTCAGATGATACGCGCCGTACTGAGCCCCAACGAAGCCGTTGATCTTCGCCTCTTTGATGTCGCTACGAGTCGCTTCGAAGGTGTGATTGCCGTCATCCCCTTTGAAGGTGACATTGGTCCTGGAGACGAACAATGATCCCTGGCAAAACGTGTTGAAGAACTTATCGTGATCGTGATAGACACGAAAGGGCGCGCCGCCGCCGCGCTCGATTGCAGCGCGCATCGAGCGCTCGGCTGCCAGGATGTCACGATTGCCATAGAGCTGCGCAAAGCCGAGAAGCCCATAAGCCTGCGGTTTCGATGAATCAAGGTTCACTGCTTGCTGCAACAAGCGGACCGCCATAGATGTGTTGTTCGCCTGCATCGCGGCGAGCGCTTTGTCGGTCAGATCGTCGTAGTCCGGCCCGGCAGGAACTGGGCGGCGGCTCGAGTTGGATGGACCGGCCGGGCTGGCAGGCGCCTCACTCGCTTTCGCGGTTATGGCCCCGATCAAAGCGTTGTTGCCGCCCGCCTCCTTGATCTCGCGCGCGATCTGAGGAGTGATGCTGAAGCTTACGCCGCGCGCCTCGACGAACTGTTCAACCCGCGCAGTCGGAACACCACTTTGCAAGAGAGTGACAATCTCGTTTTTTGCCAACGGTGGACCCGCCGGCACATTGGCCGATGGTCTGGGAGTGGCCGGAGCCGTGCTGGGAGGTGAACTGTTTCTGGGCGGGTTGCTGGGTGCAGCGCGGTAGTTGGAGCGGATAGCATCAATCACTTCAGGACGCGCGCCCGCCCCACGAAACTGCGACTCGATCTCGGAGGTCATTTGAAAATCAACTCCGCGCTGCTGAATTGCCTGAACGACCTCGCTGGTTGGCAGAGCATTCAGTTGGACTACCCTTAACAACTTATCCCTGTCATATGGCTGCTTTGCCTGCCCCGCAGCGACGCCAATGGTCATCATTGCGAACAGAAACGACGCAGCAATAGCAACCATCATTCGGTTAGCCGGGAAGAAAGACACGCTCTTAGATTGAGTCGTCATCGATACGTCCCTCCGTGATTGTTGTTAATCTCATCCTGTCTCTTGAGTTCAGAGTACAAGCTTTAGCTTGCCTTTCTGATGACCGCAGCCTAAACGCTGAACTCTGAACTTTCACTGGTTGAGAAGCCTTCTGGCCTCGGCGGCCTTGCGCGCCTTCTCTTTGCGAGCAGCGGCTTCAGCGTCGCTCTCCTTTCGAGCGGTTTTCGCCGGCTTGCCAGCACTGGCGCTCTCACGTGCCGCAAATGCCGAGGCTTCCAGTCCGCTCGCTGTTGGTTTGGGCGACTCAAGCTGAGGCGGTGGTGCTTGCACCGGCATCGAAGGCTGACCAGCTCCCGCCGAAGGAGCCGGAGAAGGAGCCGTCGATTGAGCCGGCTTCGTCACTGGAGCAGGTGAAGCAGGGCTCTGCGTTTTTCCACCGCTCAGCAGAACAACCGAAATTCCAATGATCGCGACGAGCACAGCGGCGGCCGCGATTCCAATGAAGAGCTTCGCACTGGATTTCGCAGCCGAGGGAGGCATCGGTGCTTGATACATAGCGCCCGCCGGACCGCTCGCCCCATAAGCGACGGGGGCATTCCCTTCTCCGCCGAGCCGCGTTGGTTTGAACTGATCGGCTTGGAAGCCGGCTGAAGCATCGGCGCCGACCCTGGTCTCTTTGGGCGCCGCGCCAGACATAGGAGACTGAGCTATCGGCGGTTGGCCCAGGCGCGTTGCCGGCGGAGAAGAAACGGCCACGCTCCCAATGGAAGGAACGACTGCGACGCTGCTAGCGTTCAGAAGCGTGTTGCGAAAATCAGCCGCACTTTGAAACCTTGCTTCCGGTCTCTTCGCGAGCGCTCGCATTATCGCTTGCTCAACAGCCTGGGGAATCTGCGCCGAAAAAACCCGAGGCGGCTGGGGCGCGTCATCGATCTGCATTTTCATCAAGTCGAATTCACTGTCGGAAGAAAACGGCACGCGGCCAGTCAGCATTTCGTAAAGAAGAATTCCAAGCGAGTAGATATCTGATCGGGCATCGGTCTCCTGCCCACGAACCTGCTCCGGCGACATGTATTCAATCGTGCCGACGATGTTGCCTTGCTTCGTCATTCGGGCAGTTCCCAGCACGCGAGCTATGCCAAAGTCCATAACCTTGAGCGTGCCGCTCTCGGTCATCATCATGTTCGCAGGCTTGACGTCCCGGTGAATGATTCCCATCCTGTGCGCGTGGTCGATTCCTTCCAGTGCCTGGCACAAAAGGCCGATTGCTCTATCGGCAGGCATCGCGCCTGATCTTCTTATCAAGCCGTCGAGCGTCTCGCCGCGTACGAACTCCATCACCATGAAGAAGTCGTCGCCCTGGCGCACGAAGCTGTATAACGTGGCGATGTTCGGGTGATTGAGCTTCGCTAGCGTCACGGCTTCTGAGCGGAATCGCTCGACAATATTGGGTTGTTGCGAAAGCTCAGGTCGGAGCATCTTGACCGCAACTTCGCGTTCGAGCATTACGTCGATGCCGCGAAACACGGCGCCCATCCCGCCTTCGCCGATCTTCTCAGTGATTTTGTAACTGCCAACAAGATTGCCGATCATATTCCGGCCTCCACTTCTCTAGTCTGCGGCACCGGTTTCGTTTGCGATTCGCCCACCGGCAAAAGGCTCACAATTCCGACGCTTATATTATCGTGCCCCCCGCGCTCTTTTGCGAGTGCGATAAGACTCTCGCAGGCAGGCCGCGGCTCTGCCGACTCAACGGCACGTTTGATCTCCTCGTCCTCAACCAGGTCATACAGACCATCCGAGCATAATAGAAAACGATCGCCGCTTCTCACCGGAAAGGGCTCTTGCCAGGTCGTCACTTCCACTTCGGGGTGGCTACCCATAGCGCGAAGGATGACGTTCTTATCGGGATGATGCCGCGCCTGTTCAAGCGTTATCAAACCTGCCTTGACCATTTCCATCACAGCCGAATGGTCCTCGGTCATCAAGTAGATCGCTCCCTCGCGGACGAGATAAAGACGGCTGTCGCCAACGTGAGCAGAAATCGCCGTTCCGTTTTGCAGCACAAGCGCCGTGCAGGTCGTGCCCATTCCGGTCTTGCTCTCATCTTTTTCGGCTGTCTTATGAATCTCGCGGTTCGCTTCGCGGAAAGCTTTCTTCAAGGCCGATTGTGGATCACCCGAGTCCTGGTAATAGATGCGCGTTATGACCTCAACCGCGAGGCGGCTTGCTACTTCGCCAGCCGAATGCCCTCCCATTCCGTCTGCCACTAAGATGAGCAACCCTTTGCTCGCTTGCAACTCCGGATCGTCAGGTTGAATGTACGTGCCGGAGTCTTCATTCAATTCGCGCACGCAGCCAACGTCACTCAACATGCTTGCAACGACGTCGAACTTTCCGGGCTGAGCTAAAGCGACGGTCTCTTTAACGCTTCCCTTTTCCTTCTTCGACTTCTTATTCCTTTTGAACATAAAGATTGCAATGAAAGATTATTTCTTCCTTTCGAGCATGAAGGTGTACAGCTTTTTGTTCTCGCTCGTAGTGAGACGCACAGGCTTGTCCAGATAGCCTTCGCGCTTCAGAACAAGCTCAAGCTCCTCACCGGACTTCGCCTGGAACTGATAAGGCGTCGTCCCCACTCGCTGGCCATTTCTGTAAACGTCGGCTCGGCCCTCAACCGCATCCACTGTAAAAGCCTGTTGTCCCTGAGTAGATTTATTAGGAAGCGTAGAGTCCGAACTACTGCTAAATAAAAAGTAGAGACCGCCGAAAACTACCAGCAAAATAACTGCGGCGATGGCAGCCAGCATTGGCACCTTTGAATTCGGTTTTGCAGCAACCGACCCGTCGCTCCGCGGGTCTGAGTGAAGCGACGGAGGTTGATAAGCCACTGGTTGATAAGACGCCGGTTGATAAGACGTTGGTTGATAATGTGATGGAGCCGTTAAAGCAGGCGAGCTGGCTAGTTGAGTAGCTTGCGATGAAAGCCCTGCTGCGACGCGGTTCACATCTTGAAGAAGGTCGCGCGCTGATTGATAACGGTCTGCCGGATTTTTTTTCAAGCACCGAGAGATGATGTTCTGCACGTCACGCGGCACACTTTGATTCATCACCGATGGCTGAACATAGTTCGCTTTGGCTATCTTCTGGCAAAGGTCGCCTAGAGTAGTCGCGTCAAACGGCAGGTGGCTCGTGGCCATCTCATAAAGCAACACGCCGAGCGCCCAAATATCAGAGCGCGCGTCCGCGAATCCGCCTTGTATCTGCTCGGGCGATAAATATTGAAGCGTGCCTACAAAACCACCCGTCACGGTCAGCGCAGGGCTCGCTCCAGATTTGGCTATTCCGAAATCAAGAAGCTTCACTTGCCCAACCGGCGTGATTTTGACGTTGTTGGATTTAATGTCTCGATGAACTATTCCCCGGCTGTGAACATAGTCGATCGCTTCGACTATGGATTGAAAGTAGCGAAGCGCATCCGGCAGCGGAAGACAGCCCCACGACCTGATGCAATCGGTCAGCGTTTGCCCTTCTATGTACTCCATTATTATGCACGGCTGACCGTTGTATTCGAGAAAGTCGTAAAGCGTGGCGATGTTATTGTGTTGAAGCCCGGCCTGTATCCGAGCTTCATTCAGGAAGCGCTCGACGAACTCCGGGCCGGTGGCAGCTTGACTCAAGATCTTGATCGCAACAACCCGGCCTATCTTCGAATGAACGCCCTGATAGACTTCGCCCATACCTCCTTCGCCCAGCTTGTCTACGAGGCGATACTCGCCGATAGTTGAATTGATTAGAGTTTGTCTGCTCATCGTGTGAAATCGGAAATCAAAAGGCAAAACGAAGCCGCTTTCGGGCACGATATTCTTTCATCGCGCTGCGTCATCATCTCGCCTTCTGGTTTCCTAGAGACTACTTGCCCGCTTGATGCTCACCTGCTCGTCTGCGGGGCTGTCGTCATCAACTCTTTGGCATAGCGAATCGGGACGGCGAACGAAACCTGCGCAGCGCCGCGCTGCACACCAGCAAAATAGATTCCTATCACGCCTCCACGGTCGTCGAAGACTGGCCCTCCGCTGTTGCCAGCCCCGGGGTTAGCCGTCACCTGATAGACATCCCCCGCCTGGCTCTCGACGGTGTCTATTTTGCCTCCAGAACCCGGATCGCCGCGAAGCACCCTACCGATATTTCCCACAGTGACGCTCGGCTCAGGGACGATTTTGTTCTGGGTTTCGCGATTGAAAACATCTTGAGACTTGACGACCCCATAAACTACGGGCGAGACAGACGGATATCCAAGCACTATAGCAGTGTCGCCCGCCTTGATGGTGTCGTAATTATCGTGAAGCTCTAACTTGGGCACCGCGTCAGGAATATTTATCTTTAGCAATGACACGTCGTGACGGTCGGAGATCCGAGCCACCTGTGCGGGGATAGAGGTCTGGTTCTTGGGAAAGGTCACATTGATGAACTCGTGCCTGCCGCCAACAGGATAGCTGTTGAGGCTATTGCGCCTGAACTGCCGGCTCTGAGAAGGCACCCAGGTCGTCGGTATAGTGAATGTAACGGGCATGCCTGTCTCAGGATTAGTCCTGAGAGTCCATTTTCCATTCGGCCCTACCGCCCAGATCACTCCCGGATAAGCGTCTTCGGGGTATACGTACCTGGTCATCCAACCGGCGGCGACGTGGCGGGCAGTTAGAATGAACCCGTCGCTGGTCACAGTAAAACCTGATCCACCGCCCGCGCCGCCAATGGGATGGTTTCCTCCCTGCTCGTCCAGCGCCGGCTCGTATGAGCCGTCACTCAACACCACGTAGGTGGCCACCTCGGCTCGGCCATTATTTACGATCGGATACTTTTTCCCATCCTTTGCCTCCCAGGCATTGGGAATGTATATGTGATAAACCTGACGGCCCGTCACAGTGTCGATAAGCTTCCAGCTAACGTCAATGGTAACCACAGAGTTGCTGTATTTTTCCACTATGGCGCCGGGTGACATTGGAGCGCCGGCCGCCGCCGCGCTTAGAGCATTTTGGGTCTCGGAGAGCTGCTTGTTCGAAGAGATCTGGTTGTAAAGCAAAAAGCCCGCAACCAAAACAAGTATGCCCACCAGGCCGGCTGCGCCCAAGAACATGAACTTGCGATTGTCGGACTTGGTCTGCGATATCATCCGCTCGACGGTAGCCTTGCCGACCGTGCCGGCCGGCGGCATCGTCGGTCCCGGTCCCATCGGCCCTGCTCCTCCCGCCGACATTGCTGAAGCTCCGGTACCCACTCGCGTTGGAGGGGTGGTGACAGGCGGCGCGCCGTAGCTTGCAGTAGTTCCCTGACCGGGCATTCGAGTCGGACGCAGGTCTTGCTGCGGTCGGGGCTCGAGATCAAACTGAAACTCTGGTCCGCCAGCGCCGAACTGAACTGTGTCGCCGGGCGCGATAGTCACTGAGCCAACGATTCTTTGCCTGTTGACGAACGTGCCGTTGCGGCTATTGAGATCGCTAACAATAAACTGATTTGGATTGGCCGGGTCCTGTATGATCTTGGCATGCTGGCGGCCCACCAGATCGTCCCTATTCGGATCGTACTTCACCGACGAGGAAGGATCGCGTCCGAAGATGAGCTCTCTGAAATGGGATAGGGGGAACTCCTCCACCTGGTTTGCCTTTGAGCCGCTCAGATGTCTAAGAACTATGCGTTCCATAAGTCTCCTTTTCGAAATGAAATTCAGGGTCTGATGACTAAGAAAGCGGATGCCGCGAGTGTGAGGAATCTCGCCTCCCACCTTTGATATATTATTCGCCGCATTTGCGCTCCGGGCGGCCGGCTTGTCGTTTCGGCGCTACAGAGTGCAACCTCAATATGTAGTCAAATGGCCGGTCGATAGTTGCGACCTTGGCTCAAGCATCCTTGCCGCTAACTAAAAACAACGCGCGAACCAATTAAACAAAGGCTCACGTGACCTGCTTCTTAGAGATGATTTCTGGGAAACCCTCGCAAGGATGCCGCCAAGTCCATGGATTCTATGCCTACCTAAATCTCAAAAGCAAGAGAGTAGAGCGAGGTTCGTATTGGCCTGGATCCGCACTAACCCGTCCGGCACCCAATTCTTGGACTTGGAGACGTTACCACGGGATGGGAAACAGAATCCACGACAACAATAAGCCGATGCCGAGAAATGAACCGAAGATTTTCAACCCGTGCACGACTCGCTGGCGCGTTGTGTCGGACTTCGGGTCCACCGCAGCCAGCACAACCGCAGCCATTGCGGCGTACATCGACATCATCAATACGTGCATCAGCGCTTCCTCCCTGCCGCGATGTCGAACGCGTCGTGGATCACAAGATAGTTGAGCAGTCCCGCCAAAAACATGAACGTGTTGCCGTACTCGAAAGTCGGAGTCGCGGCCGCTTGCGGAATCGGCGCCGTGCCGAGGCCTAGCGCATACGACGAAATGTAGCAAAGCCCCGATCCGATCTCGGCGAAGAACCACAGCACCGTGATTAAGTCGAAGTGAAAAACCGAAGGAGGCTCTGCGACTGTCGGCCAGTACAGATGACCGTTCAAGGTCAAACCGAGAACGAATGCGCCCACTATCGTGACGAAGAAAAGCAGCCCGCGCCCGCGTCTGCCAAGCACTAAATGACCGGCGCCAGGCACAAGCCACGCCGCCAGAACCGCTGCCGTCCGCCGCGCCAGGGGAAAGCGCCTGGGCTCGTCGAATGGTATGCTGCGGTCGGTGAAATTGGCTGGGATGTTCTCGGTGAGTGTGTCCCTCGGTTGCAACGCGCGCTCCTTCCTAGAAGCTAAGCAGTCAATTCTAGGTGGCGGTCTGAGAGAGTGTCAACCGAATCATCATCGAAGGAAGGCGAGGGGCTTTCTGGAATTGACTTCGCTTGATTTGGCTAATTGCTTGGGCTATGATGACGGCACGAAAAGCAACAAAAGGCAGGACCAAGCGAGGAATATGAGAAGACTCGTGGGCGGCGTCTCACGATGATCAGCGCAAGTCCTCCAGCGGGGTGATTCCCTCTTTAGCGTGGCCGATCCCCCGCGTAGCTCCAGGGAGGTGCACCATGGGAGATCGGATCACGAAACGCCAGGTGCTCAAACACAAGGCGGACAATCTATCAGAACCAGAGATAGCTGAAGTCCTCGACTACATCAACATTATGGAGTCGTTACGCGATCAGGCTAGCAAGCCCGATCTGTTCGACGATGAACTGATGAACCTGCTGGCAGATGCGCTAGAGAATCGGCGAGCGCGGGTGGTGACCGAGTGGGACCGGGTGAGGCGCAGGGCAGACACTCGCGCCTCTACGTTCGCGTCGTCACGGAAAATAATGTAGCAAGCTCGAGCGCGGATGGGAACGGTCGCACAACAAACACGATTTGCCGCAGGGTTGTTCGTGCTGACCCTTTTCACGCGAACCGCCGGATCGAGCCTTCCTCACACAATCCCATCTCAAGCTCAGCTCAATCCGCAAAGTTCCCGCGAGATCGGAGCAGAAGACTCGCGCTGGTTCGCACAACTCAACTCATCGGACCAGGAGAAGCGCCGCGAAGCCGTAATGGAGCTGGCGCGCGTCGAAGGCACTGCCGCCACTTCTGCGCTCTTGTCTGCTTTGACCGACCGTTCACCGCGGGTGCGGGCCGCCGCGGCAGCCGCGATCGCCGAGCGGGGCGAGGTCGCCGCCGTTCCTCATCTCGCAGCTTGCCTGTCTAAAGACAAGGATGCGTTTGTTAGAAAAATGGCGGCGTATGCGCTCGGCAAATTCAGGGGAATCGACCGCACCGCTGCGCTGATCGGGGCGCTCGAGGACAAGGACTCAGAAGTGCGCGGAGCTGCCGCGGTCTCGCTTGGAGATCACGCGGACGCAGACGCAGTGGCGGCGCTGATGACTTCGCTTTCCGACAAGAGCGGTTTCGTTCGCGCCCACGCGGCCCGTGCCCTCGGGGTGAACGGAAGCGCGGCTACACGGGCGGTGCCTACACTCAATAAGCTGCTGGGCTCCGACGACGACGGTGAAGTCAGGCGCCAGGCGGCAACCGCCCTGGGATCGATACGCGATCGTTCAGCGCTCCCGGCGCTCGAGCGAGCTCGGCACGACAAGGACCCTCATCTCGCTCAGGCCGCTCTCGACGCGATAAGAATGATTGAGAGGAAATAGCACAGACGCCCCTGGGAGCGCAGGCATCCCTGCCTGCTTGTACCAAGGCGTGCAGGCAAGGATACCTGCGCTCCCAGGGGCGTCTGTGCTACTTCCTCTCATTGACGTATTAAGAAACTGGGGAATAGAATTCCTTCCTGCATCGGACCGCGCAGCGTCGTGATCGAACCTAGGAGACCTTGATGTCATCAGCTTCGAAATCAACCAACCCGGCCATCGAGTTCGGCCGTGCCGAGCGTCTGAAGGACGAGTTGGTACAGTTTGTCACAAAGGGTCCGCTCAAAGAGGAATACGACCTTCAGCGAAAGCTCTTTTTCGAGGCCGCGCAACCCGATGACGAACACGAAGCCGAAAGCGTGCTCGACTGGTTCTTGTTCGATTGGATCAACGAGGAAGGCGAGGGTGCAATTGTTCACTACATGGATACAGAGCTGGCCATCGACGAGGCCGACCGGGAAGTTCTGCTGGATTGGTTGGATTCGATCAACAGCGTCTTTGAGATTCGTTCCTTGAGCAAGGACTCATTAGAGCTCGGAGACCTGGATAGCGGGGACACCTACACGGTAAAGACTCGCTCGGGCCGGTCCCCTTTCAAGAGCGGCCAGTTCATCATCGCGCGGCTTCTGCCGCTGGGCGACGATCTGATTTTTTCGGGACTCCAGTTTCTGATGCCGGACCGCGACTCGGCGCTTGCGTGGCTTGAGATGAGTCGCGCGTTTGACGCTTTCGATTCACCGGAGGCCGTCGAAAAAGCACGGCGCGAACAATGCAGCGCGTTTTGCGATCTCTTCGGTTGCGACGAGCTGACCGTCGCTTCAAGCAAGCTCAACTCTACTCTCGAGAGATTTCAGCGCTATCTGCTCACCGAACGGCGCGATCCTGAGACTGGAATGACTCCGGCTGAGAGGTTTCGAAAAGAGCTGGGGCAGGACCTCAGCCTGCCCGATCTGCCGCCGCTTCCTAAGCCTGTCGCGGGCGCAGGAGAGGTTACCATTCTTTGCGACGACTTCGATGGCATTGTCCTGCTGCCGGACTTCAACAGGTTCAAGCGCGTCTTTGAAACCGACGAGCCCGACAGACAGGTGCCAGACTGGAAAGATTTGGTTTGGACCTACGTCAAGAACCCCGACATCCCAATAGTAGCGTTCGAGCGCGTGGCTGAGCAGTTCCCTCTCCGCGTTGAGAAGGTATTGCGCTCGCTTATTGGCGACAAAGATTTTTCGCTCGAGCACCTTTACGCGGTGCTGCTCCATTACAAGCAACCGGTGGACGGACTCGAAGATCTGAAAGACGACGAAGACCTGTGGGACCTGTTCAACGGAAACACCCCGGCGGCTAATGCCGGGGTGAGCGCCACCGGAAAACCCCAGCGGCGCGCCAAGGTCAAAACTGCGTCAAAGAAACCTGGCGCAAAGGCGAGCGCTAAAAAAAGCGCGAAGAAGGCCGTGACGACTAAGCGCGCCCGGTCCGCAAGTGTGCCGGCAGTCAAACGTAAGTCTGTTGCCAAGCTCAGCGCCGGAAGCAAACCGAGACCGGCGGCTAAGCGCGCAACCCCGAACCGCAAACGCAAGCGTAAGAGCACATCCAAAAAGCGATGACGCTCGCCGAGACCTCAGCAAGCTTTCTCGACTACATCAGGCAGAACGAGTCCGGTTCCTCCCAGCGGTCACTTATTCACGAAAGAGCGCTGTTGCTTCTGACACGGTACTTTTCTCCGGACATAGCATTGAGCGAAATCACTCCCGCGCGCCTGCGCGATTTTATTGCGCGATGGTACGTGGAGAAAGCTTGTACTTCCAGGCAATCCCATGCAGAGTCAGCCCAAACCTCGGCCGCGACGGCAACGACAAGCAGCTCTGAAGAATTGAGCCAAGCCACAGAATCTAACGTTTTGCCGAAACCGAGCGAACTGCTGGACTCATTAGCGCAGTTCTTCAAATGGGTCGACCAGAAAACCGGGATCGACCTCGCCGAGCGATCATCACCGGTCCTGCTAGAGCTTAGCCATAGTCTGCCTCGCGCACTGGAGATAACCAATGTGCTGTCGAGCTGGCTGCGAGAACGCGGGGGCGCTTTCAGCTTTCCGGAGTTTTTGACTTCATTCGAAGAAGGCGGCCATAGTCAGTACGACATCGACACTCCCGGGAACGTTGGTGCCCTCGAAGGCTACTTTCGGATAATCCGAGTGGAAGGGTCATCGGTCGAAGCTGAGGAGATGATCTCTGAAGAGCGAGTGTGGCCTATCGTCTTTCCGCCAGAAGTCGCGGCCCGGGTGGAAGATCAATACATCGTCAACCTCGAACTTGTGCGAAGCCCCACAGGATGGCAGATCGCGGGTTGCGGGTTTGCCTACCCGCCAGGAACGGATGTATGAATGCCCAGGCACCCTTTCAAGGAACCGTGTGCCTCGACCACTGTTGCTTCGTGACTCATTCCTTAAGCTGTCAATGAATCGCCCGCTTGTCAGGGTCTATTTCAGAAAGATCACCCCGAAGTGGTTGTCTGTCACCTCGCCCGTATCACTCACGAAGAAATTCGAGGTGATTAAGCCAGTAGCCCCCTCAAATTGGCCCTCACCACGTTCGATCTTCCACATTACTGAGCCATGCTTAAGCTTTGGATCTGCACTGGCGTCAATGTATCCTTGTCCCACAGTGCTAAAGTGTAATCTATGGTTGCTCTCTCCAAAGGTGATGGTTCCAGACTCTTGGAAGTTGGTCTCGCCAGTAAAAGTTACCTTCGATTCAAACGCCGCCTTCCCGCCTTCTGCTGGCTGAAGGGTACTTTTTACTCCCTCATCTCCTACCGTCGTTGTGATGCTGCAACTCGTGGCAGTAGTAGTTGCCTTCAGAACGCCAGAAGTCTCCTGTACTGGAACAGCTTGCCCTTTAAACTGCATCGTATAGATGCTTTGTCTCATGATTTTTCTCCTTTTTATCTGTGAATGGTTATTTGCCTTGTTACTCCGCTATTCAGCGATTTCATCTGCCTGTTTGAGAGAGTAGCCCTAACGTCGGCGATCAGCGGGGCGGCCCCAGCGAAGGGCCAGAAAACCCGGAACAACCACAACGCATTGTACGCGAACAAAACCTCCGAACAACCAAACACCTGGGGCCGCCTCCGCTGCATCGCTTCGTTGTGTGCCACTCGATGGCCAAAGCCGACGCTCACGACTTGAGACGCGGCACAAACCGCCCCACCCGCCGCATGTAATCCTGGTACGCGACGCCAAACCGCTCAACCAGCTTCTCTTCCTCGATCCTCGTGCGAGCCACGAGAAACCCCAAAGGGATGACGCCAGCCAGCAGCATAAACCAGTTTGCCATCGCCAAGCTTCCACCGAAGACGCCCAGAGCAAACGACAGATAGAACGGGTGCCGAACGAAGCGATACGGGCCACTCGTCACCAGAGCATGGTCTTTCCTCGTCACCACGGTGTCCGTCAAATTCTTGCCGAGGTTTTGAAACGTCCAGACAAGAAGGATGCCCCAGCATCCTACGACGGCAACCCCGACCCAACGCAGCCAAGGAGGAATCCCAATCGACGACCATCCCATCCATTGCGGGTCGATCATCCAAGCGAATCCGCCGACGAACATGGGAAGTCCGCTCAGCCGTAGTCCAAAAAGAATGAAGACGCCCTCCTGCCACCGATCAAGCTTCTCGTCGGTCCTGGAGCGGATACGGTGGTAGACGGCGAACGGCCCGAATGCAGCGACGACGATGATGAGCATCAGGCGGAAGGTGTTGTCGTCGGCCAACTCATCCTCCGTTGAGTGGTTCTCTTGAAACTCGATGAGTTCCAGTGCCGTTCACCTCTCAACACAACCGGTTCGACACCCTAACGGATCGCGCTTGAGCTGCGCGGCGTGGAAAATGAATGATTCCCTACCGCGAACATACGCTGCGACAGCTCCAAGCGATTGTTAGCCCGCAACATGGTACTCGCTCTGAACCAAGCCGCTCGGATAGTGCCGAGTCGCTACGTGACGGAGCCGCATGTCGCGCGGTAGGGCGCCGAAGAGAGGAACTCCGTCTCCAATCAGCACAGGCACGCGAGTGATAATGAGACGTTGAATCAGCCCCGCGCGCAGGAACCCTTGAATCGTGATCCCACCGTCGACGTAGAGGTGGTGGGCGCCACTAGCAGCGAGTTGCGAAACGATCTCAGCTTGCGGCCCGGCCATCTGTTCAACAACGCCTCCGCCGGCCGCGGACAAGTCGACGGGGCGACTACTCAGGACCACTACGCGCTTGTCACCATATGGCCAGGCCCCAAAGGTAAGAACCTTCTCGAAGGTCTTGCGACCTATCACAAGCGCATCGACGCTTGCTATAAACTCGTTGTAGCCGTGGGGTTCGCCGCCGCCCTCCGGCAGCCAGTCGAGATCGCCGTTCGGTCGCGCAATGAAGCCGTCGAGGCTGGTGCCGATAAAGACAGATACCGTCATCGTAGACTCCTCACCTGCGGCCGCTTAACAGGCACGTTCATTGGGCCGCCGCCCTCCCTAAATGTTCGTCGTAAATACCGGCGCCGGTGCAACGGATGTTTCCGCTGGTGTTGGTTCACACTGGCTCTTCCATTTGGACACCGACATGCACACTCGTCAGGCGTCGCTTGTGCGGCATGGACCTCAGTCGCCATTTTATTGATCTTGGCCCGGGTCGCGAAAAACGTCATTTCGTCGCAACTGCGCCAGGCGCCGTTTTGTTTATTCGAGCGGCCATCAGACGGATGAGTTGGGCGTTCGTGAACGGCTGCCATCCGTGCGGCTTCATCGGCCGCCCGTACTCGAAGACGGCTTCGGCCTTCGGATTGTCAACTGATTTCAAGAACGCTTCGAGGTGATACACCGCGAGGTTCAGGTAGTAGTTGTCCATGTCCCCGCAGTAGACATGGATCTTTCCCACCAGATCTCCGCCGATTCGGGGCCAGTTCTTCTCGATGTTGTGTCTGAGATCGTAGCCGTTATCGCGCATGTAGAAGGCGACCTCCCGATCGATCTTGCCCGTCAGCCGATCCCAGATCGGACGCGGATACCCCTCCTTGCCGACGGGCCCGTACGCGGCGTCCCAGGCGGCGATTTGTTCCCCGGACCGAACGTTACTTCCCAGAACGGCCTCGAGGCGATTCATTTCCCGCATCGTCAGGGTGACTTGTCCATCGGCGTTTCTCGACAAAGGCCGAACGAGCGTGCTCCAATCCCCGTTCGGGACTTCGAAGGCGTTGTCGTCCTCATACACATTCGACATCTGATAGCGCCGGAAATCGACGGGGTCCGGATACAAAACCCACGTGCCGTTGAAGAACTTCGGATGGAAGACCTGCAGCGCCAGCGCTTCCCAGCCGCCCGTCGAACCGCCCGTCAGAACCCTCGCCTGCGGCTGCGCGATGATTTTGAATCTTTCCTCCAGGTACGGAATCAGTTCCTTCGTGAGCGCGTCGCCGTAAGGCCCATTGTTCGCCGAGTTCACGGCGTAAGAGTCGTCGTAGTACGGCGTCGGGTGTTGAAAGGTCACGGCCACCATGCGCGGGAAGTCGTCGGACATCCAGGCCCTCGCAAATTCGTGTCCCGTCTCCCTTGCGCTCCGGCTCAGCCGAGCCTTGCGTTGCGCTTCGCTTTCTGGAGTGCTTGGCGCCTGAGTTGTGAATCCGAAAGGAGCGCCGAGTCCGAAATGACCTTGAATGTAAATCGCCGGATACTTCTGGTTCGCGTTCTGATCGTACCCTTTCGGCAACAGTAAGGTGGCGCCGAGGTAGATCGGATGTCCCCAGAACTCGGAAAGCATCTTGCTTTGAAACTTCACTCGCTTGACCCATTGCGTGTCTGGCGGAATCTCCACAGGAGGCAGCTTCCTCGTAAGGTTGAGCCTCACGTTGAACCCAGCAGCCGGTTCCAGCCGGATTCGCTGCACCTCACTGACGAGGTTGCCCGGTGACCGATTCCACTTCTGGCCTTCCCACTGATCCATGTGGACCCAGATCGCATGGCCGTCCTTTCGGCGGACCTGCGTGTAGACGTTCAGAACCGCCTGGACGTAATACTCGCCCGCGGGAAGCCGGTTCAGGCTGTCTACCGGATATCCGAGGACGGATGTGTCGATGACCGCGTTGTCGCCCGGCTTCAACGCATGGACGTCGAGGCCATAAAATGGAACGGACCCGGCATACGAGCCCGCCTGCAGACGCGGTTCGACCCGATTGTTTTTCGAGATGATCACGAATACACGGCCCGTGATCGGTCCGTTATCGAGCGCCGCCGGATACGAAACCTCGAACCGCGAGTCCGCCGCCGCCGCGTGGCCGGAATACACCGCCAGCAACGATAGCAACGATAGGCAAAGGCTGATGCCCGCGACGACCAGAATTCTTCGCTTCATTGAAACCTCCTCAGAAGAGAGTTCGTAGTTCGGCCTTCAGGCGGAAGTTAGTATGTTAGTCTCTCGGGCGGCGTTACGAACTTCCGCCTGAAGGCCGAACTACGAACTCTTCATCTCAAAAGACGGGGTCGAATCATTTCGACGATTCATTCCTTGAGGCCGGCAGAGCAGACCTAACAGCAATCGGCGGAATTTGAATTCTTTCATGGCTCACGAGCCGATAATCTCGCAGAATTTCTTAAGATCCACATTGCCCCCGGAAACGATCGCGACGATCGGCCCCTGGCCGGCTTTTCCAGTCAATGCCGCGGCCACGGACAGAGCGCCAGCCGCTTCTGCAATGACACGCGTCTTTTCCGCCATCAGCCGCATCGCCTTCTTCGTCTCGTCCAGGCTAACCACAATGTAGCCGTCCACCACCGGCTTCATCCGCTCCCACATGCGTGGGAAGAGGCTCTGACCGCCGGCGCCGTCCACAAACGACGGCTTCCAGTCCTTGAACACTTGCGGAGATCCCATCGCAAACGATAGCGCGGCGGGCGCGGCCGTCTCTGGTTCAGCGCCCCAAACCCTGATCTCCGGGTTGAGCGCCTTGAGCGCGCTGCCGACGCCGGTGATGAGCCCGCCGCCCCCAATCGCGGCAATGACGGCAGCGGTGTCGGGGGCATCTTCAAAAATCTCGAGGCCCATAGTCGCATGACCGGCAATAAAATTATGATCGTCGAACGGGTGCACGAACGTCCCTTCGACTCCGGGAAACGAACGCTCCTCGAGAGCCTTCCACGCAACGTCGTATGGCACCGGGATGAGGCTTGCGCCGAGCGCCCGCATCCGTTCGATCTTCGATGCCGGCGCCGTCGCTATCACCACAACGGAGCATGGCACGCCCGCCTGGCGTGCCGCATAAGCGACTCCTTGTCCCGCATTTCCCGCGCTGATCGTCCACACGCCCCGCTTGCGCTCGGACTCTGACAGCAGTGCTACGGCGTTGGCGGCGCCCCGCAACTTATAGGCGTTGATCGGCTGCAAATTCTCCAGCTTGAGCCGGATGTCGGGGAAGTCCGGCCCTAGTTCAAGGCGTACCAACGGCGTGCGCACGATGGTCCCAGCTATTCGTTTACGCGCTTCCTGTACATCGGCCAACTCTATCGGGCGCACAGCTTCGAGTGTTAAGGGCATTGTTAGTTTCTTTCCACGGAATGAATTCACCCCGCTTCATTGCGGAATGAGGCGAGGGATGCAATAGATCGGAATTTCAATCAGCGAAGCAGGAGAATAGGCGGTTCGGGCGTGCGGGTCAACGGTCGACTTCCGAACGAGCGGCAGCAACAACAATGGCAGAGGAAAGGTCAGGTTTGAATTTTCTTGAGATTCGCGGAGACTAAGACGCTAGTGGGTCCGAATGTCAAGACCTCCCCAATGGTTCCGCGACCAGGTTCGAAATGTCAACAAACCCAAGCCCGTTCAACCCCTAATTGCGCGGGGGCGGAGAGTGCATCAGAGAGAACGCTTCTAAGCCGCCCCGCGCTGATTCTTAATTTGTTAGGACGGTGCGGAGGCTTCATGCTTCGCGCGCAAACAAATTGCTTCCTGTTGCGTGGCTACTGGCCACGCATCTTTGGGATAAGGGTGAAATAGAATGAGGGACAAACCTCCCCTTGCCGCAACCGCGGCGTTGATTTAATTCCATCGCTGGGCACTGAGCGGCTTTTATGGTTTACCTGAGCGACGGTCCTACAACTTCAATCTGAGCGCCTTGCTGCAATCCAGCCAGTCAGTGAAGTCCTCCCGTTCACAACATGATACTGGGCTCATATTAACGCTTCCCCTCAATTTGCGTGCTGGTTAGCTTTCTATGCTGTCGGAATAAGTCATAATAACCTCACGCGAAGCCGTTTCTGAGGTCTTCGCCCTCCTCGCAGCTCATTGAGTCGAGATCGACGCCCGGACCAACCACTTCGTCGTTTTCATCGCGCCTTGGCAATGCCAGAGCGATTGGGCCGAAGGTTGTGATGACGGCGTAAAGACTTGCGCGGCGCGGCTGAATGTCGGCGAGCAACACTCCATCGTAGACCTGCTGGTCGAGCCGCGGCGAATCGGGCACGAACGAGATCTGCCTGACGTTGTTGCGAAGCAACAGGCGGACCGCCGCGACATCGAGCAACGGTTGTAGGCTCTGCAGCACCTGCAGCCGTTGCGCCTCGTCCATCGCCGCGATGGCGTCGAAGCCTGGGCCGTTGATCTCCAAACCCTGCGTTCCCACTGGACTCAGCCTGCGGAAGTCATCGTGGTCGTCGAACAGAACATTCAAAAAATCTCTCTCCAGACTGAAGAGCGTCCGCGTGTTTCCATCGGTGAGTCGCAAATTGTATGCGTCGAACAGACCGTTGTTGGCGAGCACATAAAGAATGCCGTTATAGATTAGCGGAGTCGGCATGTAGGATCCGCGACCCGTGCGGCTCCATGCGATCGACTCACTATTCGACTTGCCCTCAGGCAGTGTAAGGTCTCCGCGAGCGCCCGCCTTCACCACAAAAATCGGACGTTCGGGGCCCCGGCCACTGACGACTACGAACATGTCATCGGAAAGGACCGGCGTCGGCGCCGTGATCTTCGAACTCCCCCCGAGCCGCCACAACTCCTTCCCCGTGCGAGGGTCATAACCCCGAATGTAGTTGGACGCGTTCGCAACCAGTACCGGCCCGACCGATGTCATCGCAACGGTCGGCGTGCCCCACGATGGAATCTCGTCGCGCTCGGTCTTCCACACCGTCTTGCCGGTGCCAGCATCGAGGGCCAAAATGAATGAATCTTTTTGGGTGTCGCACTGTAGAATGACGAGATTGTTCCAGATGATGGGCGAGCTGGCGGGGCCCCATTCGTACGTCGGAATATCGTAAGCCCCCAGGTCGAGTCGGCCCAGATCGACCTTCCATAGAAAGCGCCCGCTGACATCGTAAGCATAGACACCTTGCGACCCGAACCACGTCACGACTATGCGTCCGTCGGTTGCGGGAGTCGAGTTGGCGTAGGTCGATTTGATGTGGCGCTTGTCGACCGGCACGCCCTGGTGAGCGACACGCTCCCAGAGGACCTTGCCGGTTCGTTTGTCGAGCGCATAAATCATCCATCGATGCTGCGAGCGATCTTTTGATGCATCGCCGTCGCCATACAGCCCGGGGCGGAAGGTCGCGTTGGGGTCACTGCTGGAGGCACTTGTTAGGAAGATTCGGTGCCCCCAGACGACGGGGCTGGAATGAGCGAGCCCGGGAATCGGCGTGCGCCAGAGAATATTCTCCCCCGTCTTGGCGTCCCACCGATCAGGGAGATTTTGCCGCTCTGCTATACCCGAAGCCTGCTGTCCGCGGAAGGAGGGCCAACTCCCGTTCGAGGTGTTCGGATCCGGGCGCGATGGGGCCCGTTCGCCGGCTGTCCTAACGATGCGCCGCGGGGCCATGGTTTTCACCTCTCCAGTCGGCGTCCAGGTGCTGTGGTCGATAATCATTCTTCGCACCGTGCACTCATCCGATATGAGGTCGAAGTTTACGCGGTTACCGTCTACGCGAATGCGATATCGCCCGGGTCCGTCACAACCTTTGGGTCCGCCGGTCGTTGACAGCTCAATCTCATCACCCTTGCTTTTCCAGTTGCCAGTCAGTCGGGGCCAGCCGACGCCCTCAAGCGTGAATGTGCCGCCGGAATCGAACCGCGCTACAAAGACACCAAACGTCAATGGGGAAGAGGGGACCTTCACGTCCGTCTGCTGGCTGGCGCCCGCCGGTCTTGAGGCGCTGGTGGCCACAATTCCAATTGCGAACAACATCGCGAGCCCGAGTCTTTTGCAATCTATTTTTCTCATCCGCATCACCCCTTCGCTTAACCTAAAACCACCGAATCGCGGTTTAGGACTACCGAATTACAAGAGAATCAGTTCTATCTCACTTGCGCATCCATCCGGGATGTTTCTTCGGATCGAATCTCACCTTGCCATCCTTGTCCATGCACCAAGGGTTACTATATTCCCGCAGGTGTGGCAGTACTTCTTGCTGAGGACTAACCTGAAGGGCTTGTTTACTGACACGTCGAAATCGGCGGTTGTAGAGTCTTTTGTCCTTCTTCTCACTGCTCGCTGTAGTCATTCCGTGTACAGGAGTTTTCTTTCGCGATCTGCTCATAATCATTAGCACCTCCGCTAATGAAATGGCTTGTCGCTGTTCCTCCCGTATGCTGTTAATTTGTTGCTCATTTCTTCTGCAATCCTGGCCTTCATGCTTATACGGTGTTTTCGATTCGTCTTCAACCCGTCGCGTGACAGTAGTGATGCGGCTGGTTGCAGCAGGGGTCTAACAACCGCGCATCCGGTCAACGCCGCCATCTTCATGCGTTGTTAGACCGCGCCCGGCTGCCGACTCACCGCTGGCGCCGCTCGAGCAGGCTGCTGAAAGAGTCGATGAGACACAAGTATTCAGGTGCAATCCCACCAACGCAGTTGGTGGATTGGACTGCACCCCATTTTTGAGACAACGAGTTAAGCTACAGTTTCTGAGAGA
>JBBPIH010000094.1:0-12301 GCA_038040455.1 Acidobacteriota bacterium
TGACGTTCGCCGACATCTGTCCAAAGGAACCGGAGCCTTGTTGATACAACTGCCATTGAAAATCATATGTGCCGGCGCGACTGGGTGCGAACGCTTGAAACAGCAACTCCATCTGCTCGCCCGGAGCGAGAGGGAGGCCAAACCAGGGCACGTTGTTGCCTCCCCAGGTTGCATTGTTAGTAGGGTTCTGTGAGATTACTGAGAACCCAGCAGCCCCGTTCCACTCTTTCGAGCCGGTATTGATCCATCTGATGGTAGCGAAAAATGACTGGCCGGGATTCAGATTTGTCGGCACGTCCTGTGAAATGAATTGCGAGTCTAATCCGGTCGCAGGTGCGATAACCGTTATGGAAAGAGCCTTCTGAGCAGAAGCGTTTTGAGTATCTGTCACTCTAACTGTGAAGTCGGAAGTGCCGATTGAAGTAGGCGTGCCGCTGATGATGCCGGTTGGCAGCACGTTGAGACCGTCAGGCAGCAAGCCTGACACAAGGCTCCAACTATACGGGGTCGCGCCACCGGAAGCGAGGAGCTGTCTAGAGAAAGCGCTTCCTACCGTAGCGATTCCCAGCGGTGATGTACTCAGTATTGTCAGAGGACCGGGGCCTCCGCCACTCGCCGGGTAAACAAAGGTGATTGCATCTATGTCGTCTTGATGGATTGACGCGCAACGGCCATCCAAGTGCGCGACACCAAACATTGTGGCGTCGGCAAACTGTGAGTGCCCGAGCCCGAGCGAATGGCCCAGTTCGTGTGTTGCTATCTCCCGAACGACGCACGGATCTCCAAAGATGCAACTTGCGTAAGGGTTGAAACTTATAAATCCAGCGGCGGCTCTGACAAAAGTTGTGCCATTAATTACTTTGGTTTGACTGGGGTCCCAGCTAACCCCTCCGAGCGCGAGAATACTCGCACAGATGGGGCTGGCTGGAAACCGTCCGTCACAATTGTTAAACACGATGTTATTCGAGGTCTGCGAATAGCAGACCGCCGACGAGCCGCCGTTGACGACGCGGAGAGAGCACCCAGGTACACTCGACCACGCGTTCATCGCGGCAGAAATATCATTCAGTATCTGTGGATTCGGCGCGCCATCAGGGTTGACCATGAAAACAACGGGCTGGCCGACGTCGGGCTCAAACCAGCGCGGGGGCGGTGTAGTCAGGAAAGTGAATTGCGGTTCAAGCTCGCCCCCACTGCCACCTCGATATTCGGCGGGCTCGACGAGCATAGGAGTGCTTCTGTAATAAGTCTCATCGAAATTCTGCGAGCGTTCACGATTGGCCCTTAGTCTTCGTCTCACCATCTTACGATAAGCTGATAATTCCATCCGGCTCGTGGCTGCGTGGACGGCCGTAAGAGTTTTGCTTTGAAGTACCGATGTATTCTTGTCGGGAGCCGTACGAAGAGCGATTTGTTCGCCGGTTGCGAGGTCATCGATTATGGAGAATTTGCCCAGGAACATCTGGTACACCCGCAGACTCCCATCGCGCCATGTGTCGAGGTAAAGCAAGACCTTCTCGCCGTTCTCGAACCCGGGCGTGCCAAAGATGATGCTTCCGCGGTTACCGGTTTGCCCGCCTTCTTCTTTTATTACGATTTCGCGGTCCGATACTTGTCCCTTGAGGACCTCCCGAACGCTCAGCCGGACATAGGTGAAGATGCGACCCGTTTGATCGTCCAATTGGCAGGTGACTGAGAGAACCTTTCCTCTCACGATTGCCCGCGCTCCGACTATCAGATCGTCGTCGGTGGGGATTGTGAAGGTGGACGCGCGAGCGACAGCGGCGAAGCAGAACACAACGCAAAGCGCCAGCAACCTCGCGCTGGCTTTCTTGTATGACGGCATGTAGCCTCCATTGTAGGAGCTTCGCTAGGAAATTCACCGACGAGTCGGAGCCTGTGTCTGAACCTGAGATTGCGGGCTATGAAGTACGTCAATACAAAGTGAATACTTCACGTTCCGCAACGGGGCGCCAGGGGCTTCGCTCTTTTTCTGAGACCTGCCAGTGAAGGGCTATAGAATTCCGGCCACCAAAATACTAGCTAAACTTGGCCGTGTCAATAACTATTATGAACCGATCAGCTTCGGGAGCTTACTCAGCCGGCGTCAGTCTTCACCGAACCGCGTCACGGAAAATCGCTCCACGCGAACCGGAGTGCCTGGTGTGATTCCGGCTTTTGAGTGCACCGCTTGCCACTGCTCTTCGACCGATTCTATGCCGTCAATCCGAGGCAGCAGAAGGGCGCGGCGCAATCCGTCCAACGTCTCTATGATGACGCCATAGATTAAAGGATCAAGGTCCTCAGGTCCGCGCGCCGGTTCGGGCACCGTCAGCACATCGACCCCGTATCGCAAGTGAGGCAGTTCAGTTGTTGAGACCGGGGGAAACCGAGGATCGCGGGTCGCGGCCCTGATTGCATTTTGTACTATCTCTTCGGCGACGTTCGGGCGCGCGGGTTCGATCGTGCCGATGCAGCCTCGCAGTTGACCGTCCGAGGACCTCAGCGTAACGAAGGCGCCCGCTCGCGTCGCAAGCACGCCATGAGCATCCACTGGCGGCTCGATGACCTTGCCCTCGCGTATGAATTTCTCGATCGCCAGCTTGGCGAGCTCTTGCGGCAGTATGTCTTGGGACGGGCTGTCCATTGTTGCTTTCAGCTTATCGCAACACGCGCTGCGTGAGGGTGACTCATGGAACGGGATACCAGTGCACGATTCCCTTTCTGCCAAGGTCCCCGCCACGACTCACGTTTCACGCATCACCAATTCACTAATCGCTCCGGTTCGCGTCGGCAAGCACCGCCACCATATACCCGACGCCGAAGGGTCCCTCGTAACTAAGAACTTGATGATCGCGCAAGTTCTGGCCTACCGTCCCAAGCGCGATAACAATCGACCTGTAGCCACACTCGCCCGCGCGATTCCTCAGTTCGGGATCGAGGTCGATCACGCCACTCGCATCACCGCGTGTAATTGCGTCGACAATCTGTTCGTCAAACAAGTGTGCAGTCGGCTCGTATTCATAGGGCCCGTTAACAACCAACCGATGGCTAAGGTCGCCGCTTGCCACCAGCGCTACCGGTCGATTGATTGCGATGGCAGCCCCGGCGATTGCGCGCCCGAAGGCCAGATGCTTTTCGTTCGATTGAACCGTTAATCCTATGACGACTATCGGCCCGCGCCAGCCGGCTTCGTGCAGATAATACAAAGGCACCAGCGCTCCGTGATCAAGCGGATAGTCTCGATCAAGCTCGCGTAACTCGACGCCTTCGCTCGAAGCCGCTTGTTTGATCGCGTCGAGCATCTCGAGGTCATTCGGAAATGTCAGCCTCACCGCAGGCGCAGAAAACTCACGGAAGTCCCCAATGAGGTCAGCAGTCGAACGCGCCGTGAACGCGCGAGGGTCGAGTGGCGAATGGGGAGAAATGACGACGACAGTCTGAGGTCTGGCATCGATGAGCCGCCGCGAAAACTCTCGGAGAGCGCGTTGTGACTCGGCGACCTGCTCGATCCGCCTGCCGCCCACTTCGGGAACGAGAAGTGGCGGATGCGGCGCTATTCCAGCGAATACAATTGAGCTGAGCACGATGTGCTCCTTTTGACGATGAAAACGGCTTCAGCGATTTGTCGAAATCAATCAACAAGAAGGCAGAACAGACTGCGTTAGCCTTTGGTCAAAGCCGGAGCGAACCCTGTCATCGCCACGGGTTGAGTGACCTGTCCTGCTCGGTCATATGATAACCCCCCGAATTTTCTATTTGCAATTTTCAGGTCGCGATTTTCGGTGACCCATCAGCCTGCTTTCGCGCGTAGGGCTTATTGTCGACGCGATCTAAAGTACTATAAGTGACAAGTCGGTGCAGCGTGAGTAGCGACTATGTCCGGGGATATTCCTCCTCTTGAGGAGCGGACTCGTATTGTTAAGCACATGCCTAAACCAACCAGATCTCCTCGCACGGCTGACGGGAGAGCATTTCTTCGCGTGTCGCCCCTGGACTAAGCGCGCGGCTGAATACAATGTATCTATGAGCCAGGGTGGTGGGCCACTTGAAATTTGCAACTGAAAAATTGCAAATTGAAAATTCTGTGGGTTATCATCTCACCGTGCGGGAGAGACACTCAACTCTGCTCACCTCATCGAGTCGACAAAGAATGTGATGCTATTGTGGAGTCCCGCTACTGAAGCTCGCTAATCCCTCAGAGTATTGTGGGCATTGGCCAACCTGAATTCGTTCACGCCTCGCTGAGCTTCGAACCGGTAGTTCGGGGATAAGTTGGCGGTTCTAACTTTACCTGGCGTATTTCAGGGCCCTTATCGGTGTGAGAACGATCATCAGCGAACAATCAGTGACCGTCTGTGACGAGGCGATGCTAGGACACTGAAACGCAGTGAGCAACTCAGCGCCGGAAGCAAGTAGGCACAATGATGCGACGCAAGATTGTCACGATTGTTGGGACACGTCCCGAAGTCATCAAGATGGCGCCCGTCATTCGTGAAATCGATCGACGCCAGTCCATCTTTGATCAAACAGTCGTCTCCACCTCGCAGCACCGCCAGATGCTCGACCAGGTTCTTCAAGCGTTCGCAATCGAGCCAGACGTCGATCTGGGACTGATGGAACCGAACCAGGACCTGGCTGGGTTTGCTTCCCGCTCACTGCTGTCGCTTTCTAACCTGTTTTCGGAATTGAAGCCAGATGCTGTGCTGGTTCAGGGGGATACGACAACCGTGATGACGGCCGCACTGGCGGCGTTCTATAAGGGCGTTCGAGTAGGACACGTCGAGGCAGGCTTGAGGTCGTTCGATCGGTATCAGCCGTTCCCGGAGGAGATCAATCGCCGACTCGCAGGCTGCCTCGCCAGTCTGCACTTTGCACCCACCCAGCGCGCGCGGCTCAATCTACTGCGCGAAGGAGTGTCCGAGGAGGACATCTTCGTTACAGGAAACACGATCGTCGATGCTCTCAAGTCTATTTCTCTTGGCGCGAGTTTTGACGATCATCACCTGGCGGGCTTGAATTGGAGTGGCAAGCGCACGCTGCTTGTCACTGCGCATCGCCGGGAGAACCACGGGCATCCGCTACGTTCAATATGCAAGGCCCTGAAGATTCTCACGAGCAGCTTCGCCGATCTTGAGGTCGTCTATCCAGTACACTTGAATCCTAACGTAGCGGTAGTGGTGCGAGAGGAGCTAGGGGATACCGACAGAATTCACCTCGTCGATCCTGTGTCCTATCCTGATATGTTGAGGCTGATGAAGCGCTGCTATTTGATCTTGACGGACTCGGGCGGCGTACAGGAAGAGGCTCCGTCGTTTCACAAGCCTGTTCTTGTGCTCCGAGAAGTAACAGAGCGCCCGGAATTGGTCGAAGCGAACGCTGGAATAGTCGTCGGTACGGACTCCCGTGGGATTGTAGATGCTGCTGCGCGTCTACTAACAGACCTAGATGAGTATACACGGATGTCGGCAGCGGAGAACCCGTTCGGCGACGGACACGCGGCAGAACGCATTGTGGACATATTGTCCGAATGTTTTTGATGCTGTGACTGCTAACCTCTTCCGTCCGGACCTACTCAACGCAGGCATAGGCAATGGCATTCATGGCTTTTTCTTCGCTACTCATGCTAGCTTGAAGAATGGACAACCACACTCGATTCGGGTGAGGTTCTCAGGGAGCACTACCGATCTGGTTCTTACCCCTACGACTGAAGCTCAACGATTGCTGCGCTTGAATTCTCTTGCCGGATTTGTTAAGAATGTGTCTCATTCAATCACAAAGGAGCCAACGATGGTACAGATGATGCGCAATTTTACTTTGTTGATCTTCGCCCTCAGCCTCGGAGCAACTCTTGCTTGCTCAACTGCGACACCGACGAACACAAATACAGCCACGCTCGCTCCAGAGAAGAAGACCAAAGCCACCGGTACTCTTACTGCCGATCCAAATCCGGTTAAGGTTTGCGACGGCTCAGGCGTTGGTATTACCAGGCTAACGTGGTCGGCCTCTGGAACATCTGTGGTTGAAGTGCGGATCGGATCTCCAGACGGTGCACTTTTTTCTAACACGCCCGCCGCCGGAGGATCAGCAGAAACTGGCAAGTGGGTAGGAAACGGAGCCGTAATCTATCTGCAAGATGCCACGGGTCCGCGCAATTCGGAGTACACAATAGCTAAAATCACAATCAACACTACTAACCAAGGCTGCCCGTAGCGGATTGCTTATTTGGAGAGACGGCAGTAAAACAACTCGGTGTTCATGATGCCGGTTTCGGGAAAGTCCGTCTTACAGTATTCAACACCAAAGCCGAGTTCTTTCAATCTCTCAACAAGGTCTGTTCCGTATGCCCGGTAACTTAAGGCCCTATCGTCTTCCGAGTTTGCGTCGCCATGATATTCCTTCTCCATCAGGAATTTGTCCCTGGTTGGATCCGCGGGATCAACCACAGCTACCCTGACAAGCGTTTCCCTCGTGTGTCTGAAATCAGGAACCGTGGGAACTGTGAAAAGGTAAACTCCTCCCGCCTTCAAGACCCTTTTGATCTCTCGATGTGCCCTATCATCTAGCCTCACGTGCTCCATGACGTCACTGGTTATCACAATGTCAAATGCATTATCCGGGAAGGTGAGTGCTTCAAGATTTTGATTTGAAAGGCCTGGACCGAGCTTTATGCCAAATGGTTTCTGTGGTCGGTATATCGATGTTTCGATGTCAATCCAGTTGCACTTGGAAAGTAAATCTGGAACGGGATAAGCGTCTGTATCATAATAAAAAGGTACCTGCGTATCGTATACTTTTAACGAAATATTCTTAAGCGCCGGGTTAAGCTCGGATAAGCTAGCTGCTTCAATTGCAGTCATCTCTCGAATTGCTTTTAACACTCCTCGAGCGATAGAGCGATAGCGGCTGGTGGTTAGGCACTCGCCGCAAACCAGCGACTCGCGATACATCGCGGGGTCGCTGTAAAAGAATAGAGTATCATCGCCGCAGATGTTGCATCTGCCGGAATGCGATGACATTCCCTTAAAGCGAGCATAGTGTTTACTTGGTGGACTCTGAACTTGCGCACTCGATGCAGCAGGCGATTCCTTCTGGTCGATGATCGACGGCCTGAAATTATGCCGGCTTTGCCTCGCAACGGCTAAGTGGCCGGTTCCAGCCAAATCATTCGCGTGCGCGCCAGTTTTGCGCCCAAACACCCTCCAAAAGCTTACACCGTAGTGAAGCTTAAAGTCGCGTTGCTGCAAATCAGTGGCGCGGGGCTCAGATTCAACCTCCTGTAGGTAACTGGATAGGTACTCGCTCACGCGCTCGCGCAATGGCGCCGGCACCTTGCTCAACCCGGTCTCTGCATATGCTCGAAGCTCCGCTACATCGCTGAGGATAAGGTCTACACTGGCGCCCTCGAAAATTTCAGGCAGAATGGTTAGCTGCAGTCCCGCATTCGAAAACATTTTGGCGTACTGGTCGATTTCCAGGTAGTGACGCACCGTATAGGCTGAGCCTGGAGCGTGAAGCGAATAGTACTGTTCAGCATCGGGATAATCCAACAGCGTTATTCCGAAGAGTTGATAGTGTCCATCTTGCAAGACAAAGCGCGAATAATAACGGTTCGGGATTTCGAAGTAGGCGATGCCATTGCTCGCCAGCATATCGGAAATATTGTGGAGCAAAGCCTGGGGATCATCTACATGTTCAATCACGTCATTGCAGGTTATGATGTCAAAGCTGTCGTGAAACTTTGTAAGGTCTGCAGCACGAGTTGCGTCTCGAGCAAATAATCGGACGTCGAGATTGTTATCCATCAAGTTGTACTTCGCAAGATGGAGCAACGCTTGGTTGATATCAATTCCAGTTACTTTGGCTCCCTGCTCGGCGAATGCCACTAGAAATCCTCCATAGGCGCAACCAATATCCAGGTAACGTTTGTCGCGAATGGCTGTGTGCTTCTGCAAGAGATTTGCCACGACGCGCCCTCGCTCGTTGCAAGTGATCGCATATTCAAAGTACATCGGTAGGCATGAATCGCCGGCCATCGCGGAGAGATGTCTGGTCAATGCTTTGAAAAAATGCTCGTTCCGTGGCGTTTTGAAGTGGCGAAACTGCTGTGCGACTTCGTTCTCCTCATCAATGGGTTTATAAGACTCTATCTCGGCGCCGCCATTGGACGCTGGTTCAGGGGCGTTGAGCCGAAGCCGCTGATGTTCCGTGCTGTGTCTTTCTGTCCTCTTTGAAAGTGCCGCTACCACCTTCTGCACCCGTATAGTCCAGGAATTCTCGCGTCCCAGCGACAGCAACCGCTCCCGGGCCTTGGGGTCGCGACTGCGCTCTCCGGCGACATCAAGTGCCCGCGAGAACTCCTGCGCGTCTCGAACAATTAGCACCTCCTCGTAGCTCTGACACTCGGGCATCGGTGTACTGATAACCGGTTTGCCCGCCGCGAAGTATTCGTATAGCTTAAGCGGTGATGTGGCTTCAGTAATCCGGTTTATCTTGAATGGAATTGTGGCTACCGCGAATTGCGCCAGATAGTTTGGAAGAGACTCATATTCCTGCGCCTGTAGAATCAGCACATTCGACTTTTCTTCCAATCGTTTGAGTGAGGGAGCATCCGGAAGCTTATGACCGATTATAACAAAGCTCCAATCTGGACGAAGTTCCGCGACTTCGGTAAGAAGGTCCACGTCAAACCAGCTCGCAACTGCCCCGTAATAACCTACTATCGGCCGGCCATCATCTACCATCTCCTTGAAACGGAAGTCGAGACCAATGGAGCTTGCGGGCGCCGAAAATCGCGCGTACTCCACGCCATTCTGAACAGAGAGAGCGTCCGGTCGTCGTTCTCTGGCCTGGTTAAGCAGGTTTCCTGCTACGCACAAAACAAGGTCTGCGCTATCTAACATTCTTTCATGGTTTTCTTTCAGCCAGCTCTGCTTGTACGGAAAGACCGATAGGTCGTCAATCCAATCGTAAACGATAGTGCGATTCTCCCAGCGATCTGTCAGTGTTACATTGTAGCTAAGAGCCCATAGAATTGGGTGCTCAAGCGTATCCAGCACACCCTTGGGACCATTGTAGGTCCACAGGTTCTTTCTGATTTGAACAAAACCAGCGAAATGATCGACCAGGCTTCCAGAGCAATCGAAGAAAACGAGAAAGCCCTGGCGGGCCAGTTCCGAGGCAAGATGATGGGGACGCTGAACCAGAGAGTTGCTCCAACCAATCGAAGGTAGGAACACCACAATTCGGTTCGCGTCGACTCCCGATTTCCTGATGATCTTGCGCATGCGATTACAGAGATCAGGAATCCGCTCTCGATCCTTGCTATCCAAATGCGGTTCCCAGAGCCCCCATTTTTCTTCGTAAACCCCTCGATTTCTCTGGAAGATAGCCAGGTATTTGTCATTACCGAGCAGTTTGAAAGATGCGCCCCCGGCATGGTGGACAAACGAGTCGCGAGCGCACATAACGTTGTATCCCTTCTCCCTGACACGACGGGAATAGTCGTCATCTTCGAACATTCCGATTTCGAAACTCTCATCAAGCAAACCTATTTGTGCGAACACTTCGCTTCTCATGGCGACGCAGAACATCGCAAGGACGCCGATCGAAAATATCTGGGAATCATTGTCACGAACGAAATCCGCTGCCCATCGAGGCATCTCTTCCAACTGCGCGTACCCAACCTGAACCTTTGCCTCGTTGCCGATCTCGTTTGTTACCGGGCCTATGATGCCAATCCCAGGATCACTGTGTAGATGCCGAATAAAAGCCGAGAGCCAGCCGCGTGTAAGCACGGTGTCATTGTTCAAGAGAACCAGGTACTCCCCGGTCGCTTGCTTAAGTCCGATATTATTACCAGCGGCGAATCCCAGGTTCTCGTCATTCAATATCACGCTGAGATTGGGCAGCGCCTCTTCTGCCTCCTTGAGATATTGGGGAGTTCCATCTCCCGAAGCGTTATCAACCACTATCACCTCAAAGTTGGGCCATTCAGTGCGCGCATACAGGCTTTCAAGACAGAGCCGGTTCAAATTTACGTTGTTGAATGTCACAATGATGATCGAAGCCTTTGGAAAAACATCACGGATCGCGGGAACTAGCATCTCGTGCCGCTTCTCCCAGGTGTGCTGTTGAGCAAATGCGCGACGCTTCTCTACGAGCTCCGGGTCATCTTCCCTGAGCGCTGCGGCGATTTCATCTTCAAACTCTTCCGTTGTTGAGGCCAGCCGCACCAGCGGCGCAAGGGATGCCACTTCCGGGATTGGCACCGAGATGAGCGATTTACCAGAAGCGAGAATCTCGTATACTTTGACTGGATTTGTGGCTTCGGTTAGTTCATTGCGCTTAAATGGAATAATCGCTATATCGAACCTGCTTAGCCAATTGGGAATCTCCGAATAGTGTTTTTCGCCGGGCAAATAGACGTTAGGCAGTTTTGACAGCCGGGTTACGTCAGCGCTGAAGGTCGAACCCACAAGCACGAAATCCCAGTCCGGCCGTCTCTCTGCAAGGCCGGCAACCAAATCAGAATCGAACCAGTCTGCGATTGCGCCGTAGTAGCCGATTACAGGGCGTTCGTTTTGTGACTCACCGGCTTTCGCAAAGTGCTCATAGTCACATGCATTAGGTACGAGGAGGACATTTGAATTATGCTGCCGGGCCTGCGTCTGCAAGTAGGCTGATGAGACCACCACCAGGTCAGCCGATGCTGACAAATTGCGTTCCTGGTCCAGCATGGTCTGCGTGTTACTGGAAAAGCCGGCGTGGTGATCCATGCAGTCATAGATAATCGGCCAGGCAAACCGTGAGCGGGTTTTCTCAACCAGCGGCCACCAAAATGGCAACTGTACGAATGCGACGGCGGCGCCCAGCAACAAGTCGCGCCGTAGCGCATCCAGAGAGGCGAATAAGGCATCGCGCGCTTTATCGTCCAGGAAATCCGTGTAAATGTGCCGCGCAGGCCCGCGCAGCGAAATCTCGTAGATGTTCGCGCGCTTTTCCCGAATCGTGTAAGCTGGACCGGAAGAATAGAAACCCTGTGCTATGTAAAAGACTCTATGGCCGGCGGCCGCAAAGCGCGACATCATCTGCTGAGGCCGCTGAAAGCGAAAGTCCCAGTCGATGATCGGGAAACAAATAATATCATGGGTGTTCGAGTCGTTCGATATGTATGGTTGCTCTTGCTGCACTAGTTGCGCCGTAAAGGCTGGTGCCGGTCCGCCGGTTTCAGGCACTAATGAAGTTGCCTGACCTTGTTCAGCCCACTGATCCAAAGGCAGCTGGTTTCTCTGTGTGTCATTAACTGTTTTCTTATCGAATGGTGGCAACCCAAGCGCTCTATAAACCGGCAACAGATAGCGGTACTTGATTCGGCCATATCGGGTCAACCATCGCCAGCCAAGCGTATTAGTTATTTTGGCAAGTTCAGCTTCCTTAGCGGCAAGGGCCTCAAATGACATCTGAACAGCCTGCTCTTTTCTTTTCAACTGAACTGATAGTGATTGTACAGTGAGCTCATTCTCCTCCAATTGAGATAAAAGCGACTTTACGGTTTCTTCTTTCTCCGCAGAGTCCGACGACAGCGTTTGCAGCACCTCTTCCTTCTCTGCGACTTCCAATGACAGCGCTCGCAAAGCCTTTTCGTTCACTGCAAGCTCTAGTGAGGTTGATTGGACGGACTGCTCCTTTGCGGCTACTTGCGCGGAAAGCATTTGGACGGTTTGCTCTTTTTCCGACAGCCGCATCTCTAATTCGGTTAGCCTTTGCTCGGAGCTAACTCTAAGAGCCAAGGCATCGCCGAGTGCGGCTGACAGCCTTTGTACTACAAGTTCTTTTTGTGCGGCCTCCGATGACAGTGTTTGTAGTGCCTGTTCTTTCTCTGCAACTTCCGATGTCATCGCCCGAATTGCGTGTTCTTGCTTTGCAACTTCTGATGACATCTCTCGCATTGCCTGTTCTTTCTCTGCAAGCTGCGATGAGAGTAATTGTATGGATAGGTCTTTCTCTACAAGCTGCGATGAAAGTAACTGTACCGACTGTTCCTTCCCTGCAAGCTGCGATGAGAGTAATTGTATCGACTCTTCCTTCTCTGACGACAGGGATGATAATGTTTGGATTGCTTGCTGATCCTGAGCCATTTGTTGCGACAGCGTTTGTATTGTTTGATCTTTCTCGGCCAGTTGTGTTTGCAATTCCAGCATGAACAGCAAGCCGGTCCTGTTTTCTTTTACCGGTTGCTCGAGTGAAGTATTTATTGCAGTTATTTCCTTCCGCAAAGCCATTTGATAGATCGGTCCGG
>JBBPIH010000017.1:0-109338 GCA_038040455.1 Acidobacteriota bacterium
TATCGTTCCCACGTTCACGTGCGGTTTTGATCGGTCAAATTTTTCCTTTGCCATATCTCTCCTAAGAAATGTCCGAAAAACTTACGTTTGTCGCGTCTTTCCGATTGCGGCGAACGACAAACTGAAGTTTGTCGGACATCGCCAATGGAGCCGGCGATGGGGATTGAACCCATGACCTCATCCTTACCAAGGATGCGCTCTACCACTGAGCTACGCCGGCATCTCAGTCGCGCACCGCCGAAAGCTGGAGCGGGCGACGGGACTCGAACCCGCAACATCTAGCTTGGAAGGCTAGTGCGCTACCATTGCGCTACGCCCGCCGATCAGGCAAAAGCAGAAAGGTAAATCAAAAAATGGCCTCTACTTTTCCCTTTTCCTTTTTTCTCTTAGCCTTCAAATCCTGGTGCTGGGGGAAGGATTCGAACCTTCGTAGAGCCTAAGCCCGCCGGGTTTACAGCCCGGTGCCATTAACCACTCGACCACCCCAGCACTCACCAGGCCCGGTTCAATTCCGCGCGACTGAGGCGCGCCTTATTTCAAGTATCCAAGTGAACCGTTTCGGGGATACCCCTGTCACGCTTAAAGCACGAATTGAAAACGGTCATTGTAGCTGAGTCAGGCCGGAGGTGCAAGCGCAGGCGGTTGCAGGGTCCTACAAAACGCTTCGGTTAGATTTCTTTCGTGAGGCAACGAATCGCTTTCGTCTAGATTTTTACGTGAGGCAATACGTCGACATCGAACGCCGGCCAAATGAAACCTACCAAGACAACTCAGTGACAATCTATCACGCATCAGATCAACGTCTCTTGTCAACCTCGAAATTGGGGAAAAATGGGACATCCTTATGTCTAAACAACATTGACATCCATCGCGACCTTAAAGTATCTTTTCGCGGACTGACGTTCAACTCAGTCACGCCGCACCGGGCGATGACCAATTAGGAGACTGGTTTACAATCCTGGGTCGGTGACTTGGCTGTGGTTCCCAATGTCCCTTGATTGAGACCGGTGTGCGCAGACAGAGTCGCCCTTATGATCTTTATTAGAAGCTCTCCCGGTGGGTGTCTCCCTAGTGGTTCTGAAGTGTGAATCTGTTCAATTAAAACGAGAGGCCGCGCTTCTCACAACATACGCGGGCGCTTGGCGCTTGGGTAACAATCATGCCGCCACGTGAGTGGTTTCCCTTCGGGGCTCAGAACTCAAGGTCGAAGCACGTTCTGCGGGAATTGCCAATTGCGAATATCGAATTTTGAATTGAGAAGACACACCAGCCAGAAATGAGTATTCACCCAAAGGTCCAATGCGATCCGCAATCCGAGATTCGCAATTCCGTCGGGTCCCGTCCGGTCGTCGGCCTTCTTCCTGTGAATTCGTGTTAATTCGTGGCTGATATGTCTTGGCTATCCGCAATTCGAAACTCCACCGGCAAAGCGATTGCTGCCGGCTTGATGGTAGCGGTGGTCTTCACCGCGCTCGCGTTCGGAACGGTAGAACCCTGGTCGATTGCGCTCTTTGAACTGATAGTCATACTTCTGTTATTGCTCTGGGCTGCGAAGGCGATCGTCGAAAACCGCCTCGAGATTAGAATTCCAGCCGCGGCGTTGCCACTGGGCGGGTTCGTCTTACTCGGCCTGGCGCAGAGTATCGCTATCACAGGCAGCGGAGGTCGTGTCAGCAGCCTGTCGATGGATGTCGAAGCGACCCGCGGCGCGGTAGCTGTGATCTTTTTCCTGTTCGTTTGCTTCTTGATCGCGTCGAATTTCTTTACTAGTCCCGAGCGGCTGCGCTCGCTGGCAAACTTTTTGATAATCTTCGGGCTGGCGCTTGCGGTGTTCGCCCTAGTTCAACACTTCACCTGGGAAGGGAAACTTTTCTGGGTGCGCCCGATGCCCGAGGCGGGAACCGGATCGGGCGGCCCATTCGTCAATCGAAACCATTTTGCCGGCTACATGGAGATGTTAATCCCGATGGCGGTTGCGCTGGCGCTGTTTAGAGGAGCGCGCGGCGAAGCGCGTCTCTTTTACGGCTTCGCGGCGGCGATCATGGGAATAGCCGAAGCGGCATCCCTCTCGCGGGGCGGAATCGTCAGCCTGACCGCGGGGATATTATTCGTTGCCGCGGCCAGCATGCGAATCAAGCGGTCTGCTGAGAACGCGCGCTTTCAGGGTAAGTTCTCGTTTAGTGGTCACCCGGCGCTCTTTGTGTTTCTGATCGCCGGCGCCATCGTCGCGGGTATCTTTTGGGTCGGCGCCGATAGCGGGCTGGCTGAGCGGATGGCGGACAGTCAGAATGACGCGAGCCTTTCCGGCCGCGCGCAAATATGGGCCGGTACGTGGACGATGTTTATTGCACACCCGATTCTCGGTGTCGGGCTTGGAGCTTTCCAAACGGTCTATCCGATTTACGGGCGTGGCGAGAGTTCGTTCCTGGTTGAGTTCGCGCACAACGACTATTTGCAAGCGCTAGCCGATGGCGGAATCGTTGCGGCCGCGCTTGCGGTTTGGTTTATCCTTGCGACCTTTCGCGACTTCGTTCGCGGAGTGAGGCTCCGAGACCCGCTGCTTCGCACCCTCGTGCTGGGCGCCGGGGCGGGCATCTTCGCGATTCTGGTTCACAGTTTGTTTGACTTCAATCTCCAGCTTCCGTCTAACGCGCTCCTCTTTCTGGTGCTGTCGGCGATCGTCGCAACGGCCGGCGCGAAACAAGGGGTGCGCGAAACGGACAAGGTGTAGTAAGGAAGGGGCGATTGCGAATCGCGAGTTGCGAATTGAAAAGGAGGAGGATTTCGAATTTGCGATTGTTGGCTCGCCTTGCGTCCCACCTTCGGGTTCTCTGCGAACCGAAATTCGCAATCCGCCAATTCGCAATCCGCAATTCTTTTAGGAGGCTGTAATGTCTGATGAAAGAGTCGAGCTTGAAAAGGCGTCGCCTTCCGAAGGCGCGCCGCTTGTGCGACCCGGGTACCCCCGAGTACCGGGCTACTACGAAGGCTCGCCCTATGGTTACGGCAACGCCTACGGCGAAGACGAAGAGAGTGGCATTCATCTTCGCGAGGTGTGGCGCATCATCCGCAAGCGCAGATGGCTGATCGTGTGCGTCGTGGTGATAGTCACGACTCTGGTGACCATCGAGGCATATCGCACCAAGTCTACCTATAAGGCGTCGGCGTTCATCGAGATCGGCAAGGACACGCCGAGCGTCCGCTCAGCGCCAAACGGCGTGGTCATCCAGGCCGACGACGATCTGTATTTCCCGCAGCTCAGCATCAACACCTATCTGTTTCGCCTAACCAGCGAGCCGCTGCTCGAAGATGTGGTCGCCAATTTGAATCTGGATCAGAATCCGAAGTTCAGCGAGCCCCCGGAGAGATCGTTATTGGAGGCCGTGGAAGCCGTTTTCAATCGCGCGACTTTTAAGACCCCCGCGCCCGAACCTCCCACCGCCATCGGAACCGTCATTTCGGGTCCCGATGAGAAGCGGACACTTTCGAGGGAGGAACACGAGCGGCTCGGCCGTTACGTTTCGATGCTCGCGAGCGCGCTGCGCGCCGAACAGGTCAAAGACACGCGAACGCTGAAAGTCACCTACACCCACACCGAACCCGCGATCACCGCAGCCGTTGCCAACGGAGTGGCGAAGGACTTCATCGACCAGAGCTTCGAGAACAAAACCGAACGGTTCACCACCACCTCGAAGTGGCTCGACACCACTACACGCGACCTCAAAGCAAAAGTGGAGCGCGCCGAACAGGACCTTGCCGACTACACCAAGGCTAACAATATATTTTCGACCGAGGGCAAAGAAACCCTGACGACCGATAAGCTTTCGCGCTTGCACGAGCAAGCCACTCGCACCGAGACGGAACGCCTACTGAAGCAGTCGGTTTACGAAGAGGTTAAGGCTGGGCGCATCGCCGACTTGCCGGCCGCGTTTTCAGACCCGAGGATCAGCGCGCTTCAAAGCAAGCTCGAAGAGCTGCAAGCCAACCTCGCGAAGCTCAGCTTGAAGTACGGCGAGGAGAATCAATTCATCATCGAAGCGAAGCTTCAGATCAGCACCACCAGAGCGCAGCTAGACTCCAATCGCAAGGCTCTCGAGGAAAAACTAAAAGGCGAATACGACCTTGCAGTGCGCGACGAGCGCTCGCTGAAGGCGGCTCTCGATAAGGCGAAAGCCGAAGCGGTACAACAGAATCAGGCCAACATTCAATACACTATCCTGAAGCAGGGAGTCCACAACGCCACGCTGATGTACACCGACTTTCTTCAAAAGACCAGCCAAGCCAAGGTCGAGGTCGCGCAGCAGCACAACAATATGCGGCTCATTCAACCGGCGCGAGTGCCCACCAGTCCGGTTGGCCCTAATCGATTTCGGACCATAATGATGGGTTTGTTCCTGAGCATGCTCGGCGGGATTGGACTCGCTTATTTTCTCGAGTATCTCGACAACACGATCAAGACGGTCGAAGACGTTGGCCGCTACACTCAGCTTCCCGCGCTTGGCGTGATCCCGGTGATGGCCGGCAAGATGGCCGAAAAACTCACAGGCGGGCGCCGGCGCAAGGGACTGACCAATGGCAATTCACCGGTGCGCGAAGGGCGCGAGTTCCCCGTAGCGGCAAACAATAGCTTGACGGGCTTCGACAATCGCTCATCAGCAGTCGAAGCATATCGCGTCGTGCGAACCTCGATGCTGCTGTCGGCGGCCGGCAGTCCGCCAAAGACTGTTCTGGTCACCAGCGGGCAACCGGGCGAAGGCAAGACTACGACAGTTGTTAACACGGCGATCTCGCTGGCGCAACTCGGCTTGTCCGTGTTGATTATCGACTGCGATCTTCGCCAGCCCACAACTCACAAGATCCTGGGTGTCGGTCCCACTGACGGGTTGTCTACTTATCTTTCTCGGAACATCGAGATCGACCCGTTGATCCACAAGCTTCAGATATCGAACCTTTCGCTGTTGCCCTGCGGTCCCATCCCACCGAATCCGGCTGAATTGATCAGCTCGCCTCGCATGAAGGACCTGCTCAAGGAAATGGCGGAGCGTTACGATCACATCCTGATCGATTCGTCTCCAATGATGAACGTCACCGACCCGGTGATACTTTCGAGCATGGTCGACGGGGTGATTCTCGTGGTGCACGGCGGCAAGAGCCCGCGGGCGACTGTCCAGCGCGCGCGTCAGGAGCTTCTGGGTGTGGGAGCAAAGATCTTCGGTGTGGTACTGAACAACGTTGACCTCAGGCGCGAAGGCTATGATGGTTACTATTACTATCGGTATTATTCCGGGTATGGGGATGATAAGAACGAACGAGTTGGTTAGGTCTGTTTGCGAAGAAGCACAGATGAAAAGGAACGCCAAACACTCTGAATCCGACCTTATGACAACAGCCGTCGCTGAAAATGTTTCCGTGCCGCTACTCGACTTAAAGGCGCAATACGCAACCATCCGCGACGAGGTACGCACCGCCCTGGATCGCGTTGCCGACTCGCAGCACTTCATTCTCGGCCCGGAGGTCGAGGGACTTGAAAAAGAAGTGGCCGAATATTCCGAGTGCGAGTTCGGCATAGGCGTGTCTTCCGGCACCGATGCACTGCTCGTCGCTTTGATGGCAATCGATATCAAGCCCGGCGATGAAGTGATAACGACGCCTTATTCATTCTTCGCCACCGCCGGAGCAGTCGCTCGTCTGGGTGCCCGTCCGGTCTTCGTTGATATCGATCCGCTTACTTACAACATCGATCCTGCACGAATAGAAGCTGCGATAACTGAACGATCGCGCGCGATCATTCCCGTTCATCTTTACGGGCAGATGACCGACATGTACCCGATCGTAGAGGTTGCCCGGCGCAAGGGTCTGGTAGTCATAGAAGACGCGGCACAGGCGATCGGTTCCGAGTATCGCGGCAGGCGCGCAGGGTCAATCGGTCACATGGGATGCTTCAGCTTCTTCCCCTCTAAGAATCTCGGCGGCTTCGGCGACGCAGGGATGGTGACGACCAACGACGCGGAACTTGCCGACAAGGTGAGGTTGCTTCGCAATCACGGTTATAGTCCGAAGTACTACAACAAGGTCGTGGGTGGCAATTTCCGGATAGATGCTATTCAGGCTGCCGTTTTGCGAGTCAAATTGAAATACCTCGACCAATGGACGGAGAAACGCCAGGAGAATGCAGCAACGTATCGCCGCCTGTTTATGGAAGCGGGACTTACAAACTCAGGCAAGGTCACGCTCCCTCACGAAGCTGGGCCGGGGCGTCACATCTTCAATCAGTTTGTCATCCGCAGCAGTCGAAGAGATGATCTCATCGCTCAACTGAAGAACCGCCGGATCGGATGCGAGATCTATTATCCTGTGCCACTCCACATTCAGGAGTGCTTCGCAGAGCTTGGCTATCAAGAAGGCGACATGCCCGCAGCTGAAAGCGCCGCCCACGAGACCCTTGCGCTTCCGATTTATCCGGAGCTCACTGGCGAGATGCTCGAATCGGTAGTTTCAGCGATAGGCGAGTTTTATTTCATTAACAGCTCCGAAGTTGGGTGAAATGATGGCAGAGGAAGCCGTTCGCACGCGGCCAGTACAGATCATCGGACCGCGCGAGACGCTCGGAGTGTGGCTGAAGGATCTATGGCTCTACCGTAATGCGCTCCTTGCTCTGTGTGCCAGGGACATCCGCGGCAAATATAAGCAAACTTCACTTGGTGTTGCCTGGGCGCTCATCCAGCCGCTGGTGCAGGTAGGCTTGTTCACTCTGGTATTTCGTGGAGTTGCGCGAGTCCAAACTCCGGTTGCATATGCGGTGTTTGTGCTTGCGGCGTTGCTGCCTTTCAACCTCTTTCAGCAGATCGTCGCGACCGGGACTCCTTCGTTTGTCAGCGCGCAAGGAATCGTCACCAAGGTTTACTTCCCGCGCTTATACACAGTGTTGGCCAGCACTGCCGCTCCACTGGTATCCGCGGTCATCAGCCTCTCGGTCTTGATCATCGCGATGATCTGGTTCGGGGTTGTTCCGTCGCCAATGGTCGTTGTTGGGATACCGATGCTCCTTGGAGCGCTGCTGCTGGCGATAGGAGTCGCATCTTTTCTGGGGGCGATTAACGCAAGGTTTCGCGACATTCAGCATGCGCTGCCTCTGATAATGACGGTGTTTATGTACGTCTCGCCGGTTCTCTACCCACTGGAAATCATGCCGCCGCGACTCCGCCCTTTAGCCCTTCTCAATCCTGTCACCGGCCTAGTCGAAGGATTCCGAGCGGCGATAACCGGGATAACGCCTTACTCGTGGAATCTAGCCTGGGGCTCGCTCGGGGTTTCAGTCGTTGTATTCATTGTCGGGGTCTGTATTTTCGAGCGTGCGCAGGCGCGGCTGATCGATGTGCTGTGAATACGGCTATTAGAGCAGAAGGCCTCTCAAAGGCCTACACAATCAGGGTGCCTCAACCAGACGGTTCGACCAGACGTATTCAAAAGCATGCACTTCGCGATGTGAGTTTCGAGGTAAGCGAAGGCGAGGTACTTGGCATTGTCGGACGCAATGGCGCCGGGAAGAGCACGCTGCTTAAAATTCTATCCCGCATTACAGCTCCTACACGGGGCCGCGTCACTGTTTACGGCAGCGTTGCATCATTGCTCGAAGTTGGAACGGGCATGCATCCTGAAATGACCGGCAGGGAGAACATATTTCTGAACGGCGCTCTTCTGGGAATGTCCAAGAAAGATATCGTGAAGCAGTTGGATGAGATAGTAGAGTTTGCGGGGGTAGCTGAATACATCGATACCCCCATCAAGCGGTATTCCAGTGGGATGAAGCTGCGCCTGGCTTTCGCCGTGGCTGCTCACCTATCTGCCGATGTCATGATAGTCGATGAAGTGTTGGCGGTAGGCGATGCTGAGTTCCAGGCAAAGTGCCTGAATGTAATGCGCGATGGTACGAAGGCTGGCAGGACAACACTTTTTGTAAGTCACAACATGGCTGCGGTAGAAAATTTATGTTCCCGGGTTATGTGGATTGAAGAAGGGCGCATAAGCAAGATAGGGACTCCAGAAGAAGTTTTTCGTGAGTACCTGGCCGGGACCGCTTCAGGGAAAGTATCCTTAGACACTGATCTACAAGCGATTCACACTGTTAGTGATTTGCCGGTCCAATTCACCAGTCTATCTGTTTCTGGTACTGACGGGAGCATTCTACTCCAAGGCGATGACATTCTAATTGATATTGAAATCAGAGTTGTGCAAAGGGTTCTGGGTGTTAAGTTCTTCGTTAGAATTTCTACTATTGAGAACTATCCAGTAGCAGCTATGTCCAGTACAGACTATCTCAGGGAATGGGATCTTGATCCAGGTATGTATAAGCTTACAATCAAGCTTTCCTCTGTAAGATTGTTGCCGCGCATGCATAAGCTCTCTTTATATTCCTATACACAGTGGAACTCTGAAATAATTGAGGAGCGGCCAGATATATTGAAATTTCAAGTGTTGGAAAGTGATATATTAGGCACTGGCAGACCAATTCGGGCCGATAGAGGAGTTACCTGGATTCCAGCAGATTTTGATCTCAAACAATCCAATGGCAAAAGTGCATAATTAGAACAATGGAAGTGTCGTCTTTTTGTTGGGCTCTATGTGATCCCGAATGACAGCGACAAGAGTCACGCTCGATCTGCAAGACAAGATCAACTCCGGCGAAGCTATAAAACTGGATCTGGGTTGTGGCTCTGCTAAGCAGTCAGGCCATATTGGTATCGACAACAAGGAATTGGCCGGCGTGGACATCGTTGCCGACATCGAAAAAGGCTTGCCGTTTGTTCCGGATAATTGCGTTGATGCTATCTACTCGAGCCATTTCTTCGAACATGTAGAGAATCTGGAACGATTGATGGCGGAGTGCTTTCGAGTCCTTAGACGCGAGGGAAGGATGGAAGTGCGAGTCCCGCATTTTTCGAATCCGTATTTCTATTCCGACTATACTCACCGTCGCTTTTTTGGGTTGTATACCTTTCATTACTTCGCCGCGACCGAGAATCAACTCGAACGCAAGGTGCCGAACTTTTATACCGGCGTGCGCTTTCGCGTTCTGTCGCAACGTCTGATCTTCTCTTCGCCGTTTCCCAACCGCAATCGCTGGAAACAGCGACTCGGTAGAATCTTCAACCGCAACGCCTACTGGCAGGAACTCTACGAAGAGAATTTCTGCCATCTGTTCCCGTGCTACGAACTGCACGTGACGCTGGCCCCGGACAAGTAAAAGCCCAGTGAAGCTCCAGCGCTCTGAATCGCCAGAAGTGTTTGTCAAGAATGCGCCAGGCGGCCGCCTGCTCTTCGTCGTAGGGTCGGGACGGCTCGACCCGGCGAGCATCAAGCGGGTCTATGACCTGCTGCCCTTTCTGCAACGTCTCGGCTACAAAACCGACGTAGTTAGCTATCGCTGGGAGTGGCTGTGGCACATGCGCGGGCGCGCCGCTCAGAACGAAGCGGTGCCGCGCGGGCTATTACGAACGTTGAACGCCGCGCGCCTGACGTCGGTCTTGATCCGACGGCGAGAGCGGCGCGTCAAGCAGCGGCTTGAGCGATTGGCGAGCCGAGCCGATGTGGTCATAGTCTTGCAGACTTTCCTGGATGAATCGTGGCGTGACGCGTTGCGCCGGAGCGCTCGCCCGCTGGTTTATGAGTTCGACGACGCGGTGTGGTTGAATGACGAGAACGGTTTTGCCGAAATGATGTCGCTCGCCCACACGGTCGTCGCGGGCAATGGATTCCTGGCGACGCATGCGCGTCACCTGCACACGCGAGTCTGTACCATACCCACAGGAGTACGACTGGACCGCTACGAAGCCGCCCCTGAGCGTCACGAGAAAGACGGAAACGAATTCGTTATCGGGTGGCTCGGCAGCCCTTCGACCGTGCGTTATCTGGAACAGATGGTAGAGCCGCTTGCCGAACTGGGCGCGCAGATGTCGGTGGCGTTCGAGATCGTCGGTTCCGGCAGCAGCTCGCTGCCCGCATTTCGCAATGTTGAAGTGCATTCCCGACCCCGAATTCCTTACGACCCGGTGAGGTTCGCGCCCGGCTTCGATGTGGGCGTGATGCCGCTCGAAGACACGCCTTGGGAGCGCGGCAAGTGTGGCGCGAAGCTGCTCGAATATATGGCCGCCGCCCTCCCCGCTGTTTGCAGCAGAGTCGGTGAGAACCGGCGGATCGTGGAGAACGGCGTGAGCGGATTCTTGGTACACGGCCGGGACGAGTGGGTCAGCGCGCTGAGCAAACTTGCGCGCGATCCAGACCTTCGAAGGCGAGTAGGGCTCGCAGCCCGTGAGCGCGTGCGCGCCGCCTACTGCAGTCAAACAGTCGCTTTACTGTGGGATGAGTGTCTCGCGACTGTTTACAGACTCCAAGGAAGCCGATGCTAGGTCACCTGACAGGGACAGCCAGCAGACTCTCATCGTTCGATAAATGAACGGGGCCATCTACCCGATGGCGACGCGACGCTATCGGACCCCTGGTTTAATGAATTCTAAACAGTCATGTTGAGAGACGGTGAATTCCGACGATGGACGACCATCCTTGGTGTTGCTTTCGGGCTGAGACTGCTCTACGTCATCACGGCGCTGGCGGTCAATTCCGGCCACACTCTGTTTGAGATCCTACCCGACACAAGGCTCTATGTGAGCGGAGGCCATCTGCTCGGCGAACACGGAGAGTTTTTGTTCGATAACAAATCCTCTGAAGGCGGCGACGGAGAACTCCGCCCGGAGGTCTTGGTTGTTCCAGGCTATCCAGCTTTTCTGGCCGTGCTGTTCGGAATATTCGGCGAGACGGCGGCGGCGGTTCTTATCATCCAAGCCGTCCTCAGTTCCCTTTCGGGGGCGATGAATTACGCAGTGTGTTGTCACTTAGTGCCCGCCGAGTCGAAATGGTGGAGAAGGTTTCTCCTCGGGCTGTTCGTCTTATGTCCGACAAGCATTATCGTTTCGGGGTTTGTGCTGTCGGATACTCTGTTCGAGTTTCTGTTCGTTGCGGGACTTTTGTGCTTCGTCCGGTCTTACGCGGCTGTCAGTCCCGGGCGATGGCAACTGCTCGCAGGCGCTCTCTGGGGGCTAGCTCTGTTCTCTCGCCCCATCTTGTTGCTGTGGCCGCTTATAGTTCCCGCGCTGGCCTGGCTTGTGGGACTGTCTCTCGGAAAGAAGATTGCGTGGAGGTACGTGCTCGCAAGTCTGATGATCCCTTTCCTGGTCGGAGCTACGTGGACCCTTCGCAACTGGCAAAGAAGAGGCATCCCCGCGTTTTCCACAAACGGAGTGGCGGCCATGCGAGACTACTTCGCGACTGAAGTGGAAGCGGTTCAGCAGGGAAGAAGTTTCAAAGCGACTCACGCCGAGGCACGCGCCAGATTCATGAGCACTCGTCGCGAAGGCCCTGAAGCTGAGAGAGAGCAGTATCATCGAATGTCTCAGGAAGCTTCCTCGATCATCAGGTCTTCTCCAGTCGCCGCTGCCAAAGCAGCGATCCGGCGACTGGGCGAGCAGGCAACCGAAGACCCGGCCTCTTTGTTGTTCACACATTTTCCCGGTCTTCAATCGGTCTACGCTGAGACTTTGCTCACAGGAGCGGCAAAGCTGGCGCTACTATTGTGGATCATCGGCATCGCTGCGATGCTGCGGAGCGGAAGAACGCCGCTTGTGCTGCTCGCCCTGCTGGTCTTCGGATACTTTCTCGCGCTGTCGTCACTGAGCTCATGGCAAGGCTCTCGTCTTATGCTGCCCGCGACTACGTTCTGGAACCTCGGCGTCGCGGCTGCCCTCGGCACGATAGCGGAGATGAAGCCCGGCCGCCTCAACTTGAGCAGGGACAAGATTGCATGGGCGTGCCTATGGATTGGAGTGTTCGGCACGTGGTTTATCTCAGGCTGGTCGCTTCAGCCTTGGCCTTCGATGCTGATGGTCTTTCTTCACAAAGCAGTCTTCTCGACCTGCCTTGTTCTAGGGCTGGCGACCGGCTTCCGGTTATGGATGGAAACTCGGAGGAGAAGGCTGGCCAAGTGAGGCGCGACTAACCTTAACTGAATCTGCATCTTTCGGTCGCTATTGCATCCGTGCCGATCAGCGTATTTCAGGCAAGAGTTTGAAATAGTGTGTGGCATTGCTGGCATTTATAGTTGGGAGGGGCCGTCATCGCACAGCGAAACTGTAGCTGCCATGACTGCCCGGCTTGCCCACCGCGGGCCGGATGGTCAAGGCCTTCACTCTGAGCCGGCTCTGGCCTTTGGCCACAGACGGCTTTCAATCATCGATCTGTCCGAGCGCGGACGCCAACCCATGTCAAATGAGGATGGCACGGTCTGGCTCACCTTCAATGGCGAGATCTATAACTACCGAGAACTGCGTCGCCAGATTGCATCACGTGGCCATCGTTTTAGTTCTGACTCTGATTCGGAAGTCCTCATTCACCTTTATGAAGACTCGGCTGAGGACCTCACTAACTTTCTGGAATCGGTCCGCGGCATGTTTGCTTTCGCTATCTGGGACCGTTCGCGCGAGCGGCTTCTGCTGGCGAGAGACCGGCTAGGCATCAAACCTCTTCTCTACTATCTGGGTGATACGTTCGTGGCGTTTGCATCGGACCTCAATGCACTGACGACCTGTCCGGATGTCCCACAGAGACTGGATTGGACCTCGCTTTACGAGTATCTGGTTCTGCTGACAGTGCCGGGGCCAAATACAATATATCGAGACATTCAATATTTAACCCCTGGTTCAATGCTTTTCATTGAACGAAGTAATGTTCGCAAGCATTCCTATTGGAATCTTGCCTCGATACCTTCCCAGCCGATCGACAACGCCCGCGAAGTTGATGAGGCTTTAGAAGCAGCTCTCTCAGATGCCGTCGATTTACATCTTGTAGCCGACGTAGAGGTCGGGGCGTTCTTAAGTGGTGGAGTCGATTCGGGACTGGTCACTGCATTAGCCACTGAGCGGAACCGTGAACCCTTAAGGACTTTCTCGGTCACCTTCCCGGGAGAGCCAGTTGATGAGGGACCCTGGGCTCGCGATGCCTCTAATCGGCTCGGCACCATACATACAGAGTTCGCCTCAACTGGAGGTTTTCTTGGAGATATTGACCGGGTAGTCGAGGCGATGGATCAGCCTATGGCGCTCACAAGCGCGGTTTCGCTCTTCCAACTGTCGCGCCAGGCGCGCGAATACGTTAAGGTCGTTCTAACAGGTGACGGGGGGGATGAGCTCTTCGGCGGGTATAGTCGCCACCGCCCATATCCTGCTCCATCCCGGTTCGCAGGTTGGATCCCGCAGGGCGTGAGACCTGCTGTCGGCGTCCTCGGGTGCGCGGCGCTGCCGGAGTGGGCAAGACATCGCTCGCAGGCGCTCGGTAAGTTCTATACGCTTTCGAAATCATTGGCCCGCGATGAGGCTGATCTTTACACGCCTCGCCTATATTACCTTCAGCCAGCCGATGCGCTGGCGTTACTTCCGGAGGATATGATATCTGCGGTTGACACGGATCGTTACCTCAATCATGTGAGATCGCTCTTTACAAGTTGCCGGATGGCCGATCCTCTCTCTCGCATGCTCTTCGTTGATCTCCAAACGTCCCTGGTTGACGAGATGCTCTCGAAAGTGGATCGCATGACGATGGCCTGGGGGTTAGAGGCACGTGTGCCTTTGCTCGACCACCACGTAGTAGAACTCAGTATAAACATTGCTGGCTCTCTAAAACGCGACGAGGCTAAAGGCAAGCTGCCGCTGCGAAGGATTGTCGCGCGCCGTCTGGGGCATGAAAGCGGAGAGCGTGCCAAGTCTGGCTTCAACTCACCTTTAGAAGGTTGGCTGCGTAACGATACGACAACGCGCGTGGCGTTCGATAGCCTGTGGCAGGCCGTTGAAGATGCTGGCGCTTTCGACGTCTTGGCGCTGCGGACTTTCAAGGGCCGGTTTGGTTCGGATGGCGGCCCCAGTGCAATAAATCTGTTTACGCTACTCACGTTCGGACTTTGGGCGAAACAGCGAGGCGTGCGCGCGGGATGAAGGTCCTGGTCCTCAGCACTTGTTACCCCAGGCGCAGCCAACCCAACAGCGGCATCTTCATTCACCGCCAGGTTCGCGCCTTAGCTGACCTGGGCGCGGAGTGCCACGTATTGCAGCCGGTAGACTGGTCGCCGCCAGCGCCGATTCATATGCTAGACCTGAGTTGGCAGTATGGCCATTTGCAACGAAAAGACATGCTGGCGGAGGTCGAAGGCATCCCTGTACATCATCCATCGGTTTATCACCCCAGGCCGAGCCGGTTTTTCCCGGGCGACTATTGGGAGCGGGTCGGTCGAAGTGTAAGCCGTTATATTGAACGTCGGCCCGGACTGCGGTCAGCCGACCTTCTCTACGCGCACTTTCTCTGCCACGAAGGCTATGCGGGCCTTATATCGGCGCGGCGGCTCGGCATCCCTCTAGTTGCGATTGCGCGAGGTGATGATGTCCATGCGTGGCCCGCTCGCTGGCCGGATCGCAAGCTTAAGTTGGCAGCAGTTTTAAGAGAGGCTGACGGATTACTTGCTTGCAGTCGCAGGCTTGCTCGCGATGCGCTACAGTGGGCGACAGATGGCCTCGCGAGACCCTTCGAGGTCGTCTATAACGGCATCGATACCGACCGCTTCTCACCCGCAAAAAGCTCGGAGCAAAAGCGCGAAGCGCGCCGCAGTTTGGGATTGCCCGAAGAGAAACGATTACTGCTGTCGGTGGCAACGCCCATAGTCGCAAAGGGCTGGCTCGAATTGTTCGACGCCTTTGTTTCACTTGGCGAGGCAGCAGCCGGATGGCACATAGTCATGGCCGGCGCTCCACGTAACAGCGACGACCTTAATCTTCGGGCTGAGGCAAAGGTACGCGGCCTGGGAGCGCAGGTGCATTGGCTAGGCTGCCTTCCTCCTTCGAAGATGCCTGATCTTCATCGCGCTGCGGATGCTTTTGTTCTAGCAAGCCATAATGAGGGCCTCTCAAATTCAGTGACTGAAGCGATGGCTTCAGGTTTGCCTGTGATTACCACGGATGTAGGCGGGCACTCTGAGATTATTGAGGATGGCGTGACGGGACGGCTCGTTTCGCCAGGGGACGTTGACGCGCTGGCCGCAGCGCTGCGGGCGACTTTCACAGATTATGAAGCGTCTGCTCATATCGGACAGGCCGCTCGCAAACGGGCTCTTCATATTGGCGATCATCGAGCAAATGCAGCTCTGCTCTTGCAGTATTTCGACGCGCTTCTATGCGATGTGAGAAAGTTCAGAAGTAAAGAGGGCAAGATCAAAACGTGTGCGGAATTCTCGGCGTTCTGAGCAGTGGCTCACGACCTGATGCAGGCATTGTGTCGTCGAGCCTAAAGTTGTTGGCCCACCGCGGACCTGATGGAGAGGGCATCTGGGCGAGTCCGGGCGCGAAGCCTCCATTCGTCATTCTAGGGCATCGGAGGCTCGCTATTATTGATCTTTCTGACGCAGCAGCACAGCCTATGTCGAGTGATGATGGTGAACTATGGATCACTTACAACGGTGAGATCTATAACTACATCGAGTTGATGATGGAGCTTGAAGCGAAAGGATACCGCTTCCGCTCGCACAGTGATACAGAAGTTATCCTCAAGGCATATGAAGAATGGGGCGAGGCATGTCTGGCCCGCTTCAATGGTATGTTCGCTTTTGCCATCTGGGATGAGCGGAAGCGCGAGCTGTTTGCTGCGCGTGACAGATTTGGAGAGAAGCCGTTTCACTATATCTGGGATCCGCGCCGTGGGTTTTTTGCTTTTGCTTCGGAGATCAAGGCGCTTCTCGCGCTGCCGGAGGTAGAGCATTCGCTCGATGAGCGAGCGCTTTACCGCTTCGTAGCTTTTCAAGAATTGGCTGGCTCTGAGCAGACACTGTGGCGAAGCATCAAGCGGTTGTCGCACGCGCAGTGGCTACGCCTATCCTGGCGGGATGAGGGATTCGATTTAAGGATTAATCGCTACTGGAATATAGACCTGGAGCGTACTGAAGACCTGAGCATGAAGGAAGCGGCGCAACGATTCGCCGAGTTGTTCGCCGATAGTGTTCGACTTCGGTTGAGAGCTGATGTTCCTGTAGGTTCGAGTCTATCAGGCGGTCTTGATTCATCAGCAGTAGTTTGTCAAATCCACGCGCTTGGTGCAGCAGGGGGACAGAAGACTTTTTCGGCCCGGATGGAAGATCCTGCACTTGATGAGGGACAGCACATTGCGACTGTCCTCGCCAAGACCGGAGTCGAAGGTCACGAGATATGGCCCTCTGCCGAAGGATTGCGTGAAAACTTTTCCAAGCTTTGTTATCACCTTGAAGAGCCATTTCTTTCGACAAGCCAGTTCGCACAATATCTGGTTATGCGACTGGCTGCTGAGAATGGCGTGACTGTATTACTAGACGGGCAGGGTGCAGACGAGATACTCGCCGGTTATAGACCCTACTTCTTGACTCGATACGCAGAGATGGCCGATGAGTGGCGACTGTTCGCGCTTTGGCGTGAGTGGCGTGGATTCCGCGATAGACACGCGCATGCTTTCCCTCTCTCATCGAAGGCGCTTGCGGCGCGCCTCGCTCCGGGAGTCTACAGTTACGTTGCTATTAACCGAGAGAGAATAACTTCGTCACGCTGTTTAGGCGCCAGGATGCACGCTTGGTGGAATGACGAATGGCTCATGCAATTCGCGAATGAAGAACCTGTCGAATCACCACAGTCAAATCGTGATCGTCTCACCCAGAAACTATACGCCGATACAATGGGAGGGGAGTTGCAGGAGTTACTGCGCTACGGCGACCGGAACTCGATGGCGTGGTCGCGCGAGCTGCGCCAGCCTTTCTTGGATCATCGTATCGCGGAATTGCTTTTTGCGTTGCCTCCCGAATACAAGCTGTTTCGTGGAGAAACGAAAGTGATAATGCGTAAGGCATTAAATCACCTGCTGCCGAAAAGTATCCTGATGAGGCAGGACAAGCTGGGATACCAGGCTCCTTTGGCTTCATGGGTTGAAGGCCCTCTTTCGGAGTGGGCTGAAGAGCAGTTTAGGCAGGCGAGCACTGAGTTATCAGGTCGTATCGCATCTAATGTCATAGAGCGCCTTCAAACAAAAAAACAACCATTTACTGAATCAGTGGCTCAGAAGTTTTTTTCTCTCCTTACCCTGGCTGAGTCGTTGAGACAACAGCGCACAATTTCGCGTTTATCTATTGCCACCTCGTGAATGTTTATTTCGTAGTGCTGAACGAAATGATGACAGGTGTTATAGTTTCCCAGGTCATCACGCCTGCCCGATCATATGCGGAGGCATTCCCCGATCTATCGGTTCGAATAGTTCTTCTTGAGCCGGCGCGCGTATTTTTCAGCCGCCGCGCCCGCGCTAGGCTAGCCGAGTTGCGGCGAATATGGCCAGCCGGACGGCTGGGTGTTTTCCCTTATATCGGTCGCCTGGGTCAGTTCGCGCCTGCGCTTTCTCTAAGCGTACTAGTTAGAGCTACAGCAGGAAGATCGAAGTCGATTCTGTTTCACTGTCGAGGCCCCAGTGCGACCATACAGGCAGCGCATGTGGCACGGCATATTGGAGGGAGAGTAGTATTCGACGCACGAGGAGCCAGTGACCACGAAGCCGTGCTGCGCCTCAACGCTCAGGGTCGCGATATTGATGCCAGTTTGCTCCAACGAGCTTTCGACTATGGCGCGCGTATGGATCAACTTGCCGTCAATAGCGCTGATGCGGTAGTTGCTGTAAGTGAGCCATTAGCTCGAAAGCTGCAACAGGCGATGGGTGGCGAGCAAAAACTCGTGGCTGTTATACCATGCTGCGTAGAGCGCCCATTATTCTCCTGTTCTGCTCGACAGGGCATGAGGCGCACGCTAGGCCTCTCGGATGATGAATTGTTGTTTGTACACACAAGTACGGAGGAGCGATGGGAAGCTTTTGACCAGGTGCTCGACTTCTTCCGCGCGGCATATTTGCGTCAGCGGTCGCGAATGCTCTTTCTTACTACGCTTGATCCATCCGTAGTAACAGCGAGTCTCTCAACAAACGATCCATTGCTCAAAGCACTGATAATCCGAAAGGCCCGCCCTGATGAGGTCTCTGAGTACCTTTCAGCTGCTGATGTCGGGCTTCTTCTTCGTCGGCCTCATGAAACCTTTCGAGTCGCAAATCCAATAAAGTTTGCTGAATTCCTTGGAGCAGGCCTGGCCCTCGTTGTGAGCCAGAATATCGGCACAACCAACCAAATAGTGGAAGCCCAAAAACTCGGAGTAATTGTTCCCGAGTATTCTAATTCATCAGCCATTAATGAAGCCGCCGAGTGTCTTATCACTATGATGAAGCACGATCCCGATGCCTTGAGAGCTCGCGCTATAGAGGTTTGTAAGGAACTCTACGTGTGGGACCGTTATACGCCAGTTATATCGCAGCTATACGGCCTTCATTAAGACTGAGCTAATGGTAACTTACAAAACAGACCTCTTTATTAAATGATATGTGTGGCATTAGCGGATTAGTAACTGGGAATAATAATGGAGCCAAAGCGCGTTTGGATAGTATGACGGCATCGCTCGCCCATAGAGGGCCGGATGATGCTGGCTCTATCTCGTCTGACGGAGTTTACCTGGGCCACAGGAGATTGACGGTTGTTGACCTGAGCGCTAATGGCCATCAACCAATGTCTAATGAAGATGGCTCAGTCTGGATCAGCTACAATGGTGAGCTCTACGATACAGATGCTCTCAGAACCTGGCTTGAGGCGCGCGGTCATCGCTTTCGCTCTCGGACGGATACGGAGGTTCTAGTACACCTCTATGAAGAAGAAGGCGTGAACCTCTTCCGCCGCATCAATGGCATGTTCGCCTTCGCGATTCATGACAGACGTAAGAAAAAACTGTTGCTTGCGCGGGACCGATTGGGGATAAAGCCGCTCTTTTACACAATCGATGATGGTGAGTTTCTCTTTGCTTCAGAGTTAAAAGCAATCTTTAGTGGACTCGGCAGCAAGCCTTCGCTTCGGCAGGATGTTCTGGGCCAATATATGCTTCAAGGCTTTGCCTCGGCGCCAGACACTCTTTTTGAGGGGGTTCACGCGCTTCCGCCTGGACACTGGATAGAACTGGACCTCGCGCGCTTGAGTGATGGCAGAAAACCTGAGCCGGTAGAATACTGGGACGCTCCGTTCACAGGTGACGATACGCGAGCCGTTGAAGAGCTCGAAGCAGAACTCGAAATGCTGCTGGCCGATGCTGTGCGCATTCGAATGATCGCAGACGTGCCGCTCGGCGCTTTTCTTTCGGGGGGCATAGACTCCAGCACCATAGTGGCCTTGATGGCGAGAGCAAGTGACGACCGCGTGCGCAGTTTCACTGTGGATGTCCCAAACACCGACCGCAGTGAGCGCGATAAGGCGCTGGCTGTCGCTGAAATGTATCAATGTGCGCACGTCGAGATAGAATCATCTGAGGTCGGTGCTGAAGAGTATTGGGCGCGACTGGCTCATTTCGATACCCCGTTCAATTGCCCCTCGCTTTTAAACGCCTGGCTTGTCAGTCGCGCGGCGCGACAATATGTCACGGTCGCAATTTCCGGGGATGGCGCTGATGAATTGTTCGGAGGATACGCACGGTATCAGGAGATTGGTGGACGGCGACAGATCCCTTTCGCTAAGAATCTTGTGCGAGCGGCCAGGACTTTAATCCCGCATGACCTGCGCGGACGCTCTCGGATGGTAGATCTTTCAAATGACAGTTTCATGAATTCGTTTACAGCGCGCCATCCATTCCCAGTTGAAGCTGCCGAAAAACTCGTCGGAGTATCTTTGAGAGATTGGGTCCATCGAATGCGAGCTATTTACGAACGATATTTGTCTGACCCCATCACGCGCGCCCTGTATCTTGATGTGAAGACGTATCTGGCCGACCACATACTTGCCAAGGTCGATAGCGCCAGTATGGCTGTCTCGCTTGAGGTGCGTGTGCCATTCCTGGATTACCGCATTGTTGAGTTTGCAGGCCGCTTACCCGCTTCAGTAAAGATAAGAGATGGAAATGGAAAGTGGTTGTTGAAGCGGATTGCACGGCGCTTGCTGCCGGAAGGTCTTGTCGAGCAGCAGAAGGTTGGTTTCGATCCCCCGCTCGCATCGTGGCTTTTTAGTGCGCAGATGGAAAGCTCACTTGCCGAACTCTCGCGGCCTGATGCCTGTTTTCGCGATGTCTTGGATGGCAGGCTCGTTGATCATTGGATTAAGGAGTTGCGCCTGGCTTCTGGCTGGCGCGTGCCTCAGCGCTCTGCCCTCTGGGCTGTCTATCAATTGGAGCACTGGATGCAAGTGGGGAGTCAGGCTGATCGACCTGCGGTCGCGGCCGCACGCTGAATTTCAGGATGAAGCGGACAACATTTTTTACCTGTTCGATCTATCCGGATCTGACGCGGGTCTGGTATCACTTTGAAATCGCAGTAAGGCGCGGCTTCGTTTCATTGACGGGTGTTGCTCCATGTGCATAAGAGCTCTCATTGTTACACCAAGCTATCCGGCGCCTGATAATCCAGAAGCCGCCATCTTCGTTCATCGGCAAGTGATGAACCTTATGCGTCAGGGTGTTCAATGCCGCGTACTTCAATACAGGTCAGGGCCACCGCGCTTTCCCCTATGGCTCGTCCGCCGGACCTGGGTGAGATACTACTTGCGCCGTTTGGGGTGGCCGGGCGAACTCGATGGCGTCCCAATCAAGCAAGTCTTTTTTCGACGCCTGTGGGTGCAGGGTGAAGATGTGGTGCCCGCGATTGGCGAGGCTTTAGTGCGGTATATCGAAGCGCATCCGGAACACGTCGATACTGATGTGGTATACGCGCACTGGCTCTGGACCGGGGGCGCCGCAGCGCTTGCGCTAAAAGATCGCTTTGGGTGGCCCGTTGTGGCAATTGCCCGTGGCAGCGAAATGCATGATTGGCATTCGGCCCAACCTCACTGCCGTCGTTATGTAGAGCGGGTGCTGCGTGAAGCGGACCGCGTGCTGGCGAACTGTGAAAACCTGCGCGACAGGGCTGAGGAGTTGGTGCCTGGAAGCGCGGCCCGCATCGGCGTGGTTTATAACGGCTGCGATGCGGAAGCATTTCGGCCAGCCATAGACAAAGCCGCAGTGCGACGGGCACTCAAGCTTGAAACTGCGTCTAAGCTGCTGCTGTTTTGCGGGGACATAATTGAACGCAAGGGCGTCCCTGAGCTAGTTAAATCATGGAGCGAATTCGCAGCAACTCATCCCGAATGGCGGCTAGTGATGGTCGGGCGTGCCGTGGACCCTTCTCTAGTGGCGCGATTGAAAGAGGCTGGCAACGGGCGCGTCCTATTCATAGGTCCAGTCACGCAAAGGAAAGTGATAAGTTACATGCAGGCAGCCGATGCCTACATACAGCCGAGCAGATTAGAAGGGCTGGCTAATGCGACTATGGAGGCCATGGCAACAGGCTTGCCCGTCATTACGACCGACACCTGTGGGCAGCGTGAGTTGATCCGAAATGGCGAGAATGGATGGCTGGTGCCGCCGGGTGATGTGGAAGCGATTAGTCGGGCGCTAGACGCAATGGCGAAAAACTTTGACATGGCCCAACGCTTTGGCCAGGAGGCGCGGCGCACTATTGAGACTCGCTTCAACCCACAAAAAGAAGCTGCGGGCCTGGCGGACATTCTCAAAAAGACTGCAAGTCAAGGCAAGCTTAAGGCCGAAAGTAAAGGTATGGCTGGCTGGCGTAGAGGCGAGCCTGTGGGGAAAGTCCTGAGCAGATGAGCGAACGATTGCGAACCGTGCTTATCTTCGCGCATGAGTGTGCGCCCTATCACAGGGTGGAATCGACAGTTGGGGCGCAAAGACCTGCTCAGTTTGCAAAATACTTGCCCGAATTCGGTTGGCGCGCCATAGTAATTTGCTGCGATTCGCGACAGCGAGAGAGTGCCGGGCGAGAAGATTTAGAGTCGATCGCAAAGCAGGTACGGCAAACGCTTCGATCTGCTTCCCCCGACGGTTCGGTTGTTATCCCCACGCCTTCGCTTAAATGGGATGGGTGGCTGGATCGTTGTTGGCGGGCAATAGTTTTGAACCATAATGGCACAAATAGAGCAATGGCCTTTGGGCAAAAGTTTCTTACGATGGCAAAGTTCTTGACGGGCGACTACTCACAGTCGTGGCAGCCGTGCGCGAGGATTGCTGCTGAGGTTGTCGCTGATGAAGTGAACGTGGATGCTTGCATTGCGGAGCATTCACCTGATGCTGGACTCTTTCTGGCCCGATGGTTCTCAGGAAAATATGACGTGCCATGGCTGGCCGACTTCCGAGATCCAATCTTGCAGCCTCTGAGCCCTTTCGCGCGAAAGCTCTATGCGCCTGTTGCACATCGGCTGCTTGATACGGCAGCTTGTACTGTCAACGTTAACTACGTTTGTGCACAGTCAGACCAGGAACTATTCAAGCGACCTTCGTTCTCTATTCCAAATGGCTTCGATCCAGAGGAGTTCGTCTCGCCCCTTGAAGAGGTAAGACAGGATAAGCTAACAGTTGTCTATGCAGGTAACATTATCTCAGCTCAACGGCTAGAGATTTTCCTGGAAGGATTAGCCCTTTTGCGGCAGGCTGGTGATACAGAGCTTTTCAAGAACATCCATTTCGTTTATAGAGGGGGTGCTAGCCAGCGAGTTACACGCTTAGCTCTTGAAGCCGGTGTAGCAGAGATGCTTGACGCCAGAGCGCCCATCGAACGAAGCGAGGCGCTTGCTTTGCTCAGACGGGCTGATGTGCTCCTGCTGCTTTCTATCGCAAATCCCGAGCGAGAAGATCCATTCCTCGCGAAAGGATTATACCCGGCCAAGACCTTCGAGTATTTTGGAGCCCGCAGACCCATCCTCTGCGTGCCCGGCGATCGGGGCCTCCTTGACGAACTCATTCAGGAGACGAGTACAGGTGTAATACTTCGCACACCGCGCGAGGTGGCTGATTACTTAGCTTATACGATACGAGAGTGGAGAGCAGGACGCCCGGTTCCATATCAGCCAAATGACAGAGCAGTAGCACAGTATACGCGACACAATCTGACAGGACATCTTGCTAATGTGCTCGACAACCTGGCCGCGCCAGTGCCTGACAGCAAGGAGTTTATTCTCACAAAGCGTATTGCTTGACATCTCGAGAATCTCACAGCATGTAGACATATAGATTCAGGCTCATAAAAAACTAACGTATGTGTGGGATCGCGGCTTATCTTGGTGACAATATTATGCAAGGAGAGGGATTCATCAGCAGGGCGAATTCTCTTCTCACGCACAGAGGCCCGGATGACGAAGGCGTCTTCAAGGGGAATCGGGTTGTCCTCGGGCACCGGCGACTCTCTATCGTGGATCTCTCGGCGGCGGCGCACCAGCCTGTGTTATCTCCCAATGGACGGTGGGCGCTTATATACAATGGTGAGATGTATAACCACCTTGACTTGAGGCATAGGCTCTGCAAGGGTTGGGATTTTCGAAGCCATAGCGATGGCGAAACGGTGCTCGCGGCGCTTGCCTTGAATGGCCCGGCTGTGTTCGAGCAGATGGTTGGAATGTGGGCTCTGGCCCTATGGGATGCACATGAGCAAAGGCTACTCCTATCGCGTGATCGTTATGGGCAGAAGCCATTATATTGGCGGCTCTGCGCAGATGGTAGCCTTCGATTTGCAAGCGAGATTCAGCCATTGCTCGAAGAGGGAGAGAGGCCAGCAATGTATGCGCCTGCTGTCGCCGAATATTTGGCGACTGGAAATTACGGCCACTTAGGCGAGCGGACTTTCTTTCGCGATATATACAGCTTCCCGCCCGCTCACTGGACTGTAGTCACGGCAGGTAATCAAACTCTAGAGCCGCATCGATACTGGCGTTTTCCTATACCCTCTAAGAGAGACCGTCGCCCATATGATGAAACGGCGCGGCAAAGATTTAGGAGTGCCTTCGAAGAGGCCGTCAGTTCACAGCTAATGTCGGATGTGCCTGTGGGGGCGACCCTATCAGGCGGGCTGGACTCAAGCGCTGTCGTTGGGGCAATGGCTTCGCGGCAAACGGGCGGCCCTATTCCTGTATTCACAGCCCAGGCTGACGGGAGCGACTTTGACGAAAGTCGTTACGTCAAGGCTGTAGCGGATAGATGGCGGGGACGCCTGGATATCCATTGGGTCCGGTTAGAGAAGATGACGATCTCAGAGCTTCTCCAACAAACAATTCGCACGCAGGAAGAGCCATTCGGAGATCCCTCAATCATCGCTCATGGCTTGCTGATGGACGCGGCTCGAAAAGCGGGAGTGCCTGTGATTCTCGGAGGGCAAGGTGGGGACGAGCTTCTCTTTGGGTATGGTTATATGGGTTATGCTTTACTCGCAGCGTCTCTGCGAGAGGGGAAGGTGGGATGGGCATTTACGGAAGCCAGATCCTTGAATTTGGGAGGAAAGTCACTTGCGCGCATCGGCCTTTCGGCCCTATTTCCAAAGATTGAGCGAAACTTCCGCCATCGCTCGCGTATGAAAAGGCGAACGTGGCTCCTGTCAGCTCTCAGGGAGGCCATTCCTAGCGAGCATCTGCAACTAGCTTCAACAAGCAATTTGACCTCTGTCTGGTTGGAGACTATTGAACGTGTTGCCTTGCCTCATCTGACGCACTACGACGACCGCAGCGGAATGGCGCGTTCGATTGAAGGGCGTATGCCATTCTTAGATCACCGGCTGGCGGATGTGGTTGGCTCGCTTGACGAAACAGCGTTTCTCAAAGGAGGACGGCTGAAGCGTATACTGCGAGACGCTTGCAGCGACCTTATTCCGGAAAGCGTGCTCAATCGTCATGACAAGATAGGCTTTTTCACGCCCCTGCGAGATATGTTGAAGGCGGAAAGAGAATGGGTCAGGCGAATGGTTACAGACGAGTACGCGCGCGCTCTGAATCTGTTTGATGTTGATATACTGAGGTCCCATGTTGATGCAATCGCCGGTGTCGACGGTAAGGGTGATGGGGCACTCCGTATTTGGCGGGCGCTAGCTGTTCGCGTCTGGGCTGAAACTTTCCAGGTGCGTTCGCTTGCCGATTCTTAATGACAAAAGCTTGCGCGTCTGACTAGTTTATTCCAGAAGCCTCTGCGTATTTGAGGTCGTGTGCAAGCCCTCGCTTTTCGATACGCCTATTGACAACAGTTCTTGACCGTCTGGGTTCATGTCCTTCCATAGGAGCGCTTGGACTGGTCAATGCGCGGCGGAGTTCTTACCGATAAGAGTATTGTAGATTTCTTTCGAAGGGTCATCAAATATACTCATGTGCGGAATCACAGCCATGTTCGCCTTCCACTATGCATCGCTTGCTATAAATCGCGATGAGCTGGGGCGAACGCTTAATCACATGGCGGCGCGCGGCCCCGATGATTCTGGTGAGTGGTATTCGGCTGATGGCCGAGTGGCTCTCGGTCATCGCAGGCTATCGATCATCGATCTATCTGATAAGGGCAGACAGCCAATGCTAAATGCCGACGGCACTCTGGTAATAAGTTTCAATGGAGAGATATATAACTATCAAGAACTCCGCCGCTCTCTTCAAGAGAGCGGTTGCATCTTTGAATCCAAAACTGATACCGAGGTCTTGCTTCATCTTTACGCAAAAAAAGGCGAGGCGATGGTCAAGGATCTGCGCGGCATGTTCGCCTTCGCTCTTTGGGATGCAAATAAGAATGCTCTGATGCTGGCGCGTGATCCCTACGGCATCAAGCCTCTCTACTATGCTGATGATGGCTGGACCGTGCGCGCCGCATCCCAAGTCAAAGCATTGTTAGCTGGAGGAAACATATCTCGTGTTCCTGAGCCGGCAGGCATAATCGGATTTTTTCTCTTCGGAAGCGTCCCTGAGCCTTATACGATCTACCAGGAGATTAGGGCGGTTCCGGCAGGCAGTATCGTTTGGATTGATGCCCTTGGCGCATCTGAGCCGAAAAAGTACTTTTCTATTGCCACGGTATTTCAAGAAGCCTTCGAAGAAAGCCAACAATTGACAGAGGATCAAATACAGCATACCGTGCGCGACGCTTTGTTCGACTCTGTCCGTCACCATCTCATTGCCGATGTGCCTGTGGGGGCGTTCCTTTCCGCCGGGATTGATTCTGGCACGCTGGTTGGACTTGCTCGCGATGCGGGAGCTGAGGATTTGCAGACGGTCAATCTCACATTTCAGGGGCTTGATTATGATGAGGCGGCTCTGGGCGAAGTTGTGGCAAAGCAGTATGGAACTAAGCACACAGTGCGATTGTTAGGGACAACAGAATTTCGCTCCGAGCTGCCAGGAATCCTGGCAGCCATGGATCAACCGAGTATTGATGGTATAAATGTTTACTTCATCAGCAAAGTGGCGGCGGAGACCGGTCTCAAGGTGGCTTTGTCCGGATTGGGCGGCGATGAACTCTTCGGTGGTTACAGTACATTCCGAAATATTCGACGTTGGGTAAAGAGCGTAACAATACCAGGGCACATCCCCGGCCTGGGGCGACTTTTAAGATCTGTTACATCCCCGCTTCTACCCGACCGCGTCTCCCCAAAGCTTGCAGGCATGGTCGAGTATGGCGGTACATATTCGGGCGCGTATCTCCTTCAGCGCGGACTATTCATGCCCTGGGAACTCAAGAAGATTTTGAACGCCGATCTAGTGAATGAGGGCCTAAGGCGTCTTGCACCTTTGGACCATATCTCTGACACCATACGTCCCGACCCGCAGACACCTTTTGCACGTGTTGCCACGCTGGAGGCATCGCTTTATATGCGCAATCAGTTGCTACGCGATGCTGACTGGGCAGGCATGTGTCATTCGTTGGAGATAAGGGTGCCGTTAGTAGATGTCAAACTGCTTAAGAGTGTGGCTCCTGCCTTGGTAACCCAATCGGCCCAGTTTAATGGCAAGCACCTGCTTGCTCAGGCCCCTGCCATTCCTTTACCGCAAGCTGTGCTTCAGCGTGCGAAAACAGGTTTTACTGTGCCAATAGGTAAATGGCTGGAAGAAGTTCCTGATATGGATGTGTGGCGAAAGATTCCTGGCCTTGTCAGGGGAGGTTGTCACGGATCCCGCAGGTGGGCCTACGCTTTGTACACATCATGTTTCCAATGAGCATTCTCGCCTTAATGCCCGACTCCTATGGGGGGCAGGGTGGTATAGCCCAATACTATAGAGATTTGTTCGATGCTCTATCTGGAGTTCCTTATCTGGATGGCATAGTGTCTTTACCGCGGCACGCCCCAAAAGACATTATCAAGCTGCCGAAGAGGATCACTGAACGGCCTTTACCCAATAGTCCTATACGATATAGCGCAGCGGCAATCATACAAGCATTGAAACAGCGCCCCAATGTCATACTCTGTGGACATATCAACCTGATTTCACTGGCAGCCACTCTCAAACGGTTAACGGGTGCCAGGCTGGCATTGCAAGTACACGGAGTTGAAGCCTGGCATCCAGGCGGTAAAGCCCGCTTGTGGGCTATCAATCAAACGGATTGCGTATTAGCCGTCAGCCGATACACACGTGAGAGAGTACTGAGCTGGTCCGGTCTCAAACCCTATAAAGTTAGAGTTATTCCAAACACTATACGAATGGGGTTTTACCAAGCCGGTGGCAAACCACCATATCTGGTGAATCGATACAAGGCTGAAGGCAAGCGCGTCCTTCTTACGCTCGGTCGCTTATCAAGTAAAGATCGGTATAAAGGTCACGATCGAATTATTGCGGTGTTACCTGAGCTTATCAAACGAATACCGAATCTGCTTTATATAGTTGCGGGGGAGGGTGATGATTGCAGTCGGCTTGAAAAACTGGTCGAGACATACGGAATGCAAGGGTATGTTCTTTTTACGGGGAATATCCGCAGCGATGAGAAGACTGATCATTATCAACTCGCCGATGCATTCGCCATGCCGAGTACCGGCGAAGGTTTCGGCATAGCCTTTCTCGAAGCCGCTGCTTGTGGCTTGCCGGTTTTAGGGGGAAGTAAAGACGGTAGCCGTGACGCGCTGTTGGACGGAGAGCTGGGGGTAATGGTTGATCCTACAGATCCAAAGCAACTTCTAGATGGGTTACAGGAAATACTACAAAGGCGGAAACAGGTTCCGGAGCAACTTAAGAGTTTTGGTTTTTCTCATTTTAGAGAGCAAGTCGATAGAGTTTTCTCTATAATGCTTAACACAAAGCCCTCGCGCTGAATATTCATCAAACGATATCCCCAAAGCTAGCACCATGGAGTTTGAGAAAAAGATTGTTGCACCAGATCATCTTCGTAACTCATTACGAATTCTGGTAGTAGCTGAATTGTGGGATGGAAGCAATTCTTACGCCTATGTGCAAGCTTTCAGGCGCATGGGCCATTCCGTGGCGGTTGTTCCATCTGAGAACTATGTGCCTGGTAAATGGCGGTCGAAACCGTTGCGCGCCTTGCGTCGTCTACTGGAACCTGTTCTGGTGCGCGAATACTCTGAAGCGCTCATCAGCGAAGCGCGGCATCTGCGCCCGCATCTGTTTTTCGTTTTTAAGGGGCATTACGTTGCTCCCGAAGCCGTCAAAGCAATAAAGGACCTTGGAGCAGTTGCAGTGAATTTCTACCCGGATGTCAGTTTTATGGTTCACGGAAAGTATATTCCTAAAGCTCTGCCTGTTTACGATTGGGTTTTTACAACGAAGACATTCGGCATAAGCGATATGGAGCGATTGCTGGGGGTGCGCACAGCGTCTTTTTTGCCCCACAGCTACAACCCGGAGGTACATTACCCCGCTGATCTCACTGATGAAGAGCGGATCATCTATGAATGCGACGTCTCTTTCATAGGAACCCGTTCACCGAAGAAGCAACGACTTATCGAGCATATTTGCTCCTGCCTGCCCTCAATACGTCTTCGCATTTGGGGGGCGCAGTGGGAGTCTGCGCGATCATCGCTCGGTCCTAGAATCGAAGGAAAATATGCCCTCGGGCGAGAGTATGCTAAGGCTATAAGCGCGTCCAAGATTAACCTGGGTCTTCTCGCTGAATCCTGGAAAGGAGCTTCGAGTGGGGACCGGATAACATCACGGACGTTCCATATTCCTGCAAGTGGTGGTTTCCTGCTGCACGAAAGAACAGAAGAGTTTACCAAGTATTTCGAAGAGGGAATTGAGTGCGACTGTTTCGATACACCTGAAGAACTTGTCGAAAAGATCTCTTACTATCTTGACCGAGACGAGGAACGCCAGGCCCTTGCTGCAGCAGGCCACAGACGGGCTATAGAATCTGGCTATGCGGTAGACTGTCGAGCCAATGAGATTTTGATAAAGGTCGCAGAGATACGTGCGGCCAGATCAGGAATTGCTCAAGTATGACCCTGCGCCTTGCCGTTCTCATAAGCCATCCGATTCAATACTTCGCACCCTGGCATAGAGAGGTTGCCAAGCTGAAAACAATAGACCTTCGTGTCTATTTTTGCTGCGACTGGGGGTTGAATGGATACACCGATCCGCAGTTTCAAACCAGTGTTCAGTGGGACATTCCTCTTTTGGAAGGGTACGGTCATGAGTTTCTGCCGATTGCACGACGCCCTAAGCGGTTGAGTTTCTGGGAGGTGGACAATCCGCAAGTCGCACGGGCGCTTGACCGTTTCGACCCAGACTTATTGCAGGTCTTCGGATACGCACACCGAACTCATTGGAGGGCGGCTCGATGGGCGCACGACCGGCGCAAGCCGCTACTGCTGTTTTCTGATTCCAATGCGAATGCACAGTGCGCGTGGTGGAAACAAGCCGCGAAGCAGATAATCGTGCGACAGTTCTACAGTTGGGTGGATGGCGCGCTGTTTGTTAGCGATAGCAACAGGGCTTATCACATTAACTATGGGCTGTCAGAGGATAGACTCTTTCCAGGCGTATTGCCAATAGACCGTTCCCGTCTGCTCGCAGGTGTGCAAGATCGCAGCACGGCGCGGCGCGCTATTCGCGAACGCCTTGGAATTCCTCAGGAGGCATTCGTTGTCATGTTTTGCGGAAAATATGCCGCGCTCAAACGCCCTCTTGATCTTGTAGCTGCTGCGTGGACAGCAGCACAAAAAGGTCTTCCTATCTGGTCGCTGCTCGTGGGTGAAGGGCCTGAGCGAGCAGCCATCGAAGACTTCTGTCGAGTGGAGAAGGTAAGCAATGCTGTATTGACTGGCTTCATTAATCAATCAATCATACCTGAGTACTATGCCGCTTCTGATTTAGTCGTATTAACTTCTTCTCGGGAGGCCTACGGACTTGTAGCCAGCGAGGGAGCATCATTTGGACTGCCAATTGTTGTTAGCGACCAAGCGGGTTGCATAGGCCAAAACAGTACAGCCCAAGCCGGCATTAATGCAATCGTTTACCCTTGTGGAAACCGGGAGTTGCTTCGAGAGGCAATTGAAACCCTTTACAAAGACAAAGCTCTTTACGCGATTATGTCAACCGCCTCAGCTCGGATATCCGAAGGACAGGATGTGACTGCGGCGGCAAATGCGCTTGCGGCTGCGTCCCTTGAGCTTCAAAAACTTGGGGTTCGTTAAGCCCGACTTCTTGTCACGGCTTATCTATCAGATAATATGGTAAGAAAGTTCACCGTCCATCTTTATTATTTCGGTATGCTACTAGCCATTTTAGGAGCGCTTGGTCAGTCCAAGGAGTTGATGGCGGTCGGCGCGCTCGCTGCAGCCTTTGGGTATGGGCTAAGAGATTATTTCAGCGCACGCCCCGATAGCATTACTCCTATGACCATCAATGCTTTGTTTTTAGGTGTCTGGATGGGGTTAGGGCACCTCATAGCCTGCTTTGTCGTAGGCACTCAGTATGAAGAGACTTTTTACGGTTACTCAGTAATGGATTTTCTCTTAGAAGCGCAGTATCTTGCCACCCTAACTGTCCTTGTTCCTCTAGTCAGCTATCGATGGTTTACCAGGCTAAATGTAGGGCCCCGTCGACTCCTCCTTCGCGTCCCAACAGTCGCATTTGAAGTCTCAGGCGGGACCCTTTTAATCTTCTGCCTGGCCATGTTTGTTTTTGATTGGACAAGTAAGCTTATCAATATTCCATTAGAGTCTCTAGGCGTGCTCGCCGCCTTTATGAGTAGATCATCAGAGATAGCCATTTTCCTTTTAGCGTGGCACTGGCTCGGACCTTCGCCAACCTTGCCAAAATGGACTCGCTGGGTTCTCTATCTTGGAATGGCCTTTGATGTAGGTTACTCCACGATGTTTAGTTATATGCGTGGCGAAATAGCATATCCACTCTTTACATTCTTTCTTGCCTTTCTATTACGCAAAGCTGTGTCTAAACGAATTGTCGCAATCGCATGCGTGGTCATTTTTGTTTTCGCCTCCATCTACAAAGTTATTGGTGACACGAGAGGCCAGGGTATTCGTGGATCAGAGAGGATCGCGATTATCATTGAGCAGTATCTGTCGAACGGTTCTGATGTCAATCAGGCGCGCGAAGAAGAAGGGGGCGATTCGGCGCTTATGTCGTTGATAGCAAGAGGCTGCAATTTCGGACAGCTAAGTCAGGTGGTGCATATTGCCGACGAAGAAGGGTACTACGATGGAAAAACGCTCGAATACCTGAGTTATGCATTTATCCCACGTTTGATCTGGCCGGAGAAACCGTTGATCACACCTGGCCAGTGGTTCGCAGAGAAGATCGGTCACGGCACTCGACTAAGCGAGACGAAATTTAGCAACTCCATCAATATGTCGGTCGCAGGAGAGTTCTATCTAAACTTCGGCTGGATTGGGGCCGTCAGTGGCCTCATACTGATGGGTTTCCTTTATGCAATTTTCTGGGAATCAGCAGACTTCTACGGCAAGCGTAACAACCCGACAGGACAAGGCCTAGGGATAGCCATTTTGCTGCAGGCAATCGGCGGCACTTCGGCAGGCGCGCTCTTGCACCTCATTTTTCTCTACCTGGGTATGCTGGCAATCAGCCGAGTTTTGATAATTTTCGCCAGCCGAAAGCGCGCAATTCGCACACCGAACATTCGCCCGGTGGTTCGTTCAGGCATTACTGGTGGCTAAAGCAACATGAGGCTCGTCCTTTGGTGGACCTCTTTGCGCCGAGCATCTATTGTTGAGCGCTAATTGAGAATCGATATGCTCCTTCTTGTCTCTGTTATTTCAGGCGCGGGCTACGGAGGCATTCAAGCTGTTAACAGATTGATCATTGACGTAGCAGAGAGCACTACTCAGCCAGGTTCTGTAGTCTCTTTGCACGACTCTCCAGGGGCATCCTGGACTGAGCGATGGCCGGATGCTATATGCGCGAGCGGGTCGCGCTTGCGCTTTACGCTCGGGTCTCTCGCCCGTTTGCGACATGCGCGCGGGTCTGTGATTCTTGTGACGCACGTTAGCCTCGTACCGATTGGCCGCATCATCAAGCACATTTCGAATGGGAAGTTGTTGACCTTTCTTTACGGGGTTGAGGCATGGAGGCCTCTGTCTCCGCTGACCAGGTGGGGGCTGAAAGGTTGTGACCTTCTCGTTCCCATCTCTCAATACACGCTGACACAATTTCGTGCTCAAAATCCCATGGCGAATGAGATACCGGGAGAGGTCTGTTATCTACCCGCACGATTTTTGGGTAATGGACATGGTCCCTTGCGGGAGCGCGAGAATCATCCGCCCGGACCTCGCGTTCTGATAGTCGGCAGGTTGTGGGGAAGGGGAATTCTGAAAGGGCAGCGAGAATTAATATCTGTGTGGCCTCGCGTGCTGGACTGTTTCCCACCAGCAGAACTCTGGATTGTAGGCGAGGGTGAGGGCAGAGGTGAGTTGGAGGCATTGGCCCTTTCAATGGGAGTGGATCGGGCCGTGAAGTTTAAGGGTGAAGTTTCGGATGCTGAGCTAGAAGCTATTTATAGCACTTCCGACCTGTATGCAATGCCGAGTCGGGGCGAAGGGTTTGGGCTGGTATTCGCGGAAGCCATGGCTCATGGGCTTCCCTGTATCGCCAGCAAGCGTGATGCAGGCAGCGAAGTTGTCGTGGACGGAGAAACCGGAATTCTGGTCGATCCGGCCAACCTGGATGAAATATTTCAGGCAATTAAAGAACTCCTGGGAGACAAAAACTTGAGGGCGAGGATGGGGAATGCAGGGCAACGCCGTGCCACTGAGCTTTTCTCGCTAGATAGTTTCAACCGGCGGATTGAGAGGCTACTGAGTGGAGAGTAAAGTTTCTCCGGTGGACAATAAAGCTTCTCGTAGTGAGCTGTTAATAGACCCTATCACGTCTGACGGCACGCGCCACTACCGAAACAGAATATATGGCGAATATGTTTCGGCCTTTAAAGGGCAACCATTACCCGACCTCCTTCGGCCCCTCGCTCAAAAACATGCCCGCTACTTTGACCATCTATTTAAGCCGATCCTGGATGTTGCTAAGCCCGAAGAGATATTAGAGGTCGGCTGCGGCTCAGGCCATTTTCTCTATTGGGCCGTGGAACGTGGATTCAAGTCGGTTAGCGGATTTGACCTATCGCGCGAGCAGGTGGAAGCAGCGCGTGTATTGGGATTGCCTGCAGAAGTAGCCTCCTTTCAAGATTATCTGCGGGGGCGCTGCGAGGCTTTCGATTTAATTGTGGCGCTCGACATAATAGAGCATCTCACCCGCGACGAAGTGTTTAATCTCTTAGACCTCTGCCACCTGGCATTGCGCCCGGGGGGCTATTTTTTTTTGACGACTCCGAATGGCGCTGCGCTTCGCCCTGGCCCCGTTATGTACGGCGACTTAACGCATGAGACTTTCTTCTCTCCGCAGACCGTTTCGCTCGCGCTTCGCTTAACCGGTTACGAATCGATTCAAGTGCGCGAAATCTCACCCCCGCCCACCTCACTTCGCTCGCGTGCGCGAAGAGTGCTCTGGCAGGCTCTGCGTCTCTGGCCTATGTTGATCGACGCAATTGAAACAGGCACTTGCTCTGGCCAGGTCTATTCTCGCGTCATGTCAATTCAAGCCAGGCGACCTTGAAGGAGGTTTGTGACAAAAGGTCAAGACGCGCAAAAGGCGGCGGTTCAGGCCTTTCGGGATAGCGAAGCGAATGGAACCGAAATGAATCCTGAGCAGGATCATTCAGGGTTTCGGTTTTGGTTAAGATAATGAGATATCTAGAAGAACAGGACGGTCGGCATTCTCACCGGCAGATATGGGTTCACCTGCTCGGCGCCAAGACGGGCGGGGGGTTAACCTACCTCCACGCCGTGCTTCCACAGATCGTGAGCCAGCTTGAAGGAAAGGGCGTTCGAGTGGTCCTGCTGTTACCCGCGCCGCTGGAAGGCATAGAGCTGCCGGACTGGATTGAGGTCCGCGCGCTTCCTCTGGCCGCCCGCAATGGAGCAACCCGTTTTCTCTTTGATCAGGTAATTCTTCCTCTATGGTTGAAGGCGCAAAGAGGGGCTGTGCTTTATTGCTCCGGGAGTTACTCACCTCTGATCAAGACGGTCCCGACCGTGGCCCTATTGCGAAACGCCATTTACTTCGACGGAGAGTTTCTCAAGCGTGAGTTGCCATTGGGGCGACTCTTGCTCAGACTGCAGGGGGCTCTGATCGCGCGCGGCGCTCGCAGTTGTCTGGCGGTTCAATACCCGAGCCGTTCGATGCGCGACCTCGTAGAGTCCAGACATCCGGAGCTGGCTACCCTGGGTATAGTTAATCATTACGGCGTCGATAAAAATTTCACCGACGCGGGTTGTTATACTGAACCTGGTCCCTCCCCGGAAAAGGACAGCCCCAAAACTTTTCTATATGTCATGAATTATACCCTGCAGAAGAACATGGGATTCCTTCTAAAAGCGCTCGCGCTTGCGAAGAGAGACGGCTTGCGTGTTCGGGTCGTCGTAACATCTTGCCTGAAGAGCGGACCTGCCTCTTGCTGGGCTCAAGATAGGGCGCTTATTGATGAGCATGATCTGATCGGCTCAGGGTACCTCGTCCCCGTCGGGCCGAAGCATGGAGATGAATTGATCGAGCTCTACCGCTCGGTAGACGCCTGCATATTCCCATCTATCTGCGAATCTTTCGGTCATCCCCTGGTTGAAGCGATGGTGATAGGCAAGCCTCTGATTTGTGCGGACCGCCCTTACGCCCACGAGATCTGTCTGGAATATCCGACGTATATTGACCCTGATCGTCCTGAGCAACTCCTACAGCTTTGGCGAGACTGGCCGGGGGACTCGTTGCATTCCTCTTCGGCTATGCGGGAAGAAATTCTCGAGAGGCTCTCCTGGCATGCACATGTCGCCAATCTCATAGACATACTGCTCGGCCCATCGAGTCCGGACAGGAGCGAGGTGGATTCCGTATGTGCGGTTTGACAGGGTTCGTCGGGCCATACCCCGTCGAGCGCATCTACGCGATGAACAGCCTGGTATCACACCGCGGCCCGGATGACGAAGGCTACTGGGTTGATCCGTCGGCTGGGATTGCGCTAGGACATAGGCGTCTCGCAATCATAGACCTGCGCCCCGAAGCAAAGCAGCCGATGACCAACGAGGATGGCACGATACGGCTTGTCTTCAATGGGGAGATATATAACTACCAGGACCTCCGGACAGAGTTGGAGGCGAAGGGTCATCAGTTTCAGAGCTTGAGCGATACAGAGACAATCATTCACCTTTATGAAGAAGAAGGAATAGATGTTGTTAAGAGGCTCAAAGGTATTTTTGCCCTGGTCCTCTGGGACGAGCGCAATCGCCAACTGCTAATTGCGCGTGATCACCTGGGAGTAAAGCCGCTGTACTACAGCGAACTTCCGCAAGGAGTTGTCTTTGCCTCCGAACTCAAAGCGCTTCTTGTCTTCCCTGAGATTTCGCATAACCTCGATTACGCGGCGATCCATCAGCACCTCAGCTACATCTGGGCGCCATCCCCTCACACGATGTTGCGAGGAGTTAAGAAGCTGGAGCCCGGGTACCGGCTCGTCATAAGTGACGGTAAAGTTCGTAGGAATGAGTCGTACTATGACCTGCCTTACGATGGCACCCGCATCTCGGGTTCGCGGCTCGATCACGAAGAAGGGGTTCGCGAGCGCGTGGCTGAAGCAGTCAAAAGACAGATGGTCAGCGATGTACCCGTCGGAGCCTTCCTGTCGGGCGGGGCGGATTCGAGCGCCGTCGTCGCGATGATGAAGCGAGCAAAGGCTGAAGAGATCCGTTGCTACACTATAGGATTTGAGACAGGTGATCGGCCTGACGATAATACGAGCGATCTTCCGTATGCCCGACTGGTAGCATCGCATCTCGGAGTCGATCTACACGAAGTTCTTATAAGGCCTGACGTGGTGGCCTTCACCGAGCGAATGGTTTACTTGCTAGATGAGCCGCAGGCTGACCCTGCATGTATAAACGTATATCTGATCTGTCAACAGGCCCGCGCCGATGGATACAAGGTCTTGCTGTCGGGCGCTGGGGGCGACGATATCTTCTCAGGCTATAGGCGGCACATAGCGCTCTATCTTGAGCGCTATTGGAGCTGGCTCCCGCTTCACGCGCGCCGTCTCCTGGCCCATGCCGTGAGTGGGATGAAAGTAGACAGCACCATAGCTCGCCGTATTCAAAAGTACTTCACCTACGCTGACCGCTCTGCAGAGGATCGGCTTATGTCCTATTTTCTTTGGGCTACTGACGAAGCGCTCCGGGGTCTCTACACCGGCGACCTCAGCATTGAGCTTTCAGGCTATGACACACTTGAGCCGCTGCGGAGATCGCTTGCGCGTATTCCAAAAGAAATTAATCCGCTTAATCGCATGCTTTACCTGGAAGCCAAGCATTTCCTTCCGGACCACAATCTGAACTATACCGACAAGATGAGCATGGCACATGGAGTCGAGGTACGCGTTCCGCTGCTCGATCTTGATCTGGTTGACTATGCAGTACACCTGTCACCGGATGAGAAGCAGCGCGGCACGCATGGAAAAGCTATTTTCAAGAATGCGATGCGCCCTTATTTGCCTCCCGAGGTATTAGCTCGGCCCAAGACCGGCTTTGGCGCCCCCTTGCGACGTTGGATTCGTGAGGACTTACGGGAGATGGTGAGAGACGTGCTTTCTGAAAGCTGCCTCATTCGGCGGGGCTTATTCAACCCGGACGCCGTGCAGCGCCTTATCTTATCCAACGAAAATCTCGAGATAGATGCATCCTATGCCATCTTCTCTCTCATGTGTATAGAAATGTGGATGCGCAACTTCATAGATCAACCGGTCTTAGTCGGACAATATTAAGCCTCCTTCTCTAATTCACGAATACCACCACATTGAGAGGCTTTCATGGCCATTATCCTAGGTCTCAACACTTTCCATGCCGGTTCGTCCGCGGCAATTCTTGTTGACGGTAAGCCGGTAGTTGCAATAGCCGAGGAGCGATTGAATCGGGTGAAGTATTACGGCGGCTTTCCGACGCAGGCGATCCTATACTGCCTGAAGGCAGCGGGCTTGACATTCCGCGATGTTGACGCCGTCGCCTTAGGGAGAGATTCGTCGGCAAACCTGTCGAAGAAGGTCGAATACACTCTGAGGAACCCAACAAAACTGTTAAACTTCATAAAGATAAGGGCGTCGAAAAGCAGGCTGGAGGATTTGAAAACCCTCATCGCATCGAGCTGTGAGATAGATCCTGACCATCTCAGGTTCAAGCAACATAATGTCGAGCACCACCTCGCCCATACCGCAAGCGCTTATTTCATTTCAGAATGGGAAAAGGCTGCGGGCTTTTCGCTCGATGGCTCCGGCGATTTTGTGACTTGCATGTTCAGCGACTGCGAAGGCGACAAGATCACGATCAAGCATCGAGTCTACGTGCCTCATTCGCTGGGCTCCTTTTACACTATGATATGCGAATTCATAGGCTACAGAAAGTATGGCGACGAAGGGAAAGTGATGGGGCTCGCCCCGCTGGGTCGCAACACGTTTAGAGAATACCTGGACGATATGGTCATCTTAAAAGATGATGGGTTTGAGCTTAACCCGCGATACTTCCTCCCTTTTGGCACCGACCAGGGCCTATTGCTTAACGAGCAAGGCGAGATGGTAGTTCAGCGCCACTACTCGGATGCAATGCGGGATTTGTTTGGAGAATCTCGCTCGCCGCACGCTGAATTAACGCAGCGCGACATGGATCTCGCTTACGGGTTGCAGGAGACATTCGAGAAGGCTTATATGCACCTCTTGAATCTCCTGCAGAAGATCGTGCCGGTGGACCGCGTGGCAATGGCGGGAGGGTGCGTACTCAACAGCGTAGCGAACGGTAAGGTCTTCGACCTCACCCCTTTCAAATATACTTGTATTCAACCGGCGGCAGGCGATGAGGGCCTCGCATTAGGCGCGGCGCTCTATGTCAGTAACGTAGAGTTGAAAGAAGGAAAGCGCTACGCGATGCGAGATGCTTACCTGGGGCCGGAGTTCAGCGAGTCCGAAATCAGATCGGAACTCGAGAGAACCGGCGTGCGCTTTGTCCGCCACGACCGCGCGCCGCTTCTGGAGGCAACCGTTGATCTGATCACTCAAGGGAAAGTTGTGGGCTGGTTTCAGGGGAAGATGGAATGGGGGCCGCGGGCTCTGGGCAACCGGTCCATTGTCGTGCATCCGGGTCTTCCGGGCATCAAGGACGTCTTAAATGCTCGGATCAAGCGGCGAGAGTCGTTTCGTCCTTTTGCGCCTTCGGTGCTTGCAGAACGCCAGGCCGAAATCTTTGAGCACACTCATCCCTCTCCGTTTATGCTCCATGTCTATAAGATCAAGCCGCAGTGGCGCGAGCGCCTCGTAGCAGTCACTCACGTGGACAACACGGGTCGTCTGCAGACCGTGGCGCGGGACGAGAATCCTCTGTATTACGACTTGATCCAGGCCTTTGAAAGGAGGACCGGCGTCCCAGTCTTGTTGAACACCAGCTTCAATGAAAATGAGCCCATAGTTTGCTCCCCTTCAGAGGCTATTAGCTGCTTTCTGAGGACCAGGATGGATGCGCTGGTGATAGGAAACTTCGTTTGCGAAAAAGCAGGGGAATGAGAGATGACAGGTGCTAAGGGTTGGAGGCTAGAGAGCGATAGAGCTCTTTCAGGATACGCCCTTGAATGGGCAGAGCCGGGCCGCTTCATTCTTTCTAAAGCCAACAGCCTTTTTCATTCCAGCAGCTTGAAGCCACCTTTTAAGCAACTGGGGCAATTCCCGGCGGCCTGGTGGAGAACCGGGGCTTCTCGATTTCGTCCGGCTCAAAGGCTTCTTCGGTTTATGTTTTACAATGTCGTGAGGCTGCCGAACGGTGTTTTGTTTACAACCTTTGACAAGCACGTCGGCTTGTTCGCCGAAGGAGAGTTCCGGCCTCTACAGGGTCTGGTGCGCCCTTGTCGAGTGCTCAGAGCAGCCTGTGCCCAGGATCAAAATGGCGAGGTCTTTTTCGGGGAGTATTTCTCGAATCAGGATCGCGGCCCCATGCACATTTACAGACTCGCGCCGGACGGCGAAGATCTGGAGATCGTCTATACCTTCCCATCCGGTTCAATACGCCACATACACGGCATCTACTTCGACGCATTCTCCGGCTGCCTGTGGTGTGTGACGGGCGATCGTGAAAAAGAGTGCCGTATGCTGAAAACGTCAGACGGGTTCAAGAGCCTGGAGACTGTCGGACAGGGCGACGAGAGCTGGCGGTGCGTGAGCCTGCTCTTTACAAAGGAGAGCATTTATTACGCATCGGACGCTGAGTTTAATCAGAACTATATCTATCGCCTGGACCGTAAGACGGGAGAACGAAGAATAGTCACGGAGATCGACGGCCCCGTTTACTATTCTCAAAAGGCGGGCGACGATCTCTTCTTTGCCGTGACCGCTGAGCTATGCCCTTCGCAAGTCGAGCCATCAGCTTCTATTTGGAACATCGGGAAAGATGGAGTGTGCTCGCGCGTCGCGTCCTTTCGAAAGGACTTTCTGCCGGTCGTCTATTTCATGCCAGGCACTTTGCACTTTCCACTTGGCCCGGGCGCGTCCGACGCACTCGTCTTTCAAGCAGTGGGCCTTAAGGGCATGGACGGACAAACGTTTCGACTGTTTCGCACTAACCAGATGGATTAGCGCTACCTATTTTAAAGCGGCCTTTTTATGAACCGATCTGAAACTCTTTCACAAACCCTTGGACTTATCAGAAAGACACCTTTATTGGGTCCGGCACTGCGCCGGTGGATACGTCAATATCCAGAAGGATCCGTTGTCAATATTTGGTCTGGAGCGGCGAAGGGTTTGCGCTGGAAAAGGCTTCATCGATATGACCCTGCGTCCTGGCTAGGAACCTATGAGCCTCTTATCCAGCACTTCCTCCAAAGGACCATTCGTCACGGCGATGTCTTTTATGATGTCGGCGCTAATGCCGGATTCTTCACCGTGCTCGCCGCGCGCCTTGTGGGTCAGGACGGCAAAGTCGTCGCGTTTGAGCCTCATCCTATCAACGCTCAGAGCGTCGCCGATCAGGTTAAGGTCAACGGATTCAATAATGTCGTGCTGATCAACAAGGCTGTCTCCTCTGAGCGTGGCATCGTCACATTTTGCGCTGGTAAGGATCTTTCGATGGGATATGTTGGGGCTCCTGTTCCCGGCGAGGAAGTGATTGAAGTAGAGGCAATCACACTTGACGATGTCCTCGAGGATCACTTGCCGCCGACTATAGTGAAGGTTGATATAGAAGGCGGAGGCGTAGAACTTGTAAGGGGCGCGCGCACGGTCGCAGAAAAGCACAGGCCAATATGGATTCTCGAAGTGCACAATCATGAAGAAGAGACCGCATTCAAAAACCTTTTAGTCCCGCTAGGCTACCGGTTTGAATCGCTCAATTCTGAATCAATAGCCACAGACCAGGGTCTGCCAAACCATGTTATAGCTTTGTGCGATTAGCTCCCTTCAAGAATGTGTTCGTATTTGAGAGAGCGCTTGACGGTCTTACAGTCAGAGAGACTTTGGTCAGATTCTACTAATGAAACAGATACTCCAACCAATCGATTCCGGTGCCACTAGAGTCGAAGAGATTCCAGCACCCATCTGCGGGCCGCGCGAGGTTCTTATTGCGAATGAGGCATCGTTGATCTCGGCGGGGACGGAAAAGATGATCGTAGACCTCGCCAGGAAATCCTTGCTTGGCAAGGCTCGTGAGCGCCCCGACCAAGTCCGCAGGGTGTTGCAGAAGCTCAAGCAGGAAGGCGTGCTCGATACCCTTCAGCAAGTCCGTGCCAAACTTGCGGACCCTATATCGCTCGGCTACTCCTCGGCAGGCGTGGTCATAGAAGCGGGCCGCGAAGTTCGACAGTTTCGGCCCGGCGACCGCGTGGCCTCAAACGGGCCACACGCGGGTGTCGTCGCCGTGCCTCAAAACCTGGTGGCGCGCGTCCCGGCAGGGATGCCCTTTGAAGAGGCATGCTACGGAGTCGTCGGAGCAATCGCTTTGCAAGGCGTGCGTCTGGCCAAAGTTGGTGTGGGCGACCGCGTGGCGGTTATTGGACTCGGGTTGATAGGTCAGATCGCTGTTATGTTGCTGCGCGCCTCTGGCTGCATCGTTATTGGAACCGACCCGGACGAAGCCAAGTGCCAACTCGCCATCACATCCGGCGCTGAAGCAGGGACTCGTGAAGAGTTTGTCTCCACTTTGCTTGAGCGAACTGACGGGCATGGAGCGGACGCGGTGCTTATCACCGCTTCGACCCCTAGCAACGAGCCGTTAGAGCTGGCTGCAACCGTGGCGCGAAAAAAAGCTCGCGTCGTTGCGGTCGGCGCTGTCGGCCTGAACGTTCCGCGACGCGAGTTCTACCCGAAAGAATTAGAATTGATCGTGTCGTGTTCTTATGGCCCGGGCCGTTACGATGCGAGCTACGAAGAGCAGGGGCTGGACTATCCATACTCTTACGTCCGTTGGACCGAGCAGCGAAACATCGAAGCCGTCCTTGAACAGATAGCCGAAAAGCGGCTCGACGTCGCTCGCCTTACTACACACACCTTCAATGTCAACGATGCGGAACGCGCGTACCATCTTATAGAGACCGGCGGCGAGCCCTTTCTTGGGATTGTGCTTACGTACCCCGGCGTAAGTGGTGACTTTGCGTCCGAGCGGCGAGTTATTATCAGAAGCGAGCCTTCGGCGCGCCCGCTCGGCGACAGCGACATAGGCGTCGGCTTTATAGGAGCAGGAAATTTTGCTTCGCTCGTTCTGCTTCCAGCGTTGAATCGAATCCCCGGCCTAAGGCCGCGCGCCATTTGCTCTGCGGGAGGAGTGAGCGCGGTGGTCCGCGGCGAGCGTCACGGGTTCGAGGTTGCCTGTACGGAAGTGGATGACGTCCTAGCAGACCAGGCCGTTAATGCAGTGTTTTTGGCCACGCGGCATAACCTTCACAGCGAACAGGCGCTGGCGGCCCTCCGAAGCGGCAAAAACGTCTTCATAGAGAAGCCGCTCGCAATTGATGCCGAGCAACTCACTGCATTCGAGACCGGGCTGGCCGACAGTTGCGACAGTTCATTAATATGGACCGTAGGATTCAACCGCCGGTTCTCACCGGCTGCTCACCTTGTCAGCGAATTCTTCTCTCCCGTGAAAGCGCCTGCAACGCTGACTTACAGGTTTAACGCGGGGCCTATTGATTCGGACCATTGGACACAGGATCCCTATACGGGCGGCGGGCGGCTGGTCGGTGAAGCGTGCCATGCCCTTGACCTGGCAGGTTTTCTACTAGGCGGTCAGATCACGCGGGTCTTTGCAGAGTCGGTCGCGCCGGGCGGGGCGGCAGGCGCAGGCGATGATCAAACAGTCATAGTCGCGCGCTTCGACAACGGTTCTGTGGCCTCAATAGGATACTTTGCCGGCGGCGACAAGGGATTCCCGAAGGAGCGCATAGAACTCTTCGGAGGGGGCAGAGTTGCTGTTATCGATGACTTCAAGACAGTCACCCTTTCAAAAGAAGGCCGTACAAAAATTCACAAGGTTTCAGGCCGCGACAAGGGGCATCAGACAGAGCTTGACGCTTTCATCGGTGCTGTGCGGCGGGGTGGCCCTCCGCCGATTCCCTACAGCTCGCTCCTTAACGTATCGTGGGCCGCGCTGGCCGCTATGGAATCACTGAGGACAGGTCGGCGTGTGCCTGTGCAGGTTTTCTGATGTCGGATTCTATGAGGATCGGACAAGGTTAAAACGTTATGGAAAAAGAACGTGTGGGCCTGATTTTTACGGATTATGAAGGACGCGATTACGAAAAGTTCTGGAGGGGACCAGCAAAGGAATACCTCGACAAGCTCGAACGCGCCATCGTGACGCACGCTCTTGAAGGCGGAGATTCGATAGTGGAAGTAGGTGCCGGTTTCGGGAGGCTTGGCGGCTGTTATCTTGCGAAGTATCGCAGCGTATCCATGGTTGAACCTGCCAGTAACCTGAGAACTGCCTGCGCTAAAGCCTACGGCAATTCGGTCGTCTGTTATGACGCTAGCGTGTATGACTTGCCTTTTTCGGATCAGTCCTTCAATGCAGTTCTGATGGTGCGTGTGCTCCATCACCTCGGTAGCCCGGAAAGAGCGCTTGCTGAGCTTAACCGCATACTGAAGCCTGGCGGGCAAATGATCTTTAGCTACAGCAACAAGAGAAACCTCAAGCGCGTGCTTCTCTTCCTTGCGGGTCGGGCGAAGAGTCCTTTCTCATTGGACGCCGAACCCTATCACCGCACTTTCTTTGGTCACCATCCGCGATACATAACCGCTTTGCTGACGAGGGCGGGATTCAGAATCGAAGAACAGTACGGAGTCGGAGTTGTCGACAAGGTAGTCGGGTCTCTCCCGTTTCTGCTCAAGGTTATGAACCCATCACTTCTTCTTGCGCGAGTGCTAGGAGGCCTCAGAATCGCTCCCTACCAGTTTGTTGTAGCGGTAAAAACACGATGAAGATACTGATAGGGTGCGATGTGGACCCGGTCTTGCCCCGCGTGCTGGATCGCGCTCCGGCGTGGAATATATGGAACCCGCTCGAGAAGATAGAGAAACTCATCTCTGAAATGCAAGATGATTTACCGCCGATGATTTGGTTAATTAGGGCCGACCAGAGCATACAATTCTGCACTGGTTCATACTCATCCGGCTATTCCTCTAAGGAGGCGATGTGGCAACAATTGTTGGCGAATGGACACGAGATGGGCTGGCACGTACATCTAATGTCCTATGACACCGGCAATGGGGTGTTCCGTTTTGATCCCGAGCCATCGTGGCTGGAAGATGCACACCAGTCTGTCGCAGGGCACTTTAAGGTTCGAGCAACACGCACGGGATGGGATTATGGCAGCAATTTTCTTTTGAGAAAGCTGGACGATCTGGGCGTAAAGATAGACTTTTCGGCCTTGCCAGGTAGTATCTCCTGGTATCACGTCGGAGGCTCAAAACTTGTTGTCGATTGGATCGGTGTGTCTCAAGCGCCCTATCATCCGGCTCGCGATAACTATAAGAGATCCGGACCCTACTCCCTCAATTTGGTGGAAATTCCAATCACTCAATTTGTCAATTCAACGGTTGGAGTTGCTAAACGAATTGCATGGCGATTTCGCAACAACTGTTATTCCCTTTCGGGTCTTACGAGTAAGACCAGACTTCTGACGGAAGACTGGCCTAATTTTCCCATCAGCGACCAACGGCTTTGGGCGTTCTATTTTCACCCCGATGACCTATCTGATGTCGGCATCAGGAACTTCGTAAAGAACCTAGAAAGACTGCGCGGCTTACCGGATGCCGAATTTGTGACGCCATCTAGTCTGAACGCGCTAGAGGTCTTTGCTGATTAAGAGTTGCTACTTGCCTTATCTATGGAATCACTGCGGACAGGTTTGCCCGTGCCTGTAAAGGTTTTCTGATGCCAGACTCTATGAGGATCGGACAGGCCATTAATCTCGTAAGGCAGATGGGGCCGGGATGGGCCGCGTACAGAGCGGGGTATTCGCTCAGGCGTCGCAGCGGATGGTACGAGCGTCGCTTCCCACTAAAGCAATGGTCTTCATTTCGATTGGCGGACCTCACTTCAGGGCTTTCTGCCGAACGGCTTCGTCTCATTCTCCATGAAGAGCCATCTCGTCGCTTCTTTATTCAACCAGGAAAGCGTGCGCGATACCGGGAGATGCTGACGGGCATGTTGTCTCCTGCCGCCGTCTCTGAAGTTGTCAAAGAGGTCGAATCCGCCCGGTTTGGAAGATACCAGTTCTTTTCAGGGAACAGCCTGGGGCTCGAATGGCCGCCCGAATGGCACCGGGATCCGGAGACTTTGAAGGAGTGGCCCCGAGTGCATTGGAGCCGCCTTCAAGACATGGGTGAGACGGATGTGAAGCGGCTCTGGGAGACTGCAAGATTTGGTCTGGCTTATAAGATAGTGCGCTCATACTGGCTGACCGGGAACTCTAATTACGCCGAGACTTTTTGGGAATTACTGGAAAGCTGGAGGGACGAGAACCCGCCCAACTGCGGCGTTCACTGGATGTGCGGACAGGAGTGCTCATTTCGAGTTCTGGCCCTGTGTTTCGCGCTCTTCGGGTTGCTCGATGCCCCTGCCACCACGCCGGAGCGTGTGGCAATGCTCTTAGAGACCCTTGCTGCTCACGGCGAGCGAATCGAAGGTAACCTCAGTTTTGCGGTATCCCAAAAGAACAACCACGCGATAAACGAAGGCCTTGCGCTCTGTACGTTGGGGACACTCTTCCCTATGTTGCGGCCAGCTTCCAGGTGGAAGAGCAAGGGGCGGAGACTTCTTGAGCAGGAGGCGCGGCGACAGATCTATGATGATGGCAGTTACGTCCAGCATTCGCTCAACTACCACCGTTTGATACTTCAGAGCTACGCGTGGGCGATCCGGCTTGGTGAGCTCTCTGACCGTCCGTTCTCTACCGAGCTATATAAGCGCTACGGTAAGGCGGCGCGATTCCTATATCAAGTAACGGATGAGACGAGCGGCCGCGCACCGAACTACGGCGCGAATGATGGCGCTCTCCTGTTTCATCTTGATTCGTGCGATTTCAGCGACTATCGCCCGACCCTGGCGCTTGCTTTGTGGGTTGCAGAGGCGCGTCGAGCATTGCCACCCGGCCCTTGGGATGAGTTACTGCTTTGGATCACGGACGAGGAAGCGCTCGAGATGGCGCCGGCCCCACCTGAACGGAAAGATTTAGCAGCAGAAAGCGGCGGCTACTACACGTTGCGAGGCAATGAGACGTGGGGCTTCACGCGTTGCTGCTCCTATCGTGATCGACCCGCGCAAGCGGATATGCTCCATGTTGACCTGTGGTGGCGCGGCGCAAACCTGCTGGCCGATCCGGGGACGTACTCTTATAACAGCCCTCCGCCATGGAACAACGGGCTGAGCAGCACGGGCTCTCACAATTCGCTCCAGGTGGATGAGCTTGACCAGATGGAGCGCGGCCCGCGCTTTACATGGTTTTACTGGAATCGCGGAAAGGTCATTCGCCGCTCGGTCGAACAATCGAGTCGGGTGAAATTATTCGAAAGCGAACACGACGGCTACATGCGTAATCTGGGCGTCACCCACCGCCGGGCGCTTCTGCTGGTGGATGATCGGCTCTGGGTGATTGTAGATGATATTAGAGGCGTCGGCATTCACCGGCTGTCATCGCATTGGCTCTTCCCCGAGGCACGAGTGGAAGAGCGTTCAGATCGTCAGCTTCATCTCCGCCATCCGGTTGGCTTATGCACGGCGTCGTTCTATACATTTGCATCAGAGCTTTCAATAGAAGCCTCCCAGCTTGAAATTGTCGAGGAATCTATTGATTCAACGCGCGGGTGGTTTTCACCCCACTACCTTCAAAAAGAGCGCACGCTCAGTGTCGTGGCGACGGATCATTGCCGCCTGCCCGCTCGCAAGCTGACGATCATCGCCCTCGCCGAAGATTTAAGAGTCGAGACTGTGACCGAGACCGGCTTAATAGTGTCGCTCGAAGGTTTACGGTTTTCGGCTGATTGGGCTGCGTTCCCATATGCGACGCAGCAATCGCTTGTGCTCTCCACCAATTTGAGCCCCACGACCTTGGAAGAGACAAATCTGTCATGAGAATTCTATACGTACAACAGCACTTTGCCAGCGCGCAGGGAGAAGGTGGTGTAAGGGGATACAATCTCGTAAAGATCCTCGCCGAGCGCGGACATGATGTCACGGTTATCTGCGGGCAGAATTGGCGGGACAGCGCGCGCGCAACCGAGAAGCAGCAATGGGTGATTGAGCAAGAGCTTGATGGGTTCCGCGTCGTCCAGCTCGGCGTGTTCTATTCGAATCATCAGAGTACTCTCAAGCGTCTATGGTCTTTCATACTGTTCGGCCTGCTGGCCTGTTATGAAGTGCTGCGGCGCAGGTCGGACCTGGTCTATGCCTCATCGACCCCGCTCACCATGAGCATCCCGGCGCTTTGCGCGAGGTGTATAAAGGGAACGCCATACGTTTTTGAGGTGAGAGACCTGTGGCCCGACTTGCCCATTGAGATGGGCATTATTCGCAATCCGTTGCTTAAGCGGGCGCTCTACCTTTGGGAGTGGGTAACCTATCGATTTGCGTGGAGGCTGGTCGCCCTCGCCCCCGGCATCAAGGAAGGGATTGAGCGAAAAGCCGGCGTCTCTGCGTCACACGTTGCGATGATTCCTAATGGGAGCGACACGAAGCATCTGCGCGCACTTGGCCGGCTGCCTCGCAATCACGTCCCAGTTGATGAAGACAAACTCGCTTTAGGCTACTCAGGCACACACGGCGTCGCCAATGGCCTCGACGCAGTGCTGGATGCCGCCGCCGTGTTAAAGCGACGCGGTGTCGGTGATGTTGTATTTGTTCTCATCGGTGACGGGCGCGAGAAGGCGCGACTCATGCGCCGCGCGGATCAGGAAGGGCTGGATAATGTTTGCTTCGTGGGGTTATTCAATAAGGCCAGCTACAATAAAGTTCTGGCCGAACTCGATGTTGGAATGCAGACGCTGCTGAACGTCCCCGGCTTCTATTATGGAACCTCACCAAATAAATTCTTCGATTACTTATCCGCCGGTAAGCCTGTGCTCGTCAACTACCCTGGCTGGATGAGCGACCTGGTGGCTCAGCATGGCTGCGGATTGACAGTCCCACCTGATGATCCCGAAGCGTTCGCCGATGCGGTCGAGAGCTTGAATGCCGAGCGCTACAAGCTTGAGGCGATGGGAAAGGCGGCCCGGGCGCTTGCCGAGTCTCAATTCAGCCAGCAGAAGATATTGGTTGAGCTCGCCCAGTTCATAGAAGCGAAGGACTCCCTACACCTTCTCCCTGCGCCCGCGACTTCCGGCGCGACAGGTAACGGGCACAGATGAGCAAACTGCCATCGGTATTTCTCACTTATGGCTGGTGCCGCGTCTCCTATGTGATAGTACATTCGCTCGCGAGCCGTGGCGTCGCGGTACATGTAGGCGACGTCTCACGCCTGGCGATGTGCCGTTATTCCCGCTACCAGGCCTCTTTCTCGCGATACCGCAATCCGTATCGCGACCCTCAAGGCTTCGTCGACGATGTGGCGAGTGCGATGGCACGAACGGGGGCCAAAGTTCTAATACCGGGCCACGAAGATGTCCTCGCCATTGCGCAAATGAGGGATCGATTCCCCTCGGACATTCTCATACCGATCAGCCCCGCCGAGGCTATTGCTCGGACGATTAACAAATGGCACACAGTATCCCTCGCGCGCGCCAGGGGGGTCCCGGTGCCCGAAACCATCAAGCCCGAAACGCGCGAAAAACTGATCGAGAGCGCCTCACAGTTCAAATACCCCGCGATTGTCAAAACACAACTCGGCAACAGCGGTAAAGGCGTCTTTGTTGTTCGCAGCCCCCAAGAATGTATCGAACGATTCGACTGGCTCGTGAAGACGTATGACCTGGGCGTTTCACACTGGCCGATATTACAAGGGTTTGCCCCGGGAATCGGGTATGGAGTCTGTCTGCTTTATAACCGCGGCGAGTTTCGCGCCGCATTTTCTGAGCGCTATCTTCGTTGCAAAGATGGCCAGTTTGGGACCAGTGTCTTCCGAGAGAGCGTTTACGTGCCTGCGCTCGAATCCCACGCAAGAGCCTTGATGGATACCCTCAAATGGCACGGCGTGGCGCACCTGGATTTCCAATATGATGAAGCGACGGGGCAAGCCGCGCTTATCGAGATAAACCCTCGCTTCTGGGGGGCGCTCGACCTGGCAGTGCGCGCAGGGGTGGACTTCCCATGGCTACTATACAAGATGGCTGTAGACGGCGATGTGGACCCAGTGACCTCTTATCAAATAGGGGTCAAGTCCCGCTGGATCATAGGCGAGATGCTGCATCTGTTTAATCTCGCGCGGCGCGGCCGCATCGGCCACGCTGTCGGATCGCTCGCGGCAATCTGTGGAACTCGTTCGGATGGGTGTGATGATTTTCGCGCCATAGACCCTGCGCCGCTCTTATTTGAGTTGCTCTACTATGGCAGCCGCTTTCTTGCTACAGGCAGCACTAATCCGATTGAGGAGGGGATGATAGGGTGAATTTAAGTGACCTGTTCCACAGGATCTTTGCTTACAATCCACCGAACCCTATTGATTATTGGCAAACCCGCGCCGCGAGCGAAGGTTGGTCCTCGGTAATGTGGCGCAACAATACATATAACGAGCTCGTTGATCGTGACCAGTGGAGAGTTATAGAAAGCAATCTTCCTAAGCAGCGTGGCAGGGTACTGGATTTGGGTTGCGGCTCGGGGCGAATGAGCGCGCGACTTGCCGGTTGTTTCGACGAATATGTTGGTGTTGACCTGGATTGTATGGTTGCCGAGGCACATCGTCGCAATCCGAATCTTGCGACAAAGTTCGTGGGAGCTAATATTAAGGAGTACGCCTATCCGGCAGACCATTTTGACCTGGTGCTGTCGGTAGCGTGCCTCGCGGCCGCTTGCAAGGCGGAAGAGTTACCCGACATCACGCGCCGCATCGCGAGGGCCACCCGGACAGGAGGAAAGATCATAATAATAGAGCCGTTTCACCTGTTGCCGCCGTTGACTCGACTTTGTGAAGTAAGTCATCGCGAAGTAGTTGATCACTTTAGAAAGACAGGAGTTTCGGTAGATAAAGTGAGCGGCATGGTCTTTATCCCATTGCGACTGCTCCTTACGCGTCCGCAGTTCTCCCACCACCCTACGTTCACACGTATTAGCTACCATATGGGCGAGATTATGCGACGCGTTGCGCCGCGCCTTTTGTCCGATTATAGCGTGATTACATTCACCAAGAGGTAATAGCTCAGTTGATTGCGGCTGCGCTGGAAAAGGCTTCTCGTGAGGTCGCGCGCGAGTTTCGCGTCACCCCGCGCGCGGAGTTGGTTTAGTGATGTCGATTGAACGCTCTATCGCCGTTGCGGGCTGCGCTTTTTTCATCTCCCTGATCACTATAGCATTCTTCAAGCGTGTGGCTGAAAGAAGGCGCTGGGTCGATGCGGCGGGGGCTAACCCCTTAAAGATTCATTCGGTCCCGATCCCGTTTGTAGGCGGGTTCGGCATCGCGCTCGGGTTCTTCCTTTCCTTCGCCCTCGTGTTTGGACAACTGTCCGAAGGGTCATTAGGGATTGCACTCATACCGCTTCTGGGACTGGGGATGTTCGCGCTCGGTTTTTGTGATGACAAGACTGCGGTTCATCCGCTCGTGCGGCTCAGCCTCGAGGTGCTGGCAGGGGTGGCGCTCGCGGTGGGCGGCTTTGCGGTTCCCTTGTTCAATGGGCGCTGGGTTGTTCCTATGGGCATCACAGGCATGGCTTTGATTATGGTTCTCGTGCTCTTTTACGTGGCCGGGGCGATCAATGCCGTCAACATGCAAGATGGCCTGGATGGACTTGCGGGCGGCGTCGCTCTAATCTCTTGCATAGGGTTTGTGATCGTCGGGGCCTTAATTGGCCACTGGCTATCAGTCGCGCTCGCGCTTGCGCTTGGGGGCGGATTGCTAGCCTTCCTCCTTTACAACTTTCATCCCGCGTCGGTCTTCATGGGTGACAATGGAAGCTACTTTGTGGGGTTCATGCTTGCGACCGTCTCTTTGCTTTTGACCTTTGCGGGTGGGGGGATGTGGTGCTTTTTGGGCGGCATCCTGATGATAGGAGCGCCAGTCTTCGACGCGGCCTTTGCCATAGTGCGTCGCCTTAAGAGAGGAATCTCCCCATTCGCGGGCGACAGGAGCCATTTTTACGACTACCTGTCTAAGCGTGGCTTTTCAACGAGGGCCGTGGCGCTTATAAGCTATGCGATTCAGGTATTTCTTGTAGGCGCCGGCGCGATCCTCCTTCTGCGCTAATGAGATTATGAGGCGCATTTATCTTTCACCACCGCATATGGGTGCGGACGAGCTTGAGCTTGTAAAAGATGCTTTCGCGTCAAACTGGATTGCGCCGCTCGGCCCGCACGTTGACGCTTTCGAAAAGGAGTTCGCCGAGTTTGTAGGGGTTGAGCACTGTGCCGCGCTCAGTTCAGGAACTGCCGCGCTTCATCTCGCCCTAATGCTAATAGGCGTGAAGCCCGGAGATGAAGTTTTCTGCTCGTCGCTCACGTTCAGCGCAAGCGCTAACCCGATTTGTTATGAGGGCGGGATTCCCGTGTTCATCGACGCCGCCAGGTCGACCTGGAATATGGACCCCGACCTTCTCATGGAAGAACTCCGCGATTGCGCCTCGCGCGGGAGATTGCCGAAGGCGGTCATCGTAGTAGACCTCTACGGCCAGAGCGCCGATTATGACCCCATTATGAAAGCATGCTCTGAGTACGACATCCCTGTTATTGAAGATGCGGCTGAAGCGCTCGGCGCAACCTACAAGGACAAAGTGGTGGGAGGGTTTGGCAAGCTGGGCCTTTTCTCTTTCAACGGCAACAAAATCATCACGACTTCAGGCGGCGGTATGCTGGTCTCCCACACTGAATCGCTCATTAAGCGAGGGCGGTTTCTCGCCAGCCAGGCGCGGGATCCTGCGCCGCATTACCAGCATTCCAACTTGGGCTACAACTACCGCATGAGCAATGTTCTCGCGGCGATAGGCCGAGGCCAATTGCGAGTTCTGTCTGATCGCGTCCGATCGCGCAGAGGAAACTTCGCCTACTACAAAGAGTCGCTTGGCAACTTGCCGGGACTTGAATTCATGCCTGAAGCCCCCTACGGCATCCCGACCCATTGGCTCACTTGCATCACGATTGACCCAGATGAGTTTGGGGCCACTCGGGAAGACGTGCGATTGGCCCTGGAGGCCGCGAACATTGAGGCGCGGCCCGTATGGAAGCCGTTGCATATGCAACCTGTATTTGCCCGGTGCAGAGTCCGGGGAGGAACCGTCGCACAAGATATATTCGAACGCGGCTTATGCTTGCCGAGCGGTTCGGGCCTGACCGAACAAGATCTCAGTCGCATCATTGACATTGTGCAAAGGACTTCTCACAGGGCATCCTTGTAAGCTCTGGTCGGAAGAGACTCTCAGCCCGGCGATTGAACAGGCGGTCGACTCTACTCGCTTGAGTGCTGTTCAAAACACCTGAATTCGGTGTAAATTGCGCACTCTAGCTAGGCTCTCGGGTTTGTAACGGTGGATTGGTAAGTACCACTGACGCCTTGCAGCCAAAAGCTGTCGAAAATAGACTAATCTTTGAATCATAACAAAATGTGGAAGAGGAAGCTGATGACAAGAAGGAACCAAGTGGGAAACAAGATTCGACGAACTTGGAAGATCAGGCTGCTGACCAGACAGGTACAGTGGACGATGGATTTGGGAGTTCTGGTATCGGCTTTTGTATTTGCTTACCTGTTACGGTTTGATTTTGTAATTCCCGAACAGGAATTTCCTCGCGCATTGGTGCAACTGCCGTGGGTTGTCTTAATCCAGTTTGCAGCACTGATTTACTTCGGTGTGTATGCGTTTATCTGGCGCTACATCGGACTGAGAGAAACGAAGGCTTTTGTTTTTCCAGCATTAGCATCATTGTTTCCAATTCTCATTGCAAGGCTGGCTCTACCGGTCTCACTCCCCGAGTGGCGAGTGCCATTGTCGATAATTCTGATGGATACAATTCTGGCATTTGGGGGCGTATTGGCATTACGTGTCCTGCGCCGTGCTCAGTTCGAACGACATCAAAAGCGGCGAGGGGTGGTTCGTACAACCAATGGGCGCAGGAAATCTGTTTTGCTCATTGGCGCGGGCCGCGCGGGCGTGCTGGCGGCGAAAGAGATCTTTGGTCGAGGGGACGCGGACATCGAGATCGCCGGATTCGTGGACGATGACCCCCGCAAGCAGAATTTCGTAATTAACGGGGTGAAGGTGCGCGGCACAACCAGGGACGTTCCGCGCCTGGTGAGAGAACTTGGGATAGACCATGTTGTAATAACAATAGCTGAGGCCCCGGGGCAGGAGATTCGCCGGATTGTCGGCATTTGTGAGCAGATCCCCATCAAGGTGCGCATTATTCCAGGTTTTTATGAAATCTTAGAGGGTAACGTTGAGGTCAGTCGCATACGCGATGTGCAGATCGAAGACTTGCTGGGCCGTGAATCCGTGCAGCTGGACCAGGATAGCGTGGCTCGTTTTCTTGCTGGAAAGACAGTGATGGTTACGGGGGCGGGTGGCTCGATTGGATCAGAGTTGGTGCGACAGGCAGCGCGCTTTCAGCCAAAGAAGCTAATCCTGGTAGAACGGGCCGAGTTCGCTCTGTTTAGCGTTGATCGTGAATTAAGTGAAGCGTGCTTAGATCTGAATCATATACCACTGGTTGCGGACGTAGGCGATGAAGCGAGGATGCGCTCTATTTTCGCCGCCCATCGCCCGCAGATAGTGCTCCATGCGGCAGCGCACAAGCACGTGCCGTTGATGGAATTCAATGTCACCGAGGCTGTGAAAAACAATGCGCTTGCAACTCACGCAGTAGGCGAATTGGCTGCGGAATTTGGAGCCGAAGCATTCGTTCTCATTTCAACCGACAAGGCCGTATGCCCAACATCGATAATGGGTGCGTCGAAACGGATTGCTGAACTTGTGATTCAAGATCTAAATGAGAAGCGTACTACCCGATACGTTGCAGTACGCTTCGGCAATGTAATCGGATCAACTGGGTCAGTGGTCCCAATTTTTCAAGAACAAATTCGTAAAGGTGGCCCGCTTACAGTGACCAATCCGGACATGATCCGTTACTTCATGACGATACCAGAAGCGGCGCAACTGGTCCTTCAAGCCGGAGCTATGGGTGAAGGGGGAGAGATTTTTGTTTTAGACATGGGCAGGCCAGTGCGAATCCTGGATCTGGCCAAAGATCTCATCAGGCTTTCCGGGCTCAAGCCGTTCGAAGATATTGATATTGTATTCACGGGGGCACGGCCAGGTGAGAAACTGTTCGAGGAATTAGAAATTACAGAGGAATGTATGGCCAAGACGCGCCACCCAAAGATATTGGTTGGCAAGATTGCGGCTCGCCCGGCGGACAACGTTTGCCATATGCTGGAACAGCTTAGATTACTTTCGACAGATGGCCAAGAGCAAGAACTGCGAGCTTACTTGAGCGATTTCTTGCCTGAAGCCCGACTCGAAGGCGTACCGCCCAATTCCGCGTCAGACATGGTACTTGAGATTCTTCAGGAAGGAGCGTTGCCCCTCAAAATGAAGGAAGCAGCTACATCCTGAAGACGCGACGTAATGAGGATTTTAACGGTTTTCGATTGTTGGCTCTTTTGCTTTAATAGTTTTCCATCTTCAAAGAAGCAGCAGAAGATACTCATTTCAGCCGCTCACGCTTACCGACAAGGCCGCCCATCCAGTCTGCCTATTTCTTTACTTCTTCCTTGATCTCCGGCTCAAGGTTTGCCGCTTACGCTTCCTCGTTAACTCTTCCACAGAACACCTCTCACAGACAGCTTCGGTTAGTCCTGCAGGGGCGTCCTCCGTGGAGCGCTCCTTAATCGCACGGTGATATTGGCGAGGATGGACGCCCACCGAAGGACGCCCGTACAGGTTAACCATCAATCCAGCAACCGGCGTTCAAGCTGGCGCAGCCCGAGGTAGGTAAAAGTGAAGCCGGTGAAGGGATTCGAACCCCCGACCCTCTGATTACAAATCAGATGCTCTACCAACTGAGCTACACCGGCCCGCGATCAACTCATTTCAATACTCGAAAGAATAAGGAATGAATCAGGTGATTGCAAGACGGGTGTGTTTACAGTTGCGCAGAGCTTAAACGCACTCCAGTTTGCCTCTTACTTCAACTCCAAAACCATTCGGCATGGACTCAACTAAGACAAGCTGACGCTTGACCTAACAAATCGCTCGCGAGTTTGGATCGTTGTAGTTGCTTTGTTATGATTCACGCGCTATGCGAGGATTCGCCTTCGCGGTCGTGAGGCGGCTGCTGATAATCGTTCCCGTGCTGTGGGCTGTCGTCACTCTCGTTTTCCTTCTTATTCACATCGTGCCTGGCGATCCCGCGCGACAACTGGTCGGCGAGAATGCCACCGAAGAGCAATATCAAACGGCGCGGGCTGAACTCGGATTGGACAGGCCGCTTCTATCGCAGTACACCGATTACTGGCGAGGACTCGTGCACGGAGACTGGGGCATCAACCCCGTCACTCGACAGCCGGTGCTCAGCCGCATAGCGTCACGCTATCCGGCCACGATTAAGCTAGCGCTGGCGGCAATGTTCATTGCGACGCTCATCTCAATTCCCTTGGGCGTCACGGCCGCTACTCATCGCGGGAGTTTCATAGACAGCTTGTCTACTCTGATCGCGCTGCTCGGCATTTCGCTACCAAGCTTCGCGCTTGGCCCATTGCTCGTTCTAGTTTTTTCGGTCAACCTGGGCTTGACCCCGGTTTCGGGCGCCGGTGGGTTCGACAACCTCATCCTTCCGGCGGTGACGCTTGGCGCCGCGATGTCCGCAATTCTGACGCGCATAGTTCGATCGAGCGTGCTCGAAGAGTTGGGCGAGGACTACGTGCGCACTGCGCGCGCGAAAGGCCTGCCGGAACGAAGTGTAATTTACAAACACGTCTTGAAGAACGGGCTGATCCCTGTCGTAACCGTGTTAGGGCTTCAGTTTGGAGTGTTGCTCGCGGGGGCGATAATCACCGAGCGAGTGTTTTCGTGGCCCGGAGTCGGGAGCTTGCTCGTCGATAGCATAAGCGAGCGCGACTACAAGCTCACGCAAGGTTGCATACTGGTGATCGCGGCGACTTACGTGCTGGTTAATAGCGTAACCGACATCGTGTATCGATTTCTGGATCCGCGAATAAAAGTAGATTGAATGATCGATAGACCACGGATCAGGGGTGGCGCAGACTTTAGTCTGTGGCGTTCCGTTCTTAGCGTGCCACAGACTAAAGTCTGCGCCACCTCTAATCCGCGGTCTATTCCCAGCTTATGAATAGAGTCACTCAGTTTGGATTTGCCGCCGCGGCATTGCTCGTTCTTATGGCAGCGCTATCGCCTCTGCTCGCTTCGTGGGAAAGAGTACAGAGTCAGGATCTGGTCTCGCGCCTTGACCGACCTGACCGCGCTCACCTGATGGGCCGCGATCAACTCGGACGCGATGAGTTAGCTCGAATAATCTACGGAGCCCGAGTCTCGATGCTCGTGGGACTATCCGTAGTCACGATATCATCCATTGTAGGTGTGCTGATCGGAGCGTTCTCAGGCTACGCGGGCGGATGGACCGACCGAATAATCTCGGGCTTTCTGTTCAATGTGTTCTTATCATTTCCCGGGATACTGCTTGCGATAGCCATGGTCGCGTTCTTAGGCCCGAGCGTGAGAAACCTGATCGTTGCACTCTCGGTTATTGGCTGGGTAGGCTACGCGCGGTTGATGCGTGCACAGGTGCTCAAGGTCCGCGAATACGATTTTGTAACCGCAGCCCGAGCTCTGGGGGCGAGCGGCTCGCGGATCTTGCTCAAGCACATTCTGCCAAACTCAATTCAGCCATTGATCGTGCAAGCATCGCTGGGAATGGCTGGTGCGATACTCGCCGAAGCAGGGATGAGCTTTCTTGGACTAGGTGTGCCGGAACCGATCCCTTCGTGGGGCAAGATGATCGATGACTCGCGTGAGTTCTGGTTCACGGCTCCCCACCTGTTCATCTTTCCCGGCCTGATGATCGCTCTCGCAGTTTTGTCGTTCAACTTCATCGGCGATGGCCTGCGCGAAAAGCTTGATCCTAAGCAACAGCCGAGATGAGAAGCGACGGGGAGATGGAGAGACAGGGAGACGGGGAGACGGGGAGACGCGGCAAGGAGAAGACTCGACGACGGGCAGTCCCGTAGGGACGACCTGTCGATAGAAAAGGAGCAGCGTGGTGAGGGTCGGGGCTCCTTTAGGAGCTACCTCTTGTTGCGGAAACCCACGCCGTCCGGGGAACAGGTAGCTCCTAAAGGAGCCCGTACCCCGCGCTGTAGCGATTAACCTATCGACAGGTCATCCCTACGGGATTCCCAATTGGTCGCCGGCCCGCTTTCCTGCAACCCCAAGGATCAGCGTGTTGCCTTCAAACCGTCCAGCAGCACGTTGATTCACTCCAGGCTTCACGACGAATTCGGTGAGCCTGAATCCTCCGGCGGGGCGACTGAGTCCGCGCCGAACTCTTCATCAAGGCCTTTGACAAGGTCAGGGCGGTCGATGCTCAGCCACGCGGCGCGCGTGGCCTCGACGTGACGGCGCCGCTCTCCGTCGTCCGATGCGAGGCGCGCTAGCCGGCGATGAGAACGGCCGATTGAATACGGCTCCGCGATTCGCTGATACAACGCCAGCGCGTCTTCAAACCGTTTGCGAGCGCCTGCTTGATCCGATTGCCGCACCGCGACGTCTCCAAGACCCTGGATGCAGTTGGCCTCGCCTACCACATAGCCCACTTGCCGGTACAGCGGCTGCGCCTCCTCATACCTCCGCTTCGCCGTCGCGTGATCAGACCGACAAAGGGCGACGTTGCCAAGCCCGTAGATGCAGTCGGCCTCGCCTACCACAGCGCCCACTTGAAGGTACAGCGGCAGCGCCTCCTCGTACCTCCGCTTCGCCGTCTCGTGGTCAGACTCCTGAAGCGCGATGTCGCCGAGACTCCAGATGCAGTTGGCCTGGCCTAGCACATCACCCACTTGCCGGTACAGCGGCTGCGCCTCCTCGTACCTCCGCTTCGCCGTCTCGGGGTCTGACCTCGCAAGCGCGATGTTGCCAAGCTTCTTGATGCAGTTGGCCTCCCCCAGCACCGAGCCCACTTGCCGGAAAAGCGGTAGCGACTCCTCATACCTCCGCTTCGCCGCCTCGTGGTCTGACCTCTCAAGCGCGATGTCCCCAAGCGTCTTGATGCAGTTGGCCTCGCCTAGCACATCGCCCACTCGTCGGTACAACGGCAGCGCCTCCTCGTACCTCCGCTTCGCCGTCTCGTGATCAGACCGACGAAGCGCGATGTCGCCAAGCCTCCAGATGCAGTTGGCCTCGCCTAACACCGAGCCCACTTGCCGGTACAGCGGCAGCGCCTCCTCATACCTCCGCTTCGCCGTCTCGTGGTCTGACCTCTCAAGCGCGATGTCGCCAAGGCTCCTGATGCAGTTGGCCTCACCGATCACACTGCCCACTTGCCGGTACAGCGGCTGCGCCTCCTCGTACCTCCGCTTCGCCGTCTCGTGGTCTGACCGATGGAGCGCGATGTCCCCAAGTCTCTCGGTGCAACGCGCACAGCCAAGCAAGTCATTCTCACCTCGCGCGACAGTAGCGGCTTTCTCGACAGGCGCTTCCGAGCCGACGCCGGTGAACCGCACGAACTCAGACCAGGCGATCGCCGCCTCAATCGCCGCCGAAGCCGGCGCACCATCGAGTCCCATCAAGTTCAGACTCTCGACGTTAGCCGCTTCGGGCATAAGCCGTTTCACAGCTTCGGCGCCGCCGGTTCGCCCAACTTTTCCCGCCAGCTCGCTCGCAAGCTCTACGAAGTGCGCCACCAGCCGGTCGCGATCGGAATTTTCCGCCTGATACTTGCGCCTGAGGTACTCGCGCAACGGCGCGAGCAACCGCACCCTTCCCGCCTCATCCTGAATGAGCCCCGCCTTCCGCGCCGTCATTGCAGCCGCGTCACCGCCATCCGGCATTATCTCGCCGACGTCGGTCAGCGCCAGGCCGTTCGGCAGCAGCGCGAGCATCGACAGCACCTGCCGCGCGCCATCGGTCATTCGCGGGCCGTGCAGCGACAGCTCATAAGACAACTCGATATTGGTCAGCCGGTCCCTCGCATCCGCCCGCTGAAGCATCGCGGTTCGCTCACGCTGCCAGCGTTGATAGAGCGTTTCGAGAGTCGGCTCACCCTCGGCCTGATGCGCCAGCAGCGTGATCGCAATGGGCACGCAATCGACGCCGTTCAACAGCTCATCCAGGCGCGGGTCAGCTTCCAGTCCCTTTCCGGCGATCGCGAGAAAAGCATCGCGCGCCGCCGGCAGCTTCAACGGCTGAGGCAGAAGAGGCTCGCGCCAAGTCACCCCGGCAGGCCGCTGGCTCCCGCGCAGCGAAGCTATCAGCGCGAGAGCGTGCTCGCCCGAGGACGCGTCCGCCAGCAGGGCGATGAACTCTTCAACCTGGAGCGTGTCCGCTTCCCACGGCGTCTCTAAGTTGTCCAGCGCTAGCACCGCAGGCGCTGCGGCGAGCGCGTGCAACACCGCCGACTCGATGTTCGGCGCAAGTTGCAACCCGGCGGCGCGTGCGATTTCAGCGGCCAGCTCGCTTCTCGATCTCAACCCATCGCAGCGAATGAACCAGCGTCTTTCTCCGTATCGGCTGCTGACTCGCGGATCGTGCATCGCGGCGAGCGTCAGCGTGCTCTTGCCGATTCCCGGTGGCCCGAGGATCGGCGCAGGCAACGGCTTCTCCGCTAGCAGATTCGCGACCAGATCGGCCATCTCTTCATCGCGGCCAAAACATCGAGGCGCAGCCGGCAAGAATGTTGTGCCGGTGACCCGAGCCGAAGCCGCTGCCGCCGAAGCGGAAGAACGGCGTGACTGGTTCGAGCCAAGCGACCGCAAGAACCCGGCGAGCGCGCCGTGGTCCTTGCCGATTCCGACCGGAAACAAACGCTGTTCGAGCGGATGCCGTTTGGTGAGCGCTTCAACCTCGCCGTCCAGACACAGCCGGAAGCGCCGGTACTCGTCTTGCGGCAAAACGTCTGTAGTCCATTCGAGCAGCGCGCCGAAGTTCGGATCGCTCAGCCCTTCACCTGTTCCAACGAACACCAGCGTTTTAAGGATCTGCAACGCGCGCAACATCGCTTGTGCGTATTGATCGCCCGAGACTCTCTCGTAAGAGCGCGCACCAAGAACTACTGACTCGGGTTTCTTCCAGAAGCCGTGCAGGTGCAAGACACCTTCGTCGTCGCCTCGCACGACTCGCGACACCTGACCGCGTTCCATCCACGTGACGGCGTCTAGGCCGGTGACTTTCTCAATCAAGCCGTCGTAGTTGGTGGTCGCAAGCACACAGCCGAGCCCGTAAAGCGCTTCGATTGTTTCGCGGTGCAGGGGTGTGAGTGAACCGGCGGTTTCGCGAAGCCAGGTTGAGTACTCGATGCCATCGGGCGCTCCGAGCTTTGAAGAGACGGCTTCGGCTGTGGCAAGCAAGAGGTCCAGGTCACCCGAATCGATTTGCACGTGCAGCATGTCTGCCAGCTCTTTGCGCAACCCTCGCACTGCGACGCAACGGTCAACTCCGTTGTGAAGCAAGCCGGTCCACGACGCGCATGGATGATTCCTGCTCGCGCCAATCGAGACTCCGGCCCCGACGATGAATACCGCGTTGCCTTCGGAGATCTGCTGCTTCAGCTCGCTGATCAGTTCGTCTTGCATTCGGGTTGGTTGCCTCCCTTCACGAGCCCTCGCTGTTACATTGCGAGCGAAGCCTTGTCCGGAGCCCGCCTCGCAGTCTAGCAGGCTACCGAAAGAGTCGATAGCACAAAGGTGGCCAATCCCACCAACTGCGTTGATGGCAGCATAGAAACGCGGGATGGCTGCGGCAATCGTAGGTCGAGTCTGAACGATCCACCAACTGCGTTAGTTGACAACCCCGAAGGGGTTGCGGCCTGTGGTAGGCGGTACCCTACGCCGCCGCGCTTCGTCCTTAATCGTTAGAGTCACAACCCCGTTGGGGTTGGGATCTATCGCGAACGAGGTCCCAAGGTAGCCGAGTACGGCAACCTTGGGCTGTGAGATGCAATCCCGTTGGGATTGCCGCGAAACGTCCAGACTCTACCCACCAACTGCATACCTCCTCCTCACCCCTTCTCCGTATCTCCCCGTCTCTCTTCCCCGAAAGCTTCCTTGTTCACCACATAAGGCATCTTCGCCGGATCACCATCGTAGCGTCCTTCGATCACGTCGATCACAGCTTGCACGGTGCGGCCGGCCATTCCTATCTGTGGGTCGCTTGAAAGACGAGTCTCGCGCGTTCCGGATGCGAAATGATGAAACAACCTCAACCGGTCCTTAAGCCGCGGATCCCGCAGTTGGCTGTCAGCAGGTAGCGGCTCCTTCTCATAAACGTCCAGCGCTGCGCCTGCGATCTCTTCATTGATCAAAGCTTCATAGAGCGCGTGCTCGTCTACGACAGGACCTCTCGATGTGTTGATCAAGTACGCAGTGGGCTTCATTCGTTTGAACGCAGCTTCATTCATGAGATGAAAAGTAGGCATCTCGGAGCCGCCTGGCATCAACAATGGCACGTGCAAGCTCACGTAGTCGGCCTTCTCGAGCGCCTCGGCGAATGAAACATAGCTAACGGTGCGGCGCTTTGGCGAGAACTCGGCGTTCCACCTCAGTTCCATCTCGCGCGCGGCATAGTCGACAAACTTCTCATCGCGAGCTGCAGGGTCGTACAACAGCAGGTCCGTATCGAGACCAACGCACTTCTTCGCGAAGGCCTTGCCGATTCGGCCAGTGCCGATTACCGCCACTGTCTTGCCCGTTACGTCGTCACCCAGGAATGGATAGTACGGATGCCACGAACGCCACTCGCCTGACTCGACAAGCTTCTCCGATGAATAAAGCTTCCGCGAGACGGCGCCCATAATGAAGAACGCGAATTCGGCTGTGGCTTCGGTCAGCACGTCGGCCGTGTTGCTGAAAGGGATGCCGTAGCGATTGGCCGCCTCTCGATCTATGTTGTCGAAACCAACCGCGATCTGCGCAACGATTCTAAGCGTGCCCGCGCCTGCAGCGAATACTGCCTCGTCGATTGGATCGCGCAGCGTCGTGATGAGCGCATCGATCCCGCTTCGCACTCTTTCCAGTATCAGCGGCTTTGCCGGAGGTTCTGTGTCCGAGTGGACCTCAACCTCGTATCCAAGTTCTTGCAGCCGGTTGAAGGCTTCGCGTCCGATGTCCGCCGTCGCAAACACCCTGACTCTTTTGTCTGGCATAAAGAAGGACGCTCCTAAGTGGGCTTCGCCGTTATCATGAAATGCTATCGAAACGAGCGCAACCGCCTTTGCGCGGCGGCGGCACGATCCACGAGAAACTAAACCCGGCAACCAGACGTATTTGCGCGAGACGCTTTATATTTGCTCAGACCAGCTGGAACTACATATGGGCGATACGTCCGCGTCGATCGCTATTAGTTGTGCTTTTAGTTTCACTTTTTTCTTGACAGCGAAAAGTCTTCTGCTTACTATGCGAGCTAACACCAGAAAGGAGGTGATCCAAAGCAATGATAAGATCAAGACTTGGTGAGGTGGCTGAGGCCTGAGCGTGGTCGGCCGCTTTACGCGGCTGAGCACTTGGCGTCGAGAGTTACTCCGCTAAACGCGTTGCTGAATGCAGGAGCGGCGCGCTCATCGCAGTTTGCGGATAGGCCCTGGGCCAGTCCCAACAGTCCACCGCAAGCCCCGACGCAGGACACCGACACAGTCGAGTCGCCGCGCCGGGGCTTGTTGTCTTACACCTGGAGATAATATAGAACTACCCAAAAGATGAACCCGTATGACTCTGAGGCTCAAGTCTTAAGTCGATCTCAGTGTTCATCTTTGGTCTCTTATCCGTGTCCATCTGTGGTTGACATTCATTCTCGCTCACGTCCAAAATGAACCCCAACCGATCCCAGCAGCATCGAACTCGAAGGACACGGCTCAAGCGCGCAGCTCGCCGTTGTGAAAAACTTCTCGGAGGTCAGTTCTGATGTCGAGTGAAACGCTCAACGGGCTTCCTGTGGGCGCAACCACCACTGCGAAACCTGAAAATCCCTTCCTCGCGGTCTTCCGTCCATACATTCCTGCCGCTGTGAACTTGCGCGAGCTCACACCGTTGCCGGTGATCGTCGGCACGCTCCTCGGGATGGTGTTTGGCGCGTCGTCGCTCTACCTCGTGTTGAAGACCGGCCTCACAGTTAGCGCGTCGATTCCCGTTGCGGTCATATCTATCACACTGTTTCGCGCGCTATCGAAGTTCGGATTGAGAAACGCCACCATTCTTGAAAACAATATCGTCCAGACTGCGGGCTCCGCAGGCGAGTCGATCGCATTTGGCGTCGGTGTGACGATGCCCGCGATTCTGATTTTGGGATTCGATCTCGAAGTCACCCGCGTGATGCTTGTTGCGGTTCTGGGCGGGCTGCTCGGAATACTTATGATGATTCCTTTGCGCCGCGCTCTCATTGTCCAACAGCACGGCTACCTCAAGTATCCCGAAGGGACAGCTTGCGCAGAGGTGCTGAAAGCGGGAGCCTCGGACGAATCGAAAGCCGCCGCGCAAGCAGGATCGGACAGGCCTCTTGCCGAGGTGCGAGGCTTACCGATATATACGGGACTGGGTCTGGGCTTCGTCTACAAGGTGGCGATGGACGCTTTCAAGACCTGGAAGGATTATCCCGAGAAGATCTTCGGAGCACCCTTCAAAGCGGGTTCTATCTCAGTCGAGGTCAATCCGGCGTTGCTCGGCGTCGGCTACATCATTGGGCCGCGCATCGCATCAATCATGTGCGCAGGCGGCGTTCTGGCTTACCTCGTTCTGATCCCATTAATCAAGTTCTTTGGCGAGGGTATGACCGCCACGCTGCCGCCGGGTAACAAACCGATCAGCCAGATGAGCCCAGGCGACATTCGCACCGCCTACATTTTGTACATAGGTGCCGGAGCGGTTGCGGCTGGCGGAATCATCAGCCTGGCGCGCGCTCTCCCAACGATCTGGCACGGACTCAAAGGAGGCATTAGCGACTTTAGGGGAGGCCAGGCGGCTACGCGCGGGGCGCCTCGCACCGATCAGGATATGTCTATGAAGGTTGTAGTGGGCGGCATCCTTGTGCTGCTTGCTTTGATAATGATCTTCCCCCAACTGCACCTTCAGTGGAATCTGCTGGGCGCGTTGCTGATCGTTGCTTTCGGGTTCTTGTTCGTAACCGTCTCATCGCGGCTGACCGGTGAGATTGGCTCCTCGTCGAATCCAATTTCAGGTATGACAGTCGCTACACTGCTGCTGACTTGCCTGGTTTTCTTAATGGTCGGTTGGGACCAGCCGGCGTACTACGTCACCGCGCTTTCGATCGGCGGCATTGTTTGTATCGCCGCTTCAAACGGGGGAACGACCTCGCAGGACCTCAAAACCGGATTCCTCGTTGGCGCTACGCCAAGACATCAGCAAGTTGCGATATTAATCGGCGCGCTGGCATCGGCGCTGATACTCGGTCCAATCCTGTTGAAGATGAATAGCGCGGGTATGGTGTACGTGCCCGTCGCTTCAGACCCAGCGCTCGCTTTTCCGGCTGACTTCAGGGTCGATCCCGCTGAGCTGCAAAGAGGCGCAGATCAGCCAAAGACCGAGAGGCTTGAGGGACCGCAGGGCACGACCGACAGTAATGAATACTATGTCTGGTTCAAGAGCGATGGCGAGGGTGGAAACGCAGTCAGGTATCTGGTCAACGCCGACGGTGTGCCCGTGTATCTCGCGGACCCGGCGATCAATGGCGTCTATAAGACGAGGCCTGACGGTTCCTCCGTTCAGAAATACGACGCGCCCAAGGCTGTGTTAATGTCCTATATCATCAAGGGAATCTTGAGTCACAGATTGCCTTGGGGCCTGGTCTTGCTCGGCGTAATGATAGCCATAGTGCTGGAGATGTCGGGTATTCCGTCGCTAGCGTTTGCAGTCGGAGTCTATCTGCCGCTCTCATCCTCGAGCCCGATCTTCATCGGCGGGATGATCCGCTGGCTAGTCGACCACTACTTGCGCACCAGAAAGTTCAAAGACAAGAATCTGACCGAGGAGCAGCTCACAGCTGAAGGCGACAAGAGTCCGGGCGTGCTTATGGCATCGGGCTACATCGCTGGTGCCGCCTTGGCGGGAATAATCATCGCCTTCCTCCAAGGGCTTCCCGACCTCGCCGAGTTCAACAGGCAAATCGAAGAATGGGCCGGCGCTCACAATCCTTTCTTCAACAGCGCGAGCGCGAACCTATTGTCGCTGATTCCCTTCGTGGTGCTGATGATTCTCCTTTACCTGGCAGGCCGGGAGGTGATACTCAAGGGGAGAAACAAAGCCTCGAGCACGTAGCGAAACTTTGAACAATGAGGGTGAATGGAAAGCGGGGCGACTAAGTAAATCGCCTCGCTTTTTTATTAGTGTCTATCTTCGTTCGCATTCTTGTTGCCGGGGTTCTCATTCTTGTTGCCGGGAGGCTTTCCGCCATTCATATTGTTGGGCTCTTTTTTCATCTTCTTGAGCGCCTGCCGGCCGACCTCTTTTGCTGAGTCCTCCTCGGTTGGGATCTCGGGTTTCTCCGCTCGCTCCTCCTCCTTGTCTACTCGGGGCAATTTGGGCGGAGGCTCCGTTACGACGACCGGTTTTTCAGCTTCAGGCGCGGACTCTGACGATGGAGCAGCGGGTTTCTCCGAAGCACCCTTCGCGGGCGGCTGAGACTCAGGTAGAGGCCGGGAGCGGGGTGCTGGATCATCCGATGCCGAAACATCGTTCGCAGGTGGTGCTGGCGGTGGATGACTCCCGCCGCTTAAAACCTTGCCCCCGAGCCACCCGGCTCCTATCCCCAGGGCTACTACCAAAGCAGTGACAATTAACTTCGTTGTTCGCCTCGACCGATGGGGCGCAGAGAGCGGCGCATTCCCCTCGGCTGTCACTTCCGATTCGCCTTCGATCGCCCGGCTGAACTGAATTTTAGACAATGTTCGCATGAGAACTCCAAAGAGCGGAAAAACAACTCTAACACGTTTAGGTCGCAATGCGCGTTCCGCTGGGATCGGCCAAGAAATTCATCGTTAGCGTCTCCGCGCTAGCGCGACTGAAACATTCTAATACAGATTGAGCGCACATCGAACTGCGCCCGCCTCGCTCATAGCGAGTGGGGGTATAGTTCCTTTGCGGGCGCGATCCATCCACCGTACGTCCAACTCGCATTCGGAGGGAGAGCTGATTTCGCTTTTGCCATCTGCCTTATTCATTCGATATGATCCTTGCGGACATGATTAGAACCATCGAGTGGACCGACGAGGGCGTCGTGATGATAGATCAGCGGCGTCTTCCAACCCACGAGTTATACCCGGTCTTCAAGACTCACGAAGAGGTAGCAAGCGCAATCGAAAAGATGGTCGTGCGAGGCGCGCCCGCGATCGGTGTCGCAGCTGCGATGGGCATTGCCCTCGGCATGAAGAACTCCGGCGCCACTTCCCTGGACGAATTCGAGCGAGACTTTCATCGCGTGTGCGAGCGGCTCCTGCTGACTCGGCCTACGGCAGTGAATCTGTTCTGGGCGGTTGAGCGAATGCGATGGGCTTTCAAGCACGGTCGTCGTGAAGGAGCCTCGATCGATGAGATAAGAACGCAGCTCGTCGGCGAATCTTTGGATATTCACCGGGAGGATATCGAGAGCAATCAAAGGCTGGGGAGTTTCGGAGCCGAGCTCATTCCTGATAACGCAACAGTGCTGACGCATTGCAACGCCGGAGCGCTTGCGACCGCCGGATTCGGAACGGCGCTCGGCGTGATCCGCGCGGCAGTAGAAGCGGGCAAACACGTGCGTGTTTATGCCGATGAGACCCGGCCGTTCCTTCAAGGCGCGCGGCTCACTGCATGGGAGCTTGCCAGGGACAACATTCCGGTTACGCTGATAACCGACAGCATGGCCGGGCATTTTTTAAAATCCGGCGAAATCAATTGCGTCATCGTCGGGGCCGATCGCATCGCCGCCAACGGCGACGTGGCAAATAAAATCGGCACCTACATGGTGGCGGTCGCCGCACACGAGAACAATGTCCCATTCTATGTCGCCGCGCCTCTCTCGACCGTTGATCTCTCGCTCAACTCTGGCGATAAGATACCGATTGAGTCCCGCGCGGACGAAGAAGTAACTCATTTCCGTGGCGAGCCGATTGCGCCAGACGGGGTAAAGGTGGCGAACCCGGCTTTTGATGTGACGCCGCATCGCTACGTGTCGGCGATCATCACTGACACGGGCGTCGCGCGCGAACCCTATGACACGAGCTTAAAGGCGCTCTTCGAGAATAGGTGATGTCTCCGCAATTGACACATGAAACTTGAACACAGAATCGGGCAACTCTTATTGATCGGCTTACCCGGGCCTCAGCTTGACCTGATGACTCGGAGTCTGCTGCAAACCATTCAGCCCGGCGGCATACTTGTCAACACTCAAAACATCGAAGACGCTCAGCAAGTAGTGGAGCTCATATCGACGATACGCTCTTTGATTGAAGTTCCTCCGATCATCGCCGTCGACCAGGAAGGCGGGCGAGTAGATCGCCTCAAAGAAATTTACTCGCCGATGCCGTCTGCCGATCTGTTTCGCGCGTCAGGCGACGCCGCGGTCGCCGCGCGTATGGGCGAAATCGCGGCCGAGGCGCTTCGCACCTTGGGATTCAATGTCAACTTTGCGCCGGTGCTTGATATCGCGTCGGACGATGGGGCGAATAACGGGCTGAAGGGTCGCTACCTCGGGAGCAATCTCGCAGAAGTAGTTCGGCTTGCCGGCGCATACCTCGAGGGTCTGCAGCACGGCGGAGTCGTCGGCGTAGGCAAGCATTTTCCCGGACTCGGCGCTGCGACGATCGATTCACACTCAGAGCTTCCCACCATAGACCGGCCGCGCGACGAGATCCTGAAGCACGACATTGCGCCTTACACCGAGCTGTTCAGCAAGATCAACGCGCGGTTGAACGCGGTGATCATCGCGCACGCACACTATCCGGCGTTCGACGGACCCGCGCCGCTACCGTCTTCGCTGTCGAAGAACATAGTCACCGGGCTGTTGCGTGAGGAACTTGGCTTCAAGGGTCTCACGATGACCGACGATCTGGAGATGGGGGCAATCAGCAGCACACGGGATGTGCCGGAAGCGGCGGTGATGGCGATCGAGGCGGGAATCGACATGGTGATGATCGCCGACAGGCATTCGCCCGGGCGTGCTACGGCGGCCTGGGAAGCAATGGTGAAGGCGGCAAACGAAGGGCGCATCACCAAGACCCACATGAGCCGTGCGTTCGATCACATCGCGCGCATCAAGTCGATGCTCTCCCCGCCTCAAACCTACAGCGAGCAGGCCGTCGCCAGGCTGCGCGAACGTATCGGAGAATTGAACCTTACGTTGCAGCACTCTAAATGAACAGAAGGCAGAAGGCGGAAGGCGGAAGGCAGAAGGCGGCGTACAGGACTCCCTATAGACTGCCTTCCGCTTTCTGCCTTCTGCTTTCTGTCATCCTGTTGCTCACTCGTTCACTACACTAACTCTAGATGAACAGAAGGCAGAAGGCAGAAGGGAGAAGGCAGCCTGATTGTGGCTCTTGCTGTTCGCCGCCTTCCGCCTTCCGCCTTCTTCCTTCTGCCTTCCGCCTTCCGCCTTCTGCCTTCCGCCTTCTGCCTGCTGCCTTCCGCCTTCCGCCTTCCGCCTTCCGCCTTCTGCTTTCTGTCATCCTGTTGCTCACTCTTCCACTAACCGGCTGCCATCGAGGCGGAGAACCGGACACGCTGGTGATCGCAATCGAAGTTCCCCCCCGAGGGTTCGACCCGCGCTTCTCAACCAGCTTTCAAACTTCAGCTCGCATAATGCAGTTGATCTACGACACGCTGGTCGTACGCAACGAGAAGTTCGAGTTTGTTGCCTCGCTAGCCGAACGCTTCGAAGAATCGGAGGATCATAAGACCTTCACCTTTCATCTCCGTTCGGGCGTCATCTTTCACAACGGCAAGCAACTCACCTCTGCTGATGTGAAATACACATTCGATTCCTTGCTCTCGCCCGCTCTCAAGTCTCCGATTCGCGGCACGGTCGATAAGATCAGCTCAATCGACGCGCCCGATCCGCTGACGGTTGTTTTTCACGCGCGAGAGCCTTTCTACACTTTCATCGGAAACCTGCCCGCGATCGGCATAATCCCGGACGGAGCGGGAACAGAGATCATCAACGAACCGATCGGCAGCGGTCCCTACAAGTTCGTTTCATACAAGGAAGGCGATGCCATTCAACTCGATGCCTACGCGGCTTACTGGGGCGGCGCGCCCAACACGCCGCGCGTTCATATCAAAGTCGTCTCCGACAACAGCACCCGGCAGGCCGAACTGATGAGCGGCGAGGTCGATCTGGCCTACAACGCGCAGTTCGACCCTGAGACAATTCGCGCGCTGGGCCAGCGCCGCGATATGCAAGTGATTCCCGGCGATGGGGCAAGCATTGGTTATCTGGGCGTCAACGTTTCGCCAACTTCTTTGATGTCGAATCAAAAGCTGAGGCAGGCCGTTTCCTACGGGATTGATCGTGACGTAATCATCCATCGCCTCCTCAGAGATCAAGCGCGAAAGGCTAACGGGATCATGCCGCCAGAGCATTGGGCTTATGACCACGCGGTGACGGTTTACGATCAGGACCCCGAACAGGCGAAACAAGTGCTCGATGAAGCGGGGTTGTCTGACCCGGATGCCGATGGTCCGCGTTCTCGGGTGACGCTCACGATGCTGACGACCACAACGCAGCTTTCCAGAAACATCGCGTCGATAATGCAAGACCAGCTCAGGCGCGTGGGGATACAGCTTGAGCTCCAGTCGCTCGAACCTGCGACGTTGTTCGATAAGCTCAGCAAGGGACAGTTCGATCTGTACTATCTGATCGGCATTGGCTTCAATCAGCTAACGGATGTTTTTCAGTTCGTTTATCACAGCCGGTATCAGGACCCGCCATTTAACGACGCCATCGCAAAGCTGCGCGCGACGAACGACCCGGCGCAGATGCAGCCGTTGTTTAATCAGATCGCATTGGCGCTCGCCCGGCGTGAGTACTGCCCCAATGCCGAAGTCGATATGTTTAGCGAGGAAGCGCGGAAAACCGAATCGAGTGCAGAGAAGAAGCGGTTGTATCTTAGAATTGCGGCGCTGCTCACGGATAGGGGTGGGCAGAACCGGATGCGCTATTGCAATCCAGAGGTCGATCGATGGATTGTCGAAGCCGACCAAGCGAATAGCCGCGCGGTGAAGGTCGAACTCTACTCGAAGATTCAACAAACGGTCTCGAAGGAACTGCCGCAGATTTACTTATGGTATCCGGCGAACGTGCTGGTTGCGAGCACTCGCGTGGGCAACATTCAGATCGAGCCGTCCGGCTCATGGTTCTTCATTACAAAGCTGACGCTTGAGGGCAGGTGAACGGGAGAAGGGGAGAAGGGGAGAAGGGGTGAAGGGGTGAAGGGGTGAAGGGTAGGGGAGCAGGGGTGAAGGGGTGAAGGGGTGAAGGGGAGCTGGGGAGCTGGGGAGAAGGGGAGCACGCGCGAAAAGAAGCCGGAGAGAGACGGACAATGAACAAAACTTCAGATAACGATCAAACCCCAGATTCATCTCCGCTCCCCGATTCTGCTCCCCTTCTCCCCTTCTCCCCTTCTCCCCTTCTCCCCCGCTCCCCTGCCTCCCCCGCAGGCCTTTCCCGAAGCACGATCATCATCGGTGTGGTGAGTCTGTTGGCGGACATCAGCTCCGAGATGATCTATCCGATCCTGCCGACCTTCCTCACTCAGACTCTGCGAGCGCCGGCAACTGTTGTTGGTCTGATCGAAGGCCTCGCAGTCGGCACGGCTAGTGTGGTGAGCGGAATATCGGGCTGGATCTCTGACCGCATCCGGCGCCGCAAGCCGGTTGCGTTCGCCGGATACGCGTTGACCGCTGTGTCGCGGCCGATGATTTCGTTCGCGACAGGGTGGCCACTCGTGTTGGGGGCCCGCTTCGCAGACCGGTTCGGCAAGGGAATTCGCACGGCGCCGCGTGATGCCTTGCTCGCGGAGAGTTCATCGGAAAGCCGGCGCGGCCGCGCTTTCGGATTCGAGCGAGCGATGGATTCAGCGGGCGCGGTGCTTGGGCCGCTCGTTGGACTGGCGCTCGTAGGATGGGCCAGCCTCGATGCGCGAAACATCTTTCTCATCTCAGCCATACCGGCCGCTGTTGCGGCCCTGATGATCCTCTCAGTTCGAGAACGGCCGGGCGATATTGTCGCGGGCGAGGCCAGCATTCGGCTATCTCTCGCAGGGACTACTCGCGAGTACAGACGATTGTTGATAGTCACGGCAGTGTTCGGACTCGCGAACTCGGCAAACGCGTTCTTGATTCTTCGCGCCGAGCAGTTGGGACAGACAGTCGCGTGGACAATCCTCGCCTATGCGCTTTACAACGCAGTGTCCTCGATCTCCTCAGTGCCGGCAGGCGCGGCCAGCGACCGTTTCGGCAGGCGCAATTTGCTGATCATCGGCTACGCGATCTACGCCATTAGCTACGCGGGCTTCGCTCTTGCGAGCGCCGCGTGGCTAGTGTGGCCGCTGTTTGCATTTTATGGGTTGTTCCCTGCTTTGACGGATGGCGTCTCGAAGGCGCTTGCCGTAGACACGGCCGGAAAAGCGGGGCGCGGGATGGCGATTGGGATTTACTCAGCGGTCGTCGGCGTCACCCAGATTGCGGCAAGCTTCATCGGCGGTCTGTTGTGGGATAAAATCGATCCGCGAGCAACTTTTTACTTCGGAGCCGCACTTGCCGCCGTTGCGGTGCTGTTGCTGTTTGCGCTTTTGCCTGCGCGTAGCGCATCCGCGAAGGACACGAAGGGTCTTAGATGATGCGACGAATTGTTCGGTCGCACGATTTGTGGATCACGACGATCGGAGGTTCATGCGCCGCAGCAGACGAGAACTTCGGCTCCCAATCCCGTAGGGATGGCCTGTCTATAGAACAAGGCGCAGTGGGGGTGCTGTAGCTCCGTAGGAGCGACCTTGTGCTCCGGCAAGCGGCGGTCTCTGAGGGAACGAGGTCACTCCTACGGAGTTACAGAACCCTGACGCCCGGCCTTCTATAGACTGGTCATCCCTACGGGATTGGCAGCCTGAAGTTCTCGATCTGCGATTCATCAAACTGAGTGCGACGGAGTACTAGACCCAACCTCGGCTAGTGTAGTGCTCAGCGCTCGGTATCGTTTAGTCAGTTAACCCGCCGCTATTCTGTCGCCCACCTACAGCCGTTCTTATTCATCCTTGCTTGTGATGATGTTTGGTTCGCCTGCCCGATACGAACTGCGCAGCATCTCATCTCGAGCCTGCCTCAATCAGTTTGCCCTTGCGGCACTTCTTGAAGATAATCCATCTGCTCGATCAACCGTTGTATAAGACCACAGCTACTAAGAAGGAGATTGCAATGCTGAGCACCATGCAAGACCGCCATCTAACAATCAACTCCATCTTCGGGCACAGCCGTCGGGTCCATACCGACAGCGAAGTAGTTACTTTCATGGGCGAAGACTCTCGGCGCGCCTCATATGGTGAAGTCGCAGATCGAGCCGAACGACTGGCCGCGGCGCTCAAGCGGCTGGGGATCAAGGAAGGTGATCGAGTCGGGACCTTTTCCTGGAACACGCAGGAACACCTCGAAGCATACTTCGCGATTCCCTGCATGGGCGCAGTGCTGCACACGCTCAACCTCAGGCTCTTTCCCGATCAGCTCACCTACATTATCAACCACGCCGAAGACCGCATGATCATCGTGGACGATTCACTCGTGCCTTTGCTCGCGCGCGTGGCCAAGGACTTGAAAACTGTCGAACGATACATCATCGTAGGCTCGGGCGATGCGTCTCCGCTTGGAGACGTGCTTCGCTACGAAGAGATTATTGCAGCCGAACAACAAGGATTTGATTGGCCGGAGCTCGACGAACGCTCAGCGGCGGCGATGTGCTACACCAGCGGCACGACCGGCAATCCGAAAGGCGTAGTCTACTCGCACCGCTCGACGTATCTGCATTCGATGGCCACGTGTACCGCCTCGGTGTTCGCGCTCAACGAGCACGACCGCATCCTTCCAATAGTCCCGATGTTTCATGCGAACGCGTGGGGCTTGCCTTACGCGGGGTGGATGGCGGGATCGGATTTCATTATGCCCAGTCGCTTTCTCCAAGCCGAACCGCTGTGCCGTTTGATAATGGCAGAGCGGCCAACCTTCGCGGGCGCGGTGCCGACGATCTGGAATGATGTTCTTCGCTATGCCGAGGACAACCCCGTCGATCTGTCCTCGTTGCGAATGGTTATCTGCGGAGGCTCGGCCGTGCCTCGAAGCTTGATGGAAAGATTCGAGCAGCGTTTCGGAGTGAAGATTATTCAGGCCTGGGGAATGACCGAGACCAGCCCCCTCGCAGCGGTCGCCTATCCGCCGAAAGGTTGCTGCGAGGAAGAACTCATGGATTGGCGATCGAAGACCGGGCGCATTAAACCGGGAGTCGAGATGCGTTTGACCGACGGCGAGACGGTTCTGCCGTGGGACGGCGAGGCGGTTGGCGAGATCGAGGTTCGTGGACCCTGGATAACGGCGGCTTATTACGGGGACGACACGCCTGAGAAGTTTCACGACGGCTGGCTGCGAACTGGTGACGTGGGCACGGTCAACGACAAGGGTTTCATTCAAATCACCGACCGCGCAAAGGACGTGATCAAATCAGGCGGTGAATGGATCTCGACGGTCGAGCTCGAGACGACTTTGATGGCTCATCCTGATGTGATCGAAGCGGCGGTGATTGGCGTGCCCGACGAGAAATGGGACGAGCGGCCGTTGGCGTGTGTAGTGCTCAAGAAAGACGCCAACGCGACGGCAGATCAACTGCGTGCCTTCCTTGCGGATCGAGTGGCGAAGTGGTGGGTCCCGGAGCGCTGGACTTTCATCGACGAAGTGCCAAAGACGAGCGTCGGCAAGTTCGACAAAAAGGTTCTGCGCGCCCGCCGCGAACGGAGTGAATTGGAGATCATCGAAGCAGGTTCGAAAGCTGCCGGGTGAGAAGCGCAGCCACTAAGGAACTCGGACTTGGAGCATCGTGCCTCCCTGTGTAACCTCGAGGTAGGTACAGAAGGAACCTATGAAAGTGCAGGTTCAAACATGGGGCAATAGTCTCGCGCTCAGAATCCCCAAGAGCTTTGCGGTAGAGTCCGGCATCGAACAGGGAACGATTGTGGATGTGTCGGTTGTAGAAGGCAAGCTGGTCGTCGCTCCGGTTACGGACAAGAAGTATACGCTCAAGGAGCTGCTTGATGGCGTCACCAAACACAACATCCACCGTGAGATCGACACGGGTCCATCGGTCGGGAAGGAGTCGTGGTGAGCCCGAGCACGTACAATCCCGATCGTGGCGACATCGTGTGGATCGACTTTTCGCCGCAAGCGGGCCACGAACAGGCTGGAAGGCGCCCGGCCCTTGTCATTTCACCGGGCGCGTACAACAAGAAGGTCGGCTTGGCTATTCTGTGTCCAATCACGAGTCAGGTCAAAGGCTATCCATTCGAGGTGGCGCTTCCCCGATGACTTGCCGATACAGGGTGTCGTGCTCTCGGATCAGGCAAAGAGCCTCGACTGGAGGGCGCGACGGATCACATACGCGGCCACAGTTCATCAAAACGTCACGACCCAGGTTCTAAGTAAACTTGGAACCCTGTTGCAATGAGGTACCGACGCGCATCGGGACCTTCAAGAGAGGTCATAGATGCCAGACATCATTTACGTACTCACTAACGAAGCCATGCCTGGGCTCGTCAAGATCGGTCGGACTTCAGACGGCGTGGAGGTGCGTCTGAGTTCTCTTAGCTCCCACGCCGGAGTTCCCTTACCGTTCGAGTGCCATTTCGCTGCCGAAGTGGACAATGGCATTCGCGTTGAGAACCTTCTTCATCGTCTCTTTGCCCCGGATCGACTCAATCCAAGGCGGGAGTTTTTCCGGGTTGAACCTGAGCCGGTTGTTCTGGCAATCAGTATCGGGAATTTTAGGAAAATTACCCCGGGAGTCATTTTCGCTGACGAGGAAGAGGAACAGGCACTTGAAAAAGTGAAGGATAGGCGCGAGGCGCGAGGTTCGCGGCTCGCCGCGATCGGAATCAACCCTGGTGACCTGCTCTATTTCTCTCGCAATCAACAGGTGACGGCAACGGTTGTGTCGGACACACACGTCAACCTCAACGGATAACCTCTGGCCTTGTCGCCGGCCGCCGTCACAGTCTTGCAGGCGATGGGTCGCACGACGAAGAGCGCGAACGGCTGGAGGTATTGGATATTTGAGGGCGAACTACTGGATGAGCGGCGCCGTCGTCTGGAGGCTGAGCAGTTTGGCGAAAATTAACGGCGCCGACCAAGGGATGATGCTATGAAAGTCAAAACTTCAATTACCGTCGAGAAAGACTTGCTTGAAGCCGTCGATAAGCTGTCTGGCACGAACAAGAATCGTTCAGAGTTCATCGAGGCTGCTATACGGGCGTACATAGTTCAACGGACACCCAGCGACGGAAACGCAAGAGACCTTGAAATGATCAATGAATCTGCCGATATTCTGAATCAAGAAGCGTTGGACGTTCTTGATTATCAGGTAGCGCTGTGAAGCAAGGCGATCTTTATCGAGTGTCGAAACCTTCTTCCAGAGACCCAAAGAAATTCAGGGTCTTTGTGGTTGTGAGCCGCCAGGTTGCAATCGACTCGCGCTTCTCAACCGTCATCTGTGCGCCAGTCTATTCTTCGCACATCGGGCTATCCACACAACTCCTGATCGGAATTGACGAGGGCTTGAAACACGAAAGCAGCATCCACTGCGAGGAGTCCGACAAACTTCAGTTTGTCGTGGGCTTTCAAAGACGAAGGGTCGCGATTCTCGACAAGCTAAAGCTTGTCTGACTTCTCAATCGAGGTGAGATCATGAACGGTTATTTTTCGCCCGCTGTTCACACTACGGGTCTAACGGTGGTAATTCTTTTGCTCGCCCTAACTGCCGCTGCCCAGACCCAGTCTGGAGGCCAGACCCCGAAGCGGCCCGTGCATACGTTCTCAATCGTCGCGCGAGATCCGGCGACAGGCGAGCTTGGCGTAGCCGTCCAGTCTCACTGGTTCTCGGTCGGCTCGATCGTACCGTGGGCTGAAGCCGGCGTCGGCGCAATCGCGACGCAATCGTTTGTCGATCCCAGCTACGGCAAGCTGGGGCTCGATTTGATGCGCGCGGGGAAGAGCGCACCCGATGCACTAAAGTCGCTTCTCGCAGGTGACGAGGGCAGAGACGTCCGCCAGGTCGCGATGATCGATGCCCAGGGCAGGGTTGCGGCTCACACCGGCTCAAAAGACATTCCAGCCGCCGGGCATATCGTCGGCAAAGACTATTCGGTCCAGGCCAATCTGATGCTGAACGATAAGATCTGGCCGGCGATGTCGCGTGCGTTTGAAACTACCAAAGGTGATTTGGCTGAGAGAATGATGGCCGCGCTTGAAGCCGCTCAAGAAGCCGGCGGGGACATCAGAGGCAAACAATCGGCCGCGCTCATCGTCGTCACCGGTAAACCGACTGGCCGCTCGTGGTCAGACCGCGTCTTCGACTTGAGAGTCGATGACAGCGCCGAGCCGTTGAAGGAGCTTCGACGATTAGTCAGGTTGCAGCGCGCTTACAATCATATGAACGCGGGCGACCTCGCGGTCGAGCACAAAGACAACGACCGGGCTTTAACCGAGTACGGTGCGGCGGCAAAGCTGGTGCCGGACAACGCCGAGATGGTCTACTGGCACGCAGTCGCGCTTGTGAACATGGGACGCGTCGAAGATTCTCTGCCGCTGTTCAAGCGCGTGTTCGGGATGGACAAGAACTGGGTGACGCTGACTCCAAGGTTGGCAAAGGTCGGCCTGCTTCCCGATGACCAAAAGCTGATAGAGCGCATCGTGAACCTTGGAAGCAGCAAGTAGGGCGTGCGATACTGAGGAACCCGACAAACTCCTTTTTGTCGCGGGCTTTCTAAAACAATAACCGGGAATTCGACAAACTCGGCTTTGTCGAACTTCTCAGAGGGAGCAAGATGTCGAAGATCTGGGATGAACGCGAGAAATCGCTCGAGAACGAATACTTCCGCCGCCAAGAGCAAGAGCTGATCGAGAAACTCCGCGCGAAGCGGGCTGAAGAAAAAAAAGCAGAAGTTTCGATCATCCATTGTCCGAAATGCGATGGCACGCTTGTAGAGCATACCTTTGAAGGCGTGGAGATCGACCGCTGTAATAAATGTAACGGCATATGGCTCGACGCAGGAGAGTTGGAGCTGCTCACCATGAAGCAGGCGCAAAGTCAGGGCTGGATGAACCGCATGTGGAAGAGCCTCGCGGGTGAATGAATCGATAAATCCGAATCTCAGGCGCGCTCCGTAGTAGACGAGTGAGATCGGAGGAAACGATGGAGAATTCAGAGCGCGCAAAACCTGAAGACAAGAGGTTGCGGTTCGTGGCGATTGCATATTACGCGGTGATGCTCGTGGCTTTTGCTATTGGGCTGTACGGTTGCTTCTCATTGTTCTGGCTCGCGAGGTCCGAGGTAGAGCACAGCGTCCAATTGATAGGATCGCTTCCATTATGAGCGCGTAAGGGCGGCCCTCAGTGGACGCCCCTCTTGCAAATAGGTTCCCTATGTCATTGAGGGGCGGCCACGGAGGGCCGCCCTTACAAGTTCACACTACCCACCTCCTCATAATGTTGAAAGCGTTGCGAGTGCGATGCTAGACTCCGGCTATGAGCAGCTCAAGGGGCGCCGGCCGCGCACAGCCCAGCAGCATCGCATGGACTCTCTCACGCAGACTGGGTATGGTGATCGTGCTCGCCCTGGCCTTCTTCTTGAGCGCAATCGTAACGATATACACGTTGTTCCGCAGCGGCGATACTCAGGTACCCAACCTCATCGGTAAGTCCGAAACCGAAGCGCAAAAGATCGCGGAAGAGGCGGGTCTGAGAGTGAAGATCCAGCACCGCAACGACGCAACCGTTCCGGGAAATTCCGTGATTGAGACGCGCCCCGGTCCGAACTCGTCAGTGAAGAAAGATTCGGTGCTAACTTTAGTGGTAAGCAGCGGGCCTATACAGAATACCAGTCAGGTGATGGCCCCCGGTCCTTGGTCGCCGGGGCGCCGAGTTCGCTTGCGCAGCTTCATCGTGCAAACGATAAAGAACGTGATCGGAAATGCAAATAACTAGCTTGTGGCAATGATAGAAATAGCGCCTTCCATTCTGTCCGCGGACTTCGCGCGGCTCGGCGAAGACATTAAGGCGGCCGAGCGCGGCGGGGCTGGTTTGATTCACGTCGACGTGATGGACGGCCACTTTGTGCCAAACATCACGATTGGGCCGCTGGTCGTTAAGGCCGCCCGCAGAGCTACCGACCTGCCGCTCGATTGCCACCTGATGATCACCGATCCCGATCTGTACATTGACGATTTCGCCCGGGCTGGAGCTTCGATGATTTCGGTCCATGTAGAGGCGGTCGTGCATCTACATCGCACGCTGACAGCAGTACGCGACCTCGGTTGCCGCCCCGGTGTAGTGCTGAATCCCGCGACACCGCTCGGGTCTATCGAAGAAGCGTTGCCTTATGTCGATTACGTGCTCGTAATGTCGGTCAATCCGGGTTTCGGGGGACAGTCGTTCATAGACACTTCGCTTGACAAGATAAGTCGGCTGCGGAGTATGATTGATTCTCGCGGCTTGAACGTTCATATAGAAGTAGATGGTGGAATAGGCTTGAACAATGTTGCGGACGTCGTCCGCCATGGCGCAGAGTGGATAGTCGCTGGTTCCGCCGTATTCGGTAAGGGTGATCCGGAAGAGGCGACCCGCGAGCTGCGCCGAAAGGCGTTAGAGCCGCTCACAGTTTGACCCGTGCTCACTGCGGTATCGAGTAAGACCAGCCCAAGAGTTAAATAAAGGAGAACGGCCGCCTTGTTAGAAGGTCCGGCCACCCCAAGCAGCATGAAAGTAGCAAAGATTCTTATTGTAGTTTTGGCTCTTGCGCTTCCGTTTGCAGCGTGCGGCGGCAAGGCGAAGAGCAAAATCACGCTTGAAGATGCAAAGGGGCCTGGTCGCGATAGAGAACTCTATCGCGCAGGAGTAGATGCCCTTCGCAAAGGCAGCTATGATGAAGGCAGGATACTGTTGAATACGATGATCAACACGTATTCCGACAGCCCTCTGATAAAGATTGCCAAGCTATCCATCGCAGATTCCTACTATCTTCAAGGAGGCTCGAAAGGGCTGGCTCAGGCCGAGGTCGAATACCGGGACTGGATTCAGTTCTTCCCCGACGATCCGCTCGCCGATGATGCGATGCTTAAGATAGCTGAGCTTCATTTGAGGCAGGTGATGGCGGCTGATCGGGATACCACCCATGCGAAGCTCGCCGAGCGCCAACTGAAAGATGTTTTGCGCAAATATCCCAACTCCGACGCGAAGGAACAGGTCGAGCAATTGATGAACGAAGTGCAGGAAATCCTGGCAATGCACGAGCTGAAGGTTGCACGCTTCTATTTCGAGCTGCGAGAGTCGGCTCAGGCCGCGCAAATGCGCACCGAGGAAATCCTGAACAAGTATCCGAACTTCTCCCGATTTGACGAGGCGCTGTATCTTCATGCGAAGTCAATGGAGATTCAGGAAGACACCGAGACGGCGAGCCGCGATCTGGCTCGCATCATAGCCAGCCATCCTCACTCCGAATATCTCGAGCGGGCGAAGGAGACCTTGAAGAAATGGGGCAAGCCTGTTCCTGATTCCGATCCGGCAAAAGTCGCTGCAGCTCTGCCCGACGGCAAGGGGCTTCCGTCGCGCCTGGTCGGATTCATGTTAGGACCGCGCATCGAGACGTCTTCGAAGGGCGTGATCGTCGACCGCGATCTCAAGACCGATGAGATAGTCGCGCGCGCTCAGGAGTCGAGCGGCAGCAAGGTACTTGGGCCGGTGACGCCGGGGGCGACGACAACCAGCAACGCGCCTGACGCTCGCCCGCGCCGCGCTTCGCAAGCCGGACAGGACGTCGAGGTCAAACCCGGCACGCCCGCCGATCAGAAAGCTCAGAGCCCTTCAAGCAAAGACAAAAAAGGCAAAGACAAAGAGAAAGACAAAGATAAGAAGAAGAAAGATAGCGGCTCCAGTATATTGCGCAATCCTTAGCAATCAGTGCCGCTGCGTCGTCTTGAACCTTTTGCCGCATCGCCTTCTGTTTACCCAAATGTGTGTGTGATATTTGCCATGCATCGCAATTGATGGAAAGGGGCAGAATGAAATGTATAGCCTGCAAAAGCACGTCACTGGTTGAAGGCAAGATCACACATTCCGATTTAGAGACTGTAAAATTCACACCCGGTGGGGAGTCTATTTTTCGCCGTATCCTTGGCGCTGCCTCTCGATCGATACGTGCGTACGGCTGTACCCATTGCGGTCATTTGCAACTAGCCATAGATCTCAGCGAAGACGACCTCAGCCGCTACCAGAGCTTTGAGGGGGAGCAACCACGGAGCGTGGTCGAGCAAATAAGCGATGACAAGCCAGGGGCGCAACACCCACACAGCGCCTAACCAGATGGAGCCAGGGCGCACAGAGCACCAGTCCCAGTTCAATCCCAAAACCTCAGTCCTATCCATAATGATCGTCGCGGGTGAGGCGAGCGGCGATAAGCACGGCGCATCGCTCGCTCGAGCGCTCACGGGGCTCTATCCCGAAACCCACTTTCACTTGTTTGGATCCGGCGGCGATGAAATGCGCGCCGCGGGAGTCGAGACTCTCGTCGATGCCCGCGAAGTTGCAATTATAGGTGTGCCCGAAATAGCTCGAGCGATGAGCAAGCTTTATCGCGCATATCGAACGCTGCTCAATGTCGCCCGCTCACGGCGTCCATCGGCCGTCGTCCTGATTGACTGGCCTGATTTCAATATGAGGCTCGCAAAAAAGCTTCATGGCAAGGGTTTCAAGATCATCTACTACATCGGCCCGCAGGTTTGGGCCTGGCGTAAGTACCGGGTTCGCGCCCTGCGCCGCGACATCGACCGTATGCTGGTGATCTTGCCGTTTGAAGAGGAGTTCTACAAAAAAGCGGGGGTGGAGGCTCGGTACGTTGGTCACCCGTTGACGGAAGCTGTTTGCGCCACGCTATCGCGCGAAGAGTTCTGCCACCGTCACGGCCTGGATCCGACGCGTTCGATATTCGCGCTGCTACCCGGAAGCAGGCATAAGGAAATTCACTATCACTTGCCGCTAATGCTGGAGGCCGCAATCAGATTGCGGACCTTGCCATTGCGGATTTCGGATTGCGGATTGCTGATTCAAGAAGGGGCGCCGGTACGCGATCTTCCAAATCTCAAATCTCAAATCTCAAATCTCAAATCTGAGACCTCAAGTCTCGCTTCTGAAAGTTCAAATCTCTCATCTGAGATCTCAAATCTCACTTCTGAAATCTCAAATTTGAAATCTGAGATCCCAAATCCGCAATCCGCAATCCGCAATCCGCAATTCGTAATTCCTCTCGCGACGACTGTCCGCCGAGAACAGGTGGACTTGCCAGTCCAACAAGCACAGCTCAGGGCTCGCAGCGCCGGCGGCGCACACAATGGCCTAAGCGTAAGCGTTATCGAGGGTGACACATACAACGCGCTGTGCCATTCCGCGTTCGCAGTTGTGGCCAGCGGAACTGCTACGGTGGAAGCCGCGCTCGCGGGCACGCCGATGGTCATCATCTATCGAGGCTCCGAGTTGAACTGGCGATTGATCCGGCCGCTTATTCATCTGGACACCTTCGGCATGGTGAATCTGATCGCAGGCCGCCGAATCGTTCCCGAGTTGATGCAGCACGAAGCAACAGGCGAGAACATCGCGCGCGAAGCGACGGCTATACTTTCTGATCCAGCACGTCTCGAGCAAATGCGGCACGACCTTAAGCGTGTCCGCGATTTGCTCGCTGCGGGCGGAGGCTCGGGCGCAGAGCTCGCCGCGCAGGCAGTGATTGAGGTCATCCGCACACCGTGAAACGGGCGGATGCACGAGCCCCTTGGCGCGCAGGCATACTGCCTGCAGCGGCCCGGTCCACGCAGGCAGCGATGCCTGCACTCCAAGAGCGTAAACTTCTAACTTGGCAATCGCCCCGTCCAAGCTATAATCAAACTTGAATCATCAAGTTAGAGCTCAAACGGCAGGCAATCGTGAAGGACCAACCGCATAACTCCGACGCCTCTCGCCTCACCGAGCGCGGTCGGCGAAGGCTCACTAAGGTTATTATCCTCTCGATAGTCGTGCTGCTCCTCATGCTGTCGCTAATCGCGCAGGGCGGGTTTAACCTCACCCCGTTCGTCACTCCCGATACCGCTGCCGAGACGCTTCTGCTGTATGCGCTCTCAACTCTTAACTTTCTTGCGTTCGTAACGCTGCTGTTCGTGTTACTGAGGAACGTGCTGAAGCTCGTGCGCGAGCGGCGCGCGTCCAGGCCGGGTTCGAAGTTCAAATTGCGGCTGGTCAGCTACGCAATAGGTCTATCGCTGCTGCCGGTCCTGCTCCTTTTCTTTTTCGCGTTCGGGCTTCTGAATCGCAGCATCGATCGCTGGTTTGGCGAGCCCGCGCGGCAGATCGTGGACGACGCCCGCGCAATCGAAGAAAGCTACTTCAACAAGGAAGAGGCCGACCTTGTGGGCAGCGCCCGGGCAATCGCCCGCACCATTTCGCGTGCTCAGCAAAGCGATTACGACAGCCAGGAATTCAGGTCGAAGCTTGATCAGGAGATGGCCGATTACAATCTGTCGCTCGTGCGAATAGTGCATCCGGACGGACGTAAGACATTCCAGCGAAGCGAGAAGCAGGTTGAACGCTACATCGAGGAAACGCTTAACGCTGCCGAACAACATGTTCGTGCCGGAGCGGAGTCCTTCAGCGGGAGTGACGAGGGTGACAGCCCGACAGCGATCTTCGTCATCGCGGCGGTCCGGCTATCAGGCGGCGCGAGCGACCCGCAAGCGCTCATCGTTGCGAGCGAGTTCCCGCCTGAACTCACTCAGCGCGCCGCGACCATCAGCGAGCAGCACGAGAATTTTCATAGCCTCCTGCGAAAGATAAAACGAATCAAAGCGATTTATATATTGCTGCTTGCCGCAGTCACCTTGTTGTTGATCTTCTCGGCAAGCTGGCTTGCGCTCTACGTGGCGCGCGGGATAACCATCCCAATTCAAGCGCTGGCCGAAGCAACAGATCGAGTGGCGCAAGGCGACTTCGGGCACCCGGTTGAGGCGGTCGCCGAGGATGAACTGGCCGTGCTGGTGAAATCGTTCAACCAGATGGCCGCAATGCTCGCCGAGAACCGGGAGCGGCTCGAACACGCGGCCGAAGACCTCAGCCGGATCAATCTCGCGTTGGACAACCGCCGCCGTTACATCGAGACCGTGCTGGAATCTTTATCAACCGGAGTGATCTCAACCGACGAAAATGCCGGTATCGCGACCATCAACCGCTCGGCGCTGTGGATGCTCGGCCTCAAAGACAAGCCCGAGAACCACACTCCGATCGATCGAGTAGTCGAAGGACCTCAAGGCAAAGAACTCGCCGCGCTCTGCCGCCGGGCCCGGCGAAGCGAGATCGCTCAGGCTGAGATAGAGTTCAGACGAGCTGACGGCAGCTCTCTGGCTACGGCGACCACCGCGATTGCGCTTCGAACTTCCGAAGGCACGATCGAAGGTTTGGTTATTGTGATCGAAGATTTGACCGACTTGATCCAGGCCGAACGCGCTGCTGCGTGGAGCGAGGTCGCCCGCCGAATGGCCCACGAGATTAAGAACCCGCTCACGCCTATTCAGCTGTCAGCCGAACGCATAATGCGGAACTACGATCGCAACCTTGAAGCTGAGGCGGAGCCGCGTTTTGAAGAAGTCGTCCGCGAAGGCACGTCAACTATTGTGCGCGAGGTGGCAGCGCTTCAGCGGATGGTGGAAGAGTTCTCGCGCTTCGCTCGTCTGCCGGAGGCGCAGCCGGTTGAAGCATCTTTGAATGACGTCGTGCGCGATGCAGTCAACCTTTATGCCGAGCGGCTCGACGGGATTCGCATGGACTGCCGGCTGTCGGATGACTTGCCCACATTAAGGCTCGATACCGAGCAGATCAAGCGAGCGCTCGTTAACTTGATCGACAACGCGATAGAGGCCCTCACCTTCGATGGAAAGGACGGGGGCAACGGCTCGAAGGATGGGCGTCCAGCTTTTCTTGAGAGATTGATAACGCTCGAATCGTCCTACGTGAAGACCAGCGATACCGTGAGGCTGATGATAGCCGACACGGGTCACGGTATAAGCCGCCGTGACCGTGACAAACTGTTCCTGCCGAAGTTCTCGACTCGCAGCCGGGGAACCGGCCTCGGTCTGGCAATCGTCAGTCACATCATTGCCGACCACAAAGGTCGCGTGTGGGTAGAGGACAACCAACCGTGCGGCGCGCGCTTCATCATAGAATTGCCTGCGGGCCGAGGTGAATAGAATCACGGACACGTCTCCTTCACCTACTGGCCATCTAACCGGCAACCGGCATTGACAACGGGAAAGAATATGACACCTCCTGAGATTCAGTTTGTGCGACCGATGAACCTGAACCAGTCGAGCTTTCACCACGACCTCGGCTCCTCCTCGAACCCGGCCGCCACAACAGACGTCTGCCTACCCACACCAGGTATGGCTCGCAGACCACGCTCAAATCCAACCTCGCCGCGACCCTGCTCAAACCCGCTTCCGCCACTTCAGTGAGACATCCTGCATTACGCCCGCCTCGAGCGGCCTTGATCACTTCCAGCGCGATTGTAAAGCCAATTCAATCCCCATATAATCGGCGCCGCGGTTTAGTCCAACGGGTTCTTTGCGTGGTGTTCGCCGCCGCATCAGTCACTCGATCGCAGCCAGTTCTCTACGGCGGCGAAACCACGCAAAGAACCTTGTACGTTAGGCTGCGTGGCGACCATTTGACGGTGGACCAAATCAGAAGAAGGAGGTCACAACATGAAACCAAAGAAGCGCTCAAAGACGCGCGCCTGGGAGGCGACAGTCCTGGCATTTGGCCGCCGCTGCCTCAGCGCGGAAGATCTCGGGAAGGAGAATGTTGAAATCAAACGAGGTCTGGCAGCTTACATGCTAAAGCACAAGATCCGACTGCCGGCGGGCGTGACAATCACTGGCGTTAGGTTCGGGAAGGGGCATGATCGAGTTCTTGAAGCTACAAACTGTTATTGGACGTTTGTGGGATGGAGTTGGGACGACGAGCAAGCCTGCCAGCAGTGGCAGTACGAATGTGACGGTAGTATGGTTGCCTGGCAAGAGTTCTGCCAACCGCGCGGGCCGGATTCCCCGCCGGCGGAGGTTCTCAGGCTTTAAAGCCCGAGTTCTCCTCGTCATAGAGCTGGGGGACAGTTGTGAACGACACGTTGAGCCCCCGCATCGATTCTCGTTAGGTAGCGTTTGCCACGGCGGAGTGGCACTGGCCGAGGCAGTGGCACCCGGCGCGTGAAGGCGACCGATTTGGACACCAACAACAGCGCCCAGGCGGTTTTCACAGCTTGCGCTGGATTGAGGCGAAGCATGGTGCAGCAGCTCCTCAGCGAGGCAGAAGAGTACAAAGAAGAGGACGGTAAGAGGCGCGTGCTCGCCGAGCTGAAGAACTCAGCCGATTGGTTGTTGTACCGAGCGCGTCGCGCCATGAAAGACCGAAAGCAATTTCTATCGTCCGACGTTCTGCATCGCTCCTGAATGGTTGCAAGAATCTCGAAACGGCCTGCCAGGCGACGACTCGGAGGCAATTCGGGCAGCGATGGAGAGCTTGAGCGAACTGCTCCACTCGGTGGGTCTCTAAGGACAGAGATGGGGACAGGTCTTGCAATCACACATTGTCGTAATGCAAGACCCGACCCCATCACCCACAAGGTGAGCGCATCCAGCGGGCGATCCGAACCCGCGCGCCGGCGCTCATCTTCCACTCCGACCGCGGGATCGAGTACGCGGCGTATCGGTATCGCGCGCTCCTCACACAGCACGGGATCCGCCGCAGCATGAACCGACCCCGCCACGACAACGCCCATATGGAGTCGTTCTTCCACACCATGAAGACCGAGTGGATCCGAGGCCGGACGTTCACGACAATTGGGGAGCTTGAAGCGGCGCTCAAGGCCTACCTCCGCTTCTACAACCACCACCGCCTGCACTCTGGGGTACTGTCCTGAAGTGTGTTGCTACCAAAGATAGAGTCCTCCGGGACATCGGAGCGAAGGGACACCTCACTGACTGGCACTTCATCGACTGGAAGCTCGTCAGCTAGCGTGTTAAGAACCTGAGACAACGGATTTATCGGGCAAGGCTTGAGCCGGATGATGGGAAACTATCAAGTCCGGTTCTAAGGGGAGGGGGACGCGGCGACGCGCTCCCCCTTACCCGGCTCAGTGCTACGCGCCCCGCCCGGTCAACCGGGGCGTTAGACCCGCTGAAATCCGGTGGTGATTAGGATGATATGATTGAGAAGACATTCAAACATGCGTCGGCATCAGAAGCTGGTGATTACTATCAAGTCTCTTTTGATGACGGCGATGACTATGAAGCCAAGGACATCGGCGGCCGATACTTCCTAATCCAGCGACAGTTTGAATTCCCCGATGATGGCACATACTACTTGGAGAGCGATGACAGCAGGTTTTGCGGCCATTTCAAAATAAGAGCCGCGACCCTGAACACTGAGTTCCTATCTATCGAGTTGCTGGCGGACAAATGGACGGCACTCAGAATCCATCATGCTGCCGGTCAGGACGACTACAAAGAGCTGGTACGTATAGTCAGAATAATGTTCGAGGATGAGGTGCTGCACCTCGATCAACCTAATCGGAAGTTGCGCGGTCCCACTTAACTAGCTACAGCTCACCATTCAACACGATGTTATCAGTCAGCCGCGTAGCTCCGATGTAAACAGCCATCGACACGAGCGTCGGTGCGGAGGCGGGAATTACGTCGACGGGATCAAGCCGTTCAGTATCCGTGATCGCAACGTAGTCGATGCGAGCGAGCGGCTCGGCTTCGATCATCGAGCGCATTGAAGCGATCAAGCGCCCGGCATCCCGTTCGCCCCCATTGTAAAGTGATTGGCATCGCTCGAGCGCGCGACGCAGCACGATTGCGGCCTTTCGTTCTTCGGTAGACAGCTTAACATTCATCGATGACAGCGCGAGCCCGTCCTCCTCCCTGACCGTTGGGCAAACGACTAGCTCGACATCCATCGTAAGCTCTCGGACCATTCGCTTCACGATGATGGCCTGTTGGGCGTCCTTGCGTCCAACAAAAACGAAGTGAGGGTGAACGATGTTGAGCAGCTTGTTCACCAAAGTTGTGACCCCGCGAAAATAACCTGGCAGGCTCGCCCCCTCGAGCTTTTCACTCAAGCCTTCGACTGTCACGAAGGTCGAAAAGCTTTGCGCAAACATGTCATTCGATGCCGGCGCGAACATAAAATCTACTCCGCGAGTGAATGCCAACTCGGCATCCCGAGCAAGATCCATAGCAGCTTTTTCAACCCACTGATCCACAAAGATCGAAACAATCACCACGTCGCACAACTCTCGCGCGCGGCTCATCAGCGACAGATGTCCTTCGTGAAGCGCCCCCCTGGTAGGCACAAGCCCGATGCGCCTGTCTTCAGTTCGCAGCTCGCGCCCGATGGACACCATTCGAGGAATACGATTTATTATTTCCATAAGAACGGGTGAGGCGATTGACGCGTCGCGAGTCCAACGAACGTCACCTATGATTGACTGCGCTTATTCTCGAGCGAACGTCGCCGACAACCTGGATGGTGACGCTTGATTATATTGGATTAGGTTTGGTTTGCAAATTTGCAGAACGTCGAGGCGAATAGTTTGGGGGTAATCAAAAGTGGGGCTTTTGTCCGGGATCTTTTCAGAAACACCTCACTTTGGGGACCGTGTCAAAACCTGAATGATACCGACGGCAGTTTTTCCATTAGCCTAGGCGTTCACGCCTGGGTCACGCGTGCGGGCCGATCAGAGAGCCCGGTTCACCGGGCTTTGGTTTCGCCTTCAGGCAATTTCGTGTCAGGAATTCGACATTCCAAAAGCTAAAGCTGCGTGGGAAGCCCCGTGAACGGGGCTAACCTAAGCCATCCCCACACGCAACCCAGGCGTAAACGCCTGGGCTAGTGGAAAACCGGCCCGGGATCCCAGTAGACTCTAATTAGGGCAACATCAATTGGTTATGAGAATTTCGATCCCAACCACACCAACCTTCAATTTCAGACGCACGGCGATCAGTCACGGCTGGTATGATCTGCCACCGTTCGAGCTCAATCTGGACAATTGGGCGCTCTCAAGAGTCATCGATCTTGGCAAAGCCCGGCCCCTTACCGTCGTAATCTCGGAAGGCCGGCGAGCCGTCAAAGTCGAACTTGCGCGCGACGTTGGACAGCGCGCTATTGAAAAGGTCACTCGCGACGTGCGGCATATGCTCAGGCTCGATGATGATATGAGTCAGTTCTATGATGCGGTCGAGCACGATCCTGATTTCTCGTGGATCGCAAGCTCAGGCGCTGGGCGAATGCTCAGGGCGCCTACGGTGTTCGAAGACCTGGTGAAGATGATTTGTACGACCAACTGTTCGTGGGCGCTCACGGACAAGATGATCAACGGGCTTGTCGCCGCCCTGGGTCGCGAGTCGAACGACCGGCGCCGCACGTTCCCAACGCCGGAAGCGATGGCCTCGGCTCCTGAAAAGTTCTACCGCGACGAAGTTCGAGCCGGCTACCGAGCGCCTTACTTGAAGGAGCTTGCCGAGCGCGTCATAAGCGGAGACGTAGACGTTGAGGGTTGGTTAACCAGCGAGCTGCCCTCGGCCGAGCTGAAACGCGAGATGAAGCGCGTCAAAGGTGTCGGCGATTATGCAGCGGAGAATATGTTGAAGCTCGTAGGGCGCTACGATGGTCTCGCGCTTGATTCATGGGTTCGAGGCAAGTTCGCTCGCATTCGCAACGACGCGCGCAAGACCTCAGACAAAAAGATCCAACGATACTACTCTCGATTCGGTGAATGGCGCGGCTTGGCGCTGTGGTGTGATATGACTCGCGACTGGTTGGAAGACGACGGGCCCGCACTGAAATGGTGACGCGAGGATCAGTCCGGCTCTTTGCCGGTCTTCAATCTCGATGACGGGCAATACTTCTCGACGACACATTTTTCACATAGCGGCTTGCGCGCTTTGCATATCTGCCGCCCGTGATAAATCAGCAAGTGCGAGAAATCAATCCAGTCTTTCTTCGGCACTCGCTCCACCAGATCCCGCTCGATCTTTTCAGGCTGCTTGTTTATGGTAAGGCCGAGTCGTTGCGACAGCCGCGATACGTGAGTGTCGACCACGACACCGCTGGCGATTCCGAACGCGTTACCAAGCACGACGTTCGCCGTTTTGCGAGCCACGCCCGGCAGCTCCAGGAGCTCTTCGATCGTTTCTGGCACTCGGTCGCCCTTCTCGCTCAGGATCCTGCACACGCCCTGAATCGATTTAGTCTTGTTGCGAAAGAAACCAGTCGTGTGAACATCGCCCTGAAGCTCGCTGGTGGGAACCTTCAAGTAGTCGGCACACGAGCGGTACTTCCTGAAGAGATCTGCTGTGACAATATTGACGCGTTGGTCGGTGCATTGAGCCGAGAGTATCGTTGCGATCAACAGCTCAAGCGGATTGCTATGATTCAAACTGCACTTCGCGTCGGGATATGCCTTCTTGAGCCGCGAGATAATCTTGCGTGCGCGGTCCTTGTCTTCTTTGGTCGCCAATGAACTCATAGTTTGTCGGCTGGAACAACTAACACGTGGCGTTGTGCGGACGACACCACTTGAAGCATCACGTCGTTGAGTTTGAAACGAACTCGAGACACCGGGCCATGAGCACCGATGACAATCAGATCATGATCTCCTTCCGCGGCCTCTGCCAGTATGCCCGCGATGGGAGTTGCGGCGCTCCTGATTCGCACTTCGCTTTCAACATCGATTGCTTTCAGCGTAGCCGCGGCGCGATCGAGGTGACCGCGTGCGAGCGGACTCACTTCGCCTGATCCTCTGGCGACGTATAGCAACGTTACCGTCGCGCCCAAGCGTCGCGCCAACCGCCCGCCTACTCGCACGTCGCTCTTGCCCGGCTCGCCGGCTGCTGTGCAGATCAATACGCGTTCGAGCCGGGTCCGCTCTCCCTTCGCGATGAGCACTGGAACGTCGGCGTACTGCAGCACGGTCATCAACGTTTCGCCTAACTGCCGCGCGATGGCTCTGGCCTCGAGCACGGGAATCCGCGAAGCCCTCGACCGCGCGCGTGCTGTCATCACCAACATCTCGTAAAGCGAGGCAGCTTGCTCTGCAGCAATCTGTTCCGCTGCGTTCCCGAAGCGGACGCGCAGCGCAGCCTCAGGCAATGACTCCGCTTTCACCCGCTCGGCGAGCTTCGCCCGCAACGCCTCGGCTCTGTCTGGATCCTCTGCTACAGCCAAGACCGTTGTTGAAGCTCGCAATCGCTCCGCAAGCAAGCGAGTAATCGCAAGCGGCGTGGTAGAGCCTTCACCAGGATCGCACGTGAGCAAGTGTGCATCCGGTTGATCCAGAATTGTCCACGCCCTAACGCCAACCCATACCTCGTTTCCGTTGACATGGGTCTCGGATGGCAAGGTCGCATCGACCAGCAAACTCTCTTCCCCGAATGCAGGCGGCGGAGCAAGCTGACGGGTTCCCGCGGGCCTGGGCAATTTCACGCGCACACGGCGCAACGGTCCCGCGAAGCTTTCTTCGACGATTATGCCTTTTCCTACTAGCGGCACGTCGGCCGGCGGAGCGTCTGAGCCGAGGACCACTTGCTCTGGGCGGAAGAGCAACTGTACACGCGCGCCGTCTTCGTGCGGGCTCTCGACAGGTATCGGGAGGGTGAGTAAGCCGAACCGCGCTTGTCCCTTTTCAGCCCGACCGACCAGCACCGTCCCTGCCCCCAGGAACGTTGCGGCGAACAGCGACCGGGGGTGAGCGTACAACTTTTCGCTCGCGCCAACCTCGAGCAGCCGGCCGCGCTCCAGCACTCCGATTCGGTCAGCAAGCTCGAACGCCTCTTCCTGGTCGTGAGTGACGAGAATGGTTGTCACTCCGAGCCGGTCTTGAATCTCCTTGAGGCTCCGCCTGAGCTGCGAGCGGATCTTGACGTCCAACGCGCCGAAGGGTTCGTCGAGCAACAGCACATTCGGCTCGTAAACCAGCGCGCGGGCGAGAGCCACTCGCTGTTGCTGGCCCCCCGAGAGCTGATGCGCATAGCGGCTGCCCAGTCCTGCGAGCCCAACAAGGTCCAGTAACTGATCTCGGCGCCGCGTGCGCTCTTCCTTTGGCGCCTTGCGAATGCGCAGTCCAAACTCGATATTCTCCGCAACGGTCATGTGCCGAAAGATCGAGTAATTTTGAAAGACGAATCCGGTGCCGCGCTTCTGCGGAGGCAGATGAGTGACATCCGTTCCGTGCAGGAGTATCCGCCCGCTCGTTGGCTGGCTCAGGCCTGCAATCATTCGCAATATCGTGCTCTTGCCGCTGCCGCTCGACCCGAGCAACACGAACAACTCCTTATCAGCCACTTCCAGCGTGACGTTGTCTACGACCCACTGATTGCCGTAGCGCTTTGTGATTTGCTCGAGATTGATTGACATTGGTGATCGCAGACTCCTAAGGCACCATCCACCGCTGCCTCCTCGCTTTGTCTCAAAACGCCACTTGAACGCGGCTGAGGACGACGAAAAAGTTTCTGTCACCGGGTCTGGGTGTCCGCACCGGATCCTTGAATCGCTCGAAGCCTACATCGAGCAAATAACGCACGTACCGGTTCATATACCAGTTTGGCCCGAAGTAAAATGACTCAGCGCGATTCGATTTCGCGGTGCCGTCCGCGATCTGAAGATTTGAATAGCGAAACTTCAGCTCCCATGCGCCAAAACCTTGCTTGCCATTTGAATCGTCGAACAGATTGTTCTTCGGGGCCACAACTCCAACCTCGGGTTTTTCTTCGCCAGTCAGTAAGTACGTCAATTGAGCCGTGTACCCTTTCGCCACGACCCCCGGGAGGTTACGGCCGCCAGGCCCAAGGTTGTCGCGCCGTTGATTGGTTTGATCGTACTCGGTGCGTATAGCCGCGGGCCCGAGCATCCAAGTCACCTCGCCGTTCGCGCGAATGTACTTTCCGTTGATGGCGTCGGGAGAAAAGAAAGTGAAGCTGCGGCTTTCGGTTTGCCCGCGAACGCTCGTGCCACCCAGGCTTCGTCCTTGCGTAAACGCACCGCCGAAGATGAGGCCCTTGCTCAGGAATTCGCCGCTGTTCTTCCAGGGAGTAAAGCGCAGGCGGATCGCGGTCTCGGGAGTACCGTTGTTATTCGCGGCGAGCAGCCCTTTGCCGTTGAACGCGCCGATCTGATACTCGAACGCACCTTTGTTGATCATGCCTGAGGCCATCAACCCCGGGCTGCGGCTGGGTGCGAGATTGTTGACCAGGGACCGCTCAACGAAATCCTGGAGGTTATCTGAGCGCATCTCCTCCTGGCTGAAGGGCACGCGGAATTGGCCGAAGCGAAGCTGAAACTCGTCGATGCGATGAATGTTCACATAAAAATCGCGCAGAGAAGTGCTGGCGGTATCCGCAAAATCACCTTCGACTCTGAAATCGAAGTAGCGCTCCAGCTTGCCCTCAATCGAGAGCCGAGCCCGCCGAACGAGGAAGGTGTTAGGAGGATGATCGCCTGACTGATAACCGCGGAAGTCGAGTTGCGCGTAGCCGGCGAATTGCGTTTCGAAGGCGCCATCTGGGCTACGCAGAAACGCGTGCCCCTTATCCCGATCCCATCCCGCCACTGCCACCGGCTTGTTTGGAGGCTGAGACTGGCTCGCGGCGGGCGCGTTCTTGGGAGCCTGGTTGACTTCGAGCGACGCGGTCCGAAGGTCCGTCGATACGCTGACGGCGCCATCCGGCCCTGACGAGGAAACCGGGAACGCTGTTCGCGCTTTTCCGTCCGTTTCGTCGAGGCGTTTTTGAATATTTTCAAGCGCGCGCTGCTGCTGTTCAAGCAGCGATTGAAGCTGCTTCACTTGTGACTTCAAATTCTCCATTTCTGCGGTCTTCTCATCTCCTTTCGAGTCGCTTTGCGTTTCGGGCCTTTGAGAAGAGATGGCCGGCGCCTCTGATTTGTTTGCTTGCGCGTGAGCAGAAGCCAGCGGGACAAGCAGCGCAAGTATCGCGAGGTGCAAATGAGAAAAAGAGAATTTTCTGTGGAAGTTCATAATCTCTCCTTTGTTTCATGGGATTGGTTCTAGTGGCTTGAGTTAGAGTGTCCGAGTCTGTTCCGTTCGCTTCTTGAAAACCTCGATCACCATCAAGATGACGAACGATATAGCCGCCAGCACAACCGCCATTGCGTTCGCGCCGACGTAGTTGCGGTCGTCCAGCGACCTGAAGATGAAAAGAGTGGATGTTTCGGTCGATCCCCTGACGCCGCCGCTTACAACCAGCACCGCGCCAATCTCGCCGACCGCCCGCGCAAAGGTCAACGACACGCCGTAAAGCAATCCCCACCGGATCGCCGGCATCGTGACATGCCAGAAGGTCTGAAGCCGGCTCGCACCGATCGTCAATGCCGCGGCTTCTTGATCGAGACTCGCCTGACTCAACACAGGCGCGACTTCACGTATCACGAACGGCAAAGATATGAAGATCGTCGCCAGCAGAATTCCGGGCAAGGCGAAAACTACCTTGATTCCGAGCGCGTCCGTTACAGGGGTGAGCCATCCGGTCCTGCCAAACAAAAGAATTAACATGAAGCCGGCGATGACCGGCGAAACTGCGAACGGCATGTCTACAAGCCCATTGAGGATTCGCCTGCCCCAGAAGTTGTCGCGAACTAATACCCACGCGATGCAAAGACCAAACACAGTGTTAATGACCGTCGCTCCAACTGCCATTATCAAAGTCAGCTTGAGCGAACTTATTGCATCGGCCGAAGTCATCGCGCTCGCAACCGCGCCTAGACCTTCGCCGACCGCGCCCCAGACGATCGCTATCAGCGGAGCTACGAGCAAGCCCCCAGCATACAACATAACAATCGCGATCAACGCATACTCGATGATCTTCGCGCGCGCGAAACTAAGAGCGTTGTTGCCGGAAGCGCCTTCACCGCCAGGCCGCAGAGAACGCGGAGCCGGCGCAGAGCTTTTTCTCTGCGCGGGCTCTGCGTCACCTGCGCCCCTGCGCTGAATGCCGTTCACATCAATCCTCGACATGCCTTCCCTTGTTGCGGCCCTGAAGCCACTCAACAGTCACTATCAAAGTGAATGAGAGCGCCAGCAGCAGAATTGACATCGCGCTCGCTCCGCGCTGGTTCTGCGATTCGATCTGCCCGAACACATAGACCGGCGCGGTTAGCGTGACGCCCGGAATATTGCCCGCGACTACGACAACCGAACCAAACTCGCCAAGCGCTCGCGCAAAGCATAACAGCGATCCTGTGATGATTGCCGGTGCAATCGTGGGCAACACCACTCTCCGAAACGTTGTCCAGTTTGACGCGCCCAGCGTGTACGCTGCTTCCTCCTGTCCCTTTTCGACCTCCATCAACACCGGTTGGACAGCGCGAATCACAAACGGATAAGTGACGACCAGTAGCGCGAGCACTATTCCCGGCGTTGCGAAGATGACCTGAATGCCGTGCGAATTCAGCCACGCACCGACTGTGCGTTGCGGGCCGTACAGCGCGACCAGCATGACTCCGGTCACGAGAGTTGGAATCGCAAAAGGCATATCTATGATCGCGTTGAGCAGTCCTTTTCCGGGAAACCGAAATCGAACCAGCACGTATGCTGTCAGCGTGCCCATCACGGAGTTGATAACCGTGATGATAGCCGCCGTCATCAGCGTCAACTTGAGCGCGGCAAGGGCTGTGGCGTTCGTCACATCACTCCAGAACGCTGCGAGCCCGCCCTCAAGCCCGTTCTGAATGATCGCAGTAAGAGGCAGCACTACCATAAAGCCGAGGTAGACAATGGCTGTGCCCCTCAACCCCCACCTCCCCCATGGCACCAGAGCGCGAGCCGATGCGACCGGCGACGGAGTATTGAGATTGGCTTGCGCGCTACTCATCGCGACTTTTGAAGCTCCTCGGTAATCTTCGTATAGACGCCCTGGGGCCCGTATATCTCGTCAGTCACTCTCTTCCAACCCCCGAGATAATCTATTTTCCAGAGATCTTGAACAGCCGGGAATTGATCTTTGACTTCCCCAGCGACCATTACATACACGGGCCTCAAGCCAAATTTCGCGTATGCCCGCTGCGCGTCTTGGGTCCAAAGGAAACTGACAAAGGCCTCAGCGACTTCGCGCACGCCGTGTTTATCAACATACTTGTCTATGAGCACGACTGGGTTCTCGATCAAAATCGTGGAATGTGGGACCACATAGTCGTAGGTCTGCCCCGACTGTCGCCCTACAAGGACCTCGTTCTCGTATGTGATCGCAACGTCGCCGACGCCCTTCTCAAAGTTGGTGATCGATTCGCGCGCGCCCTTGTCCATGATTGAAACGTTGCGAAGGATGCTCTTAAGAAATTCCGATGCAGCGGTCTTATCGTCCTTGGCAACGCCCGCGAATCCCCTTAGCGCCGCGCCGTAGATTGCATTGATATTCCACTGGGCTCCGCCGGACGTTTTCGGATCCGGTGTCAAAACGTTAAGCCCGGGTTGGGCCAGATCAGCCCAGTCTTTTATGCCTTTTGGATTGCCCTGACGGACAGCGATGACGACAATCGATGTGCTGATCATTCCGCGATGCGCGTTGGATCTCCAATCGTGCGTGATGAGACCGGCTTCGGCTATCTTGTCAACATCGCCTTCGAGCGAGAGCGCGGCGAGGTCGGCTTCAAATCCGCCGATGATCGCGCGAGATTGCGCGCCACTTGCCTGGTAGGATTCCTGAAATTCAACATCCTGGCCGGTCTTCTCCTTCCAGTATTTTTGGAACGCCGGGAGAACAGCTTTGCCATATGCTTCGCGCGGAGTCGTATAGCCGCCCAGAACCAGCGTGACTTTGTTCCCGCTGTGGCCCGACGGACCTCCGCATCCTTGAAGCGCGCTGGTCATGCAAAGCACAGTCAAGGAGATGACTAAGGCCATGCATACACTTGTCCGTTTGCTTGCTCTGGTGTTCATAGAAGGCTATCTCCTCTACGGTACAAATAGACTTCGCTCGCCCACCGAACGAAATTGCTCTTTAACTTTACAGAGGGAATTAGCCGCGCCAGGTGCAGAATGTGAAGAGTTCGGAGCGATGCGCGCTGCTCCATATAACTCGTCGCGGCGTAATGCCCTTCCTTTTAGCCTGCGAGGTTAGCTGACGGGCTCGGACTGGAAGTGTCCTACGAGGTGCAGCGACTAAAGCCGCGTGCCTCGATGCGCCCCATCTCTGCCCGTGGCAGAGCGTTGGTTCCCCCGCGTTGCTCGTCTCGCGCTAAAAGAACGCCGCGAGCAACCTCGGCAGACATACTTTCAAACGGGAAAATACTAGCCTAGAAGAAAACTCGGTGTCAAAAGCGGATTTTACTTATCGACTGCTCTGGTAGGGTTCAAATCTCAAACGGTCCGGTACCTCAAGCCAGCTTCAGCTTGATGCCTAGCTTGTCACAAATCGCTCTCACTCGCTCAATTCGCTTGCGGGATGGATGCTTGAGGCTAGTCGCCTGATCTGCCAATCCCCTCTTCGCACCGGCAGGTGCATCGCCCATCCAAAACACTTCTTCGCCTCTTAGAATCTTTTTGAGTTCCGCTTCGAGCGCTTCGATGCCTATCCGCTCCGCGCTCCGGGATGTAATCTCGTCATAAGTCTTCGCGCGGTTGGTCCCCGCGAGAATCGAATAATGCCATCTGCCCTTGACCTTCCAGCTGTACAACTCATAGCCCTTCATTGATCGCTGAGGATCTTGACCATAACCGGTGAGCCCGATCAACAAAACAACGGCTACTACGAATACCTGCAAGCGCAACATAATTCCTCCTTGAGATCAGACGTGCGAGCCCAACATCACGCTTTCGATCTCCGCGATCGTTTTCGGCGCACGCGCGGAAAGCACTTCGTATCCCTGTTCGGTTACCAGCACGTCGTCTTCGATGCGAATACCAATCCCTCGATAGCGGGGATCGACGCCTTCTGCGTCCTCAGCAATGTAAAGGCCGGGCTCGATTGTCATAACCATCCCCGGCACAAGCCGGCGCCATTCGTCCGCGACTTTATATGGGCCAGCGTCGTGCACATCCATCCCAAGCCAGTGACTTGTGCGATGCATGTAGAACTTCTTGACCGCACTCTCTTCGATGAGCTTGCCGATCTCGCCTTCGAGCAAGCCGAGCCGCAATAACCCCTCGGTTAGCACCCGCACCGCGCGGTCGTGAGGCTCGATAAATGCCGCTCCAGGCCGCACCGCGTCGATCGCTTCAAGCTGGGCGTCCAGCACGAGCTGATACAACACAGCTTGATCCTCAGTAAAGCTTCCCCCGGCCGGCACCGTCCTGGTTACGTCCCCTGTGTAGTAACCGAACTCGGCGCCCGCATCAATCAGCACGAGATCGCCGTCCTCGATTCGCTGGTTGTTCACCGTGTAGTGAAGCACGGTGGCATTGGCGCCCGAGGCAACTATCGGAGGATAGCCGGAGCGAGGGCTCCCGTTCTTGCGAAAGACATAGCGCAGCTCAGCTTCTATCTCGTATTCGTGAGCGCCGGGCCGCAAGGCGCGAATCGCGGCGAGGTGGCCTTCGCATGTGATATCGATAGCGCGGCGAAGCAGCTCAAGCTCATCGGGAGTTTTGATTAGCCGCATTTCATGGAGCAACTCTGCAGGATCAATCACCGATGTCGGGCCTGTGCCTTCTCGCTGGCGCTGGCGCTGGAACCGCCGCATGAATCCGACCAGCCGCTCGTCGAATGTTGGGTCGCTGCCGAAGCGGTAATAAATCCGATCTGCCTTCTCCGCGAGTTTCGGCAGTTCTTCATCGAGCTTGTCGATCGTGAACGCCGCATCGGCGCCGTAGTCACGCTTCGCCCCTTCTTCTCCAGCGCGCCATCCGGTCCACACTTCGCGCTCGCGGTCTTTGGGCTGAACGAACAAGACGAATTTGTGTTCGGCGTGATCGGGCGCTAGCACTGCGACAGCATTTGGCTCTTCGAAGCCGGTCAAGTAATAGAAGTCTGTGGCCTGACGATACTCGTGTTCGACGTCGCCGTTGCGGATCGCAGACGGCGAAGCGGGGAAGATCGCCACGCCGCCGCTAATGCGTCGCATCATTTCTTCACGTCTCTGCCTAAATTCGGTCTTTGATGGAGTACTACTGGTTGCTGTCATCACATGGTTGATTGTCCACGAGCTTGATGTAAGAATCTCAACTATAATCGAGCACGTGTGACTTTCTCAAGCGAGCGCCCGATCGAGAGATAGCGCCCTTTGCGCCGGATCGAGCTTGCGACAACCGAAGCCGCGGAGCGAGGCAAAAGCTGAGTGAGCAGGGCGCCCTTCAAACTCGTTAACACGGAACCAGCCCTGGAAAAGGCCCTGGAAGCCATTTCTCGACATCAGATTATTGGTGTCGATACCGAGACTACCTCGCTCGATCCGTTTCGCGGCGGTGTGCGGTTGCTTCAGTTTGCAACGCCTGAACAAGGCTTTGTCATCGACCTCTTCCAACTTCCGGCGCTGAAACATGCGGGACTGCGTGAACTGCTGTCATCGACGAAGCCGATTAAAGTATTCCACAATGCAAAGTTCGATGTGAAGATGTTGCTCCATCACTTCGATCTGGAAGCCCGCGGGCTGTTCGATACTCTGCTCGCGAGCCAGTTGATCGGCGCTGGCCGGCACGAAGGGGGGCACGGGCTCTCCGCTGTCAGCGAGCGTCATCTCGGCGAACTCGTGGATAAATCGCTCCAGGTAAGCGACTGGTCGCGACAGCTAAGCGATGCTCAATACGAGTACGCGGCGAAGGATGCGGCGTTGATGTTGCCGCTGTACGAGAAACTTTCGGCGGGACTTCATGAACTGAACCTCGAGGAGGTGGCGAAGCTTGAGTTTGATTGCGTGCTGCCTTTGGCGGCGATGGAGCTTGCAGGCATGGCGCTTGATGTGGATTGCTGGCGGCGGCTTGTAGTTAATCTTGAGCGAGCTCACGCGGTCTTATCCGATGAGCTAAAGCGGGAGCTTGCAGCCGGCATTCCCCAGCTCACGCTGTTCGGCGAGCCTCCGAATATAAACCTCGACAGCCCGACGCAGGTAACCGAAGCACTTGCGCACATGGGCATCAAGGTCGAAGGCACGCGAAGCTGGCAGCTCCAGCCGCTTGCAAAAGATCACCCCGCAATCGAAAAGCTTCTGGAATACCGCAGCGTTCAGAAGCTTCTTTCAAGCTACGGTCTTGCGCTGCTCGAACACATCAATCCGGTCACTGGACGCGTACACGCGGACTTCAGGCAGATGGGCGCGACAGGCGGACGCATGAGTTGCTCGGACCCGAATCTCCAGCAGGTTCCGAACACGCCAGAATATCGCTCGTGCTTTCGCGCGCCGGCGGACCGGAAGCTCGTAATCGCAGACTATTCGCAAATCGAGCTGCGCATACTTGCCGATTGGTCGCAAGACACCGCGCTGGTTAAGGCGCTGTTGTCTGGCGAGGACTTGCATTGTGTGACTGCCAGCCAGATGTTCGGCATTTCGCTGGCAAAGGTTTCAAAGGATCAACGAGCGGCAGCAAAGCAGCTCAACTACGGAATAATGTACGGACTGGGCGCTCAGGGCTTGGGCGCGCGAATTGGCTGTTCGCTGGAAGAAGCCGAGATAATGCTACGGAAATACTTCGACGCGTACAGTGGAGTGGCTGCGTTCCTGAGAGATGCAGCCGACCGAGCGGTGACCGATCGCGAGAGCCGCACTCGCTCGGGGCGGTTGATCTATTTCAGTTTCGACGCTAATGATCGCAGCCAGGTGGGCGCCACTCAGCGGCTGGGAAAGAACGCACCGATTCAGGGATCATCGGCAGACATCATTAAGCGCGCGCTCGCACTTCTACACGACGCACTCAAGCCGATCGACGCTAAGATCGTGAACTGCATCCACGACGAGATCGTCATCGAAGTAGCCGAGGCTCACGCCGAAGAGTGCGCGGCGATACTGGATCGCGAAATGATAGCAGCAGCACGCGAGTTTATCCGCAGCGTTCCGGTGACCGTTGACATTGCGATCGGGGACGCATGGCTGAAGTGACTAACGTGCAGGTTGGAGAAAGGCGAAATAGAACGAGCGGAGGTTACAGATCCTACCGATCACGGCTAAGCGCTTTCAGGTGGTCCGCTGCTTCGGTTTTCCATTTATCATCGGATGAGTGGCTGAGGAACACCTGCCAGTCCCGCCTCGCATCGTCGTCGCGATGGGCGCGCTCTTCAGCAAGGGCTTTGTTGAAAAGAGCTTCGTCATAACTCGGCAACTTCGCGAGAGCCTTGCTGAAATATGCGATAGCGCTGTCGTAGTCGTCGAGCAGAAGATGCGCCACACCCGTGTCGTTGAGGGCTCCCGGCGTCTCCACTCCTCGCGCCCCAAGCTGAGTAAGTATCGTGAGCGCTTGCCGGGCCTCCGGGCGTGTTCCGCGGGCCAGATAAACGCGAGCTAACATCAGTCTGTCATCCACCGGAGCGTTCTCCTGCAGGGCCGACCTCAGCCTGCCAAGCGCCTGGTCGAACCGCAAATTGTCGTCGTTACGATCATCGCCGCGGGTGCCCGCCCCGTAGCGTGAATGATCGAATCCTCCTGAAACTCGAGCCTCGATACGCCGCGCATCCTTCATCGCAAGAGTGAGCGCCTCCTTCCCAGCGTCTGCCGGCGATTGTCCGCTGGTTATCAAGAAGACAGCCGCGACTGCGATCGCGCAGATGACAAGGCCTACTGTCGCGAGCCTGGGATAGGAAATGTAGAACCCACCTAGGGGTCGAGTTTTATGCACCAGCCTTGTTCGGTTGCGCTCATCATTCTGTATGTAGGCGAGGACTCTGTTGGTCTGTTCAGACACAGCTTCCTGAGAGAGCGAAACCGCCATTTCGTCAGGCTCGCGTCCGAGAAAAACCAGGAGCTCACGGCAATCATTGCACCCTGCGAAATGCCGCTCGAACCTGACCCGGCTGCGTGTGGAAATTTTGTTTTCGGAGTAGGTCAGAACGTCAGCTTCACTGGGGCAATTCGGGTCTCTCGCACCAAACGGGCGTAGTAGAACATCACTTATTTTCATTTTGGCTTCATTTGCCTCCGTTCACAGTGCTGCCAGCGCAGCAAACAGGGGGGTGCTGAATGCTCACAATAGCGCCAAATCGGGGGTGCTAGCTGGACGATTGGCCGGGGCCCACTCTGCCGAAGCGCTCTGGCCAAACGAAGGGTCATCCTGCTGAATAACTCTTTCGTCTCTTCCCTTCACCTATAACTGACGGAAAGTTTTGGGGTGATGATGCAAGAATCTTCCAAACTAGAAAGTTTTTTTTTCGCCGGAATCAGACCCTGTTAATTTTCTGAGCACAGATTCTCGAGCAAAACTCGCGGCCGCCCACAAGCAAGGCACTGGTCTGAGCTACGAACATCCCGCAATTCTGGCACCTGATCATCTGTGCGGGCCCGCCTTTCCGTGTTCCTACGCGGGGGCCTCGGGTACGCGGCGGAGAAAGGAGCCGCCTGACGAAGCGAAGTGCGAGGTAAGCCAGAATGCAATAGATTACAAATCTAAAAAACATTGCTCTGTATCGTGATTCCGATGCGTGATGTTTGACCAGGTCCCGAACGCTTCATCTCTTCATCACGTCCGATTACTCCTTGGGAATGCTCACCGCTTTGCCGGCCTTCAAGTCCGCGACAAGCGTTTCCAAAACCGAGATTCTCGTATTGGTCGGGTCTGTTTCTTTGAGGCGTTTGACCGTCTCTTCAGCCGCGCGGGCGTCTTTCTTTAACGCGTAAGCTTCCACGAGATGGCCAAGCGCGTGCCCATGCTTCGGATTAATGACGAGAGCTTGTTGAAGCTGCGCAATGGCCTGATCGGGTTGCGGCGGTACACGTTGAACGTAGGTCTCACCCAGCGCGACGTAGAGATCAGCCTCTTTCGGATCAGCCTTAATCGCACGAGTGAACCACGTCTCCGCTTCTGCATAGTTCTTCTGATCAAAATAGTACTGACCTAAGAAGCCAGCGGCCCCCAGCGCATCGAATTTATTCGGATCGATAGCATGCGCCTTTTCCAAATATTCGGCGGTCTCGGCGACTCGGCCGACCTGATTGAAAACCTTCGCGGCTTCAACCTGGGCTTGAAAGTCGTTGGGAGCGTTCTTGGCCTTGTCGATGACTTGCTGGACCTGACCCATCATTGCTTGCTGATTGCCGGCGCCACCGGCCCCGCCTGCCATTCCTGACGGCGTCGTGCTAGCAGCCGGCGCCGCATTACTCTTGTTGTAATTCTGGGTGAGAATGAAGCTGAGAATGAACCCGCCCGCCAATCCGATGAGAGCTATCAGGTACTTGTTCTTGTTCACATTTGTCTCCGATGAAACCGTACCGTAGGTTGTCTAACCTGCGGCAGAACTACGAAACGAGCCGCAGGTTAGACAAGCTACGGTACATCCGATGATTCTGGAGTGGGTCTGTAAGCCGAATCCTGTTCCGGCTCCCGACCTGCTCGAGCAGCGTAGCCACGCGAGCGCAACCGGGAGTCAGCGACGGTCATTCATCTAGGCGGCGGATTACTCCGCTCGCTCGAGCGACCTACCCGGAGGTCGTAGCGCGACAACCTTAGCGGCCACGCTTCGGACGGGCAGTCCTGATGACGCCTCCCTATTTGGTCTTGCACCACGGAGAGTTTGCCTAGCCACGAAGCGTCACCACCCCGTGCTGGTGAGCTCTTACCCCACCGTTTCACCCATCACCTGTGCTCCAACAAGCAGCTTTCGCCACCGCGAAGGAGCCATCGGCTGGTCTTTTCTCTGTTGCACTTGTCGTCGGGTCACCCCGCCTGGCTGTTAGCCAGTCCGTTGCCCTGCGGTGTTCGGACTTTCCTCTCGCGCTCGCGGATCTCGGATCTGAAATCTCAAAATTGAAATCCCAGAATCTGAACACCGTGTGAGCGCCAGCAACCGTCCAACCCACTCCAAAGAACCGATGAGAGTATACCACGCGGAGGGGCCAGGGTGAGAGGGGGCGACCGCCCAAGGACATAGGATTTTCCATTTACCATTTTCCATTTCCCATTTCCCATTTCCCATTTCTTTAACCTTCAAACGTGAAACTAGAATTGGCAAAATGGTAAATGGAAAATGGTAAATGGTAAATGAACTGCCCTGCTCCCCTCCCCTGTTCCCCTACTCCCCTTCTCCCCTGCTCCCCTTCTCGCCTGCTTCCCTACCCTGACCTCATCTCTTATACTGACACCGATGCGTATTTTAGTAGTTGAAGACGAAGCCAAGATGGCCAGCTTTATCAAGCGCGGGCTTGAGGAAGAAGGTGCTGCCGTTGACATTTCGCCCGACGGGCAAGATGGACTGTATCGCGCGTCGAACGGTAGCTACGACCTGATAGTTCTAGACATTACTCTTCCGCTGATGGACGGCCTTGAAGTCTGCCGCAAGCTCAGAGAAAGCCGCGTATCGACGCCGATCCTGCTGCTGACTGCACGCGATTCCGTTGATATGAAGGTCAGTGGATTGGACAGCGGCGCAGACGACTACCTGACCAAACCTTTCGCGTTCGCCGAACTCCTGGCTCGCATTCGAGCCCTGCGCCGGCGCGACCGGGCCGAAGTGAATCTCCGTCTGCAAATCGGCGATCTTGTGCTGGATCCGCTAACCCGCCGAGTTACGCGGGCCAACCAGCCAATCACGCTCACCTCGAAAGAGTTTGCCTTGTTAGAGTGCTTTATGCGGCACCCAGATCAGGTGCTCTCGCGCACGGTACTGTCAGAGAATGTATGGGATGAGACCTTCGACTCGTTCACGAACGTCATCGATGTGTACGTGAACTACCTTCGCAACAAGATAGACCGTAACTTTTCACCGAAGCTTCTCCACACCGTGAGGGGCGCGGGCTACGTGCTGAGAAAACCCGAAGCGTCAAGCGAGTGAGCCCTCCAAACTAAAAAGCGGGACCGAAGTCCCGCCCGCTAGAGTCACGCAACTCTCAAAACGCCTGATCTATTTGTTATCGCTGCTTGCCACTTCACTTTGCCGCGGCCGGACGAAGGCTGAAGCTACGGACACGGTTCCAGCGTTGACCACGCGCACTCGAAAGCTGCCCATCCTTTCGAGCTTCTTCGCGGGCACAACCACAATCAGCCGATCTCGCTTCAACGTTCGGGGCTTCTTTTGGATCACCGGTGCGTCTTCCATCCCCACCTTGAAGAACTCGACTATTGCGCTTCTGCGGAAGTTCGCGCCTCGGATCACTACGCGAGCTCGCGTCGCGTCACCTTTCATGGGCTGAACTGAGGCGTCTGCGATCTCGGGGCCCACGATGCTCAATCCTTTGTTCCCTGAAGGCACGCCGTCAGCATCATTCGGGTTGACCACTTGAAACCTTAACGTGTCGGGTTTCTCGAGCAGCCTGTTCAAATCACCCGAGAGCGTTACGATCAAATGAGAGCTGCTGCGGAAGCGCACGTGCTTGTTCTCAATGCGAGCATTTCCTACGTACACCCGTGCGTGTCTGCGGAAGCTCTTTCCAAGGATATCGATCCGCACTTTAGATGAACCGGCGAAGACTTTGCCTGGCGCGAAGGACGTGATCTCAGGCGCCCGAACGTCCAACGCGCGCGACTCGGACTCGCTGCCGTCAGGGTTGCGCACTACGACTGCGAGATTCCCTGACTCCTGAAAAATATGAGTCGGAACAGCCAGCTTGATGGCCTTGCTGCCAAGTCGCTGAACCTCGACTGCGGTAAACACCTCGCCATTAACCCGCAACTCCACCTGAGCGCCTTCGCGGAAGTTGTAGCCTGTGATCGTCAGGCCAAAGCTTCTGCCACCGGCGACAACGGTTCCGACCGTGGTTTTCAAGTCTGTCACCCGTGGACCAAAGATGTGCAGCTCCTTTTCATTGGCGGATACCAGGTCCGGAACCGCGAGATCCTTCACCTGGACTTTGATGCCATCCGCTCTCACCGTGTCCGCGATGTCCGCGGGAACGACCGCCTGCAGCGTGTCGGTTCCGATTTGCTGAGTGTTGAGCGGCCGGCCGGCAACGACCACTGTCGAGCTCGCGCGGAAGTTTCTTCCTGTGATTCTGAGTGTGAATGGCGTACTCGGCCCCGCCACTGCGGTCGGGCTTATGCGATCGATCATAGGGGCGCCGGGTCTTACTACTCTCAGTTCTGTTGGCTGAGAGAGCGCCCCGTTAGCGCCCTTGACCAGAACGCTGATCGGGGCGACTTGATCAAACAGTGCCTTTGGCAGCCTGGTCTCGAGCGCGGTTCCTCTTCTCACAAGGTCGGCGCCCATTTCCACACCGTTCACTATCACCGACGAGCCTTCGGTGAAATTCTTCCCGGCGACTACGAGCTTCAGATTCCTTAAGCGGCCCTGCTCAACGACCCCGGGCGACACCGATCCGATCATCGGAGCCGAGGGGTCAGTCTCGTCCGGTCCGACGACATCGAAATTGATGATTGCTACCTCATCACCACTCGGCGCCGAGCGCACTGCGGCAACCGAATGGGCTTTCTCGCTCAGTGCTATTCGGCGAAGCTCGCTGCCGACCTCTTGATAGGACTCCAACTCTCCGGTTTCTGTGTTGAAGGCAAACAGCATCCCTGTCGTCGATCCAACAAACGCGATTGAGGCGTCCCCTGTGAACGCGACATTATTCGCTAGCGAAAACTCGACTCCCTCGGGAGGCGTGAATTCCGCCCTCTCCACAAGGCGGCCATCCTGGTTCGCGAGAACAGTGACTCCTCCGCGCGTGCCGTTAGCCGGCCGGCGTATGCGCGTCGCCGCGATCATCTCGATTCCGTCCGGCCTTGTAGCGACGGTTATGCGTTCAGGGGAAGGTATCGAGATACTGTCGATGATGATGCCACTTTCCGAGTCTATGGCGAACAGCCGGTCGCCGGTAGACGCTGCAATGTAGACTAATGTTCCATCCGAGCTGAACGCCGGATTGTTCGCTTCATCAAAGCGAGCGATCGAAGGGCTGAAGTTCGCGCATGAAGTGAGCGCGCCCTGATCATCGATCCTTATTACCGACAAGTTGTTCCCGGGGGCGCTTGCAAGCGCGACGGTTCGCCGTGTGCCGTCATCATAAAGGGCTATCTCTGATGGCCGGCCGATTAGAGTAAGGTGAGACGCCAACTCTCCGGTTTCCACGTCGAACGAGTAAAGGGTCGGAAGATCGAAGCTCGAAGCAATCAGGCAAAAGCGCCCGTCTCGGGTCAACACCGCGCCTGTTGCTGCCGTGATACCCGCGTCGCCCGGAAGCACCAGCAGCGATTTCAACTCGAGCCGCTTCGCACTGCTCGCATCGATGATGCTGATTGTCGCAGGACTACCGCTGGAGGGATCATTCACCGCAGGCACAGCGATGAGCCTGCGACCGGCCGTCTCTATGATCGATATCGCACCCAGGGTCTCGCCGACATGCACCGATGAAAGAATCTTACCTGAAGTCACGCTGAACGAGATGAGCGATCCACCAGTTACCGACCCTACGAAGCCGACTTTGCCGCTCGATGCGATTAGCGGTTGCGCGTGCTCGTCGAGTATGGCGGAAGAAGGCAGCGAAACGCTGCGCACTTTAGAAAGCCTCGTTCGGTGATCGCTGCCCTGCGCCACTGCCAGGCTGAGCAGTACCAGGCAAGTTACGAGCGTCACGGGCTTGCGATCAGACTTCAACGGCTTTGATCTCCTGGGTGTTAAACTTTCACGCGCTTTGGAGGGCCTGCGCGTGTCGAGAATCTTATGCTTTTCTAGTGACCATATCAAGGAAAATGCTAAGCACGAATTGCCTTGTTACCGCGCCGCCTCCGCTCCACACGCAACCGCGCAGGACGTACTGGCTCAATGTCGCAGCTCGTGGCAGAATGCTTCTCAGCAATGATTGTCGTGAACCGCAAACACGCCGGCATCATCAACACGGCTCACGGCTCTGAGCTTCGCCCGCTCATTGATCGCACGACGTCGGGTATCACTCAGTGCAGCCTCGCCGAAGAGATACTCCCGCCGGGCCGCGCCGTGACTCTTCACCATCATCGCGAGATCGAAGAGATTTACTACATCGTTTCAGGTTATGGCTTGATGACCGTTGGTGACGAGACTCGTGAAGTCGAAGCTGGCGATGCGGTGTACGTCCCGCGCGGCCATCGACACACTCTTGAAAACACCGGCCTTCAGCCTATCACGCTGCTCGTCGCATGCGGTCCGGCGTTTTTCTACGAAGACGAAATCGCCGAAGCTCAGCAATAGGGAGCGCGATTGAGGAGATTGGTGACATGAAGAGACTCGCAATGATCGCCGCATTCGCGCTGCTGTTTTGCGGCTTCTGGTCCTGGCTCTCGTCTGAGGCTGCAAGAACGGATTTCCGCCTTTCCTCAACAGGACAGGTTCGGACAAAACAGGAGCCGGTCAGCCCGCGGCTTTCTGCATTGCGCCAGGAGCTTGAGACCGGAAACCGCGCGGCGCTTGAACAGTTATGGCAAGAAGTGGCCAGTCAAGGGACACCGCTTGTCGAACCCATTCAAGGCGATGATCGAAACGTGCTGGTGACTTTTCTCTGGCGGGCCAAGGAAGAAACTAAGAACGTTCTCGTGTGGCCCGGGCTGAGCGGCAGCGACCTCGCGAAGAATCAAATGCGTCGCCTGATGGACACGGACCTCTGGCATAAAACTTACCGCCTGCCGAGCGACGCTCGATTTACTTATGCGCTCTCACTCAATGATTCGCTTGTGCCTATTGAAGACGTCGACGAGAAAGACATCGCGAAGCGGTTTGCCACGGTCAGGATGGATCCGCTCAACAAGCGCGTCGCTATCGGGGGCGGCTCAATCGTCGAGCTGCCTGGTGCGCCCCCTAGTGCTTGGGGCGTGCGGCAACCCGAAGTCCCAAAGGGCCGCATTGAAGATGCGAAGATCAAGAGCGGGATTCTTAAGAACGAACGTCGAGCCTGGGTGTACACGCCGCCCGGCTACGCTCGCGACGGCAAGCCGTATGGATTGATCGTGATGTTCGATGGACTAATGTACACGCTTTTAGTTCCCACCCCGGCGATTCTCGACAATCTCCTGGCCAAGTCAAAGCTGCCTCCGATGATTGCGGTCATCCTCGATAACCCGACTCCTTACTCCCGCAGCACCGAGTTTGCTTGCTCCGAGCCGTACGCGGAGTTCATTGCTAAAGAGGTTATCCCGTGGGTGCGGGCAAACTACAACGTCACTACCGATCCGAGCCAGACCGTGGTGTGTGGCGTAAGCTTCGGCGGGCTTGCCGCGGCCTTCGTAGGATTCAGACATCCTGAAATCTTCGGCAATGTGATCTCCCAGTCCGGTTCGTTCTGGTGGAAGCCGGATAGTGAAAAAGAGCCCGAGTGGCTAGCTCGTCAGTTCGCCACCAGCAAGAAGTTGCCGCTGCGGTTCTATCTAGACGTTGGACTGTTTGAGACCGGCCCGAACCCGCACGGCGCTCCGGACATGGTTGCGGTGAATCGTCATATGCGCGATGTATTGAGGGCCAAAGGGTACGAGGTCGAGTACCGAGAGTGCAATTGCGGACATGATTATCTTAACTGGCGAGGTATGCTGCCGGACGCGTTGATGGCGCTGGCTGGCGGAAGTTCTAATCAGAAGATTGAAGAGCCTCTTGCAAAACTCTCCGGTTTCGAGGTCATAACCGATTTGTAAG